>CAVWGC010000008.1:0-305983 GCA_963754515.1 uncultured delta proteobacterium | reverse complement strand
AGATGCCCTTCTTCCATGATCTGCAAGAGCATGTTGTGCGCCTCGGGGTGAGCCTTTTCCACCTCGTCAAAGACGACGATGGAGTAAGGCCGCCGCCGCAGGGCTTCGGTGAGCTGCCCGGCGTCGTCATAGCCCACGTAACCGGGCGGCGCGCCCACCAGGCGGCTGACGCTGTGACGCTCCATGAACTCGGACATATCCAATTGCACCAGGGCATCTTCGCTGCCGAACATAAAGCGCGCCAGCGCTTTGGTCAGCTCGGTTTTGCCCACGCCGGTAGGTCCCAGGAACATGAAGGAGCCGATGGGGCGGCGCGGGTCTTTCAGACCGGCGCGGGCACGCCGCACGGCTTTGGAGATGGCCTGGATGGCCTCTTCTTGTCCGATAATGGCCTTGTTCAGTTCCTCTTCCATTTGCAGCAGGCGCTGTGATTCTTCCTGGGCGATCTGCATCACCGGCACGCCTGTCCACATCGAGACCACCTCGGCGATATCTTCGGCGGTTACCACCGGGCTGTTCGCCCGGTCCCAGCCGGTGCGCAGGAACTCTAACTGCTGGTTGGTCTCGTCGATCTTGTGCTGAAGCTCATCGGCCTCATCGGTGTGGCCTTCTTCCATCGCCAGAGTGTGAGATTGGCGCAGCTCGCGCAGGCGGGTGACCACCTCCTTGGCCGATCTTGGCCGCGGCGCTTTTGTACATGCGCACGCGCGAGGAGGATTCGTCGATCAGGTCAATGGCCTTATCAGGCAGGAAGCGCTCGGTGACGTAGCGGGCCGAAAGGTGGGCGGCAGCGTCCAGGGCCTCGTCGGCGATGGTCAGGCGGTGGTGCTCCTCATAGGCGGAGCGGACGCCGCGCAGGATGGCGATGGTCTCGTCAATGCTAGGCTCATCCACCATGATGGGCTGGAAGCGCCGTTCCAGGGCGGCGTCACTTTCGATGTGCTTGCGGTATTCGTCCAGCGTGGTTGCGCCGATGACCTGCAGCTCGCCGCGCGAGAGGGCCGGCTTGAGGATGTTGGCGGCGTCAACGGAGGAACCGGCCGCGCCAGCGCCGACCAGCATGTGGACTTCGTCAATGAACAGGATCGAGCCAGAGGATTTGAGCTCGTCGATGACGCGCTTCAGGCGCTCCTCGAACTGGCCGCGGTACATCGTCCCGGCCACCAGCGAGCCAACATCCAACTGCAGCACGCGCTTGTTGAGCAGCGGTGCGGGCACGTCGCCCTCGATGATGCGCTGGGCCAGGCCTTCGACGATGGCAGTCTTGCCTACGCCGGGCTCGCCGATCAGGGCGGGGTTGTTCTTGGTGCGGCGGGCCAGGATCTGGATGACGCGCTCGATCTCCATCTGCCGCCCGATCACCGGGTCCAGCTTGCCTTCCTCAGCCAGGGTGGTCAGGTCGGTGGCCAGCTGGTCTACCATGGGGGTCTTGCGGCCTTTTTCTTCTTTGCCGGCGGCAGGTTGCTCGCGCTACGGGGTGCGGCGCGGCTGGGCGGCTGGGCGGTGGAGCTATCGGGCGAGCCCTCCTCCAAGACGCGGCGGGTCTGGCGGCGGATCTGCTCGGGCGTCACGCCCATCTTGCGCAGCACATCGATGGCCACGCCCTCGTCTAAGCGCACCAGCCCCAAGAGCAGGTGCTCGGTGCCCATGTAGTGATGGCCCATCTTGCGGGCTTCTTCTACCGCCAGTTCCAGCGCTTTCTGCGTCCCCGGCGAAAGGTCGATCTTGGCGGGCTGCCCTTGCCCAACGCCGGTGATGCGGGTGATCACTTCCTCGACCCGCACGGCCTCCAGGCCCAATTCGCGCAGTACCCGCCCGGCCACGCCGCCCTCCTCCTGGATCAAACCCAGGAGCAGGTGCTCGGTGCCAATATAGCCCTGGCGCATCCGTTCAGCTTGCTCATGCGCCAGGCTCAACACTCTGCGTGCTCGCTGTGTAAAAAGCTTCATTCCAGACATCGTGATACCTCCTGATCTGATCACGAAGTAAACCAATACCAGTAAAATACGGGGGTGGGTGGGGCCCGCCCCCGGAGATGAGTGTGAATCATCCAATTCCCCCGTATGATGGCGAGGGATTTTATCCAATTGAATTCTACCAGAGAAAAGGGATGGGGAATATATATGTTCTGTTAGAACATAACTACTCCCCATCTCCCATCCCCCCGCCCCCCTTCCCGCTGGGAAGGGGGAATCTAAAAGCCCCTCCCCGATTGTTGGGGAGGGGTTAGATGTAAGAATTATCCTGCCGGGGGTTTCTTCTGCGGGGCTTCTCTTCCGCAGGCGGCTCTTCGGCGGGTGGCTCTTCTGCCGGGGGCTCTTCGACGACGGGTTCTTCGGCGACAGGCTCTTCGACGACAGGCTCTTCGGCAACGGGCTCTTCGGCGACGGGTTCTTCGACGACGGGCTCTTCGACGACAGGCTCTTCGACGACGGGCTCTTCGACGACAGGCTCTTCGACGACAGGTTCTTCAGCGGGGGGCTCTTGCGGGCCGCCAACTTCGCCAGCCATTTCCATCTTCCAATCCAGGTCGGCGTAAGCCGGGGAGTTCAACTTTGCGCTTGCTCAAACCAATGCGGCGGCGCTCGGCGTCGATGCGGATCACCCGCAGGGCAACCACATCGCCTTCCTTGACCACCTCTTTGGGGTGGTTGATGCGCTTCTCGCTCAGCTCTGAGATGTGGATCAGGCCTTCCAGGTCATCGCCCAGGCGGGCAAATGCGCCGAATTTGGTCAGGTGGGTGATGGTGCCTTCCACCAACTGGCCTTCTTTCAGGCTTTGCGCCTTCACCAGCCAGGGGTCGTCGAGCATCTGGCGGATAGACAGGCCGATGCGCTTGCGCTCCTGGTCCACCGAGATCACTTTGACTTTGACTTCCTGACCGACCTTGAGCACTTCATTGGGGTGCTCGATGCGCTCCCAACTGATCTCGGAGAGGTGCACCAGGCCATCCGCGCCGTCAATGTTGACGAAGGCGCCGAAATCTGCCAGGCTGGTCACCCGACCGGCACGCACATCACCGGGCTGCAGTTCGTCCAGCAGGCGATCTTTGATCGTCTCGCGGGTTTCCTGCAGCGCAGAGCGCTCCGAGAGGATCAGGCGATGACGCTGCCCGGTCCACTTCGATCACCTGCACCTTGATCGGTTCGCCCACCATCTTGCTCCAGCGGGCTTCGGCGTTTTCCTGGCTCGATTCAGGCCGGCGCATAACGCTGACCTGTGAGGCCGGGACAAAACCACGCAGCGTGCCGATCGGGCACGATCAGGCCGCCTTTGTTGTAGCCAATGATGGCGCCATCATAGGAACTCCCCGAGCGCATCAATTCCTCGACATCGAGCCAATCCTGCTCTTCACGGGCGCGGAGGTAAGAGAGCACCAGCGTGCCGTTCTGGTCTTCTGGATTGAGCACGTACACGGGAATTTCCATGCCAATCTGGAAGGTGGCCAGGGTTTCTGCGGGGATCTGGTCTTTCTCCCGCCCACTGATTACGCCTTCCGATTTGGTGCCTACACTGATCATGATCTCGTTCTCGCCAATGCTGGCGATCACGCCGGGGCGAATTTCGCCTTGCTTGGGAAAGTCTAGGGTCAGGCCTTCCTCCTGCAAGAGTTGTTCCATTGCACCACCGCTGTTAACCGGGCGATCATCTGATGTGGTTTCGGCAGTTTGGGGGTTTTCGGGCATTGCCTCCTGCCCAGCCAGGGCATTGTTCTGATCCATAATTGGTTATTTACTCCGATTCAAAATGAAATACAGACCCCCATTATACCCTAGTTTTGCGATTGTGCAATTTTCGGGCAAGGGTATTTACAAAGTGATTTTACCAAGCGAGTGTCTCGTTTTAGAAATCACTTTTCTTGCCAGGCCTGGAGCACGCGGTGGTAGGTGTCTTCCAGCGTTTCCGGCAGGATGCGCGTTTGCCCCAACACAGAGATAAAACTGGCGTCGCCGGTCCAGCGCGGCACCACGTGCAGATGGATATGCTCGGCGATGCCTGCCCCGGCGGCCTCGCCCATGTTGATGCCGATGTTGAATCCATGGGGATGGTACAGGCCTCGCAGCACATCCACGGAGCGGCAGGCCAGCTCCATCATCTCTGCGCGGGTCTCTGCATCCAGGGCCTCTAGCGTGGAGACGTGCTGGTAAGGCACTGCCATCAGGTGTCCGTTGGTGTAGGGGAAGCGGTTCAGAATCACGAATGCCCGCTTGTCGCGGTGGATGATCAGGTTCTCGGCGCAGTCGGGCAGTTGGGCCTGGTTGCAAAAGGCACAGCCCTCTTCTCTTTCGCCATTGATGTAACGCATACGCCAGGGTGTGTAGAGGTGATCCATATTGCTATTGTATCAAAGAAATCCACCGAAATTGGAGGTTCACAGCGGACTTTGCCCGCTGTGAACCTCCAATTTCGGAGGGTTGGGGGTGGGTGAATCCCGATGGTTGACAGCCTGCCCCATTGCGAGTATCCTCTGCATTCATGAGCCAGATGAGCCTTTTTCAACCCCCCGCCCTCTCGGTGACGGAGCTGACCCGCCACCTGCGCGGTCTGCTGGAAAGCGATGCCCTGCTGCAAGATGTGTGGGTGACGGGGGAGGTGTCGAATTTCTCCCGACCGGCCTCCGGTCACCTGTATTTCACCATCAAAGACAGCGGCGCCTCGCTGCGCTGTGTGATGTGGCGCAATACGGCCATGCGTCAAACCTTCCTGCCCCGCGATGGCGACGGTATCGAAGCTCATGGCGCGGTCAGCATCTACGAAGCAGGCGGGCAGTACCAATTGTATGCGGACCTGCTGCGCCCGGCTGGAGAAGGCGCATTGTACCGCGAATTTTTGCACCTCAAGGCGCAGTTAGAGGCGGAAGGCCTGTTCGACCCACAGCGCAAGCGCCCCATCCCGCTGCTGCCGCAGTGCATTGGCATTGTCACTTCGCCCACGGGGGCGGCGCTGCGCGATATGCTCAACATCTTGCTGCGGCGCTATCCGCTGGCGCGTGTGGTGCTGGCGCCGACCCCGGTACAGGGCGACGAGGCCCCGCTGTCGATCATCGCCGCACTGCAAAATCTGAACCGGGCGGCCCGCCCCGATGTGATCCTGGTGGCGCGCGGCGGCGGGTCGATCGAGGATCTGTGGGCCTTCAACCATGAGGGCGTGGCGCGCGCCATCGCCGCCTCGCCGGCGCCGGTGATCACGGGGATTGGGCATGAGACGGATTTCACCATCGCCGATTTTGTGGCCGACCTGCGCGCTCCCACACCCACGGCGGCGGCTGAGCTGGCTACGCCCGATGGCAGCGAGCTGCGCGCAGGCGTGCTCGATCTGGTCATGCGCCTGGATCGCACAGCTGCGGCGGGCCTCGATCAGCGGCGCTGGGCGCTGGCCGATGCGCACAACCGCCTGCTGCTGCACTCCCCGCTTGCCCGCCTGCGCTCTGATCGCCAGCGCATGGATGAATTGCTGCACCGCCTGGCAACCGCCGCAGGGCACAGCCTGGCCTTGCAGACGCGCCCACCTGGGCGGTACGGGCATGCGCCTGGAGGCGCTCAACCCCCTGGCGGTACTGGAGCGCGGCTTTGCCCTGGTCACGGCCGCGGATGGGCAGGTGATCCATCGCACCGGGCAGGCCCTTCCCGGCGAAAAACTTCATGTGCGGGTGAGCGACGGCTCATTCGATGTCAAGGTAGAAAAACCGGCCTGAGCCCATTCCTGGGCTACGTCCACCTAAGGAGATGATCAATGTCCCCCTCCAAAACACAACCCGCTCCGATTGAATCGCTGACCTATGAAGAAGCACTGGCCGAGTTGGAAAGTATTGTGGCGGTGCTGGAAGCGGAAAAGCGCTCGCTGGACGAATCGTTGGCCCTGTTCGAGCGCGGCCAGGCGCTGGCGCGCTTCTGCACCGGGCTGTTGGAGCAAGCCGAGCTCAAGATCCAGACCCTCTCTGGCGACGAACTGGTGGATTTCAATCCCCCGGATTGAGGTGCCTGATGCCGATGCTGCATAACCATGTTTTGATCGCAGGCCTGGTCGCCTGGAGCCTGGCCCAGCTTATGAAGGTGCCGCTGGAGTACCTGCGCACGCACCGCTGGAACTGGGCCTTGCTGATTGCCCCGGGCGGCATGCCTTCTTCCCATACGGCGCTGATGGTCGGGATTTCCCATGCCATTGGCCTGTTCGACGGCTATAACACCAGCCTGTTTGCCCTGAGCGTGGCGGTGAGCATGGTGGTGATCTACGATGCCACCAACATCCGCCGCCAGGCGGGCAAGCACGCCGAGCTGATCAATGCCATGATCCGCGACATGGCTGCCGGGCACCCGCTCAAAGAGGAGCAACTGCGCGAGGTGCTGGGGCACACCCCATTGGAGGTGATGGGTGGTTTCTTGTTAGGTATTGTGATCGCCCAGATCACCTGGTGGCTGGGCGGGTAAGACAAACAAAAAGATGCGCTGCGTGGCTTCGCCACGCAGCGCATCTTTTTGTTTGTCTTGACTTACTTTTCCAGCAGGAAGCCACGCTCGACCAGATAATTGATGATCTTGCGGGCGTTCTCTTCGGGGGTCAGGCCGATCGTCTCCAGCGAATGATCTCCGGGTTCAACGGTTCCTCATAGGGGTCGTCGATGCCGGTAAAGCCCTTGATCTCGCCGCGGCGCGCCTTGGCGTACATACCCTTGATGTCGCGCTCCTCGCACACCTCGATCGGCGTGTTGACGAACACCTCGATGAAGTTCTCGCCAACCATCTTGCGGGCCTCGTTGCGCGCCTGGCGGTAGGGGCTGATCGCCGCGCAGACGACGGTGCCGTTGTGGCGGGCGATCTCACCGGCCACGAAGCCGATGCGCAGGATGTTGGTGTCGCGGTCTTCCTTGCTAAAGCCCAGACCCTTGGAGAGGTGCGTGCGCACCACATCGCCGTCCAGGACGGTGGCCTGGCGGCCGTGCTCCAGCAGCATGGGCATCAGCGCCTGGGCCACGGTGGATTTGCCCGAGCCGCTCAGGCCGGTGAACCAGATGCACAGGCCCTGCTTGTGCCGCGGCGGGTTGACCTCGGCCAGGATCTCGGCGGTCTCTTTGCGGGTGAACCACTCGGGCAGCGGCTTGCCCTTGGCCAGGTAGTCATCGCGCACCTGCGTGCCCGAGATCGAGGCGATCTTGGCGCCCGCGGGGACCTTGCCCTTTTCCTCATAGCGCTCCTCGTCCGACCAGGTAGACCAGCTCTTCGAAGGGCACCGGGGTCACGCCGGTCTCGCCGGCGTACTGGGTGAGCATCTCCTGGGCCTCGTAGGGGCCGTAGAAGGGCTTGCCGGTGCTGTCCATTACCGGGGCCGGCGTGGTCGCGGCCGACGATGAAGTGCGTGGCGCCGTGGTTGCGGCGGATAATGGCATGCCAGACGCGCCTCGCGCGGGCCAGCCATGCGCATGGCCAGCGGCAGCAGGCTGAGCACGGTCTTCTGCTGGTCGTAATAGTGGTCCACCAGCGCCTTGTAGGTGCGCACGCGGGTGAAGTGATCCACGTCGCCGGGCTTGGTCAGGCCGACCACCGGGTGGATGAGCAGGCCGCCCGTTCACCTTCTCGGCGGCGCGCTTGGTCAGTTCCTCGTGGATGCGGTGCATGGGGTTGCGCGTCTGGAAGGCGACCACTTTTTCCTGGCCCATCTCGCTCGAACAGCGCGCGCACCTGCGGCCGGTGTGCGGCGCAGCTCGACGAAATCGTAATAGGTGGGCGGGTTGAGCACCTTCAGCTCGCCCGAGATGCACAGGTCGCCCCACGAGATCATCTCAGAGACCAGCGGGTGGCGCGGGTCGGTTGGAGCCGAGCACCAGGCGCACTCTCGCGGGTGGGGTCCCAGCAGGAAGACCTCCTCGATGCGCATGACGGCGATGATGTAGTTGTGCGAGTCGCGCAGCGTGATCCACTCCTCGCGGGTGGGCAGGTCGGCCTTGTTGATGGTCAGGGTGATGGGAATGGGGAACAGGGTGCCATCGCTCAGGCGCATCTCGGTCAGCACGCGGTGGTAATCGGCCTGGCCCATGAAGCGGTTGCGGCTTCTGGTATCGCAACCGGATGGTTTCCCCTTCCAGGAAAATCTCATAGCCGATGACCGACAACTCGGAAAGCAATCCCGTTCTCATAACGCCACCTCCCGTAGATCATCTTTTTGGAATGATGGAGGGATGGAAGCGTCATTAGCGTCACGAGCGTCACTGACTTCGTAATTACTTGATATGTCGTCTGTTTTGTTTTTTGGATTTATTACGCTCCTGAAAAGATAAGCGTCATTAGCGTCGCGAGAAGCGTCATTCATCCTGTCCGTGTGCCGCTCCTCATGCCCACATGACGCTCCTGTGACGCTCCTGTCCTTAGAAAGCGTCATAGGAGATTTATCTTTAATATCAAAATCATTAACGGTATTTTTTCTTTCGATGACGCTTGTGACGCTCACTTTCCCCACATTTTCCAATCGAATCAGTTTTTGCTTGCCAGTGCGTTGCGAAAATGTGACTTCACTCCCATGGGTCCTCAAAGCCGTTGCGGATAGTCTCAACTTCCCAGATAAAACGTGTGCTGCCTTTGGCCAGCCTCTCGCCTTTTTCGTCCTTTCATCCGCATTAGCCTCAAGCGCATCTAAAAGTTCGGTGGCCGTCCCTTCCCATACTGTCTTATCTTCCATAAAGACGCTAACGGCTGTCCCCAATAAATCAGCGTCCAAGGTTAGGCTCGTTACCTCGTGAATGTTTTGCCTATACACCTCCACGAATGTTCCTGGTGTCCACCCAAGTGCTGGTTCCGCCGCTGTCACCCACATCGCAAAATCAGCCATACGGGGATATGAGGGCAACTTCACGGCGTCGATGTTCCGAAGTGCACAGCTTACGGCATCCAGGATGGCCCCCAGGATTTCCGGGGCATCATCTTCAAAGTCGGCCCAGAATTCATTTTCCGGGATGCGCTTTTCTTCAGGGATGGCAGCAAGGTTGATGATAATCGCCCGATCTGCCAGGTCGTGACGGCGAATGACATTGTCGATGCCGTTCAACATGACCGGGCGCTTTGTATCAAAGATGGTTTCCTCTTCGTCGCTGTATAAAGTTCGCGTTGCAAAACCACCTCCGGTTGCCAGTCTACAAAGTGCATCGGACAGTGGCCCGGACATACTTGATAGATTGTCGAATGAAAGGACCCTTGAGTTATGTGCCGCGATGGCGAGATCGCGTATGTCCCCAGGCATTGAACGACAAGGAACCGTGCTTGCGTCAACGATGGCTTTTATAACCCGCATCAGGGTGGACTTCGCACTTCCTTGTTCGCCCATAATGGTAATGATGGGAAACGGCCCCGATGGATGGAAGCAGACCAGGATAAAGGCAACGACGAGGATGAAATCCTTTTGGCCGACAATGTTGATGTATTTTTTTAATTTTTCGATTTTTCCACCGGCCTTGGGATATGGGAGCGCCGCCATACTGGATAGTCGGCGGAACTTAACAATGTTTTGATCTTCCAGGACGCGCCAACCGACACTGGTGACCTCCACCACGTCATGGCGATCACTTCCAAGGTCCAGATAGATTCTGCCGCTGTGTGGCGCCAGCCGCACGTGAACAGAGTGGCAGCTTCCCTCGTGAATTGCATGGGCTTCCATGGTGCCCAAGGCATCCTGTAAAATCTGTTTGCCACATCCTTCCTTAATCTCAGCCCATATCCGTCCAGTCAGCCAAGTATGGAAGGCTTTGCTTCGTAGAGAAGACGTTTCGTGGTGCCCATCTCGACGGATTGTTGCGTAGGCCTTCCCTTCCGCATCGTGGAACAGCTCTGCTTCGTCCAGGGCCAGTTTGATCAAGCGTTTTGTCTTGGATATCTGCTTTTTATTCTCTTCTTCGGTCGGCTTTTCTGCTTCCCCATGGATTTTGATCAAGGCATCTGCCATCTCGTCCTTCGTCATCGCCTCACCTCCTGATACAGGGCCAGCCTGTCCACATTGTCGCCGAATTGGAGGGTATCCAGCTCATATACGATGCCCGGCAGCATGTGGTAAGCATCCGCTGCCCGATCCAAGTCTTCCATCGTCCGAATATCGGCGGTCTTATCGAGACAGAGACGGTGCGTCTGACATAGTTCCATGTATCTCTGCCGCCGCCAGGTCTCGAAGTTGCGCAGGAGCTGCCGTTTCCTGGTCTCCCGCTGCCGGTCAACCTTCGTGGCCTTGATATCACCGTCAAGTCCCAAGTAGATCAGTGCTTCCTTGAAATTCAGGTCATGGCGCCTCTGAACGAATGTGATGACGTCGCCTTTCTCGCCGCATCCGAAGCAGCAGAAGCGCTGCCGTTCAGGATTGATAGCAAAGGATGGTGTCTTTTCATCGTGAAAGGGACAGGGGGCCCACCACAATCTGCCTCGTTGCCGAAGTTCAAGCCCTTCACGCTCCATAATGGTCATAATATCAGGTCTGCACTGAATCATGGTTCACCCCCTTCCACTACACGTCGGACGTCTGAAGCCCGCCAGCATGTCACGCGTGCCGATAACTTCACGGGCGCAGGATACCTTCCAGCCTTGACTCCAGCCCACCAGTTAGAACGCGATACTGGAATAAATTTAAGTACTTGCTTAATTCTCAAAAGACCGGCCTGGGGAAGCTCTTGTACTGTTGGTGTTTTTGAATCTCTCGACATATGCTACCTCCTTTTTTATTGTGAGGCAGCATAACCTATTGATATAATGATGAAAATTGATTATTTACAAAAGAGGAGGTTTAAAAAATCTTCCAATTTATACCGTAACTATATTGTGCAGTTACTGTTTAATTGGAATATTGGAAGATGTAAAAATGATCCAATTATTTTTCCGGTGGTCTTCCTGGTTTTCCTGGTTTGAATTTTAAGGGTTTGATTATTTTAATTAAATGCTTCTCGCTATATTGTTCAAGTTCATTATCCTTTAACCACTCGTTGACCATCGCCGCCGCCTGTTTTTGTGTCAGATTGGGATGATTTTTTTTAAACGTTTTAACACCTTCAAGGGCAACAGTTTTGCGCACATTCGGTCTATCCTGCTTAGTTTCATCAGGGGTTGAAGCTTCCGGCTTTCGGTCACTTGCATCCATATGATCTGCACGTGCGGTCGATTCATGAGGCACTATTCCATTAAGGTTCTCATATGCCGCCACATCGGAAGCCCTGAAGCTAAGCTCAAATGCCCTGTCGATGAGCGTCGGAATCAAAGCTCGCTCTGGAGCGCGTGGATTATTGTGCAGGTATGAGATATATTTCTTTTCTTTTTGAACATCAATGGGGTTGAGGGTTTCCGGTTCATGGGCAACTATTTCTCCACCCAAGATCATATCAGCAAGATCTGACTGCGTTATGCTCCATCGGTCTCGCAAGTCCCATCCGGTTAACCATCTTTTCAACATTTGCGCCTCCTGTTTGCTCACCTGGTGATTAAGTCGGGGAAACCTGCCAGGATAACCGGCTTGTCGGGTGGCCTCCCTATCCCTTGAAAAATCTTTATGCCTTCCTCTGAATTGGCAATACCTTTGCGCCCTGTTTCAATCCGTCAAGATAATCCGCCCATTTTTGCATCATCAACCGTCGCTCGACAAGGTGCGCCGTCCTATTGTAGGCCCTCCCGTTCGGGTCTTTGACAGCATGGGCAAGTTGATGCTCGATGAAGTCCGGTCTCACTTGGAGGACTTCATCAAGGATTGTCCTGCGCCATTGCCCGGAATCCGTGCGGGGTCATGGTGTCTTTGTCAAAACCCATGCTTCGGAGTGCTGCATTTAGTGTGTTTACACTTAGAGGCCTAACAGAGTATCTCATAGAACAGAAAACATACTTGTATGTCCCTGTCAATTCCTTCAACTCTGTGAGGATTTCAACGGCCTGACGGCATAGGGGTACGATGTGCGCTTGTTTCATCTTCATTTTGTACGCAGGGATATTCCAGACAGATTCGTCAAGATCAACTTCCGCCCACTCTGCATGACGTAATTCCCCCGGGCGAACGAAAAACAGGGGCGCAAGCCTTAGAGCACACCTTACAACAAAATGCCCATTATAGCCGTCTATGGCCCTGAGAAGGGGGGCAACATCTTTCGGGTCCGTTATCGCTGCGTGGTGTTTTTTCAGTGGTTGCGGTAACGCCCCTTTAAGATCGCCTGTTGGATCGCGTTCGGCTCTTCCCGTGGCAACTGCGTATCTGAAAACCTGGCCGATAAGGGTTTGTATTCTTCGTGCCGTCTCGGGTGCGCCCCGGCTCTCTACACGGCGAATGATCTTCAAAATATCTGGGGCTTTGACTTCTACAATCGATCGTTTTCCTATCCACGGGAAAATATCATATTCAAAACGCTTCATGGATGCTAAGGTATGGCCCAGAGACCATTTGGCCTTAAATTTTTCGTACCATTCACACGCTATCACCTCAAAGGTTTCTGTTTCCTCTGTCTCCGCTTGCTTTTGTGCCTTACGGACGGCTCCAGGGTCAATACCATGTGCAAGCTGCTTCCGGGCTTCATCCCGGCGCTGTCGGGCATCGAATAGGGAAACATCTGGGTAGCTGCCCAGGGCAAGCAGTTTTTCTTTACCGTCATAGCGGTATTTCATCCGCCATAGCTTTCCCCCCTGTGGTGTAACAAGCAGGAAGAGACCGCTCCCGTCAAATATCTTTACCGGCTTTTCTTTGGGCTTGCTGTTCCGAATCTTCACATCACTCAGAGACATGGGCTTTTACCTCCTTTTGGGGGTATATGGTTTGGCATGGGGTATATTTACCTATAATATACCCCCAAATTGGGGGTATGTCAATGGATTTCTTCGGACAGTATAAAACAAACAGACTATATAAAACAAACAGAATTAATGTGTTATCATCCATTATGGACTACATTGGATTATCATTTGATTGAAGTCCGCCCATCTACATCCAGTTTGTGCATGCCTTTCTGCGCCTGAAAAGCAGGCGATGGCTCGAAATGGGCGCCTATCTTATGAGTTTTTCGTTTCTCTTTTTTGTTTTTTCGGATGGGTTTATCAGTGGTTTCCACGAATATCCCTTCGGGACCATTGCCAAGGCCGGTCCGGTTTTTCATGTCTTTTCCGGCTTGTCCTTTTTTACGGTTTTTTACTGTTTATTCGTGTTGTTTGAGGCGATGAAAGCGACGCATGACAACCACCGGAAAAACCGGATCAAATACATTCTGGGGGGCATGGGGATAAGCGCCTTGCTTGTTGCGCTCAATATCCTGCCCGTCACGGGTTTCGAGATTTATCCCATGGGAAATTTCAGTTTTATTCCCTCGGTCTTTCTCGCTTTCGGTGTGCTGAAATATGATCTGCTGGATATTGGCGTTCTAATCCGCAAGGGGACGGCCTATTTTATCCTGACGGCAGTGCTGACGATCATTTACGTGGCCCTCATCGCCCTATTTAACACCCTTTTCTGGGAGACGGGACAGAGGTATCCCCTGATCCTTCCCTTGTTCCTGGCCCTTCTCGTGATCCTGTTGTTCGATCCGATCCGCAAAAAAGTGCAGACCTTTATCGATCGCCTTTTTTTCAGGGGCCGGTATAATTACCATCAGTTGCTCAAGGATATCAGCGGCGAAATGTCATCGCTGCTGAAGTTTGACCAGATAAAAAAACTTCTGCTGGACTCCATCGATGCGGCCCTGCAGGTGACGCAGGTCTGTCTTTTTATTTATAGCGACGAACAGGATCGTTTTCAGAATTATCCGCATCGGAATGAGTCTGCGGCGGGTAAATGTGACATCCCGATGGATGGTACGCATCCGGTTATCGCTTTTCTGGAGGTATACAAAGGGCCGTTGAATAAATCTGTGATTGAGAGGAAACCAAGACGATTCAATCATAAACAGGAGATACTTCAAGTTTTTGATGAGCTACATGCCGTCTTGCTGGTACCGTTGATTTCCAAGGATCACATGATCGGATTCATCGGGTTGGGTCAAAAAAAATCAGGTCAGCTCTTCGTGCAGGAGGATATGGAATTGCTGTCCACGATTGCCAATCAGAGCGTGACGGCCATTGATAACGCAAGAATGTATGAAGCCCTGGAAAAGATGAATCTGGAACTGGAGAAGAAAGTCGAGCAAAGAACAGCCGACCTGACGCGTGCCCTGGAAGAAAAGGACCGCACACAAAAGCAGCTCATCCAGTCGGAAAGCCTGGCAGCGATCGGGCAACTCGTCGCAGGCACCGCACATGAACTCAACAATCCAATAGCCAGCGCATCGAGCCTGATCCAGACCAGCGTAGAGTCCATCCGTCAATGGGATGCGGTGGAGAAAGCCCGCGGTGATGTCGAGGATGATCTTCTCTTTTCCCTGAATGAACTCCGGCGGGCGGGTGCAATTGTCAAGAGCCTCCTTGGTCTGTCCCGGCAGACACAAACCTATGTGGAGCCCGTGCGCATTAATGCCGCCCTTGACGACGCCTTGCGCATTCTCCATAATCAATACAAACACTTAAAGGTGGCGGTCGATAAACAGTATAATGATGGTTTGCCCGAAGTACAGGGGAATTTTGCCAATCTCGGCCAGGTCTTTATAAATGTCATTAAAAATGCCATCCAAGCCCTTCCGGAAGGCAAAGGCAGCGTCACTCTGAAAACCCGTTACCAAAAAGATTCTGACTGCGTTGTCGTTGAAATTGGAGACACAGGCTCGGGAATTTCCGGGGCGCATCTCAAAGATATCTTCAAACCCTTCTTCACCACAAAGGAAGTCGGCCAGGGCACGGGTCTGGGTCTGTATATCTCCCATGAAATCGTCAAAAGGCACGGGGGAACCATACATGTGCACAGTGAATCGGGAGGGGGAACAGTCGTTACAATAGAACTCCCCTGTCACAGGAGGGAATCATGATCGAATTGATGGTGGTGGACGACGAGGAAGGCGTCCGGCGCTCGCTCAGGAAAGTGCTTGCAAAGGAAGGATACGACATCCTTCTGGCGGAAAACGGAGAGCAAGCCGTGCACATGGTGCGAGAAAATCACAGTCGCCTGGAAACAGTCATATCCGATTTCAAAATGCCGGGCATGGATGGGTTGGAAACCCTCATCGAGATCGGAAAAATTAATCCCGATATCACGAGAATCATGCTGACCGGTTACGCGACGATGGAAAGCGCCATTGAATCGGTCAATGCGGGCATCGACGGATTCCTGACCAAGCCCTTTGACAATATGGAACTCCGGGCAAAGGTGCGCGAATATAACGTGAAAAAAAGGCTCAAGCAGTTCGTATCCGAACAGGTTATCGCGGAGATGCAGCGGGACGGGTACACCATGGCGCCCCGGAACCTGACTGCCAGCGTACTGTTTATCGATATCCGGGGGTTCTCCGGATTATCGGAAGCCATGACACCCGAGGAGCTTTCCGATATGTTGAATGTCCATTATTTCTCACCGCTGGACAATATCATATATGAATTTAACGGGACGCTGGACAAACATATCGGCGACAGCATCATGGGCGTTTTCGGAGCACCTGTTACCTACGGGGATGACGCATTCAGGGCTGTTTCAAGCGCCCTGCGCATGATGGATGAAATGAAAACGATCAATGGAAAACTTGAGCAGAAGGGCCGTAAAATTTCGGTGGGAATCGGCATCGGCACGGGAGAGGTGATGGCCGGCATCTTTGGTTCTTCCCGAAAAAAGGAATACACGATCTTCGGATTGCCCGTCGTGGTGGCGGCGCGACTGGAACAGATCGCCCGGCCGGGTCAGATCCTGATCTGCGATGAAACCTATCAGAGGGTTCAGGATTTTGTGCATGCGGAAAAAATGGAATTCAAGTCAATCAAAGGGATTGAAAAAAAGTTTGATTTCTACAGCGTACTGGGTAAAAATAAAATAATCATCCGGGACAGAGCGTTTTGAACACCAAACGGCAGAGAATCAGGAATATCAGACCGGAAATCAGACAGGAGGCAACGATGATGAAGAAAACGGTGCTCGGTGTTATTCTGTTTATTTTTTTTATAATCTCACTGCCCGCGTGGGCCTGCACGGTTACAGTTACCGGCAAGAAAGCCTCCGCGGACGGTTCGGTAATGGTGTCCCATTCCGATGACGGCCTCAATGACGCCCGCCTGATCTATGTCCCGGCAATGGACCATAAGCCGGGTTCGCTGCGCCCTGTCTTTTACTCCCATTGCGCACTGGACTTCAAACCCCAGTGGGGCGCCGGTGAAACGCAGCGGATCGCAACCCAGGACCGGGGACCGGGTTACCGGACGCCCGGAGTTCCCCCAAGCGTTCCCCTGGGGTACATTCCTCAGGCGCCCCACACTTACGCTTATTTTGACGCCAACTACGGCATCATGAACGAACATCAGCTTTCCATCGGAGAATGCACGAATAAGGCCAGGGTTCATCCGGAACCCGAGGCCGGAAAGCGCATCTTCTACTCGGCGGAGCTGTCGCGCGTAGCCCTTGAGCGGTGCAAGACGGCCCGCGATGCAATCAAGCTGATGGGTGAACTGATCGAGCAATATGGCTACTATGGCACAGGCGAAACGTTGGTCGTCGCTGACAGGGATGAAGGCTGGGTCATGGAAATGTGTGGTTATGATATGAACGGGACCGGAGGCGTCTGGGTGGCGCAACGGGTTCCCGATGACGGGTTTTTTGTGGCGGCCAACCAGTTCCGTATCCGTGAAGTCCGCAAGGGCGCCAAGGACATGATGTATTCCGCCAATATATTCAATGTGGCACAACAGAAAGGCTGGTGGAAGCCCGAAAGCGGTCCTCTCGACTGGACAAGCGTTTATGGCGACGGCGAGTTCCATCATCCCTATTATTCCCTGCGCAGGGTTTGGCGTGCACAGTCCCTGGCGGCGCCGTCCTTTGATCTGCCTGCATGGATCGATGGGCCTTTTACCCGGAAATACCTCTTTGCCATCAAACCCGACAACAAGCTCACCGTGGCGGATATTTTCGCCATTCATCGCGACAACTACGAAGGCACGGAGTTCGATCTGACAAAAGGGCTGGCTGCGGGGCCTTTCGGTAACCCCAATCGCTTTGAGGGGCAGGCGGAGGGGATGGCGGATAAGGAGGGCCGCTTGACGCCGCTGAAGGGTGAATTCGAGAGGCCGTTGAACATCTATCGGTGCGTTTATGCCTATGTCAACCAATCGCGTGGCTGGCTGCCCGACGCTATTGGCGGCCTGACGTGGTTCGGACCGGACAGACCGGCGACAGCGGTTCTGATGCCCTTTTACGCAGGGGCGACGACCCTGCCGGCTTGCCTGCAAAAAGGGGATATTCTGAAGTTTGACCGGGAAAGTTTGTGGACGGCCTTCAACTATGTCGCCAACTATGCCATGCTCAAATATTCCTATATGATCAAGGACATAAATGCCGTGCAGAACAGGTTTGAAGCCGGCGCCTTCGGCGGGCAGCATGCACTGGAGGAGAAGGCGCAGGCTCTGTGGAAGAGGGGCGATCAGGCTGCGGCGCGCACGCTGCTAACCCGGTATTCCGAAGAAAATGCCGATGCCGTGCTCAAGGAATGGTGGAAACTTTCCGAAAGCCTCTACATCAAGTACAATGACGGCTATCTCAATACCAGGGCCGGTATTGCCCAGGCGGTGTTCTATCCATCATGGTGGCTCCAGCAGGTCGGCTATGAAAACGGTCCCACGACCTATGAAAAGCCTGCCGTGAGGAAATGACCTTGGTGAAATACCGCTTGACAAAAAGACGAGAGGATGCTTTAAGGCCACCAACGCTGAAGATCAACATTCATGTGACGCGGGGTGGAGCAGTCCGGTAGCTCGTTGGGCTCATAACCCAAAGGTCAGAGGTTCGAATCCTCTCCCCGCTACCAATAAAATCAGGGGCGTAGGCAGTTTGCTTGGGCCCTTTGTTCTTCTGTACAACCCCCTTGCCATCCTTCCGCCCTGAAACGGCCTCCTATGCCTCACCGATCGGGCGAACTATCACGCCGGTTTGAGAATTTGAACGGTCATGCCCTTGACGATGCCCTTGACTGCCTCTCGATAGGTTTTCATGTGGGGGGCGATCAGATGTGCCTTCAGGGCCTCAAGCTCCGACCATTTTTCCACAATGACGACGGTATTTTCCCGAACCGGCGCCTGCATGGGGATGCCGGAGGAAATATCGACGGCGGCGCCATATTCGATACACCCCATTTCGGCCCGCACAGATGGGACAACCCTTGCTAATTCTTTAATGAATTCAAGCATTTTGCCATCGGCCAGCTCAACAGTTGCCAAGACATGGATCACGTTCAGACTCCTTTCACATCGGTTCGTGGGCCTTGCGGCCATAGACCTTTTCATAGGCCCGACAGAAGGGGCACAGGCTCCCTTCGATGGCCCGCACAAACAAAAAAACGGGGCCTTTCTGCTTTTTGCGGGCATGACGGCATACGGGGCAGTTGGCGCAGGCTGTGGCCATGGCCCGGTCCTTCGTTGTGATATTCTCTGTCATCATAACACCATTTTCACGGACGATTCCTTCCGGAGCGCCTCGTAGATGGCGATCCGTCTTTGTTCGTTTTCGACCTGCACGGCAATATGGAGTGATACATATTTTCCGGTTGCGCTGCTCCGGGATGCCGTGACATCCCCGGCGCCGGCGGTCACATCTGCGATGGCCGCGCGCATTCCGGCCTCATCAGGTCCGATCACCGTGTAGTGCCAGAGGCAGGGATAGTCAATACTGACTTTCTGATTCCCATTATTTATCGTCACAGAAGCTTCTCCTTGTAAAAACAGCGGTTGTCCTCAATCTCTTCCTGCAACAGGCCTTCCTGGATGAGTTCCACAAGGTGCACATAGGTTTCATTGAGGGCGAGGTACTGGTCGAATTCCGGCAGATCTTTGCCAAAGATATCAACCGACACCTCGCAGGTTGTTTTTCGGCCTTTCCGGATGGACGCGAGGGTTAGTCTCTTTCTTTCCTGATGGTGGGATTTGATTTCCGCGATTCTCTCCAGGAAATTCGCAAAAGGGCGTCCGTGGGCGGGATAAACGGTATCCACGGGCAGGCGCTCCATCTCGGTCAGGGACGACAGAAAGCGCTCCAGCGGCCGAAAATCCGTTTGAAACAGATCCGGGCTCAAATTCGGGGTAATATCCGGCAGGATATGGTCGCCGGCCAGAAGAATCCCCTCCGACCTGAAGAAAAAGCAGACCTGCCCGATGCTGTGTCCCGGTGCGGCGAGCACTTCGAAGGAACGATCGCCGATGGTGTGGACCTCGCCCGGCCTCAGGGCATGATCCAGCGGAAACGTTCCTATCATTTTACTGAAGCTCTTGAAGATGGATCCGAGCAATGCAAGGGCGCCATTCCCCAAACCGTGACGCAGATAGAACGAACGCAGTTCCGCGATCAGGCGATCCTGATCCTCGGCGATACGGATGAATGCGTAATCCGTATCGGACATCAGGATCGTTGCGCCGGAAAGATCCTTGATGCGTCCGGCCATCCCGCAGTGGTCTCCGTGGCGGTGGGTAATAAAGATCCGATCAATATCATGAATGGACCGGCCGATGCGCCTGAGTCCCGTCTCGAGAACGGCGAAGGTTTCCGGTGTATTAAGGCCGGTGTCGAAGAGGGTCGTACTGCCGTCGTGAACGACGGCGTAGATATTGACATGCTTGAGCCGGAAGGGCATGGGCAGTGTGATCATGTAAAAATCGCGGGCGATTTCTTTAATCAAGATTGCACTCCTTTTTGATGAAAATCCGTTTCTGACCGGAGTTTCCTTCAAGCACTTTTTGCACTTAATTTCAAAACAAAAATGGAATCCATAAAAAGACAACAAATCATTCCTTGATTTTGTTGCGGGAATGATTAAACTATCGCCAAATTTCAAAAAAAGGATGAAACATGCCCATCTATGAATTTTATTGTCACAAGTGCAATACGGTCTATAATTTCTTTGCCCGATCTGCCAGTACAGACAAAATCCCCTATTGTCCGCAATGCAAGCGCGTCAAGCTGAAGCGCCAGATGTCGATTTTTGCCAAGGTATCCCGGAGCAATGATCAGGAGGGGTCCGCAGACGACATGCCCCCCATCGATGAGGCAAGGATGGAAAAGGCGATGGCCATGCTGGCCGGCGAGGCCGACAAGATCAACGAGGACGATCCCCGCCAGGCGGCCAATCTCATGCGGAAGCTTTCGGAAGCCACTGGTTTGAACCTGGGGTCCGGAATGGAAGAGGCCCTGCGGCGCATGGAACGGGGCGAAGACCCCGAACAGATCGAAGCCGAAATGGGAGCCCTGCTGGAAAGTGAGGAACCCTTTACCTTTGAACAGAAAGGAAAAAAGGGCGTCAGGAAGCCGAGACCCCATGTCGATGAAACCCTCTACGATCTGTAAGGCCCTTGCAGGCTTCAGAGATCGTATGAAAACGCGGAGCGAAAGTCTGCGACCGTAATAAACGAAAAAGCATGAGAATCCGCATCGATAAAAGCCTCTGTAACGGCTGCGAGACCTGTGTTAATCACTGCCCCGATGTCTTCATGATGTGGGGCATGTACATGAAAGCGGTTTTCGAAGTTGCCCATCCCGAAAAATATCAGCAGGCGGTCCGTGAAGCCGCCGGTTTGTGTCCGAAACAAGCCATTTCCATTGACTGAACAGGCGGATGATCGTTTGACTGTCTGGCGAGATTCTCCTAAATGTCAAGTAAGTCCTCAGGCTTGTCCACCAGATAATCCGGCCGGGACGCCTCCAGGCGATCCCGGCTGTGCCAGCCCCAGGTCACGGCAACCGTTCTGATCCCCGCCGTTTTTGCCTCCCGGACATCCCCGGTGGTATCGCAGATATAGTAGGTCTGATCCTTGTCCGCCTGGAATGCCGCTATGGCGTGATTGATCTTATCGATTTTACTCAGCATAAAATCAGAGCCCAGAATGGTTTTGAAGCAGCCGTCAAAGCCGAAGCGGGTGAGCTGGTTCCGGATGGTCTTTTCGCCGCCGGAAGAAATGATGGCCAGGAAATGACTGTGACTCATGGCCGTGATCACGGGCAACAGGCCCCGGACGGGATTCATTTCGGCATAATTGACCCGCGCAAGAATCGGTCCGGACGCCTGCATGAAGGCGTCCAGATCAACGCCTTTTCGGATAATCGCACTGTAGAAATTGTCGTCAAACAAATCCAGAAAATCTGCCCGAGACTTGATGATCGGCTGCCCGATCACGGCGAGACATTCTCGCACCGTCCCTTCGAAGACTTGCAGGGAATCCACCAGCACCCCGTCGCAATCAAAAAGGAAAAGGCTCTTATCCATAAACATCCTCTCCATGAACAACTCCCGGCGATCACCCATTTCCCGCCGTCACTCCTTCTGGAGCTGATTCCCGATGACCGACTGAATCTGACGGTGCTGCATATATCCCATAAGCGCAAGCAGCGCCAGGGCGATCAGAATCAGCAGCATGCCCCAGGCCTCCAGGACGGCCGGCCGTTCGCCCAGTTTAATCGCTGCCGCCATCGTGCCGATCACCGGTGTGGCAAGCGTTCCCATGCTGGCCACGCCCGCGGGCAGCCTGCTCAGGATGAAGAACCAGAGCACAAGCGCCAGGCCCTGACTGACGACGGAACTGTACAACAGACCGATGGCAAAATAGGGGGTCCACCGGACCGGTGTATCCGATACAAAAAGCGCGATCAAACCCAGCGGCAGGGCGCCCAGAAGCATCTGCCAGGCCGTGAGAGAAATCAGGTCAAAAGAACGTTTCCGCGTCATGATTTTGGTCATGATGGCGCTGAGCGCCCAGGCCACACCCGCCAGGACGGCGAAAAGTTTGCTGATAAAGGTGCTTTGAAGATGCCAGGGTTCCAGAATGATCAGCAGTCCGGAAAAGGCCAGAATGACGGGGATCCACTGGACGCCCCGGATATGTTCGGCAAGGATGGGCCATGCCAGAAGCAGGACCCAGAACGGCATGATATAGACGAGAATGGCCGTTTTGCCGACGCCGCCCGTTACCAGCGCCAGCGTGACCAGTCCGATGCAGGCCGTTGTGGAAACAAAGCCCAGCAGGGCGGTCATCCAGAAGGCTTCGGGACGCAGGGGGCGGCGCTTCCAGAGCAGCAGAGCAAAGAGACTGACCGCGCCGATGCCGGTTCGCAGGGCGGCGAAATCATAGGCGTCGGCGTATTGCAGACATTCCTTCATGACCACCCAGTTGTAGCCCCAGATGCAGGACAGCGCCGCAATGGCCAGCACTGCCGGCTGGTGGGTCTTTTTATTGAGCATGCCGATCTGGAACCTCAGAAGAATTTACGGGACCATCAGTCCTGCCCGATCGTCCTTTTGAACACATGTGGGGCTTGTCCCGTCTGTTGCGACGCAGACGCCCTGCGGCTGCGTCGGGGTAGTTGACTATAATAATCATTGAAGTATTTTCTCAAAACAGTGTATGATGGCGGGCAGACTATAGGGTAACACAGGCCGACCGTCAATCATTAATAAAGGGGCGTCATCGTCGTGGGGATGCATGCGTCCGAACGAATAAAGCCGGGGAATTATAGAGACCGTCACAAAGTAAAGAAGGGGGCTGTCCATGGAAAGAGCAATCAATTTGTTCGACGAGTATTATAACGTGATAATGGATTGGTATGACGTACTGACCTTTCTGGAGCAGATGGGCGTTCTATTCGGCATTTTTGTCGGCGCCTTCGGGATCGTTGCACTGTTAATCATACGGAAATGAAGGAGGTTCTATGAGAGTAAGAGTATCCGCGGTATTCGAGCAAGGCAATGAAATCCTGTGCATGAAATATATTTATGGAGGAAAGGATGTCTTTGCCATCCCGGGTGGCGGCGTGGATAAGGACATTCCTCTGCATGAAGCGATCATCAGCGAATGGAAGGGCGAGTTGGGCGTCAAGCTGGAGGTCGGCGATGTCATCCTGCTGGGGGAAGCGCCCGGCACAAAACGACATCCGCAGACGCTTCATGTTATTTTTGCCGCAAAGGAAGTACATGGAATTCCAAAAATCAGACCAGATCACACGCGTTCCATTGATATTGTATGGCTTCCCATTGACAGACTCAAAGCATCGCCAATGTATCCGGATATCGGGAAAAAGCTTCATGAGTATTTTTTAAATACGCCAAAATCCATTCAGTTCATGGAGAACTGCATGGAGAGGGGATACTGGTAAAACAGCTCATTCTGGGACACTTTTACGCTTCTGTAAAGCCCGCAGCAAATCCTCTGAAAATCAACAAAATCGACCTTAGAAACATTGACGGGGGCGGCATGATCCGGATTGACAGTTTCCTGCACAGAGATGTTTTAAGTGAACTCATCCGGCGCTGGATGTACCACGAGGTCTATTCCGCCGATGCGGATCTGATCGCCCGCCAGATCAATTTCAATCACCTGTACGTTTCCCGTTATCTGCAACTGTTCTCCGAAGGTATTTTTCAGGTACTCTATCCGGCCATCATATTGCAGCGGCCGGCATTGCGCAAAGGTGACCTCAAAGAAGCTCTGGTCAACCGTCCTCCCTACCGGAATGCACGCATCGACGAGCTGATCCATGATTACCGCGCCCACCCGGAACTCTATTACTGCGACACCCCCTTTCACGGCGTCCTGTTTTTTAAGCACGGGGATGGGATTGACGAGTGTATCGGTTCGAGCCGGATCAAGCGGGCCAGACGCCTGGCGGAAAAGACGGCGCGCCGGATCATCGACCGGATGTTCGACAACATTAAAAAACATGCCGATGCCCTTGCAGACGACCGCGCCCGGCGACTGGGCATTTCCCGCGACCAGCTTATGACCCCGTTAGAGGAAATGCAGGATGAATTTCTCAAGGCCGAGAGCCGCCTGCTGGAGGATCTGCGCCAGGGCAAGCCCTTCGATGATGATGGGGACATCGTGATCAGCGACGTAGCCGGGATCAAGATGATCCTTGAAGCGCCGCAGCAGGAGCAACTGACGAGCTTGCTCAACCGCCTTCCGGACTGCCGCATTACGGAAGAAGAATCACACAACGGCCGCTATAACGCGACGAATCTGATCGTTTCTTATCGTCCCGACCGGGAGCGCATCCTCTCACGGCCGGTAGGCAGCAGAATCCTAGCCCTCATGCAGGCCCGCGGCATGGAGCCGGAACAGACCCAGCAGGCCTTTGCCGAGTTCGTGCGCACCGGCGAAAAGACCGTTTCGCTGGAAATCATCGTTTCGAACTACGAAGAAACATTGGAAAGCGAAATCGGCCGCTGCATTCACGAAGACCGCATCATCAGGCAGCGGCGGACACAACAGTACCGGGGGCATCTGTCCAAAAATATTGAATATCTGATGGAATACCTTTTCGCCTTCCCGATGTCCGCGCAACGCGACCTTACCGAACTACCCATCAAGCTCTGGAACCGCTACCTCCCGGATTACTTCGATGAGGTCTTGAAGAATCTCTTCAACATCCCGTCGAACGGCCTGCAGGATGAAGACCCATACTGACCGTCGCCATGACATCACCGCTCTTTGCGGCCTACATGAAACACTTGAAAGACCTGAACGACCGTGGAAGGCCACATTCGGAACACAGGCGCTGAGGACGATCCCGGTGTCATCTCGAAATATGGGGACATGACACAGTCGTGTCCCCATATTTCCCAGGCGCATTTTACCCGAGCCGCTTATTTAAAATTATGCGACATGCGTCTGACTTTTTGGGGTTGCTTTTTTCAAAAGCGCCAGGAATAGTTAATCACGAGGATGAGCCCACACCGGCCAGACCACAACGTAAAAATGGCTGCGCAGGAGGCGGGTGGGCAAGGCGAGAGTATGTGAGACAAGTGCGGATAGGTGAGAATTTTATGCGACCGCTGGATATGACTGAAATTGAAACAATCCGGATTACATCCCAGGCATTCGATCACACCGTCACCTCGAATGAAAAACTCAACCTTCCCCTGCTGGAGTATCACGAATGACAATACATTTTTATGCGCATACAAAAGACAATGAACCACCGGAACACTGGCAACCGCTGGAGGATCACCTCAGGCGGGTGGCCGAACTCGCACGCTCCTTCGCCGACAAATTTGGGTCGGGGGATTGGGGATACAAAGCGGGACTATGGCATGACCTCGGCAAAGCACATCCTGATTTCCAGGCCTACCTGCACCGCGTAAGAGGCCTCGACGCCTCGGAATACGACGACCAGATTACAGGATCCCATCCCAATCACTCAGGTGCAGGCGCTATCTTAGCCTACGAAAAGTGCCATAACATCATCGGTAAAACCCTCGCCTACCTTGTCGCGGGGCATCATGCAGGATTGCCGGACTGGTTCGGTGGTCGAGATTCTCTCCCCTATCGCCTTGAGAGTGAGAAAATTGTTGCAGATACTGTCCGCAATTATGCCGAACCATTCGTTGATGCCCTCCCTGTCAAATTACGGCCTCCAAACTTCGCAATGCATTGCTGCAATCAGGATGCCATCGCCTATCATCTCTGGGTCCGTATGGTCTATTCCTGCCTTGTTGACGCCGACTTCCTCGACACGGAAGCATTCATGGACGCAGAAAAACATGCCCAACGCCCGTCCTTCCCTTCGCTTATCGAACTGAAAGCGTGCTTCGACCAGCAAATGCGAAAAATGATGGTGGATGCGTCGGATACTTTCGTGAATCGTATCCGGGCGAATATCCTCGCTACCTGCCGCACTGCGGCAGCGCAATCCCCCGGTTTTTTTTCACTCACCGTCCCAACCGGAGGCGGCAAGACCCTTTCGGGTACTGCTTTCGCTTTGGATCATGCGATTCAATACGTCAAAAGCCGTATCATCTACGTCATCCCTTACACCAGCATCATTGAGCAGACAGCCGACGAGCTTCGGAAATACTTTGGATCGGATAACGTAGTCGAGCATCACAGCAACATTGCCCCGGAAAGAGAGAAGGAATTGCCAATGCTCACCCTTGCAGCAGAAAACTGGGACGCGCCGGTTATCGTCACCACCAGCGTCCAGTTTTTCGAGTCACTTTATGCCGCCAAGCCGGGGCGCTGTCGTAAACTGCACAATATCGTCAATAGTGTGGTAATCCTCGACGAAGCGCAGCTTCTTCCGCCGGAACTGCTCCATCCCTGCATCGAGGCGCTGAACCGGCTGGTTTCTGATTACCGCGTAACGGTCGTGCTTTCCACCGCCACACAACCGGCACTGCCGAACCTCTGTCAACCACCCCGCGAGATTATCCCTTACACTGCTTCTCTTTACGAACAACTCAAGCGTACCAATATCGTTTTTCCCGACGAAATGAACGTGCCTTGCGACTGGCCTTCCCTCGCCGCCAAACTTGCCAAGTACGAACAGGTTTTATGCGTCGTCAACACCCGCCCAGACTGCTACTCCCTCTGGAAAGAGATGCCGACAGGCACGATCCATCTTTCGGCGCTCATGTGCGGCGAGCATCGCTCGAAAATTATTGCCGATATCAAGGAACGATTGCCACGTGGGGAGACGTGCCGCGTGATCAGCACACAACTTGTCGAGGCGGGTGTGGATATGGATTTTCCTGTCGTCTACCGCGCACTGGCAGGGCTTGACTCGATTAACCAGGCAGCCGGTCGCTGCAACCGCGAAGGAAAGCGACCAGAACCCGGAAAGGTGCAGGTTTTCGTAGCACCCAAACCCGCCCCCCTCGGATTGCTCCGCAAGGGCGAAGACACAACCAGAGAACTGGCATCGCTATCCGGCTTTATACCCGATACACCGGACGTTTTTCGACGCTATTTTGAAAAATATTATTCGAGCATCAATGACACGGGAGAAAAATGGTGGAGGGATAATCTGGTGAAAAATGCCAACACGCCCGGGGTGAATGGCCCCGACGGTAATGTCCAGTTTCGCACCGCCGGAAAGGAATTCCGCCTGATCAAAGACCCGTCAGTACCGATCATTGTCCGCTATGGTGGCAACGATAAAATTATCGAGAAATTGCGTTTCGCCGGACCATCCCGTGAGGTGATGCGGGCGCTTCAGCGCTATACCGTTAGCGTTAAGCCCGATTTAGCAAGCCGCCTCTTGACTGAAGGCCGCGTTGAAGAAATCCATGACGGTATTCTTGTTCAGGTTGACTCTAAACTATATGATCCTAAAATCGGTCTGGACATCTACCGCGAGGTCTATGATCCGGAAGATTTATGCATTTAAACCTAACGAAAGGAGTATGCCTATGAAAGGATTTTGTCTTGAGGTAAGCGGTAACTTTGCCTGCTTCACCCGACCGGAGATGAAGGTCGAGCGCGTCAGTTATGATGTGATCACCCCCTCCGCCGCCCGTGCCGTCTTCGACGCCATCCTGTGGAAGCCGGCCATTTATTGGCAGGTAAGAAAAATCGAAGTGCTTGCACCCGTGAAGTGGATTTCCGTTCGCCGCAACGAGGTAGGCAAAGTAGCATCGCCGCGTTCGGACGGTATATTTATCGAAGATGACCGCCAGCAGAGAGCCGGACTCTTACTGCGCGACGTGAAATATCGCCTCCACGCTGAGTTTGTATTTATACCGAAGGAAAAGCGCGGTAAAGTGTGCAACCCTGTACCCGAATGGCTTGTTGACTCCGATGAGGTCGTCGACCTGAATAAGCCTGACATCCTCAAGGATGAGACCGAAGCCAAGTACGCCGCTATGTTTGAACGCCGCGCCCGCAAAGGCCAACATTTCCACCAACCCTATCTGGGCTGCCGCGAGTTTGCCGCCGACGTACACCTGGTCGATCCGGCCGCCGAACCGGCTACACCCGTCTCAGAAACACGTGACCTCGGCTGGATGCTCTACGATCTGGACTATTCCGAACCGACAGACATCAAGCCGATGTTTTTCCGGGCCAAAATAGAAGGCGGCGTTATTTGCGTGCCACCGCCCGATAGCGAGGAGGTGCGCAAATGATCCTGCAAGCACTAAAAGAATACTATGAACGCAAACCAGAGCTTCCACGTGAAGGTTGGGAAATGAAAGAAATTCCTTTTCTCGTTCTTCTCAATAAAGAAGGTGTTTTTATGGGTTTTAAAGACACGCGCGAAGGTGAAGGAAAAAGGCTTCGGGCAAAAACATTTCTTGTTCCGTCTTTGGGAGAGAAGAAGGGAAATGGCATTAAGTCAAATCTATTTTGGGAAAATATTGAGTACATGTTTGGAATTCCGGTGCCGACAGAGACAAAGAAAACACCAGATACGGATCGCGTACACAAGCAGCATCAGGAATTTAAAAGCCGCATCGCAACCATCAGTGGAAAATGTGAAATTCTTGAAATAGTGCGCCGTTTTCTTGAAAATAAAAGTCAGGAGACTATTAAAAGCGATAAATGCTGGAATGGGGTTCTTAAATTAAATCAAAGTCTCCTGTTTTCGGTAATTGATAGAGGGCCTGTAACAAACGACCCAGAACTTCAACAACTGATAGATGCTTCTCGTTCTGTTCGGGGACATAGAGGACGGTGCATGTTGACAGGTTCAGAAGACGAAATTGTTGCACTGGAACCGCCTATCAAGGGAGTCCGTGGTGCGAATTCCATGGGAGCCAGCCTCGTCTCTGTCAACAATGAAATCAAAAATGGCACGAATTCTGGTGCTGTTCCAGCTTTTGCCTCGTTTATGAAAGAAAAGGGACATAACTCGCCCATAGGGAAAACCGCATCATTTACTTACACCACCGCGTTGAATCACTTGCTCGGTAAGGAATCACGTCAAAAGCTTCAAGTTGCTGATGCTACCACCGTTTTCTGGTCGGGAAAAGAATCATCTTTCGAAAACGATGCGTTTTTCTTTTTTTCCGAACCGCCTAAAGATGATCCGGACCGCAATACGGAAGCAGTCAAGGCTCTCTATGAGTCAATCTGGAATGGCGCATACATTGTCCCGGACGACAATACCCGTTTCTATGTCCTTGGCCTTTCCCCAAACGCCGCCCGTATCGCCGTCCGCTTCTGGCAGATCGGCACGGTTCGGGAAATGGGGACAAGATTCAAACAACATGTTGACGACCTTGCCATCACACACAGTGTCAAAACTGAATCAGCCCTGCCAATGAGAAGGCTTCTTCGTTCAATTGCAGCACAGGAAAGGGACGACAATATTCCTCCCAATCTTGCAGGAGAGATGATGCGGGCGATTCTTGACGGTTCACCCTATCCAGCCACGCTTCTTCAGGCCGCTATACGACGCAATCGCGCCGAGCAGGATGTACCTTATCCCCGTGCAGCAGTGATCAAAGCCTGCTTAAATCGCGCAATGCGCTTCAACAACCCTAAAAACGAAAAGGAGATCAACATGTGCCTCGACCGCCAAAACACCAATATCGGCTATCGTCTTGGGCGCCTCTTCGCCACGCTGGAAAAAATTCAGTTCGATGCCAATCCCGGCATCAACGCCACCATCTGCGACCGCTTTTACGGCGCCGCTTCCAGCACCCCCGTCACGGTATTCGGTAACCTGATGCGTCTCTCCAACCACCATCTGTCGAAGTTGGAGAAAGAAAAACCTGGCCTGTTTGTTGTACGCAAGCAATTGATCGGCGAAATCATGTGCCCCGTCACCGACTTTCCAACGCACCTCGACATGGCGGATCAGGGGCGCTTTGCCATCGGCTATTATCACCAAACGCATGACCTGTGGACAAAAAAGACTGGCAATCCATAACAATCTTAACTCAAATAGAAAGGAGAAAATCATGAGTACACCAATTAAGCACCGTTACGATTTCATTCTTGTCTTCGACGTTCAGGACGGCAACCCCAATGGAGATCCCGACGCCGGAAACCTCCCGCGCGTAGACCCGGAAACAGGCAGGGGGCTCGTTACCGATGTCTGCCTCAAGCGCAAGGTGCGTAACTATGTCCAGATCACCAAGACAGCCGAAGATGGAAAGCCGACTCCGGGTTTCAACATCTTTGTCAAAGAAAAGGGCATTCTCAATATTGAAATAGACAATGGATATAAAGCTGCGGACCTTGATCCACAGGCAGCAAAAGAAGCGGAAAAAAAGAAGGACAAGAGTCAAGAACGGCGGGAACAGATTGCGAAAGCTCGCCAGAAAATGTGTGACATTTTTTATGATATTAGAACCTTTGGTGCCGTATTGTCCACCGGGGCTAACGCAGGCCAGGTCCGTGGCCCGGTGCAGATGACTTTTGCTCGCTCCGTTGACCCCATCGTCTCACTGGAGCACTCCATCACGCGGCTTGCCGTGACGAGCGAAGATGATGCCAAGAGCAAGGAGACTGAAATGGGCCGCAAGCACACCGTGCCCTACGGCGTGTATGTCGCCCACGGCTTTGTTTCCGCACATCTTGCAGCACAGACCAAGTTTTCCGAAGATGACCTGAACATCTTCTGGAAAGCACTGGTGGATATGTTCGAGCATGATCGCTCCGCCGCACGCGGTCTTATGTCCACTCGCGGTTTGATCATTTTTAAGCATGATTCGGCTCTCGGCAATGCCTCGGCTCATAAACTATTTGAGCTTGTACAGGTCAAACGCAAAACCGACCCCGTAAAACCGGCAAGAGAATTTGGGGATTATGAAATTATTGTAGACAGCGCCCAAGTGCCTGCCGGTGTGACGATTGATGCAAGAAGTTGAATCAGTGAGCGTTAACTGGTGGTGAAATGATTTTTCAACAGGAGTTTGAAAAGGTCTGCCAATGGAAAAAGAAACACAAGTTCCAGTGAAAAGCGAATTGATCCTATATCAAGCGCAGGACGGGGAAACAAAGGTTGAAGTCCGGCTTCAGGACGAAACCGTCTGGCTCACCCAGAAGCTGATGGCGGAGTTGTTCCAGAAGGATGTCCGGACGATTAATGAACACATTGCCAACATTTACGATGAAGGGGAGTTGATGTCTGAGGCAACTGTCCGGAAATTCCGGATAGTTCAACCTGAAGGAAACAGGCAGGTGGGCCGTGAAATCGAGCATTACAACCTCGATGTGATCATCTCCGTCGGTTACCGGGTGAAATCCCATCGTGGCACGCAGTTTCGCATCTGGGCCACCCAGCGGCTGCGGGAATACCTCATCAAGGGCTTCACCCTCGACGACGAACGGCTCAAGCAGGCCGGGGGCGGCCGTTACTTCGACGAATTGCTGGCCCGCATCCGGGACATCCGCTCTTCCGAAAAGGTCTTCTGGCGCAAGGTGCTGGACATCTATGCCACCAGCATCGACTATTCCCCTGATGCGGAGCTTTCCCGGCAGTTCTTCGCCGCCGTGCAGAACAAGATGCACTGGGCCGCCCACGGTCACACTGCCGCCGAGGTCGTCCATGACCGGGCGGATGCCGCAAAGCCGCACATGGGCATGACCACTTGGGCCGGAGAGACGCCCCGGAAAACGGATGCGGAAATCGCCAAGAATTACCTGGATGAAAAGGAACTCGACCTCCTGAACCGCATCGTCAGCCTGTACATGGACTTTGCCGAGCTTCAGGCGCTGAACCGCTTCCCCATGCACATGCGGGACTGGCTGGCAAAGCTGGATGATTTCCTCAAACTCAGCGGGCGGGACATCCTGAGGGATGCCGGGAAAATCAGCCATGACCGGGCACTGGAAAAGGCGCACGCCGAATACGAGCGATACCATCAAGAGAGAATCAACAAACCCTCCTTGGTGGAGCGGCATTGCCTGGAGGCGATCCGGGAAGTCAAACGGATCGAAGAATCCAGAAAAGGTGGACGCAAAAAATGACGGACAACCCGCTTGACGATCTCATCATGCTTTCCGCCCTGCAGCACATGGTGTTCTGCCCCCGACAGTGCGCGCTCATTCACATTGAGCAGACTTGGGCGGAAAGTCGTTTGACTGCCGAAGGGCGGATCATGCACGCGCATGTCCATGAAGAAGGCCGGGAATCGAGAGGAGATATCCGCATCGAACACGGCGTTTCCATACGCTCCCTGAGGCTGGGGCTGGTAGGCAAGGCGGACGTGGTAGAGTTCCATCGGGAGACAGATGGATCATGGCGGCCCTTTCCGGTGGAGTACAAGCGGGGGAAACCGAAGCCCGATCATGCCGATATGATTCAGCTCTGCGCCCAGGCCATGTGTCTGGAGGAGATGCTGGATGTGCATATTCCCGGCGGCGCCATATTCTACGGGCGCACCCGGCGACGCCTTGACGTCGCCTTTGATGATGCCCTCAGGCGGGAAACGGAAGAAACGGCAAAGCGGGTCCACGCATTGATCGAATCGGGGCAGACGCCCAGTCCCGTCTATGCAAAGCGGTGCGAGAGCTGTTCGCTTTTGGCCGATTGCCTGCCGAAGACGATCCAGAAGAGGCGCTCGGTGAAGAATTATCTGACGAGGATCCTGGAGGACTGAGGTTTGAAATGAAACATTCGGGTCGATATGCCGTATCAAGTCTAATCGAAGGTCAATTCGCGCCCGGTTCGCGAGGTCGAGTCCTTCGCAATCTGATCGGCATCAAAAGCAAGAGGCAAATGGACGAGGCGGAAGGCAAAGCGCTCGTACATACGGTTGAAAAGCTTATCCGCGTCTATGATAGCAAGCACCGATTCAAGGCAGCAGATCTCTGCAGCATGCACAGGGAATGGCTGGGAAGTATTTATGCATGGGCCGGAAAATACAGGAATATTTTATTGCGGTCCAGTCCGGGCTTGATCGGGCCTATGGCACGATGGAGAAGATTTTCGACGAGGTGATCACGCGGACCTTGCGTCTTCGGGGGCAACCTTCCCGGTTCGTTTCTTCTTAATCGGAATAAGGCTGCCAAAAGCAGACAAGGAAACGCCCTCAATTGCCGACGAGGTTGCGACATTAAGAAAAATTCCGGCTTCCCGTTCGGCGGGATCCTTCAAATAAGGATTTGTCTCTAAGAGGCTTTTCTTTTTCATGATGAGATATTAACAGAATGTCCCGTATTTATCAAAGGGAAAGTATGTCGGACGAGAGGGCCGATTGCCTGCCGAAGACGATCCAGAAACGGCGGTTAGTGAAAAACTATATAGCACGGGTTCTCGGGGAATTTGTTGAACCATGAAAAAACACTTAAATACCTTGTTTGTCACGACCCAGGGCGCCTACCTCGCCAAAGAGGGGGAAACGGTGGTGGTCAAGGTGGAGAAGGAAATACGCCTGCGCATACCCGTTCACACCATCGGCGGCATCGTCTGCTTCGGCAACGTTTCGTGCAGTCCTTTTCTGATGAGTTTCTGCGCGGAAAACGGCGTCGGGATCAGTTTTCTGTCCGAAAGGGGTCGTTTCCTAGCGCGGGTGCAGGGGCCTGTGTCGGGCAATGTGCTGCTGCGACGGGAACAGTACCGCCGCGCCGACGATCTGCTAGCTTCCGCCGAAGTCGCGATGGCTGTACTGACCGGAAAGATCGCCAACAGCCGGACGGTCCTCCAACGAGCGCTCCGGGACCATGCGGACAAGATGGCAGCAGACGCGGTCTCTGTCGCTGTGAAGCGCCTGGGGAATTACCTCGATCTGCTAAACGACGGGCAGCCGCTCGACATTCTCCGCGGTTACGAAGGAGACGCCGCCCACCTCTATTTCAGCGTCTTCGATCACATGATCGTCTCCCAGAAGGAGGCCTTCTCCTTCCAGGAAAGAAACCGCCGTCCGCCCCTGGACAACGTCAACGCCCTGCTTTCCTTCATCTACACGCTCTTGCTTCACGACATCCGCTCGGCGCTTGAATCGGTCGGACTGGACCCGGCGGTCGGATTTCTGCACCGTGATCGTCCGGGACGGCCCAGCCTGGCCCTCGATATTATGGAAGAATTCCGGCCCTTCCTGGCAGACAGGCTGGTCCTTTCATTGATCAATCTCCGTCAGGTTCAAGGGAAAGGGTTTGAAAAATCGGATTCCGGGGCTGTTGTCATGAACGACGAAACGCGAAAGAAGGTCCTCGTGGCTTATCAGGAAAGAAAACAAGAAGAGATCGTTCATCCTTTCCTTGATGAAAAAGTCACTATAGGGATACTGTTTCACATTCAGGCGCTGCTGCTTGCCCGTTATCTGAGGGGAGATATCGACGGGTATCCGCCGTTTATCTGGAAATAGGAGGTGGATGCGTTATGTTTGTGCTGGTCAGTTATGATGTCGCCAATGTGGAGGCGGGCGGGGCGCGGCGTCTGCGGAGGGTCGCAAAGGCATGCAAGGATTATGGGCAACGGGTCCAGTATTCTGTTTTTGAATGCATCGTCGATCCCGCGCAGTGGACGGTGCTACGCAGATAGGTTGATTAAAGAGATCGATCCGAAGGAGGACAGTCTGCGTTTCTACTTTTTGGGCTCGAACTGGCAGTCGGCGAGTGGAGCACGTTGGCGCAAAGAAAACCATCGATCAGGAGGGGCCATTGATTGCCTGACGCTTGGCCGCGAACCGTAAGCTGCCATGTTTTTCCGGGTGAGTTCGCGATACGTCTATTGTACTGGAAATACAGACATATTTTTCGTGCTCTTTGACAATTTGCTGAGTTTTTACCGGAAATCTTGTACATTCGCGGAATTGGCTCATTATCAACATTAATATCAACGATTTATGAGTAGTAAGTCGCCCCCCGCGCGGGGGCGTGGATTGAAACAGCGATAGCTTGATCCGGCGACTCTATCGAGCTGCACGGTCGCCCCCCGCGCGGGGGCGTGGATTGAAACAGTGATCGGCCAGTCAGCGGCTATGCCGAGACATCGGTCGCCCCCCGCGCGGGGGCGTGGATTGAAACATGTGACGTATCGCGATCGTATCATGACGGCATGGCGTCGCCCCCCGCGCGGGGGCGTGGATTGAAACATGGTATCCGTGTCATGCTGGCATACCGTCACGGCGTCGCCCCCCGCGCGGGGGCGTGGATTGAAACATTGCAGATAACGCACTGGCCCGGTACGCATCTGGCGTCGCCCCCCGCGCGGGGGCGTGGATTGAAACACGTTCGCCGCGATACGCCCAGGGCCTCGCGGACTCGTCGCCCCCCGCGCGGGGGCGTGGATTGAAACCTGCTCGATAGGAACCACTGCTGCCCCGCGAAGCTCCGGTCGCCCCCCGCGCGGGGGCGTGGATTGAAACGCCGTTCGTAGGACACGCGCCATGGCCAACGCGGACTCGGTCGCCCCCCGCGCGGGGGCGTGGATTGAAACCGGTCGAGAAGATGGCCCTTGTCGGGTCTGCAAGGGTCGCCCCCCGCGCGGGGGCGTGGATTGAAACTTCAATGCAGGAAATATGGGGACACTACTTCGTAATGTCCCCATATTTCCTGCGGCTACAGGTGCTGATTAAAATATTGGGTCACGAGTGCATCATGTTCCCATATCCTCATATTTCATGGCTGCAGCCATGTCCCCATATTTCCCAGGCTACCTGCGCGAGCTGCAGCCTGCGGCTGCCTTTCCCGTCAACTATTTCGCTGCCTTTGCCACCCAAACGGCAGCCTTCTTTACCCCTTCCGCACGGTCACAAATCGAAAATTCGTTGTGAAAAATCTCAATTTGTGCAATCTAACCCACGATTCATAGAAATGGAAGATATGGCAGGGCGGATGCGGTCTGCATTTCCACAGTGAGATGGAGAACGAAGCAATCATGAGACGGAGGAAAGGGTAGTGCCGTTTTTTATTACTGAAGATCATGTGAAGCTGTACTATGAAGACCGGGGGCAGGGGAAGCCTGTCATCCTAATTCATGGACTCACGGCCAGTCGCCGCCATTATAAGAAACAGATTCCCGCGCTGAGCCGGGAATACCGGGTGATCGCCTGCGATCTGCGGGGCCACGGCGATTCGGACCGGCCGAAGGATGGACTCACGCTTCCGCGCCTCGCGAAGGACATCGGCGAGCTGATCGCCTATCTGGACCTGCAGGACGTCACGATGGTCGGCTGGTCCTTGGGGGGCCATGTGATTTTCGAGTACGTCAAGCAGTTCAAATGCCAAAATCTCCATAAAATCGCGATTATCGACATGGCGCCCAAGCTCATGAAAGCGGACGACTGGGCTTATGGCGTGCGGGGCGTCAGCGGAAAGTTCGGCGATTTCACGCACGAGGATAATCTGCTGCTGATGTCCATCATGAGCGGGAACTGGGAACAGTACAGCGCCCTGCTGATCCCCCGACTGTTCAACCGGTCCCACGTCGAACCTGGGGTGAACATATTTATCGATCCTTATTTTCCCTGGAAGGATGATCTGGCCTGGCTCTACGAGGAGGCAAAGCGCAACGCCCCTCATGTGATCCTTTTCCTCTGGATTTCCCTGATGATACAGGACTACCGTCCCCAACTAGCCCAGATCACCGTTCCCTGCCTGCTGGCCTGGGGAAAAGAGAGCAACTATTACGGGGAGGACAATTACACCTACATGCAGGCCGCCCTCGTCCGCTCACCGGAAGTGTCCGTCGTTCCCTTTGACGGCTGCGGCCACGCCCTCCATATTCAGGACCCGGAGCGCTTCAACCGGACCCTCATGAGCTTTATCGGATGACGATGCGAAAAACAAATATCAGAAATATTGCGATTATCTCCCATGTCGATCACGGCAAGACCACCCTGGTTGACGCCATGCTCAGGCAGACCGGTACGTTCCGGGCGCATCAGGTCGTGGAAGACCGGGTCATGGATTCCATGGACCTGGAAAAAGAGCGGGGCATTACCATCACGGCGAAGAATACGGCCATCCGGTACCGGGATGTCAAGATCAATATCGTTGACACGCCCGGTCATGCCGATTTCGGCGGAGAAGTGGAACGGAGCCTCAACATGGTGGACGGGGCGATCCTGCTGGTGGATGCCAGCGAGGGCCCGCTCCCCCAGACGCGCTTCGTCCTAAAGAAGGCTCTGGCCATGAGTCTCCCGATTATTCTGGTCATCAACAAGATTGACCGCAGCGACGCCCGCATCGAAGAGGTGATCAACGAAGTTTACGATCTGTTTATCGATCTTGACGCCGGCGATGACCAGATCGAGTTTCCCGTTCTGTTCACCAACGCCAAGGCAGGCGTGGCCCATGAGAAGCAGGGCGACGATTCCCGCGACCTGCGGCCCCTGTTTGAAACGATTCTGACCAGGATACCCGGGCCGGAATGCGACGATGGCGCCGTTCCGCAGTTCCTGGCGACCAATCTTGATTATGACCCCTATGTGGGCCAGCTTGCCGTCGGCCGACTGATGAATGGCATCCTGGAGATGAACCGGGGATACACCCTCTGCGGCGACGGAAAAGACACCCCGGGGATCCGCTTTTCTGCTTTATATACATTCCACGGGCTTCAGCGGATGCAGGTGGAGCGTGTCGAAGCCGGAGATATCGTGGCTTTTGCCGGTGTCGATGGGGTAGGCATCGGCGACACCGTCTCGGCCCTGGAGGCGCCTGTTCCTCTCCCGCGGATTCAGGTGGACGAGCCGACCGTTTCGATGATCTTTTATGTGAACAACGGCCCCTTTGCCGGCAGGGAGGGAAAATATCTGACCTCCCGCCACCTGCGGGACCGCCTGGAGAAGGAGACATTGAAGAACGTCGCCCTGCGGTTCAGGCTCCTGGAGCGGACGGATGCCTTTGAAATCTGCGGTCGCGGGGAACTGCAGATGGCGGTGCTCATCGAAACCATGCGCCGGGAAGGGTATGAGTGCATGGTCTCCCGCCCCCAGGCGATCACCCGGGAGGAAAACAGCCGGGTGATGGAGCCCATGGAGTGCCTGTTTATTGATGTTCCCGAGACGTTTGTCGGTATCCTGACAGAGAAGTTGGCCGCCCGGAAGGGACGCATGACCCATCTGATCAACCGAGGCAGCGGCCGGGTCAACCTGGAATTTATCATCCCTTCCCGCGGTCTGATCGGCTTCCGCAGTCATTTTATGACGGATACCAAGGGTGCCGGGGTCATGAATACTCTCTTTGCAGGCTATGAGCCCTGGGCGGGCGCCATTGCGCAACGGGTCAGCGGCACCCTGGTGTCGGACCGCATCGGCCGGGTAACAGCTTATGCAAGCCTGGCCATGGTGGATCGCGGGATTCTATTCATTGACGTTGGAACCGAGGTCTATGGCGGCATGATCATCGGCGAGCGGAACCGCACGGGCGACCTCGATGTCAATATTGTCAAGGAAAAGGCGCTGACGAATATCCGGAGTTCGACCGCCGAGGCGACGGTCTCCCTGCGGCCGCCGCGGCTGCTGTCCCTGGATCAGTCAATCGAATTTATTGCGGAAGACGAGCTGGTGGAGATCACGCCGCAGAGCATCCGCCTGCGCAAGCGAGATCTGGCGGCTCACACTCGGACGGAAAGGCGTTAAGGAAACATAATGCAGAATTACATCAAATCCCTGGGGATATGCATCGGGGCTTCGACGCTCTCGATGGTAACCGTGAAAAAGGATCATCAGAGCGGCGTGTCTATCGAGGATGCGTTTTTAAAAGTCCATCACGGCAACCCCCAGCAGCTCTTCGAAAGCACGATTGCAACCCTGCCTCTGAAAGAATATGCAAAAATCGCCGTAACGGGCCGAAAGTTCAGGCATCTCGTCAACCTGACATCCATTCCCGAACCGGAAGCCGTCGAAAAGGCTTTTCTGCATGTCAACGGCAAGGGGGCCCGGGTTCAGGCCATCGTCAGCGCAGGCGGCGAGACATTCATGCTCTACCACCTGGGCCGGGATGGCCGGATATCTACTGTCCATGCGGGGAATAAATGCGCCTCCGGTACGGGCGAGTTTTTCCTCCAGCAGATCAAGCGGATCGGAATCGGGCTGGAGGATGCCGTTCGTCTGGCGCAGTCGGAGGAACCCTACAAGGTATCGGGACGTTGCAGCGTTTTCTGCAAGAGCGACTGTACGCATGCCACGAATAAAGGCGTTCCCAAGGAACGTGTAACGGCCGGACTCTGCCTTATGATGGCCGGGAAGATCCTGGAGCTCGTCAAGAAGGTATCAAGCGACCATATCATGGTCATCGGGGGCTGTGCCTTGAACACCGTGATGATCGATCACCTCAAGAAGGAGGTTTCCCAGGTCACGATTCCCGATGAGGCCCCGTATTTCGAGGCGCTGGGATGCGCCCTGTGGGCATTGGACAACGATACGGCGCCGATTCCGGATATTCAGTTGTTGTTCAAGCCGGAGCGGAATACGTTTTTCCACCTGCCGCCGCTCAAAGATGCAGAGGCCATGGTGGATTTCAAGACCGCCCCCAGGGGAAAGGCCAAGGACGGGGATCGCTGCATCCTGGGCCTTGATGTCGGCTCGACAACCACCAAGGCGGTTCTGGTCAGGATTGATGATGATCTGATCCTTGCTTCCGATTATCTGCGCACCAATGGCGATCCAGTGGGTGCGTCCAGGTCCTGCTACCGCAGTCTGTTGACACAGTTGGGGGAAATAGCCGATCGCGTATCCATCGTGGGGCTGGGCGTCACGGGTTCCGGGCGTCAGATCGCCGGCTTCCATGCCATGACGGACGGGGTCATCAACGAAATCATTGCCCATGCCACCGGAGCCGTCTATTTTGACCAGGACGTGGACACGATCTTCGAGATCGGCGGGCAGGACGCCAAATACACGCACATTACGAACGGCGTGCCGTCCGACTATGCCATGAACGAGGCCTGCAGCGCCGGAACGGGTTCCTTCCTCGAGGAAGCGGCCCTGGAAACCCTGAATATCTGCATGGAAGAGATCGCGCCCATCGCCCTGAAAGGGAACAACCCCCCCAATTTCAACGACCAGTGCGCGGCCTTCATCAGCAGCGACATCAAGAACGCCTTCCACGAAGGAATTTCCATGGAAGACATCGTGGCGGGGCTCGTCTATTCGATCTGCATGAACTACAGCAACCGCGTCAAGGGCAACCGCGCGATGGGACAGAAGGTCTTTATGCAGGGCGGCGTCTGCTACAACCGGGCTGTGCCTCTGGCCATGGCGACGCTGACCGGAAAGCGCATCATCGTTCCACCCGATCCCGGACTCATCGGCGCTTTCGGCGTCGCGCTGGAAGTCAAAAACAGGCAGAGTCTGGGCTTGCTGAAGGAGGGGAGTTTTTCCCTCAATGACCTGATGGAGCGGGAAATCGAGTATGGCGCGCCTTTCATCTGCGACGGCGGGAAGGAAAAATGCGACCGGCGCTGCGAGATTGCGCGGCTCAGGATCAACGGCAAGACTTATCCTTTCGGAGGCGCATGCAACCGCTGGTACAATCTGCGCGCCCAGATCAAGATCGATGCGGAAGCCTTGAACCATGTTGCCCACTACGAACGGATGATCTTCCCGCTGACTTCGCCGGACGAGAAACCTCGGGCCGACACCACTATGACCATAGGGGTCAATAAGTCATTTTTTACCAACACCTATTTTCCACTCTACCGGACGTTCTTTGAAAAGCTCGGCTTCCAGGTCGTCCTGCCGGATATTGCGGAGCGGGAGGGAATCGATTTGAAGAGCGCCGAATTCTGCTATCCTGCCGAACTTGCTCACGGCTATCTGTCAAATCTGCTGAAGAAAAATCCGGACTACCTCTTCCTTCCCCAGATCAAGGGAGATTATGTGGAACATGGCGGTTCCGTGGGTGTTACCTGCCCCCTTTCCCAGGGCGAGCCTTACTATCTGGCGGCCGCCTACAAGAACGACGAAGCGTTCAAGCGTCTCAAAGCGGGGGACCGTGTCCTGAATCCGGTTATTGACTTCTCTCAAGGTTACGCCGCGGCAGAAAAAAGCTTGATCGACATGGCAGGCAAACTCGGCGTCAACAGGCGCAAAGCAGTTCCGGCATACCAGGAAGCCCTTGACGCTCAGGGAAAGATATTCGAGGAACTGGGGGATGTCGGAATACAGGCTTTAATAGAGGTTGAATACGATCCGGAAGCCTTTGCCGTCGTGATCTTTGGCCGTTCTTACAACGCCCTTGTCTCCGAGGCCCACAAGGGTATTCCGAACAAGTTGGCTTCCCGCGGCATCCGCGTCATCCCCCTGAGCGCCCTGCCGCCGGCGGAAAAAATCACCAAAGATAACATGTACTGGTCCGCCGGCCAGCGAATACTGAGCGCTGCGGAACAGGTCAGAAAGCATCCGCAACTCTTCGGCTGCTATATCACGAACTTTTCCTGCGGGCCCGACTCCTTTCTCATCGGTTATTTCCGGGAGATGATGGGCAAGAAGCCGTCTTTGACACTGGAGCTCGACAACCACGTGGCCGATGCGGGCCTGGAGACGCGGATCGAGGCCTTCATCGACATCATAAAACGTTACCGGGAACTGGAAAAGGAAAAAAAGATCGACCATTCCCCAAAACCGTTCACATCCGCCCGGATCCGGGTCACGAATGGCCATGGCGTTTACATCGATTCGTCAGGCGCCGAGTTGTCCCTGTCCGACCCGAAGGTTCACGTTATCATTCCTTCCATGGGCCGTTTCCTGTCGGAGGCAGCGGCGGCTTGCTTCCGCAACCTGGGAATCCGCACCACCTCGCTATTGCCGGCCAATGACGAGGTCCTGAAGCTGGGGCGGGGCCACTCCTCCTGCAAGGAATGTCTGCCCCTGATTATCACCACTGGCAGTTTCCTGAAATACGTTCATGATCGTCGCGACAGAGATGAAAGGCTCATCTATTTCATGCCGACCGCATCCGGTCCGTGCCGCTATGGACAGTATTCCATTTTTCTGGGCGATATGATCAATCGGCTGCAAATCCCGGACGCCGCCCTGCTGTCTCTGACGGCCGAAGACAGCTACAGCGGCTTCGGAGGCCAGCGCCTGTCTTTGACCCTGTGGAACGGCGCGATCGTCGCTTCCCTCTTTGAAGAGATCTACTCCACCCTCATCACCAATGCCGTCTCGTCTGCCGAGGCCATGACGGCGTTAGAGAAAGAGTGGCAGGCGGCGCTGCATATTCTGCAAACGATGCAGGGACTGAAGGATATAACCATGGCGCTCGAAGAAATCGCAAATAGGTTGGGCGCCATTGATGTCAAGCGGGATCTCGCCGATACGCCGGTTGTTCTTCTGGCGGGAGAGATTTTCGTCCGACATGACGGGATCTCAAGGCAGTACCTTGTGGAGGAACTCGCCCGGCGCGGCTTTGCCTCCAAAGTCTCCACCATACTGGAATGGATCTACTATACGGACTGGTGCGTCAAGGAAGGCGTGGCGAAAGGCCATGTCACCGCCATGGACCGGGTTTCGTTATTTTTACGGAACCGGTACATGAAACGGCGCGAAAAGCTCTTTCGAGAGGCCCTGTCGAAATCGAAACTCTGCAGCAACAGGCTGGAAGAGGTCGATCACATCATGAAGCACACGCGCCACCTGATCAATCCCGAGCTCGCGGGCGAGGCGATTTTGACCGTCGGCGCCGTTTTGCATGAAGTCGTCGATCATTGCTGCGGGGCGATCGCCATTGGCCCCTTCGGTTGCATGCCCAACCGCCTGGCCGAATCTATTCTGGCCCGGGAGATGAACGTGGAAGGCAAGATGAACGCAGGAGGCAGGAGTCGAAAACTGTTGAAACTTTCAAAGAAGATACAGGATCTGCCTTTCCTGGCCATTGAAAGCGACGGAAACCGCTTTCCCCAGATCATCACCGCCAAGCTGGAAGCCTTCCTGCTGCAGGCGGGACGGTTACATGACGAAATCCAGGGTGGGGAAAAGCGCTGATCAATGTTTTTCATGCTTGACGCATAAGGGTACAGACGCTACGCTGAAAACATTGAGATTTTTGAAAAATGGCTTCGCCGCGGCTCAAAATCTTTGATTCGCCGCTAGCGAACCATTTTTCATCGGTTATGCAAAACTCTATCATTACAATCCGGATGAGGCGAATCCATGCAGGAAAAAAACTGGTTGCATAGACTGAAAAAATCTCAAGATGACAAGTGGGTCGGTGGGGTTTGCGGCGGTCTGGGCGAACACAGCCCGGTCCCCGCCTGGTGCTGGCGGTTTTTATTTGCCTTTCTTTTTCTGTTTTACGGAATCGGGCTTGTTCTTTATGTGCTTCTATGGATTTTCGTTCCCAGAGGCGCGGATACTCAGGAAGACATCGATCGCGGCGCGGGGTGATGAATAGGGAGAGAGTTTTGCGTAACCGGTGATAAATGGCTCGCAAGCGGCGAAGCCATTTTAAAAGGTATCATGGAGGAATTGATCTTGGCGAAAGTCAGCTTCGGCAGCAAATGGGGAAAGGTTTCCGCCAGCGTCAGCAAAAGCGGTGCAGCAACAGGGAAAACCACCGAAGATATCGTCAGGGGACTCAAGAAAGCTGCACAAAAACCGCCCGGCGAGGATTACCGGGACCGATCGCTGGCCATACACGGCCTCGTATGCGCACGGTGCAGCAGGGACTTTGATGCACTCAACCGTCAACTGCTCACGATACACCACAAGGATGGCAATCATCTGAATAATCCGCCCGACGGCAGCAACTGGGAAAATCTCTGTGTCTATTGCCATGAAGACATCCATAGCCGAGGCATTTTAGGCGATTATCTGGAAGGGACAGCGCCGGTCAGGGAGACAACCCTTGTGTTCCGGGATGATTCGAATAAGGACACTGCGGGGTCCGGCCTGGGTGTTCTGGGAGACAAGTTGAGAAGGGCCATGACGGAAAAGCAAAGCAAATGAGGTGTGTTTTTTACCGATATTGATTGACGCATCCTGTATCTCGTGCTATCAGGACACGATTTTTTGCGGCAGACGCCGGATGAACTTTTCAGGCTGACCCGTTTACCCGGCAATACAGCATCGACGACAACGGTCTTCAGGCCGTGACAGTTAAAACTAAGAGAAGGAGGTAGCATTCAGTGGACGTTTTAGATCAGGGAATTGGCAAGATTTTTACAGATCCGGATGCGGACAAGGCCAGAGCTTTTTTCCGGCAGAAGAATCGCAAGCTGGAAAGCAAGGTCATGACCGTCAAGGAAGCGGTCGAAAAATTTGTCAAAGACGGCGATTATCTGACCTTGGGCGGATTCGGCGCCAACAGGATCCCCGCCGCCGTCGCGCATGAAATTGTCAGACAGGGCAGGAAGAACATGGGGTTTGCGGGTCACACATCGACCCATGATTTTCAGATCCTGTGTGCCGGGGAAGTGTTCAACAAACTGGACGTCGCGTATATCGTTGGTCTGGAAGCGCGCGGCCTTTCGGCCAATGCCAGAAAGTACATGGAAAGCGGCAAGGTCGATGTCAGCGAGTGGACAAATTATTCGCTGTCGGTGCGTTTCAAGGCGGCCGCCGCGGGTGTTTCTTTTTATCCGTCCAGAAACATCATGGGGACGGATACGTTCAAGTACAGCGGCGCCAAAATCATCCAGTGCCCCTTCACGGGGACCAAATACGCTGCGATGCCGGCGATTTTCCCGGACGTTTCCGCCATTCATGTGCATGAAGCCGACATTTACGGGAACTGCCGCGTGAGAGGGATTACCGTCTCCGACTTCGATGTGGCAAGAGCCTCCAAGCGCCTCATTATCACATGCGAACGGCTGATCCCCAATGACGAAATCCGTAGAGACCCGAGCTACACCGTGATTCCTTACTGGCTTGTCGATGCGGTCTGTGAAATGCCCTACGGAAGCTATCCCGGAAACATGCTGGGCGAGTATTTCTCAGATGAGGAACACCTGCGGGAATGGATGAAGGTCGAACAGGATCCCGATGAATTCAAGAAATTCCTGGATAAGAACATTTACAGTTGCAAAGATCATTTTGAATACATCGAGAAGAACGGTGGCTTACGCAAACTGCAGATGCTCAGACAGAAGGAATGGATGTTTATCGGCGCGAGGTCTTAGAAAGGAGGAGACACATACAATGGCTGATTATAATACAATGGAATTGATGATTTGTACCGCTGCGAGAGAGCTGGAAGACGGAGCCTCCGTGGGGGTTGGGACCGGGGCGCCCTGCGCCGCAGCAATGCTTGCGCAAAAAACGGGTTCCCCCAATCTGGTGATTTTGTTTGAAGCCGGCGGCGCCGCTCCGCTCATTCCGGAAATGCCGATTTCCGTCGGGGATTCCCGGACAACCTGGAAGGCCGTCATGGCCAGCGGCATGTGCGAGATCATGGAAACCGCCTGCAGAGGGATGATAGATTATACCTTCCTGGGCGGCGCCCAGATTGATATGTACGGCAATTTGAATTCGACGCGGATCGGTGCGGACCATCAGAAACCCAAGGTCCGTTTCCCCGGAAGCGGCGGCGCCAATGACTTCGCCTCGTTCTGCTGGCGCATGATGGTTATGACGCCCCAGGATCCCAAGCGCTTTGCCGAAAAGATCAACTATATCACAACGCCCGGCTGGCTCACAGGTGGCGACTCCCGTGCCAAATCCGGTCTGCCGCTCGGTGCGGGTCCATACAGGATCATCACCAACATGGCGGTGATGGATTTCGAGGAAGGATCCAAACGCATGAGAATCATCGCCGTCAATCCCGGCTATTCCGTGAAGGATATCCAGGACAATTGCGGTTTTGAACTGCTGAAGGCCGACAAGATCGTGGAAAACAAGCCGCCGACGGCAGAAGAGCTCAATATCCTGCGAAATGTGATCGATCCTTATCGCTATGTCATCGGCAGATAAGCAAGACTAAAAGAACGGATTAGAAAAGCCGGGGCGTTTTGCTCCGGCTTTTTTTGTGGTTATTTAGGGGAGCTAAGGAGCTAAGCTACAGCTTAGCTCCTTAGCTCCGCCGTTGCCCACAGAAGATAGGAAAAATATCGCAGCAGATAAATATCGCAGCAGATACTTGACTAAAGCATCCAATGGTAGTACAATCATCGATACAATAGGAGGTACAACCAATGCCAAGCGTACCGAAAATTATTCCCATTTCCGATCTTAGACAAAACGCCAGCGACGTGGTGAAGAGTGTTTCATCTTCAAGAGAACCTGTTTTTATTACACAGCGTGGAAGAGCGGCCGCTGTCATGGTCAGCATGGAAGTCTATACAAACGCACAGCGTGAAATGGATATTTTACACTTGCTAGCCCGAGGCGAGAAAGAAATAGCGGCAGGAACTGGTCATGAACTCAACGACGTACTGAAAGAAACTGACCTTTATCTTGAGGCTGCAAAACCTTGAGAATATTATTTACGCCCACAGGCCGCCGCCAGTTCCTTGAAGCTATGGCCTATATTCACAGAGACAAGCCTTCTGCTGCTGTAGCTTTTCGCCAAAAAGCAGAGAAATATCTTTCCCGACTCATGAAATTTCCTGAGTCAGGAAGACCGTTGCCGGAGTTTCCAGAACTTCCTTTTCGTGAAGTTATTGTAAATCCCTATCGTTTTTTCTATAAGGTTAAAGATAATGATGTATGGATAGTGGCGGGATGGCATGGCGCCCAGTTGCCTGATGAACCTGAAAATTAATGGGTAACAAGGTCAATCCAGCCGATCGCTTCGCTCACAGTTGATTTTTCGTTATGTGCCAAAAGGCAGGCGGGCTTCAGTAGAACAAGAGATTAAACAAATACAGATGGGTAAGCCCCATGTTGTAATCCTGGGTGCCGGAGCCGGTCAGTCCGCTTTCCCGAGTCGGGAATATCCGGCATTGATAGGCGAACGCTTATCGAATGATCAGAGGTTGATTGTCCCGGTTGGACACCATCTTGTCCCCCACGGAGGCTCCGCAGAACACGCAGGAATAATCGTATTTTTCGCCGTTGGTTAAAACAAGCAGAAGTCGCTTGCGCACCGGAACCGCCTGCCGGCAGGTCGGGCAGAAGAGCTGTGTCGCGTCGAAATCCTTGTATTGCTGCCGTTTCATGTGTTGATGAACTCCAAAAAAGTTGAAAAATGAGCCGCAATCGACGGCTGCGTAAAAAACTCCGCAGAAATATGGGGACTCGACTGCGTCATGACCCCATATTCCTTTATTCTCCATCAGGGATAAGGCGGGCGTTATCCAGCCAGACGGCGGCTTCGCTGTCGCTGGGTGCCCGGTAATCGCCACGCGGCGAGAGCGATCCCCCGGAGCCCACCTTCGGGCCATTGGGGACGCAGGATCGTTTGAACTGGCTGGTCTTGAAAAAACGATAGAGATACACATTGAGCCAGTGTTTGATTGTGCCGATTCCGTATTCATTTCGCTTGTGCTCCGGGACGTCAGGCCAGAAACCCAGCGTTTTATCCCGCCAGCAGCAGTAAGCCAGAAAGGCGACTTTTGTGGGCAGATAACCGTAGCGCGTGATGCAAAAATTATTGAAATCCTGAAGCTCATAGGGGCCGACGACGGATTCGGTCTTCTGCCGGGGTTGTTGGCCTTCCTGGCCCGGGATCAGTTCCGGGCTGATTTCCGTGCCCAGAATGTCAAGCAGAACCTCCGATATCTCTCCTGAGAAAATGACGGATTGCGCGACCCAGCGAATCACGTGCTGGATCAGGGTCTTGGGGACGCTGGCGTTGACATTGTAGTGGGACATGTGGTCCCCCACGCCATACGTGCACCACCCGAGAGCCAGCTCGCTGAGATCGCCGGTGCCGACGACCAGCGCATTTCTCATGTTGGCCAGGCGGAAAAGATGCGAGGTCCGCTCGCCTGCCTGGATATTTTCGAAAGTAATATCATAAACTTCCTTGCCGTTCGCGTACGGATGGCCGATGTCTTTGAGCATCAGCAGGCAGCTTGGTCTGATATCGATCTCGTTGGCTTCCACCCCGATCGCCCGCATGAGCCGCAGGGCGTTCTGATAGGTCTTGTCGGTGGTGGCAAAACCGGGCATGGTATAGGCCAGCACCTGGGATCTCGGACGATTCAGCAGATCCATGGTCCGCGCCGCGACCATGAGGGCATGCGTGGAATCGAGCCCTCCCGAGACGCCGATTACCACGTTGTCGGCGCCGGACGCCTGGAGTCGCTTGGCCAGTCCCTGTACCTGGATGTTATAGACCTCGTAACACCGTTGATCCCGTTTGGCCGGGTCCGCGGGGATGTAGGGAAAACGCGGATATTCACGGTTGAGCAGGAGGCGCTTCTCGATCGGCTCCACCGGGAAAGACACGCGGCGGAAATCCATGATTCGTTTTCTGTGCGTGCGGGCATTCTGGCCGAAACTCGTCATGCGCATGCGATCCTGGGTGAGACGGTCCAGATCCACGTCGGCGTAAATCACCTGCGGCGTCTGGGCGAACCGCGCTGATTCGGCAAGGAGATTGCCGTTTTCGCAGATCATGGCATGGCCGTCCCAGGCCAGATCCGTGGTGGATTCGCCGGGGCCGGCCGCGGCGTACAGATAGGCCGCGATGCAACGGGCGGACTGATTCTCGGCCAGACTGCGGCGGTATTCGGACTTGCCGATTGTGACGTTGGAGGCCGAGAGGTTGGCGATTACGGTTGCCCCGGCCATGGCGGCAAAGCTCGAAGGCGGGACGGGGACCCAGACATCTTCGCAGATTTCAATAAAAAACCGGAAATTCGGAATATTCAATACCTCAAAAAAGAGGTCCGCGCCGATGGGAATATGCTCCTGTCCGCAGAGCGTGATCGTTTCCGCAAGGAGCTCTTCGGCGGGTCTGAACTGGCGGCCTTCATAGTATTCCCGATAATTCGGAAGGTAGGATTTGACGGCAATACCGAGAATCTGGCCCTGGTACAGGACAACGCCGCAATTGAAAAGGGAGGCGTCCACCTGCAGGGGCGCGCCCACGACCAGGATCATATTCAGATCGCGGGTTTCTGCGATAATGCGTTGCAGTGCATCCCGAACGCTGTTCAGCAGCGCGTCCTGATGAAAGAGATCCTCATTGGAATAGGCCGATACGCCCAGTTCCGGGAAGAGGGCGAAAATGGCGTCGCCCGCGGCGGCCTGCCGGGCCAGTTTGATCGTCTCTGCGACGTTGAAGGAGACATCCGCCACGCGCACGTCGGGGATGCAGAGCGCCGTGCGAATAAAACCCTGATTGTAGAGATTAAAAAACGATTTCTGGTTCATTCTTTCTCCACATAGGCGTAAGCGCTGTGATTGTGGATGCTTTCAAAGTTCTCCGCCTCCACGCTGTACCAGGTGAAATTGTCGTGGCGATTCAACTGCTGGGCTACGTTGCGCACCACGTCCTCGACGAACATCGGGTTTTCGTATCCTTTTTCGGTGACGAATTTTTCATCCGGCCGCTTGAGCAGCGAATAAACCTCGCCGCTGGCGGAATTTTCGATGATCCGGATGACGTCTTCAATCCAGAAGAATTTCCGGAAGCGGACCTTCACTGAAACCATGCTGCGCTGATTGTGCGCCCCCATATCGCTGATTTCCCGTGAACAGGGGCAGACCGTGGTTACGGGAACGACCACCCCGACCAGAAAATCGCTTTTCTTGCCGTCATTGTGCCCGCAGAAGGAGCAGCGGTACTCCATCAGGCTTTTTGCTCTGGAGACGGGGGCCTCCTTTTCAATGAAATAGGGAAATTCGATTTCCATGTGGGCGGATTCGGCGCGGAGCTTCTCGCGGACTTTTTCGAGGATCGTGTGAAAGGTCTTGATATTGATCTGTCCCCTGAATTCATTGAGGATCTCCACAAACCGGCTCATGTGCGTCCCCTTGAAATGATGGGGCAGGCTGACATACATGTTGATGGCGGCGTTGACCGACTGGGTGCCCTTGGCGCGGTCCAGGACGATAATGGGGTACTTGATGCCCTTCACGCCCACTTTCGTGATATTGATTCTTCTATGATCTTTCTGATTCTGGATGTCATTCATTGGAATAGGCAACGCGCGCATTTTCCGACTCCCAGACCGTTACGCGAGCAACATTCAGACATGTGGATTTGATCTTGTCCGCAAGCCGGTCATGGATGTATCGGGCGATCCGCTCCGAAGACGGGTTCACGCCCTCGAAAATTTCGATTTCATTGAGATACTTGTGATCAAGCGTCTCCATGATCTCATTGATCCATCTTTTCAGATCCCGAAAGTCGATCAGGATGTCTTCCCCGTTCAAGGATTCCCCCCGCACAGTCGCCTCCACGATAAAGTTATGCCCGTGCAGGTCTTCACATTTTCCACCGATTTCCCTGAGGATATGCGCGGCGGAGAAGGTTTTCTTGATGGTTACTTCGTACATGGCCTTTTTCCTTCGCGCTTTTTTACTGCCCTGCAATAAAAAAATGGCCCGCTCTCAACAGGAAGTTTTACCAGATCAACTTCAGTCCCGCGCGCCGGTATCCCTTCAGTTTTGAGTCCTTTGAGATGAGGGGCATCCGGTGATGGATGGCCTGCCAGGTAATGAGGCGGTCGAAAGGATCCTTATGTTCCATCTGCGGCAGCTTGTAGAATGTCGCCGACTCCTGTTCACTCAAATTCATGATGCTCAGGTTCATCTGTCGGGCAATTCCGGGGAACTCATCCGGAAGCAGTTGCGTCAGTTCAAGTTTGCCGATCGCGTACTTTAAAGATATTTCCCAGAATGTGACGATGCTGACATAAATAATGTTGTCGGAATTCCTGATAACACCCCTCGCTTTTGCGCTGATCTGGTCGGGATCGAAAACGGACCATAAAAAGGTGTGGGTATCGAGCAGGTAATTCATGAAAGCAGAAACTCCTCGTCCGTCGTCATCTTGAACCCATCCCGGATATTGAAACCAGCCTTGCCCTGGAGAAGACCCAGGGGCCTGTCCACTTTCGGTTTCACGTGATCGTAGGGCATAAGGACCGCTATTTTTTCCTTTTTCTTGCCATAGCTGATGACAACTTCCTGACCGTTCTGGACGTTTCTCAGGACTTCTGAAAAATTGGCCTTGAATTCTCCGACCGTCAAGGTTTGCATAGGTCCATGTTCCTCTTTTCCTGTTTTCCGGCAATTTTTATACGACTTGTTGGTCAAGTTGTCAAGGAAAATACACGATATTGAGGGGTCGTTTGCCGGGGACTGCTTACTCATTTGCCGGAATGGCGGGATTGAGAAACAGGTGAAATTCACGGATCGTTTGGTGAAAATGACCAAATCAGGGGAGATCCTACTCATCCACACGAAGGTGTGATAAGGGCGCATAATTATCTTAATTGGCTGTAACCAAGATGTTTTTCCCATGTGATGAATGTGATCTGCTTTTTTATGTGTCAAGGCATGTTAATTGCTGTATGGTAAGGTCAAACAGAAAAGGTTAATTCAATAATGAAGGGTTTTATTCAAAAAAAAGGGAAGGGGGGGTGGTCAAAGGACATCTTGAGTCAGTAGAAGAAAATAATAACAAAAACCATAAAATGAAAAGGAGAAGGATAATGAAAGTATTTCGTAGAAAAAGAGGACAGAAAGGTTTCACGCTGATCGAGCTCATGATCGTTATCGCAATCATCGGCATCCTGGCGGCCATCGCCATCCCGCAGTTCCAGGCGTACAGAGCGAGAGGTTACGCGGCAAGCATGATAGCGGATGGAAAAAATGCGCATACGGCCGTTGCCGCCTGGATGGCTGACAATCCGGGTGCAGTAGCCCCTGCAGATGCCGCTGTCGGTCCTGCCCCAGGAGCGGTTTATACGCAGATGAGGCCAACTACGGGAAATACAGTCACAGTTGTAGCCGGTGGCGCTGTAACCGTTACTGAAACTGCAGGTGGTCGGGGGTTGGTTGCCGGCTCTAACTATACAATCGATGCACTAAGCGTGGCAACCAATAATATAACGGTCCAATAATAAAATGTGCCTTGAGAGCGGGAGTAATAGGCACTTTCGCTCTCGAATCACCTGACTGAAAAGAAGAGGGGGGCGCTCGTCCCCCCTCTTCTTTTTTCACTCCATCCGATATTCTTCAATTCCTTTGATACGCTACGGCTGATCCTGTTGATCAATCATGTCCGACATTACGTTCCCTGCACATGCGAATCACTATGAAATTGCATATCATTTTCTGAAATTGCATTCTTTTGTTCTTGACTTTCCCCGATCTTAAAGGGTAGTTTTCCGCTGATTGCAGAAAATAAAGCGGTGTCCGTACGGGTCGCTCCTTGGTCCCGAAAATGCTGATCATGCCTCAGAGGCGCCATACGATTACCGGCTGTGCTTAAAGACAAGAAAGTCATTGTAGTCATGTCCGCATACGACGCGGCAAAAACCCTGAAAAAAACCCTGAAAAAACCTATGAAGATGTCATGGATCAGGGCATCGTGGATCTGGTCATACTGGTCGATGATACCGGCAGTGATGATATGGCTGTAGTTGCGTCAGATTTTCCGCAGACGAAAGTGTCCACCCATGACCGTAACCAGGGCTGTGGAGCCAATCAAAAAACCTGTTACCGCCTTGCCCTTGAGGCGGGCGGCGACATTATCATCAACTTTATCCGCAGTACGACCTATGGATTGGGCTGCGTTCAGACGGCGGTTCTGTTTCGTCTGTGCCGGATGGGACTGATGCAATCCCCTGTGTTTCCGAAAGTTCCATGATGCAATGGAGAGCCGACTGGACCGGAGAATTTGTACGGAACCCCTTACATGTTTTCCGGGGGCAGGTCGGTTTTGGCTTGGCAGATGGAAACGGTCAGAACAATTTCGAAGTAATTATTTCCTAAACAGGATTCTATGTTGCCAATGTCTGCGGATTGCAAATTGAAGCGGGAACACCGGGTATCCTTAATTATATTGGTTTTGGCAATTCTTACCCTTGCCACCTACTGGCAAGTGCAGGATCACGAATTCATCAATTACGACGATCAGCTTTATATTACAAAGAATTATCTGACCCAATCGGATATAAGTTTAAAGAGCATCGCCGGCGCGTTAAAAGATGTACACACCGGCAACTGGCATCCCGTGACGATGCTGTCTCACATGCTGGACTGGCAGTTGTTTGGGTACAATGCTGGTGGGCATCACTGGACGAATGTCATCATTCATATCTTCAATACGATATTGCTTTTTTTGCTTTTGAGAATGATGACCGGAGCGATATGGCGCAGTGCCTTTGTTGCAGCGCTGTTTGCGATTCATCCGATTAATGTTGAATCCGTTGCGTGGATCGCGGAGCGGAAGAATGTTTTAAGCACATTTTTCTGGTTTCTGACGATGATCTGTTATGTCTGGTATGTGAGGTCTCCCGTTTGGAAGCGATATTGGACGGTGTTGATATTTTTTGTTTTGGGGTTGATGTCAAAGGCGATGCTGGTGACATTGCCGTTTGTTCTGCTATTAATGGATTACTGGCCGTTGGACCGCACAAACATCCGTCAACAGGAAGGGCAACCGGTTCCTTCCGTTTTAGTTCAGAAGGAGAAGCTGTCTGTCCTGATTCTGGAAAAGATTCCTCTGTTCATCATAGCCGTGGTGTTTATCGGTCTGACTTTATATGCTCAGCAAACTTTAAATGCCTTTTCCAGTCTGGAGTCGGTGTCATTCTCTAACCGCATGATGAACGCCGTTGTCTCTTATGTATGGTATATAAAAAAATTATTCTGGCCGACAGATCTGGCCGTATTCTACCCTCATAGCACGATGCTCGCATGGCAAGCGTCTTCGGCGGCACTTTTTTTGATTGTCGTGACCCTCCTCGTCAGCAAATATATTAGAAAATATCCATATCTCGTTGTAGGCTGGTTTTGGTATCTGGGCACTTTGGTTCCTGTCATCGGCCTGGTTCAGGTTGGTCTCCAGTCCATGGCCGATCGTTATGCCTATGTTCCCTTGATTGGTCTTTTTATCATCATAGCATGGCATATTCCACAAGCAATATTAAAATGGCGCCATTCAAGAATATATACCTTTTCCATATTCATCATATTCATCATCATTTTTACTGTTTCAACATACATTCAAATAGGAATATGGAAAAACACGGCTACTCTTTTTGAAGAAGCCCTTAAGATGAATCCGGAGAATTACATGGCTTATAATATACTGGGCTCGGAAGAAGCCGGAAAAGGAAACCCTCAGAAGGCATTGCACTATTATCAGATGTCGATAAAATTGAATCCGAAATATGCCAGAGCGTACAGTAACGCGGGCAATGAATATCTGAAACTGGGTCAATACCGGGAGGCTGATATGTACTATCAGAAAGCCATTGCCATCAATGACAGATTGGCAGACGCCTATTATAATCTCGGTGTATTGAATCTTGTGACGAACAGGCCTGATGAGGCCCTCGTTCAGTTTCATAAAGCCTTGACCATCATGCCGGATTTCATGGATGCTCGTTTCAACCTGGGTGTTGCGTTGTTCAGAATGGGAAAGATTTCAGATGCCATTGAACATTTTGAAAAAGCGTTGGGACTGAATCCAAAAAGCATGGAAGCCCGGAAAGCGTTGAAGATCAGTCGCGACATGCAGAAAAATAACTAAGAAAATGATTTCTCCAAACCGTTTCGCCGTTCTTAATGATGAATTCCTTTTTCACGGGAATATTTTTAAATGAATAACTGATATTTTATTTACAAAATATCGCCTGTTGTTAAAATATCGTAAAATTGCCAAATCTTCCAATAATTAAAAACGCTTAATGCAGCATGCCATATGTCTGCTGAATTTTGATTAGCAAAGTGGCAGTCTGGATGCTATAAGTGCGAACATGTTGAAAGAAAAAAAAATCATCGTCGTCATGCCCGCCTACAATGCGGCGCAGACCCTGAAAATGACCTACGATGAGGTCATGGCGCAGGGGGTTGTCGATCTGGTCATTCTTGTCGATGATGCCAGTTGCGATGATACGGCCAGGATTGCCGCTAGCCTTCCTCGGACCAAAGTCCACGTTCACGAGAAGAACTTGGGCTATGGAGGCAATCAGAAGACCTGTTATCAGCTTGCCCTTGAAGCCGGCGGTGATATCATAATAATGGTTCATCCTGATTATCAATATACGCCCAAACTGATTCCCGCCATGGCCTCCATGATCGGAAACGGACTTTACCATTGTGTTCTGGGTTCACGCATTCTGGGGGGCTATGCCGTCAGGGCAGGAATGCCCCTGTGGAAATATGTAGCCAATCGTTTTATCACACTCGTGGAGAACGTGCTGTTAGGCGCGAAACTATCCGAATATCATACGGGATACCGGGCTTTTTCCAGAGAACTGCTGGAGAAATTGCCGATGGCGGCCAATTCCGATGATTTCGTTTTCGACAATCAGATGCTGGCCCAGATCGTCTGGTTCGGTTATACCATTGCCGAGGTCAGTTGTCCGACAATATACTTTGCCGATGCGTCATCGATCAACTTTCGGCGCAGCATGACCTATGGTTTCGGATGCATTCAAACCGCCACTCTGTTTCGTTTATCGCGGATGAAACTGATTCGATCCTCTTTGTTTCCTGAAATCTCATGACGTCTTCTCACCTCAACAGTTTTCAGGATTTATTCGATAACCAGTACTATCTTTTTTTGAAGAATGATCTTTACAGTTATCGTCTGAGAAAACGGGCCATTGAAAAAACGTTAAGCAGCGATGATATGAGCCTGACACTGGAAGTGGGGAGCGGCATATCACCGATGATGACCATCACCGATCGCATCGTCTATACGGATCTGTCCTTTTCAGCGGTTCGCATGCTGAGACAAAATCAGCGTAAAGGGTGGTATGTCGTTGCCGATGCCATGAACCTTCCATTTAGACGGATGTCATTCTCTCATGTGATCGCCTCGGAGGTTATAGAGCACCTACCGGACGATCACGGGGCTTTGCAGGAAATGGCGGCCGTTTTGAAGCCATCTGGCCGTTTCATCATCACCTTTCCCCATCGCCATTTTTATTTCACGCTGGATGACCGGTTCGTTCACCATTTTCGTCGGTACGAGCTTCATGAAATATCAAATCTTCTGGAATGTTCCGGATTAATGCCGATTGTGGTGAGAAAGGTTCTGGGACCACTTGAAAAATTGACTATGATGGCAACCATCGGAGCAGTTCATCTGTCCGGGAAATTCAAATCACAGAATGCCATTGCGGGTAAAGAAAGCCATGGGCTGGATAGACTTGCACCTTTTTTCAAATGGGGCAACCGCCTCTACGCCGGCCTGGTCTGGCTCGACGCCAAAATCATGCCTCGGAATCTTTCAACAGTTCTGCTGATCATGGCTGAGAAAAGGAAATAAACATTATTACCCTATAATAACGGGATATTTGCGTGGAGCCTTCTACGATAAGTATGAAGAGTTTCCAGTGTAACCTTGTGGATATTGCGCGAATCGATGACCGTCTCAGATATCATCATCCCGTGTCGGCAGACAGTGCCGCACCGCTTCATAAACCTGATTCACCGAAATGGATTGCATGCAGACGTTGTTCCGGCAAGGGGAAAAGCGGTGGTTGAAGGCGTTGACGCAGGGGCTGCAGGCAAGTCCCGTATGGATAATATGGGAGCGGCCGCCGATGGCGCCGAATAGCGCCGGCGTTTCCGGGCCGTACAGGACGATGCTGTGGATGTCCGTCATGGAGGCGAAATGACCCGGTCCGCTGTCATTGGTGACCAGGACATCGGCCAGCGTATAGAGCACCAGCAGTTCTCTCAATGTCGTTTTTCCGGCCAGACAGACGGCCCGGTCCGAACCGATTTCCCGGCAGACCCTTTCCGCGGATTCCTGTTCGGAAGGAGCGCCCGTGAAGATCAGGACGGATTCCGGATGTTTTTTCAGGATTACCTGGCCCAGTCGGATAAAATTCTGCGTGTCCCATTTCCGCAAGGGCAGCATGTCGCTGGCGTTGGGATTCAGCAGGACGATCGGTCCTTCGACGGGCTGCGGAAAGGCCTGTGCCAGAATCCCCCTCACCCTGGCGGTTTCTTCCTGGCCGGGAACAAACGTCGGCGCCGTTTCTTCAAACCCGTCCACCGGCAGCTTGACGAGCGGCAGATCTTCCGGCGATGCGTCGAGGGCCACCGCGAGCAAGTGATAGGCCTTCGCGGTATGCAGATAGGGATTGTAATGGACGCGATGCGTCATGAGGTCGCCGCGGTAGGGCACCTCACTCGTGAAGCGGTGCAGGCCCACACGCCGGGAGGCGCCGGTCAGATAAGACAGGATGGCGGATGCGCGGGCGAAGAATTCCATGTCCACCGCGGCGTCGATGCCGATCCGCCGGATCCGGTAGAGGCTCCGCAGAATGTCCAGCAGAAAGATGAAAAACTGCCTATTGCGAATCACAAATATATTTTCCTGCGGCAGGACATCAATGATATCAAGAATGTCCCTATTTTCCTCAAAGACGCAAAAATAAACATTCTGCCTGCCCACCCTGTCGATGGCCCGCAGCATGGCGCTGTAGGCCAGGACCGTGGCGCCCTGCTCGATGAGCTTGATGAAGAGAATTTTTCTCACAGGGCCAGGCGACGGGCGTGTAGCGCTGATTTTGTCCAAGATCAGACGAAAACAGGTCAGGACGAAGCAGGCAATCTTGCCGACGCCGATATCGATCTTGCGGATGGTTTCAGGTTTCACGCGCGATAACCTTTTAGCTTAAATAACGCTGCATGATCTTTTCCAGCGCCTCTTCGACCATCTGTCGGATCGTCTGGAGGCGTTCTTCCGTTGTCGCCTCGAAACGCAGCACGAGCACGGGTTGCGTGTTGGACGCACGGATCAGGCCCCATCCATCCGCAAACGGAATCCGGACCCCGTCAATGTCAATAATCTTGTAGTCCTTGCGGAAGTGCGTTTTTGCGTCTTCCACCACCTGAAATTTGACTTGATCGGGACAGCCCACGCGGATTTCCGGCGTGCTGTATGTTATGGGAACATCTGCCATGAGATCGCTGATCTTTTGACCGGTTAAAGACAGGATTTCCAGCAATCGGATGGATGCATAAATGGCGTCGTCATAGCCGAAGTAACGATCGGCAAAAAACAGATGGCCGCTCATTTCACCCGCCAGCAGGGCCTTCTCCTCCTTCATCTTTCCCTTGATCAGGGAGTGGCCCGCCTTCCACATAATCGGCCGGCCACCGTGGGCGGCGATATCATCATAGAGTTTCTGCGAACATTTGACCTCGCCGATGATGGCGGCGCCGGGGTTTTCCTTAAGGATGAATCTGGAAAACAACAGCAGGAGTTCGTCTCCCCAGAGGATATTTCCCTCATCCGTGACCGCTCCTATCCGGTCCGCGTCGCCATCGTAGGCGATGCCGACGTCCGCTTTCATTTCCTTGACCAGAGCGATGAGGTCCTTGAGATTTTCCGGGATGGTGGGGTCCGGAAAGTGATGGGGAAAGCGGCCGTCCGGTTCACAGTAGATATCCGTGATTTCGCAGCCCAGGCGTTTGAAAATGGGCAGGGCAAACAGACCGCCCACGCCGTTGCCGGCATCGACCACGATCTTTAACCCCGGCCGGACCTTCACGTTTTTGACCAGGCAATCCTGGTAAGACCGTGTAAGGTCCCGGCGGCTGAGGGCTCCGTTTCCCGCTGGATACCGGGCCTTCTCCATTATTTTGCGCAGTTCCTGGATTTGTTCGCCGTAAATCGTGTCGGGACCGATGCATATCTTGAAGCCGTTGAATTCCGGGGGATTATGGCTTCCGGTGACCATGACGCCCCCGTCGGTTTTCAGGTGACGGATGGAATAATAAAGTATGGCCGTCGCGCAAAGTCCAATGTCGATGACGTCGATGCCGGTTGCGCGAATCCCTTCTGCAATGGCGTTGAGATAGGCCTCCGAACTCAGGCGGCAGTCCCTGCCGACGGTCATGGTCCTGACCTGATGTCGCAAGGCGTAGGCGCCGATCGCCCGGCCCAGTTCCCGGGCAAAATCGGGACTCAGATCCCGATCCACCACCCCTCTGACGTCATATTCGCGAAACACTTCCGGATTCATCATCAATCTCCTTGTTTTTTTCACGCTAAACAATAATCCCTCGTTCTGTCAAGACAAAGAAGCCCGTTTCAGCGTCTTGCCCAAGCTTTCAGCGGGCTTAAGGAACGGCTTATCATATTTTTTAACCAGAAAGGACTCATCGTTGAACAGTTGCCGGAGGCTCACCGAGACGCTTTCTGCATCGATGTCGAGCAGCGCAAAGGTCAAAGGACACCCCCGGTGTTCGTCGCAGCTCATATGGCCGGGATTGATCATGATAACGCCGTTGCGTCGCTTGATTTCAGCCCGGTGCGTGTGGCCGAATAAAAAAAGGTCCGCCTGACCGCGGTGTATGATCGTTTCCGGTTTGAGATCGTCGGGCAGATCATTGTAATGGGATTCGGGCGTATGGGTCAGAAATATCTTCCATCCGGCCACTTCGATGAATCGGCGGTTGGGGACATTGGGATCGTAATAATGGGGATCCCAGGTTCCCGGCACCTTGATCAGCCGATGACCCTCGTTCTCCAGTAAACCCGCATCGTTGTAATAATCCCCGAGATGAATGACCATGTCAACCCGTATGTCTTTCAGGTAATCCAGCACCATTCTCATGGTGGCCATGTCTTCATGGGTGTCGGAGATGACCATGATTCGTTTCATCGAGAAAAATACAATAGCCTTTCTTCAAATTAGGATGGCATCGTAAAGAGTCAAAATCTCTGCTTTTCGTCATTCCGGACTCGATCCGGAATCCAGTTATTACAGTATGTTCTGGATACCGGCGCCTGTCCGGACCCCGATCCGGGATTCGCCGGTATGGCGGCGGCGACTTTATACGAGTTCATCAAGTCAGGATGGCGGGTATATCCGTCGCTGCATCAAGGATCATATCGGCGCCCGCCTGTTCCAGGGCTTCACGCCCGGAATAACCGGTCAACACGCCTATGGTGAATGCGCCGGCGTTTTTGCCGGTTCTGATATCCATCGGATGATCTCCGACCATTGCTGCCTGCCCGGCGGCCACATTCAGTCTGTCCAGCGCCGTCATCAGATGCCCGGGATGAGGTTTGACGTGAGGGGTCTGTTCCCGTGTGATGACAACCTGTGTGTATTGATAAATATCCGGAAAAAGCGTCTGTACGGCGGCAAGGCAGTTACGGGTGACAACGCCGGTTTTGACGCCTTCTCCTTGCAGCGCAGTCAGCAGGTCTCTGGTTCCGCTAAAAAGGCAGCCTTTATGGGCCGCCTTGATTTCAATTGCGGCGATCAGCGCATGGGCCCGTTCGGTGAATTCGGCCGCCTTGCCCGGCTGATATTGCGTCACCAAGCCTGTGCCCGTGGTGATCATCTCCAACACAAAAAGATCCCTCAATCCGTTCGGGGGGAGGGGGATCCGGTAGCCCGCGATCAGATCCAGCACCTTCTGCCGCATGAGTGAAAAATCAATATTCAGTTTTGCCAGTGTTCCGTCAAAGTCAAAGACGACGCCGCGCAGGGGAAGACTTATCGTTGCCAAGAAAACCCTTTCTTCCGGTGTCAGAATGGCTGGACTCTAAATAAGTAAAAACCCAGTCGAAAACGACGGCTTTGTAAAAAGCTCTGCAGGCAAGGCGCGTAAATCCTGAGGAACGATGCGTACTTTTGCGTACGCCGCAATGACGAAGGATGTAGCGCAACGCAGCATCCGGACTTTTTCCGAAGCCGTCAGGATGGCTGTAACTATGCAATGGGCAGGCGCTTGTCAAGCGAAAACAGAATGAGCGCCTTAACGAAACAGCTATTCCCTTAGAGGCACTAAGGAAGTTGATCGAGGATAAAATGTTGCCGGTGGGCGTAGGTCGCTACTTTGTTCCGGTCATATAGCTCTGCCCCAGGGTTCTTGTGATCACCGGATGCGAGCTGACATCGGGCAGTTTAAAATCAAAAAGAATTTCCAGAAAGCGGATGATGATATGAAACGTGGCGCCCCAGAGGATGTCCTGCCCGTTGTCTCCCGCACGCTGCATAAAACAAGGAAATTCCCATGACGCCTGTTCCGCGCGACGAATGTCATCCACGGCCTGAATCTGCAACCGGGCGTAATTTTCTGTCTGAAAGAAGGCACGAAGCGGAATTTCAACGATCCGTTCGACCTCATGATTGGGCCGATAGCGGGGCGTGTTTTTCACGAGGCCGACCAGTGGGAAAATCGTTCTGCGGAACAGAATCAGGGAATGGCAGGGAAGGGGGCCGAGAAACTGAACATTGAACGGGCTCAAACGGATTTCTTCCCATGCTTCCCGGACGGCGCCTGTCAGGAAAAGCGTCAAGGCGTCAAATGCAGCGGATGGCCTCTGACGGGCATGTTGCTTTGCGGCCCCTCCCAGAACCGGAATGATTCCAGATACAATCAACGGTGTCAGCAAGACGTCCAGTCGAGGCGCCAGCATGCCGCCGGGGCAGCTCAGATCACCGGGCTGGGAGACGCGAGCGGAACGTTTGATCAACTGAAAACAGTATTCCCCTTGCCCGATCATGGCCGAAGCGGCGTCCTGACGGAAATAGAGCAGCAACAGCACCCCAGCCGCCGAATAGCGTTCCGCCGAATGCCTTGTGGCGTTAATAAAATCCCGTCGTTCGGCAAAGTCGATGGGGAGGGGCCCGAGCCTGTCGATGACCGCCTGTGGAAATGATTTCTTTTGTTTCAGGATTGCTTGATCCATAACGTTGCCATAAAAAAAGCCTGACGCGAGGACAGGCTTCATCATTTCTGGTGGCGGTGCAGGGAATCGAACCCCGGACACTACGGATATGAGCCGTATGCTCTAACCGGCTGAGCTACACCGCCGAATCAATCGCGCACTAATATGACAGGATATTGATCTTGTCAACAGTTGTTTCTTTATTGTTTTCCAGATTCCGTGGCTTCCTGGGTCCGAATTTTATAGGCCGCCACCACGCTTCTGCCCGTCAGGGACGGTCCGGTTGAAAGCACCAGGGCCAGCACGATTTCATTTTCACCGTCGTTGTCAATGTCTTTGAATTGATAATCGGCGACGTAACCGTTTATTTTTCGCGTGCGCCAGTTTTCCAAGAGGCCGAGACCGTCCCAGCTTAGATTGTAAACCTCGGCGCCGGTGAAGAGTTTGATGTTCTGGAAAAGTCTCGCTGCGGAAGAGAGATTCTTTACAATCACGATTTCCCGCTTTCCGTCCTTGTTGAGATCATAGGTCAGAATTCTCGTATTGATGAATGTATTTTTTTGATAGGCTTCCACCCCCGATTGTTCAACATTTTCCACATAGAGGTTGCTGCCCCCGAAATTTTCAGTACTCTTCCAGAGCAGATTGTCGTTTCCACCCAGGGTCTGGAGTTGCCATAAAGGTTTTTCCGTCGGTTCATAAATGCACAGGTAATCGTCCTGATTGAGGGCAATGATTTTATCCTTGCCTCCTTCTGACAGACTGTCGATTGTCAGACCGTAGATGGAAAGACCCCGCGGTATTCTCTGTTTCTTTCCTTGCTGGTAACGGCCGCCGGACCAGATCAGCTCATAGATATCCGAATCAAAAGGTTGCTCGATGCCCTTCACCTGTCCCAGCAACATAGGGGTTCCCGCAGATGTGGTGATGATGCGTAAAAACCAGCGCAAACCGGCGGCGATCCTCACATATTTATTGTCCCGGTATTCAAGGACAAAGGCATCGACCGAGTCCTTGCGCAGGTTCGTTATAAAGATTTGTTTGATTCCGGTCTGATTGATGTCTGCGACATCCAGGGCGATGTAATTATCTCCCATACTTCCCTTGATGGTCTGCAGCAGCGTGAAAGCATCCCCCTTTTTCTGATATATGTAAACCGTATTGGCATCGATCAGGATCGTTTCATTGAGGCCGTCCCCATTGACATCCCCGATGTCCATGCCCCGGTACTCCGTGGGTCGTTTGTCGCTCATCCAGAACATTTTTCGATCCATGGGGCCGGTGCCCGTAATAAAATCCGGATTGATCAGGGCGGTGTAGGTCATCTTCCTGCCGGTCTTCATCCCCGAAATAATCTGTGATTCCCGGGAGGTTTGTGCGGTGGCAGGAGCGGGGGCCGGCGCCGGCGCTGCCGCCTGGCTGAACGTGGGCGGAACAGCCCCCAGGATGTGTGTGTTAATCCGCTGGGCAAAATCGGTGATTTTCGGGATTAGATCGTCCATGCCCTGGGATTGCGTAAAAACCCCGACGGAAGACTTGGATGCCTTAATGTCAATCAGCTTCCCATCGACACTGAAACTGTTGCCGATTTTTGTGATACTGCCCCAGACAACATAATCCATATTCAGCATCCTGCCCAGCCCGTAAACATCGGCCAGCGCCGGTTCTTTCCCCCCCTGTTTTTTCAGTGCCTCAAGGACGGTGTCCTTGCTTGCCACGTCGATCTTGTCGCTGACGGAAATCCGCGATGCAAGCATGTCCCAGAGCCCCTGCCGGACATAGTCGATATTTTCCGCGCTGTGTATAGTAAAGGGAAGAACGGCAACGGCTTTCTTTTCCCCGGCCATCGACCCTGACGATGTTAGCAATATCCAGAGCAATATCGAGAAAAACAGGCAACAGCATATTCCCCAAAGCTTTTTCATTTGTTTCTCCTATGACGCGTGAGATTCGGTGTTTTGTCGATATCCGTATCGGTTTCTAACATTTCAAAATATGGAATTCAAGCTTTATATCCGGCCTCTCGATTTGGACCAGGCAAAGCCTAAATATTCATGAACGGCCGTTTGCGCCTTGTGCAGGTTTACGGCAGAGGGGAAGAAATCCCCGGGGGTGCGATAGGGTTGCTCTTTCACGAGGTGCGCCGCCGGCGCCGGGATCGGATCCATCCCCTGTTTTTTGAACAACGCCATCGCTCTGGGCATATGATACGCCGATGTGACCAGAATGAAGGGGTCGCGGCCGACCATCTTCTGAACAAAGCGCGCCTCCTCTGCTGTGTCCCTGGCCTGTTCCGACAACACGAGATCCCGTCCAGAGACGTCCATGATTCGGGCCGTTTTGAAATAAATCCGGGCGTTGGAGACGGGATCGAAGACGGCGCCGCCTGACAGGATGAGTTTCGTCCCCGGCAAACTGCGATAGAGGCGCACGGCTTCCGTCAACCGGGCGAGCGACTCGAATGAAATCTGGCTAGCAACGGGGAGTCCGGGATCAGAGGCATGTCCGCCACCGAGCACAACGATCCATTTCACTTTCTGTTCAAAGGGGACAGGACCGGGAAGATTTTCTGTCAGGAGCGGCGTAAAGGTTCTTTCAAGAGGTCTCAGCAGGGAATCGGAAATCGTCCCATAACTGAGCGCGACCATGAAAAACACGCCCATGGACACCAGAATCTTACCGCTTTTTTGCCGTTTCGTGAACCAGAGAAGAACTAATCCGCAGATCATGAGCATCAGGCACAGTGTCAGGGGGTAAAATAACGGAGAAATGATTTTTTTTAACAGGAACATGTCGTTCAACCTTATTCCTTTTTTTGTAAACATAATGGCATTTCAAATAAAATGTCAATCATTTAGGAAGGTAACAGAAAAAGAATCCCGGTGAAATCATCCGCAATAAAAAATGTCTTTCATGTTGTCTTGGGGGTAAAAAATGTGTTAGGGATGTTCCAAGTAAAATAATATCAAGGGAGGAGATAGGACGATGAAAAGGCATAGCGGGCATATCGTTGTTTTAATTGTTGTGTTCACTTTTCTCGGTATGGCGGCCTGCAGCAAACCGGTTCAGCCGACCATCCATACCGGCATGAAATCGGAAATCAGCATTGAGGCGAAAAATTACAACACCAACGGGCTCGCTTTAGCCCAGAAAGGCCAGTATCAGGAAGCCATCGAGGAATATAAGAAGGCCATCATGATAGCGCCTGTCTATACGGAGGCTTATGTCAATTGCAGCAAGGCTTATTACGCAATCGGCAATTATGATATGGCTCAATATTACAACGTGAAGAGCAAGGAAATTCTCGATTCCAAGGCAAGGGTGATCCGGGAAAGTGAACGGGAACGAGACGAAAAAAAGTAAGCCCGGGGAAGAGATCTTCATGAAGGTACAAATTTTATTACTTGTCTTGCTCCCGGTGTTATTACTGGCAGGTCCAGGCACAGCTGCTGCACAGGATCTGAAGGCTGTTCCCCTGATGTCGTTTCAAATGGATACAGGCCGGCCTTTGTTGCACGTCCTGAAAGAAAGGAAATCGTCCCGCGCCTTCAGTCCCAGAATTTTGCCCAAGCGGGTCCTTTCGAATCTTCTCTGGGCGGCCAACGGTATCAACCGGCCAGCCTCCGGCGGCCGTACGGCGCCTTCCGCCATGAACCAGCATGAAATTGATATTTACGTGGCCACTGCGGAAGGACTGTATCTGTTCGATGCTAACGGGCGTCAGTTGAGGCCCGTTCTGAAGCGGGATATCAGAGCCCTGACAGGCGGCCAGGCTTATGTTCAAGACGCGCCGGTGAATCTTGTTTTTGTTGCCGATTTCACGAGGATGTCTCTGACGCCGGTCCAGGACCGGGACTTTTACGCGGCCGCTGATACGGGTTTCATCAGCCAGAATATTTATCTTTACTGTGCATCGGAGGGATTGGCGACGGTTATCCGCGGAAGTATCGACAGGGCTACGCTGGCCGAGGCCATGAAACTCGGACCAGATCAGAAAATCATTCTTGCGCAATCGGTGGGTTATCCGAAAAAATAACCGGGGCGTCTGGATCTAATATTTCACAGCAAGCGATATTTTATCAGGAGTGAACAGTGATTCCGAGATATTCCCGGGAACGCATGAGCGCCGTCTGGAGTCCGGAAAACCGCTACCGGAAGTGGCTGGATATCGAGATTCTCGCCTGCGAGGCCATGGCCCGGCAGGGGGCCATTCCAAGGAAATCATTCCTGAATATCAAGAAAAAAGCCGCTTTTGACATTGACCGGATTGATGAGATCGAGAGAACGACCAAGCATGATGTGATCGCCTTTCTGACCTCCGTGACGGAGAAAGTCGGGCAGGACGGGCGGTTTATCCACATGGGATTGACCTCGTCCGACATTCTCGACACGTCTTTTGCTGTTCTTTTGAAAGAAGCAGCGGACATTCTCATGGAGGACATGGAACAGCTTCTGGAGACGTTGAAGGCAAAAGCCTTGACTTACAAGGATACCGTGATGATCGGCCGGTCACACGGTATTCACGCCGAACCCATTACCTTCGGGCTGAAAATGGCTTTGTGGTATCAGGAAATGGTTCGGAATCGCCTGCGCCTCATCCGGGCGCGCGAAACCGTCGCGCATGGAAAAATTTCAGGTGCGGTCGGCACGTTCTCCTTCATTGACCCTGCCGTGGAAGGCTATGTCTGCCGGAAGCTCGGACTGAAACCGGCGCCCGTCTCTTCCCAGATTGTCCAGCGGGACCGCCATGCCGAATATTTTTCCACCCTGGCTATTATCGCCTCATCGCTGGACAAATTCGCCCAGGAAATCAGATTGCTCCAGCGCACGGAAGTCCGCGAGGCGGAAGAATATTTTTCGCCCGGGCAGAAGGGCTCCTCGGCCATGCCGCACAAGCGCAATCCTGTCCTTTCAGAAAATATTTCCGGTCTGGCGCGTCTGATGCGCTCCTACGCCCTTGCGGCCCTCGAGGATGTTGCACTCTGGCATGAACGCGATATCAGCCATTCTTCCGTTGAACGCGTCATAGGGCCGGATGCGACGATATTGCTGGATTTTATGCTGAGCCGGTTCAACGGCCTGGTTGCAAAACTGGTCGTGTATCCCGACCGGATGCTGTCCAACCTCAACATGACCCACGGCGTTGTTTTTTCACAAATGGTTTTGCTGAAACTGATTGAAAAAGGGATGTCCCGGGAAGTCGCCTATGCCGTTGTCCAGCGGCATGCGATGCGGTCCTGGGAGACGGGGACGGAATTCAAACGACTGCTGTTGAAAGACCGGGGCGTGATGGCGTGCATGAGCCAAAGGGAGCTTGACGCCATTTTCAGAGTGGAAAATTTTCTCAGACATATCGATTTCATTTTTAAAAGGGTATTCGGTGATCTCGAATGAACAGCTTTGCACGTGTTGTCTTATTGGTGTTGTGGTTTGGCTTTACCGGCTGCGCCTCTTTTCAGGGATACGTCGATATGGCGAAAGACAAGGGGCTGTCGGACGAATATCGGGCGGTACTCAATACCTGGACCAGGACACAGACGGTTCACTCCCAGTTCGAGACAAAGGTTTCGATCACTTCGACCCTGAAAAGCCAGGCATTCAGCAGGGCCTACCTGACGGAATATGAACGGATCTATCAGCCGGTGCCGGAGGATAAAAGGAAATGGGAACGGACGCTGGCTGGCCTGACATCGGATTTCACGGAATTCCTTTTTTATGCCTATACCCCTGAAAAAGAAGCGAATGATTTTGACAAACAAAATTCCGTCTGGACCGTTTTTGTCGTCGACAATCATGGCAACCGGCTGGAGCCGGTCGAGATTCGGCGGATTGACAAAATCACGGCCGTCACCGAGTCCTTTTTCCCCTATATCAATAAATATTACGGAAGTTTCTACAGTCTGAAGTTCAAGCCTTTGCCGGGTCTTGACGATAAACCTGGCGATTCACCGGGAAAACCCTTTAAGCTCGTTATGACCAGCGTCCTGGCCAGGGTGGAACTGGAATGGTAGCTGATTTGCACGCTTATCGGAAGTTACCGGTCACGGGCTGACGGACGACAGCCTGTGCAGCGTCGCCTTGTCTTTTAAAATTACCGTATCCCTGAGCCCCTCAGCATCGTTTTTTTCCGGGTAATCAAGATTATAATGCAGCCCCCGGCTTTCCTTCCGTACCCGGGCGCAGTGGATGATCAGCGCCGCCACCGTCGCAATATTACGCAATTCCAGAAGATCCCGCGTGACGATAAAGTTCCGGTAATATTCGTCAATTTCACGATGAATCATGGCGATACGCCGGGCCGCCCGTTCCAGCCTCTTGTCGGACCGGACAATGCCCACGTAATTCCACATACACATGCGGATTTCATCCCAGTTATGGGAGACCACAATCGACTCGTCGCTTTCGGTCGCACCGCGCGGATCCCACGGAGGGATAGGCGTATCGTCCTCACTGATCCGGGGGAACTCTTCCGCGATCCTGACGAGGGATCGGTTGGAAAAGACCACCGCCTCCAGCAGTGAATTGCTGGCCAGTCGATTGGCGCCGTGCAAACCTGTGCAGGAGACTTCGCCGCAGGCAAAGAGCCGTTCAATATTGGTTTCCCCATAGGCGTTCACCGAGACGCCGCCGCAAAGGTAATGTGCGGCAGGAACGACGGGAATGGGGTTCCTGGTCATATCGATCCCGTACTGGAGGCATTGCTCGTAGATATGAGGAAAGCGATTCCTGATGAAGTCCCTGTTTTTGTGGGTGATATCGAGCAGGACATAATCATCCCCGAACATCTTCAGCTCCCGGTCGATGGCCTTGGCCACGATATCCCGTGGGGCAAGGCTTTTCATGGGGTGATATTTATCCATAAAGGTCGTGCCATTTTTCAGCCTCAGGATGCCCCCCTCTCCCCGGACCGCCTCGCTGATCAGGAATGATTTGGCGTCCGGGTGGTAAAGACAGGTGGGATGAAACTGCATGAACTCCATGTTCGCGATTTGCGCCCCGGCCCGGTAGGCCATGGCAATGCCGTCGCCGGTGGCGATATCGGGATTCGTCGTAATCAGATAGACCTTCCCGGCTCCGCCTGTGGACAGGATCACAAACTTCGCCCGGAAGGTGTGCACTTCCTTGCGCTGGATGTCAAAGACGTATGCGCCCAGGCATTGATCCCGGGTCATCCCTTTGCGTCCCGTCAGCGTTGACTTCATGATCAGGTCAATGGCGATATGGTTTTCATAAATCCTGATGTTTTTGCGGTCGGCGGTCTTGTCGATCAGAGCCCGTTCGATTTCCCGGCCCGTCAGGTCCCGGGCATGGAGAACTCGCCGTTTGGAATGGCCTCCTTCCTGCCCGAGGTCGTAGACTGACGTGTCGCCGCCGACGGCGCGGGTGAATTCGACCCCCCACTGAACCAGTTCTGCAATCCGGTCGGGCCCTTCCGCAACGACGAAGCGGACCACATCGTCATGGCAAAGGCCGTCGCCACAGGTCAGGGTGTCTCTGATATGCGCTTCAAAGGAATCCGTCCGGTCGTGGACCGCTGCGATCCCCCCTTGGGCGTAGTTGGTATTGGACTCAAATTTCTCCTTTTTCGTTACAATGGCCACGTCGCCCAGCGCCGCCGCCTTGATGGCAAAGCTCAACCCTGCGATGCCGCTGCCTAAAACGAGAAAATCAGTATTTATTTCCATAGTTGATATTCATCACCGCCAAAAAAGACTGTCCTGGGCTGGCGTGTTTCGACCAGGTCGCCGTTAAAAGGAAGTTTACAATTGCCGGCTGCTTCTATATATAGAATCCGTTATTTTGTAAAAGAAAAACATAATTAAGGATATTTTATGCTGGTTTTGGGCATTGAGTCGTCCTGCGATGAAACAGCGGCGGCGGTGGTGAAAAATGGAGAAGCACTTCTGTCCAATATCATTGCGTCGCAGATCGACGAGCACAGCAAATATGGCGGCGTCGTTCCGGAAATCGCCTCCCGTAAGCACATGGAAACCATCGTTCCGGTTATCCTCCAGGCCTTGGCGGATGCCGGGACAACACTCAGCGATATCGATGGAATTGCCGTAACCAAGGGGCCCGGGCTGGTCGGGTCTCTACTCGTTGGTTTGTCGCTGGCAAAGGCCCTTGCCTTCGCGCGGGGCATTCCTTTTGTCGGTGTGAACCACCTGAAAGGCCATGTGGCCGCCATTTTTCTCACAGAACGGCCCCCCTTATTTCCCTTTGTTGCCCTCGTGGTCTCCGGAGGCCATACGAATGTTTATCTGGTAAGGGACTTTCAGGATTTTACCATTCTGGGACAAACACGGGACGATGCGGCAGGAGAAGCCTTCGATAAGGCAGCGAAACTCTTGAATATCGGATATCCCGGCGGTGTTGTGATTGACCGGATGGCGAAAAAGGGTGACCCAAACCGGATGGCTTTTCCCCGGGCTATGAAGGACAGCCCTGATTTCAGTTTCAGCGGCGTCAAGACATCCCTGCTGACGGTTCTGAAAAAGCAGGGTCGCCCATTTACGGAAGAAGAAATGCCGCATGTTGTGGCCAGTTATCAGGAAGCCATCGTGGATGTCCTCGTGGAAAAGACCCTCACCGCCGCAATGAAGGCGGACGTATCGCGCGTGGTGGTCTGTGGGGGTGTGGCGGCCAACAGCCGGCTGCGGGAAAAATTCTCCGAGGAAGGCGGCAGGCGGGGCCTGGACATCTTTATTCCCCCCATGGTGTTGTGTACCGATAATGCCGCCATGATTGCCGTGGCGGGAACATATCTCCTGAAGCAAGGGCAGAGGGGCGCTTGGGATATGAATGCCGTTTCCCGCTGGCTTTTAGACGCTGAGCCTGTCTGATATGACGGCTTCGTAAAAAGTCCGGATGCTGCGTTGCGCTGCATCCTTCGTCGTTGCGGCGTACGCTTTAGTACGCCTCACTTGGATGGGGACACGACTCTGTCATGTCCCCATGCGCCTTGCCTGCGGAACTTTTTACGAAGCCGTCGAATTTGGACAATTATCAGACTTTTTTTTGCGAGTTCATCTGATATGATCAAGAAAAGACTTTATGATTTTTATGGCCGTTTTCTCAGCCTCAGGGGGGAACCCCGTGCAATCGCTATGGGCCTGGCAATCGGCGTTTTCATCGGGGTCACTCCCACCATCCCCTTTCATACGACCCTGATCATTCTGTTCTGTTTGCTCTTTAATCGTAATCTGACGGCAGCCTATCTGGGGTCATGGCTGATCTCAAACCCCCTGACCATCCCCATTTTTTATTTTAGCCAGTATGAGCTGGGCCGGCGCCTGCTGGGGATGACACAGGTCCATCCGGCCCTTACGGACTATTCGCTTCCGGGCATCATCACCATGGGATGGCAGGTTATCCTGCCGCTATTAACGGGAGGCCTTGTCGCGGCGCCTTTTTTTGCCATACCGGCTTATTTCCTGGCCTACCGGATGATGCTGGCCATACGCGCAAAGAATCCATTATGACCACACCCATCAGCATATTGAGAAACTATGGTATCCGGCCCCGTAAACACCTGGGGCAGTCTTTTCTTCAGGACCTCAATATTGCACGCAAGATCGTTGATTTTACCGATGTCCGGACGGATGAGACCGTCGTCGAAATCGGCGCCGGACTCGGGACCATGACAGGCCTGATGGCCGTAAAGGCGCACCGGGTTGTTGCCTTGGACGTCGATCCGGTCATGATCGCGATCCTCAAGGAACGCCTCGCGCGTTTCAACAACGTGGACGTGGTTGAAACGGATGTCCTGAAGTATGATTTTCCTTCGGCATTGACGCCGCACTCGTCGGAAAAGCTCAAAGTTGTAGGCAATGTTCCCTATCACATCTCTTCGCCGATTTTGTTTCGCCTGCTGGATTTCCGCAGGTGCATTTCCCGGATAGTTCTGATGCTGCAAAAGGAAGTTGTGGACAGGATCGTTGCCCTGCCTGGGACAAAAGATTACGGGATTCCTTCCATCATCACGACCATGTTCTTCAGAACGGAACGTCTGCTGAATGTCCCCGCCGGTTGTTTCCATCCTGAACCAAAAGTGGTTTCATCCGTTCTGAAACTGGAGGTTCGGGAAAGGCCCCTGGTTGACCTGAAGGATGAGGCACTGTTCAGCAAAATCGTGCGGCTGGCCTTTGCAAAAAGGCGCAAGACGCTGGTCAACAATCTTCGTCATGCCCGCCTGCCGGGTTATGCTACAGAATTGATGTTATCGGCTTTGCAGGATTCGGGGATAGATGGAACGCGCAGGGCGGAAACCCTGACTACAGAGGAATTTGGGTTATTGACAAACTGCTTTATGGCGAAAGAAAAGGCTTGACAGGCATGTTTTCTTTTGTTACGTGGAATTACCGCTTGGATCCGGTTCCGGACTGAGACGGAAGGTGAAATGAAGGGTTCGCACGAAAAATTCAAAGCCTCCCGTCTCCGGACGCGGAGGCTTTTTTTGTTTAGGGTATGACGGGGAGACGGCCGATGCAGATTATCGAAACCGCAAAACAGATGCAGGTCTTTTCGGAATCCCTGAGAAATCAGGGTAAAATCGTGACTTTTGTGCCCACGATGGGATACTTTCATGAAGGTCACCTCAACCTCATGCGGGAAGGCCGCAGACGCGGCGACTGCGTCGTCATCAGCATCTACGTTAATCCCACCCAGTTCGGTCCCAATGAGGATTTCGAGCAGTATCCCCGGGACTTTGAACGGGACAGGGCCATGGCTGAAAGTGTAGGCGTCGATGTGATCTATTATCCGTCAAACCGGGAAATGTACCCGCCACACTATCAGACCTATGTTACCGTCGAAGGAGTGACCGACAATCTCTGTGGCCTGTCGCGGCCGGGCCATTTCCGGGGTGTGGCGACCGTCTGCGCCAAGCTTTTCAACGCCGTCAAGCCGCATGTCGCCGTCTTCGGGAAAAAGGATTTTCAGCAACTGGTTACGATCAAACGCATGGTACAGGATCTGAATCTCGATTTAGAGATCGTCGGCGTATCCACCACAAGGGAGCCGGACGGTCTGGCCATGAGTTCACGCAACATTTATCTGACGGCAGAAGAGCGAAGATCGGCCTTAAGTCTCAGCCGTTCGCTGAAGCTGGCCAGGGATCTCTATGGGCAGGGAGAGCGGGATGCGGCAAAAGTCATCGGCGAAGTAAAAAAACATATTCAATCGCATCCCTACACGAAAATCGATTACGTCCAGATCTGTGATACCACGACCATGAAAGATGTGGTGCGACTGGACGGGGAGTGCGTCATTGGGCTGGCGGTGCGGGTCGGCAAGACCCGGCTCATCGACAATTATGTCTTTGGCGAAACGCTGGAGATTTAAACAAGGCAGAGGCACAAGAGGACAAAGAGGCGAACAAAGCAAGAAAAAAGTTTTCAGGGGCACGTCCCGAAAAATAAGCGACGGCGAGAGGAAACATGACTATGCAGAGATTCATGCTGAAATCAAAGCTTCACCGGGCAACGGTAACGGATGCCGACCTTCATTATGAGGGAAGCATCACCATTGACGGAAATCTCATGAAGGCCGCAAATATCATCCCTTATGAAAAAGTGGCGATTTACAATGTCAGCAACGGCGAAAGATTCACCACCTACGCCATCAAGGGGAAGCGCAACTCCGGCGTTATCTGCCTGAACGGTGCGGCGGCGAGAAAGGCGTCGAGAGGAGACATTATCATCATTGCCACGTATGTCATGGCGGATGATGCCGAGGCGAAAAACTGGCTTCCGAAGTGCGTCCTGGTGGATGAGAAAAACAAGATCAAAAAGGTCAGTGCGTAGGTCGGGGCAATCCATTTTTCAAACCAGCCTTGAATTTATGAATCGCGGGGGTAGGTGCAGAAGCGTCTTACCCCCTTTTTTTAAATCCATTGAATTATGGCGGGCCTTCTGTTATCCATAGCCTGCTTTTATTTTGGAAAGGACAGGATAGTCCGTTTTGCAGTTCAATCTGAAAAATATCTTTCTGACCGGTCTTGCCGTGATCGTTCCTGTTGGCCTGACCGTCTATATCCTCGTTTTTCTTATCGGCATGATGGATGGGTTGCTCACGCTCATTCCCCTGAAGTACCATTCAGCCGCGCTGGTCGGCTTTCACATTCCGGGATTAGGCATTATCGTTACAATCCTGCTGATTTTTATCTGCGGCCTCATGACCAAAAGCATCATCGGCAACAGGGTCGTACGCTATGGCGAAGCACTGCTGGATAAGATCCCCTTTGTCAGCAGCATCCATATGGCCATCAAAAAAATTGTGGACAGCATGGTTGTGTACCGAAACCGAAGTTTCAAGAAAGTCGTGCTGGTCGAATTTCCGCGCAAAGGCGCCTATGCGTTGGCTTTTATGACCGGTATGCCCGGTGATGCCATTAATCAAAAGATCGGCCAGCGATGTGTCAGCGTTTATGTCCCCACGACCCCCAATCCGACTTCCGGTTACTTCATCATCTTCCCCGAAGCGGAGGTGATCCAGTTGGACATGTCCGTTGAAGAGGCCTTTACGTTGATTATTTCCTGCGGTATAATCAATCCGCCCGAGCGATTACAGAAGGGACAGATCTTAACATAGTGGAGGAGCAAATCATGTCATACCTTGAGGTTGATAAAACACTGAAATACAAGGTGGCCGATCTGTCCCTGGCCGACTGGGGACGCAAAGAGATACGTCTTTCGGAGAACGAAATGCCCGGTCTGATGGCCGTCCGGAAAAAATATGGCCGGAAGAAACCCCTGAAAGGCCTGAAAATCATGGGAAGTCTGCATATGACGATTCAGACGGCAATGCTCATCGAAACGCTCAGGGAACTGGGGTCAGACCTTCGGTGGGCTTCCTGTAATATATTTTCAACGCAGGACCATGCAGCCGCTGCCATTGCCCAAGCGGGCTCAGCGGCGGTCTTTGCCTGGAAAGGGGAGAGCCTCGAGGAATACTGGTGGTGCACCGAGCAGGCCCTCACCTGGCCGGATGGGACAGGACCGGACCTGATTGTCGATGATGGCGGGGATGCCACCCTGTTTGTCCACCAAGGCGTCAAGGTGGAAAAAAATCCCGCATTGCTGAAAAAAACCACCGACAACAAAGAAATGCAAATTATCATGGAACGGTTGAGCCGCAGCCGGAAGCAGGATCCGAAGCGCTGGCAGCGCGTGGCGGCGCAAATTCGCGGCGTTTCGGAGGAAACGACGACGGGCGTGCACCGGCTATACCAGATGGCGCAGGCGGGCGAACTGCTTTTCCCGGCCATCAACGTCAACGATTCAGTGACCAAGTCCAAGTTCGACAATCTCTACGGCTGCCGGGAATCTCTGGCGGATGGCATCAAGCGGGCCACCGATACCATGATTGCCGGGAAAACGGTGGTTGTCTGCGGATACGGCGACGTGGGCAAAGGGAGCGCCCAGTCCATGCGCGGCTTCGGCGCACGCGTGGTTGTCACCGAGATCGATCCCATCTGCGCCCTGCAGGCGGCGATGGAAGGCTACACGGTCAAGAGCCTCGATGATGTGGTGTCGGAGGCGGATATTTTCATCACCGCCACGGGCTGCTGCGATGTGATCACCGGCCGGCATATGGAAAAAATGAAGGATGAAGCCATCGTGTGCAACATCGGCCATTTCGACAGCGAGATCGACATGCACTACCTCGAAACGACGAAAGGCTGCAGCAGGCAGAACATCAAACCGCAGGTGGATCAATGGACGCTGAAATCGGGACGATCCATTATCGTTCTGGCCGAAGGCCGGCTCGTGAATCTGGGATGCGCCACGGGTCATCCCGGCTTTGTCATGAGCAACAGTTTTACAAACCAGTGTCTCGCCCAGATCGAACTGGCTGCCGGTAAACTGAAACCCGGCGTCTACACTTTGCCGAAAAAACTGGACGAGGAGGTGGCCCGGCTGCACCTGGACCGTCTGGGGGCAAGGCTAACGCAATTGAACAAGAAGCAGGCCGATTATCTGTGCATTTCCGTGGACGGCCCTTACAAACCGGACCATTACCGCTACTGACGGCTGCGTAAAAAGTCCGGATGCAGCGTTGCGCTGCATCCTTGTATTTTATCAGGTCCTTACCCGCAGGAACATAAAGATAGAGGCGGCGCCGAACAGGATATTGGCCAGCCAGGCTGCCAGGAAGGGGGGCAACGTTCCAGAACGGCCCAGTGACATGGCAAAAGCGAAGACGAGCCAGTAAGAGAAGCCGATCACAATGCCCGCCCCGATGCTTTGCGTCACGCCTCCGCTTCTTTCCGACCGCAGGGAAAAAGACACCCCGATAATCACGAGGATGACACTGACCAGGGAAAAGGCGATTTTGCCGTGCATGTCTGTGCGGTAGCGTGTCGTGTCATATCCGTCGGATTGCAGCTTTTTGATATATTTGCTTAATTCCAGATAACCCATCTTGTCGGCCTCTTTTTGCGCGATCATGAAATCGGCCGGCCTTTCCGGCAGATCGATCAGGGCCGTGGGAAGCCGCTCGACAATGGGAAAGTCGCCCTCCGGAAAGCGCGTAATCATGACATCGCTGAAGACCCAGCGTCCGTCTTTCCATTTGGCGCTCTGTGCATCCACACGCATGGTTATTTCAAGCTGCTGGTTCAGGTAATTGATTGTGACCCCCTGGAGCAGTTGCTTTTCCGGATCAAAAATCTTGAAATTATAGATGCCGAGCTTGCCGCGGTACCAGATTTGATTCTGTTTAAAACCGCCCAGTTCACGCCGTTTTTGCACGTCCACCATAAGAATACGCTCCGCCTTCTGGTTGGTAAGGGGCGTAATGAATTCACTGAACAGAAAGGCGATGACGCAGATAACGCCGGCCAGAATGATCAGCGGCAATGATGCCCGGTAAAGGCTGATGCCGTTAGCTTTCATGGCCACAATCTCGCTGTTCCTGGAAAGATTGCCGAACGTGACCAGAGCGGAAATCAGGACGGCGGCAGGCATTGTCAGTGAAACAATCATGGGAATATTGAACAGAAAAAAGGTGATCATCTGGGAGGGAGTGGCGCTGTTGCTCAGAAACATTTTAATTTTTTCAAAGAAGTCGATGATCAGATACAGGCCTACGAAGCACAGTGCCAGGAAAATGAACAACCTCAGGAATTCTCTCGCAATATAACGATCCAGAATCATCATGGCGTCGTCGCCTCGTTCTTTTTTTGCAGCCGGCGGAAAAGGTCATGAAAGGAAGGAAAGGGCCACAGTGCCTCTTTTGCAGTTGTCACAAAGAGAACGATGCCGAACACGCCGAATATCAGGTTGGGTGCCCAGGCGCCGACCGCCGAGCCAGCCTTACCCGTTTGCACGAGGGCTTCTCCGCCTAGTTGGAGCATATAATAAACGGCCACGATAACCGCGCCGATCGATATGCCCCGTGACTTGACGGACCGGTGCGCCCGGATGCCGAGGGGTAAGCCGAGGATGCCGAAAATCAGGCAGGACATGGGGATGGACAGCTTTTTGTTCAGTTCGATCGCCGCTTCCCGTAATTGTTGCTTATCCTGTCCCGTTTTCCGAAGCTTTTCCTGAAGTTCCAGTACCGTCATTTCGCTGCTGGATTTTTCCTTGAGTTTTTTTTCATCGAAAAGGGCCGACCCGATATCAAGATTGACGTCATAGGAGTTGAAATCCATTTTTCGATAATTTTTCAGGCCGGCATCGACGGTATGGGTGCTGCCGTTTTCCAGCCGCATCGTGACCGTGAGCGCCTTCGGGTCTGAGATCAGATAGGCTTTTTTCGCGACGATGGTGCTGGGCTCGTCTGTCAGGCGGGTATCCGAGATCAGGACGCCTTCCATGAAGGCACCGTCCATCGGAATGGTCTCCGCATAAATCAACAACCCGTTAAAGTCATCGATGAAGACCTTTTCCCGGATGCCGATGCTGGCCTGTTTTTTCGATACATTGTACAGATGGTGCTTGGTGGCGAAATTGCCCTGGGGAACCAGAAAAAGCGTGATGACGGCGGTCATGATAAAAGCGACGGCGGAAGCTGCCGCGACCGGCTGATAAAGCTGGTACATGCTGATCCCGGAGGCCTTCATGACCGTTATTTCATTGTCTCCGGAGAGCCTCCCGATCCCCATCAGGATCGCGACCAGCAGGGAAATGGGTATGGTGAACATCAGAAAAGACGGCATCAGCAGAATAATAAATATGGCGATATCGATAAAACCAATGCCCTTATTGACCATCATATCCATCAGTTGCAGAATCCGGCCCATGAGCAGGACGAAGGTCAGCACAAGCAGGATCATGACAAAGGGCACTGCGATTTCCCGGAGAATATAGAGATTGATCGTTTTTCGCATTTCAGCTCAGCTTCAATTTCTTATTGAATCGAAAAGTGTAGGAAAGAATCATTCCGGTCAGGTAGGTCAGGCCCCAGGCCCAGAGGACATCCGTGGCGAAATGCCCTCCCTGTGCCATGCGTCCGATGCCCATGAAGGTGCCGTATGCAAGACCCAGCAACAGGAATAACGCCGCCCATTTGGGAGATTGCTTTCTCAGGAAAAAGAAAGGCGCAAAGAGAAAATACCCCACAGCAGCATGGCCGGAGGGGAAGGACTTTCCCTGGCCCGGCGTTCCCCTTTCCCATATAGGCAGGTATTTCTGTGCACCGCTGAAGTTTTTGATCTCCACAGGCCTGGGCCGCCCCCAGTGGTCCTTGAATACCGTGTTAATCACCAGTCCCGGTCCGAGAACCAGGTAAACAACCAGAAACAAACCGACTTTCCGATAAGATGAAAATCTGCGGACAAAAAACCCAAGGATAAAAACGATCAGCCCATACAGGCCCAGCATCAGGGGCGGAATATTCCCGTACTGGTAAAGATCGATCCAGGGATGGGCGTTTTTCCAGGGCCAGCCTTCAGCCGGCGAGTAAAAGCGCGCCGCCAGCAGCAGATCGGCATTCATGACCGATAAAATGAGCGTCAATATCAACAGGACGGCGACCGGAAACGCAAAATCCATAAAAAAATATTTGGTTTTATGCATGGTCTTGAGACCCTTGAAAGATGTCTTTCCTCTTGTAGAGCCTCAGGGCTCCGTAACGACATATAGCGTTCAGCGCGGGAAAAATCAACCGGATAAACATAAAAGGAGATTCATCCGGCTCTTGCGTACTCTCTGATTTGAAAAGGGACTATGATGACAGTATATGATGCTCGCTTGCACAAATGGCGAGTGGCGGCAAGTTGTCGGGGCTGAGTAAGATGAATCGAAAGAGAGTAACGGCACGGTTCACCCGCGTGCCACTTATGGCGCGTAAGGCGCAGCCGATTGTTTGGTTTGTATTTGGATTATTCTTCGCCAAGAGATTCAAGGTCTGCAAGATCTTTTTTCCGCCGGTTGCCCGTTTATTGGTCATGTATTCAACTTTATGCCCGTTGAATAACTCGAGCAACCTTTTGAAGTCTTTCTGTATTTCCATAATATTGTTTTCTCAGATAGTCGACGGTTGCAACGCGTTCTTCCGCAGGACGGCTCAACCAGTATAAAAGATCGTCCTTCGCAGCGTTGAGACTATGAATACTGCTTTTGCGAACAACTTTTTTAACCATAATTAATGAATTTCATGAATTCATTCAAATGGATATAGTCTTTCGCTGAATGCCAAAGCTAAAGGGGAGGCGCGCATGCACGCCGATCTTGTGAAGCGCCTTGTTCGCTGTTTTTCTATTATTTTTGTATGTTATGGTTTGAATTTCTTTATCTGAATCTCTTGCATTACTTTGTAATGTTTGTCGTTTGCAGTGAGAATTGGGAATCCATATGTGATTGCCGTTGCTCCGATTAAAGCATCAGCCAATTGAATGGAATGGCCGAGAAAGTGTTGTTCAACATAGAACATAGCTTTAGCTGATACTTCTTCGGATATATATAAGATTTGCGCGTTCCATCCACGGAGAGCTTTCCGAAGGTTGTTTAACTCCTTTTTGTTTCTCATCCCTTGGACGAGCTCTATGTAAGTCACAACTGAAATAAAAAAAGTATTAGATTTTTCAATGATCTTATATGCTTTTTCATTTCCTCTCATATACCAAATGAGAACGTCAGTATCGATGATCATTTAGATTCTTCCTTCTCTTATATTTCTTACATACTCAGCTACGCTCTGGATTGCCTCGTTATCCTTCCATATGCCGAATAACTCATTCTTCCCAGTTTTATTCCTTTGTTCTTGGTAGGGAATTAGTTTTGCACAGGGCTTTCCACGGAAGGTAATGACGATCTCCTCGCCCCTGTTAACGGAGTCAATCAGGTCTTTTGAGTGAAATCTTAGATCCTTGGCGGTTGCTTTCATAATGGCATCTCTCTCGTATAGTTTACATTTTGAAGTGTAAACTCTGCAGAAGATTTAGTCAATTACAATTTTCTGAACAATTCCATAGTGCTCGACAACGCCTGATTGATTGCGGATCACGTGTTTTCGCTTTTTAAAAGAAGCACTGCCTGTTTTCCTACAAGGTACGCGCCGAGTCGCCCTGCTTATCCGGATCCCCCGGGAAATCCATCCAGCCGCGACGGCGGCAAAGCAGAACCAGGAGGAAAACCGTCATGATGCCCACATAAGCGCCTGCCATGACATCGCTCAGGTAGTGCGCTCCGACGATGATGCGGCTCAAGCCGACGACGGCGGCAAAGCCGAAAAGGAGCAGCCGCCAGCGCGGAGAAACAATTGCCAGCGCTGTCGCCAGGGCAAAAACCGTTGTGGCATGGCCGGATGGGAATGAATTGTATTCATAGCCGATCCGGAAAGGATCGATGCCGTAGAGATCGGCTTCAAACAGCAGTTTGGGCCGGAGACGTCCCACCAGGGGTTTGATCAAATCCGTGGCCAGTCCCGACAGGGCGACGGCCGCAAAAAGAAAAAGGGCGCGGTTGGCAGCAAGGGGTCGCCGCTGGAAAAATTTAAAAAAGACAAACAGCACGGCAAAACCGATGAGATACCAGGTTGATTTTCCGAGTTTCGTGATCCATTGAAAGATTTGAACGAGTTCTGGATTCAGATCCTGACAGAATAGGGTCAGCGTCCGGTCAATCAGGGCATAACTGAGCGTCATCAAAACCGCCAGCAGCATGGAACCGATGATGATATTACGATTGCGGTGCGTCATGGTCGGTCCCCCCTGAAATTTCTGCACCAGACAAAATCGATGCTGTTGACTTTCCCGCCGTTGAGTAAAATATCCATGTTTTTGATGGGTTGAACTACGTCGCAGCGGTATGTTTTTTCGATGTCTTCGCGGTCAAAGCGCGTGTTGACAAACAGCAGATCGTAACCAACCGGTGAGAGTTTCTGCCAGAAATCAAACTGATCGACCCGTTTATCGATCACAAAAACCTCCATCCGGTAGGGCAGGGCGTAGTAGGCCATGCGGCTGCCCACGGTCCAATTGGTTACGGCCAAGGCCTGCTTTGCGCTTTTGTTTTCCTGTAGAATTCTATTCGCTTCCGCAGCCATGGTATCATAGCCGTAAATGTCCCGGAAGGGGGATTGGTAATCGGGGAAACGAAAATATTTTCCTCCCAGTTCGCCGTATAATAACAGCGTGACAATGAGGCTGAAGCCGATGGAGAAATTCAGGAAAATCTTTTTTTTATTTCGGACGGGTCCGCTCAGATAATACACGCCGATCGGAATGAATAACAGGTAAAAAGGGCTGTTCCAGTGGGGCAGGGCGGTCTCGCGCAGTGAGGTGTACAGGAAGAAAGTCAGGATTGTGCCTCCGAAAAGAAGCCCGAGCCGGATCCAGTCGTTTTTATCCCTGAAGCTTTTAAAGAAACCGTAGAAGGCGATCAGAAACAGAAAGGGGCTGTAACTGCCGAACTGAGCGGCAAGCGTTGTAAAAAAAGCCTTCATGTCGATGGATGAGGAACCCATGACATGGCCGGTCTGATAGCGAAAACTGACAAAATCGTTTTGCAGGTTCCAGTACAGCACAGGCGAAACCAGCAGCAGGGCGATGATCGCTGCCAGGAGCATTTGTTTTGAAACAAGCAGGTCGTACCGCCGCTTCATGATGAAATAGGCCACAAGCGGCGGTACAAACAGAATGGCGGTATATTTGGCCAGTCCGGCTAACCCCAACAACACGCCGAGCAAAATGAAATACTTTGTTTCGGGAGATTGTTCTATTTTCTTGATCGTAAAAATCAACAGCAGCATAAGCGGATACAGGAAGGAATCCGGCAGCAGCATGAAACTCAGGGCATTGAACAGAAAAGAGCTGTTCACGGCCAGCGCGGCCAGCAGGGCAATCGTTCTCGATCCGGACAGGGCTGCCGTGAACTGGTAAAGCAGGTGAGTGGTCAAGGCAAAAAGAATAATAGCCGGTAAGCGAACCAGGAATTCACTGGTCCCGAAAGGATAGTAGATCAGTGCATGAAGCCAGCCCACAAGCGGCGGGTGGTCGACGTAACTGAAATCCAGGTACTTGGCGTAGAGAAAGTAATGGGCCTCATCAACGCCCAAGCCGAAAGAGGGAGAGACCGCCAGCCGGATGATGGTGAAGACGGCGATCAGGATCAGAATTTCTTTGTTTTCTTTGAACATCGATTGATGAACTCGCAATAAGTCGAAAAAATGGGCCGATAACGATGGCTGCGTATAAAGCTCCGCAGGCAAGATGCGCAAGTCATAAGGAGTGAGACGTACTTGTACGTACGCCGCAACGACGAAGGATGCAGCGCAACGCAGCATCCGGACTTTTTACGTAGCCGTTATCGATTGCCCTGACAGAGACGACAACGACGGCGACGTCACCCCGTCCCCGATCCCCTCCCATCGAGAGAGGGGAAGATGGGGAGATAATCTACATCATTAGTTTCAGCGGTTCGATGTACTCGGGGTCTTCCTTGTCCATGGCTTCGAGGATGTGCTTGTGGTAGCGCCGCTTCATTTCGCCGAAAATGGGTCTCTTTTTTGTGAAGAGCCGGGCATAGGCAAGGGCTTCGCGCATGAGCACCTCATCATCTTCGCAGGCTTTTACAATGATGTGATGGTCCTCAAGCTCTTTGGCGCCGTAACGTTTGCCCATATAGACCGCCTCTTCCACCTTGTAGTACGGGAAGGCCTTCTTCACGAGGCAGATCATGCCTGGCAGGAACGGGATGCTGATGTCGATTTCGGGAAAGCAGAAAAAGCCCTTGGAAGACTTCATGAAACGGAAGTCGCAGGCGCAGGCCATGATGGCGCCGTCCCCGAAGGCGTGGCCGTTGATGGCGGCGATCACGGGCATAGGATACAACAGGATGCGCTTGAAGATGGCGTTGAGGCCGTACATGAAGTCCTTGATGGCCTGGTAGTCCTTGTTATTAAACACCGTCAGCAGCCACGGCAGGTCAATGCCCTGGGACCAGTTTTTCGCATCATTGGATGTGATGATCACCGATGAAATAGTCTCATCTTTTTCAATTTCATCAAAAGCCTTCAGAATCGCCGCCGTATACTCGGGATTATGCCTGTTCTCCCCGTTGGTCATCGTAATAACGGCTACCGTCTGGTCTTTTTTCCACTCGAGAATGGACATGGTTCCCTCCTGTTAAAAGTATTGATGCATAGAGAGTCAAAGGCTCTCTGCGCGATTTTAAGTGCATTACAGCGCAGGGAAAATTGCATACAATTCATGGAGTGTCAATCATTTTGTGATTCTGTCATATCCTATTGACCGGCGGTCAGAAATCTGTTAATGCATTCCCCGGTAGGGTTGATTCTTGAATCAATTTTTAGCAAGGAGACTTATCCGTGATTGATCTGCACACCCACTGCCTTTTCAGCGACGGCGAGCTGATACCGTCGGAACTGGCCCGGCGCGCCAGACACGCCGGTTATCGCGCCATTGCCATTACGGATCACGGCGATGCGTCGAATCTGGATTTTATTATCCCCCGCGTGGCCGGGGTTTGTCAAAGCCTGTCGAAAGCTTACGGCATTCAGGTCATTCCGGGGATCGAGCTCACGCATGTGCCGCCGGCATTAATCAACGAACTGGCCATGGAGGCCAGAAAGCTGGGGGCAAAGCTGGTGCTCGTGCACGGCGAAACAATCGTGGAGCCGGTCGAGGCCGGAACCAACAGGGCTGCCCTTGATGCGCCGATCGACATCCTGGCGCATCCCGGTCTGATCACCGAACAGGAAGTCGGGCTTGCCGCACAGCGCGGCGTCAGCCTGGAGATTACGGCTCGCAAGGGACACAGCCTCACAAACGGACATGTGGCCATGCTGGCCCGACAGTACGGCGCCTCCCTTGTCCTCAATACGGACGCCCACGGCCCTCAGGACCTCATTTCTCTGGAGACGGCCCGGAAAATCGCCCGGGGAGCGGGCCTCACTGTGCCCGAAATCGAGGCCATGTTCGCTAACTCGGAAGTGTTGATCCGGAAAATATTGAATAAACAGGGATCTTGATATAGCGACAGGCCAACATGGAATTCAAAGGGAACGGCAAGAAAAAATTGCCTCAGCGTGTGTTGAAGATATGCCTGCTGACCTATCGCGGCAATCCGACCTCGGGCGGGCAAGGCGTCTATATCAAGTATCTGAGCCGGGCGCTGAGCGACCTGGGGCATCGGGTGGATGTCGTCTCCGGGCCGCCTTACCCGGAGCTGGCCGGGCATATCGGGCTTCATAAACTGCCGGGCCTGGATCTGTATAATCCGGATCACCTCTTCAGACCCGCACGTTACCGGGACCTTCTTTTGCCCGTGAATCAACTGGAATTTCTCAGCATGTGCCTGGGCGGTTTTCCGGAACCGCTGACTTTCGGGATGAGGGTCCACCAATATTTTTGCACAGCAAAACCGGCCTATGACATTGTTCATGACAATCAGTGTCTGGCCTACGGCATTATGGGCCTGTCCCGGATCGGTTATCCCACTGTTGCCACGATTCACCATCCCATCACCGTGGACCGGGATGCGGAACTGGACGCAGCGCCCTCCTTCATTAAAAAACTGAAAGTGAGGCGCTGGTATACTTTCCTGGGCATGCAGAAGCGCGTGTCGCGCCGTCTCGCACGCATCATCACCGTATCGGAATGTTCGAAGAGAGACATCAGCAAGGATTTTGGCGTCTCCGAAGATCGTTTCCGCGTGGTTCCCAACGGGATCAATACGGATTTCTTTTATCCGCTGCCGGGCGTCAAAAGGGAGGACAATCAATTGCTGGTCACCAACAGCGCCGACACTCCCCTGAAAGGATTGCGGTATCTCCTGGAGGCGGTCGCGTCCATCCGTAAGCGGCGGGATGTCCGGCTGACCGTCATCGGCGCTCCCAAGAAGAACGGCGCGATCGAAAATCTTGTCCGGAACCTGGGTTTCAACGGCGCCCTGAGGTTTACCGGACGCATCGAACAAAAGGATTTTGCACAATATTACGCGGAGGCCACCCTGGCGGTGATACCGTCCCTGTACGAGGGATTCGGCATGCCTGCCGGCGAAGCCATGGCCTGCGGGACGCCTGTGATCAGCACCTCGGGCGGCGCCCTGCCGGAAGTGGTCGGCGACGCCGGAATCATCGTCCCGCCGGGCGATACGGGCGCCCTCGAAGCGGCGATCCTTTACCTGCTGGATCATCCGGAAAAAAGACGCGAACTCGGGCAGGCCGGTTTGAGGCGCGTGGAAGGCGCTTTTACCTGGCGTCACGCCGCCCGGAAAACGGTGGACGTTTACCGGGAAGCCATCGATGCTCACCGTTGATTTTCAGCAGTTGCGGCTCAAACCGGGGGATCGCGTGCTGGACGCTGGTTGCGGAGCGGGACGTCATGTCTGCGAGGCCTTCCGGATTAAGGGTGTGGATGTCGTCGGCATCGACCTGAATTGGGAAGATCTCTGCAAGACGGCGACAACGCTTTACCTGATGCACATGCAGGACGGCGGGCAGGAACGATGCCTGATATCCCGGGCGGACGTCGCCCGGCTGCCGTTTAAGGACGGCGCCTTCGATGCGGTCATCTGCTCGGAGGTGCTTGAGCATATCCAGGACAACCGCAAGGCTGTCCGGGAACTGATCCGCGTCCTGAAGCCGGGCGGCGAATTGGTGATTAGTGTCCCGAGATATCTGCCGGAGCGGATCTGCTGGGCGCTTTCGGAGGCGTATCACAACGAGCCTGGCGGTCATATCCGGATTTACAAAAGAAGGGAACTGCAGGCGCTGCTGGAGGTGGCCGGCGTGACCTGCCGGGCAATCCGCTATAAACACGGGCTGCACGCGCCGTACTGGTGGTTGAAATGCCTTGTCGGTCATAAGAATGAGCACTCGCGGCCGGTGAATCTTTATAAAAAATTTCTGGAGTGGGATATCATCAAACGTCCGCCATTGACCCGGATACTGGACCGGATACTGAACCCCCTCATCGCAAAGAGCATCGTATTCTATTTCAAGAAGGAAATAAGTTGAAATGAAACTGGACGTGTCGAAGGCGGTCACTGAAACCCGCATGGATATGGAACAGATGGCGGATTTTATTGTTTCGGTCCAGAAAGCAAACGGGGAGATTCCCTGGTCCATCGGCGGGAAGACCGATCCCTGGGATCATGTGGAGTCTGCCATGGGGCTGTCCGTGGCCGGTTATTGGAAAGAGGCCGAGTGGGCGTACGAATGGATGTGCAAGACCCAGCACACCGACGGAAGCTGGTACGCCGCCTATCGCAACGGCCTTCCGGAGGACAAAACGATGGATACCAACATGTCTTCCTACATCGCCGTGGGCGTATTCCATCATTACCTGATCAGCGACGACCTCTCGTTTCTGAAGCGCATGTGGCCCACCGTTCGCGCCGGCGTGGACTATGCGGTCCGCATGCAGGCGCCTACAGGAGAGATTCACTGGGCCCGCAACGCGGACGGGGTTGTGGACCCCATGGCCCTTTTGACGGGCTCCAGTTCGATTTACATGAGCATCAAATGCGCCCTGGCCATCGCCGCGCGACTCGGACGCAATCGACGCGACTGGGAAGGGGCGCTGGAAAAACTCGGACAGGCCATCCGGTATCGCCCGAATCTGTTCAACATGATCAAGTCGCGTTTTTCCATGGACTGGTATTACCCGATCCTTTGCGGCGCTGTCGCTGGCCTTGACGCGCGACGGCGGATTGACAAATACTGGGAAAAATTCGTGGCGCCGGGCTGGGGGGTTCGCTGCGTCTCCGACCGTCCTTGGGCGACGATGGCGGAAACCGCCGAACTGGTCCTGACGCTGGCCGCGATCGGGGAGCCGGAAAAGGCCCGCATCGTCTTCAGCTGGCTGGCCGATAAAAAATATGACGACGGTTCGTACTGGATGGGCGTCACCTTTCCCGATACGGTGATCTGGCCGGAGGAGAAGACCGCCTGGACAACGGCGGCGATCCTGCTGGCCTACGACGCCCTGAACGATCTGACGCCGGCGAGCGGCCTGTTCCAGCATGATTCCTGGGACGCCGGTCATTTTTCGCTTGTTGCAGCCGCCGGACCGGTCTTTCCAGATCGGGTAGTTAACGATCCGCTTAGGTTATCCCCTGTGATTCCGGTAAAGTAGCCTTCCATGAGAAAAGATCACCGCCCCTATATCATCAAGCGCCTCGATCTGGGATTTCAAAGATGGTACGCAAACCATTTTTTGCGCCCGCAGTTGCAATCCCTCGGGGAAGGATGCCACTTCATGAAACCCTGGTTCGTGGAGATCTTCGGGGGGCCCATTGCGGTCGGCGCGTACACGCATATCATTGCGACACCGGACAAGCGGGTCCGGCTCACCGTCTGGTCCACGCTGGAAAGCGGGGGGCGCATCGAAATCGGAAATTATTGTCTCGTCTGTCCCGGGGTCCGGCTCAGCGCCGGCAGTGAAATCATCATCGGCGACAACGTCATGCTGGCCCAGGGCGCCTTTGTCACGGATTCGGATTGGCACGGCGTCTATGACCGCAGCCTTTCCGTGGGACAGTCGGCGCCGGTCCGCATCGGCCGGAATGTCTGGATCGGCGATAGCGCCATTGTCGCCAAGGGCGTGACCATCGGCGAAAACAGCATTATCGGCGCCGGGGCCGTCGTGATCCGGGATATTCCACCCAATTGCGTCGCCGTCGGAAATCCCGCAACGGTGATCAAGGAGCTCGATCCGGAGCGGCCCATCAAAACGCGCGGCGACTGGATGGCCGATCCGCAGGCGCTGGCCGCGCAGTTTGCCGAGATCGACCGGGACGCAATGAAAAATAATACATGGCTGGGCTGGCTGCGGTCCATGATCCGTCCGGTTAGAGGAGATTGAAGAAAATCATGCGAGTGGCTGTGATTGCACCCCCTTATCCGCTTGAAGAAGCGCCGGCGCCGCCGCTGGGCGTCACGTATGTGGCGGCGGCCTTCGCGGCAGCCGGCGCCGAAGTGAAAATCCTGGATTATATTGTCAGCCGTTACACGCCGGAAAAATTGAAGGCGGAACTGGACGCGTTTAAGCCCGATGCCATCGGCGCCACGTCGGTGACGTTGAACTTTTACGGCGCGGCGGACATTGTCCGGACGGCCAAGCGCCACAATCCGGACATCGTTACCATGATGGGCGGTCCGCATGTCTCTTTTGACGCCGAAAACACCCTGACGGCCTATCCCGAAATCGACCTCATCGTCCGGGGGGAGGGCGAACAAACGATTGCCGAGCTCACGCCGCGTTTGCAAGACCGGGACGCATGGGCCGGGATCAAAGGAATAACCTTCCGTCAGAATGGCCGATTGGTAGAGACCCCGCAGCGGGAGTTCATCGACGACATCGACACGCTGCCCCTACCGGCCCGTCATCTTCTGCCCTTGTCGCGCTATCAGGCGCTCGGTTATCCCATCAGCATCATTACGAGCCGGGGCTGCCCCTATTCCTGCATTTTCTGCCAGGGCAGGCGCATGGTGGGCAAGAAGGTCCGCAAGCGCAGCGCCGCACGGATTGTCGATGAGATCGAGCAGATCCTGTCTTACGGCATCAACCGGATCAACGTCGCCGACGACCTCTTTGCCTCCGACAAGGCCAATGTCATGGAGGTCTGCGGCGAGATCCGGGAAAGGGGCCTTTCCTTTACCTGGAGCGCCTTTGCACGGGTCAATACGGTGGATCGGGAAACCCTTCAAATCATGAAAGATACGGGTTGCGACAGCGTGAGCTTCGGCGTCGAATCGGGCAATCCGGAAATGCTCAAGCGCATCCGGAAGAACATCACGCTGGATCAGGTCCGCCAGGCCGTCCGGCTCTGCAACGAGGTGGGCATGCTCGCCCATACCTCCTTCGTCGTCGGTCTGCCCGGTGAATCCATGGAAACCCTTGAAGAAACCAAACGGTTTGCCGGCAGCCTGGGCTCCCTTTACGGCTATCATTTTCTGGCGCCTTTTCCCGGCACGACCGTCCGCGAAGAAGTGGACCGCTATGACCTCGAAATTCTGACGCATGACTGGTCCCGCTATGACGCCAACAGCGCCATTGTGAGGACCTCGGCGCTTTCTCCGGAGCAGATCAATGCCTTTGTGGGCGAATTCGAAAGCGCAATCAACGAAGGCTGGGAAAAGCAGGTTCGCGGCTACTACGAGAAGACGAACACGCACACCGAGAATCTGCAGGTGGAGGGGACTTTCAAGATGCGCTTTGTGTATCGTCTGCTGTCGGAAGACCTGATCGAGTCGTTGGGATGCATTCCCCTCTCCGACCCTGCATTTGAAGACCGGGGGAAGATCCTTGAAGAGGCGGCAGAACAACTCTGCCTGCGCCTGGCAGCGGCCACAGATACGGATGCGGCTTTGATCCGCAGGACCATCCGGCTGTTCATCGACAAGGGCTACATCAATTTGCGGCAGGACGGCAAAACCCTGATCTGGCACTGGACGCACAATAACAGGGTGGATTGACAACCGGCTTGCCTTTCTTGCTATGGATACAAGAATTCAAACGGTATTCCTTCCGGTGTGATAAAACTATTTGACAGGTCATTTAACAGGTGTTATTAATGATACTATAAACAGACCATTCGGGAGGTTCCTATGTCGGGCATAAAGTATTCAGAAGACGTCGTTCCGATTAGTGATCTTAAAGTTAATCCTGGAAGGATTATCAATCAGATTGACAAGACTCACCGACCTGTACTCGTGACCAGCCGAGGAAGAGGTGTTGCCATTGTTGAATCTTTAAAAGATTATGAGGCAAAAGCAGAAGAGCAGGCCTTTCTGCGCGGCGTAGTACGGGGCTTGATGGATATCGAGGAAGGAAAGGAAATAAGCCTGGCGGATGTAAAAAAGTATCTCGGAATGAGTTAATAGGCATGCCGTGTAAAACAACGATCACTTTTACTGCCTCGGCACTCAAGGATCTGAGTGCGATTCGCTCCTGGTATGCCGATCAACAGGCGCCTGCCATAGGAGAGAAGTTGTTAAGAGAAATCATTTCTCAGGTAGAAAGGCTTGGTGCTTTCCCAGAGAGTGGACGTATTGTGCCGGAATTTGGGATTGTGAATCTGAGAGAGATTATCTATTCACCTTTCCGTATTATTTATCGTCTCGATGATAACAAGGTTAGAGTTGTTAGGGTTTGGCGAAGTGAAAGACTACTCAAGATGCCTTAATTGTGAGAAGACGGACCTGAGCCGGACTTGAGTTGACAGTCATTTACTTCCTGTAAGTCACACACCGGTCGAATACAGAAAAGATGATGGTTTCAGATGGCAACCTATAGACATTAGTCCGTTTTTTAGTCCGTTTTTTAATTGCTATCACGGATAATATGAGCTATAAAATAAATGGAGGTTCAGTGGAGCAGATCTGATTCTCATAGTTTTCATCGACTTGAGTTATCACATGGGTGGTACTAATGTTTCAGATAATCCATAATAAGCACATCTGTTCAGATAAGCCCCTTCAGCACTACGGCAGTAGCTACCCCCCCCCCCCCCCCCCCCCATCATTATAAGTTTATGTATTCACAAAGGAATATATTTTCACCCCAGCGGCGCTTCAGCAGGAGTATATAGAACTTTTTCACATTTGTGCAGGAAGTCAGTACGCTTCCTGTCCGGATTTCAATGGGTGACGCTATGACAGACGATAATAAGACAAAGAAGCAGCTCATAGATGAACTGACGGAATTGCGCTCACAAAATGCCGCACTGAAAGAATCAACAGCCGGAGGTATATCGGCTGGGCTTGTAATCGAAGAGGCCCGTCGTTATGCCGAAAGTATTGTGGAAACGGTCCGAGAGCCCCTTTTGGTCCTGGGTGCGGATCTGAAGGTCATCTCGGCGAACCGCAGCTTTTACAGAACCTTTAAAGTAACTCCCGCTGAAACGATCGGAAGTTTCATCTATGACCTTGGAAACAAACAATGGGACATCCCCAAACTTCGAGAGCTGCTTGAAGAAGTCCTTCCTGAAAAAGAAGCGTTCGACGGCTTCGAGGTTGCCCATAGTTTCCAGCAAATCGGTTATAAAGTTATGCTGCTCAATGCCCGCCAGATATATCGGAAAGACATCGACACAAAGATGATCCTGTTCGCCATTGAGGACATAACCGAGCACAAGCGGCTGGAAGACTTATTAAAGGAAGCTGAAGGTCACTACAGGCGTGTTTTTGAGACTGCAAACGACGGGATCATGCTTCTCGAAAAAGGCAAGGGTAAGATCACCCATGCCAATCCGGCCGTCGAGAGGATGTTGGGCTATACCAAAGAGGAGAGCGAGGGGAAAACGCTTCAGGATATCGGCGTTTCGCTCGATATGGATGATTTCCAAACGACAATGCAAAATTTAAACGAGATCGGCATTATTAGGTACGATAATGTTCCGGTAATAACCAAGTCCGGGCAGCATATCGATACGGATATCTATCTCGTCGACAAGGCAAGGTTGGTGCAGTGTAATATTCGCGACATATCCCCGCGTAAGCAGATGGAGGATGAACTGCGGGAGAGCGAGGCTCGGCTAAACTTTGCGTTGGAAGTGAACCATACCGGAGTATGGGATCTTAATTTGCTGGACCATACCGCATATCGCACACTGATCCATGACCGTATTTTTGGTTATGAGACATTGTTGCCAATCTGGACCTATGAGATGTTCCTCGAACATGTTCTGCCCGAGGACAGACCGGAAGTGGACCGACGTTTCAGAGAGGCGACAGCATCGCAGTCCGACTGGAGCTTTGAGTGCCGCATCCGTCGTACCGATGGCGAGTTACGGTGGATTTGGGCCAAGGGTCATCATGTGCAAAATTCGGAAGGCAAATTTGTGCAGATGTTAGGCATCGTGCAGGATATCACCGAGCGCAAACGGGCGGAGGAGGCGCTGAGACAGTCAGAGGAAAAGTACCGCGACATTTTCGACAAGACCGTGGAAGGCATTTACCGGACAACGCCGGCAGGGCGTTTTGAAATACTCAACTCTGCCTTCGCAGGAATATGTGGTTATGCGTCACCGGAAGAGATGATGGAAAAGGTGACCGATATTGCAAATCAGCTTTACGCAAACGCGGAAGACAGATTGCGATTTCAAAAGCTTATCGCTGTTGAGGGAGAGGTGAAAGATTTCGAGGTGCAATTCAAACACCCGACAAAAGGGCTGATCTGGATTTCCCTCAATTCAAAGGCACTCCGAGATGAGCAGGGAAATATCCAGTATTACGACGGGTCGATAAAAGACATCACCGAGCGCAAGCGGGCAGAGGAGGCATTAGAAAGGAGCGAGGAGAAATATCGCAGTCTTTTTGATAACGCCATGGAAGGGGTATATCAGTCGACACTGGAGGGCCGGTTAATAAGTGCGAATATGGCCTTCAGCCGGATGTTCGGCTACGAATCCCCGGAAGAGGCTGTAAACACGGTGACGGATATCGGCCGCCAGATGTATGCAAATCCGGATGACAGGAAGAGAGCTGTCGGCATTTTCAAGGAAACGGGATATATTGAAAACTTCGAATGCCAGATGCGCCGGAAGGACGGCAGTATCTTCTGGGCATCTTTCAATGGCCGATTGAGTAAAACCCCGGACGGTGACACCTGCTTAGAGGGACTCATCACCGACATCACCGATCGCAAGAAGGCAGAAGAAGAAATCCACAGATCGAAACAGCAAATAGAAATGTTGGTCACATCAAGTTCCGTCATGCTTTATTCATGTGAAGCCTTCGGCAACTTTGATGCTACATTTATAAGCAATAACATTAATGTTATCACGGGCTATACAAACAACGAATTTCTATCTATAGGATTTTGGGCAAGCCATATTCATCCTGAAGATACGCCAAAAGTTTTTGAAAATCTTGCAATGTTGTTTGAGCATGACAATCATAAGCATGAATATCGATTTATGTTTAAAGACGGTACTTACCACTGGATGTACGATGAACTGAAATTATTCAGAGATGGCAGTGGAAATCCATTAGAAATTTTGGGCACCTGGTCTGACATCACTGAGCGCAAGCGGATGGAGGATGAACTTGAGCGAACTTTAGAACGTCTTAAAAATGCTATTCATGCAACCATTCAGGTCATGGTATCCGCCGTAGAGGTGAGAGATCCCTATACTTCCGGTCATCAGATCCGGTCTGCTCATCTTGCCCGTGTCATTGCCGCAGAGATGGGATTACCCCCGAATATAATCGACGGTATCCGTATGGCAGGTTCCATCCACGACATCGGAAAATTATCCGTCCCGGCGGAGATATTGTCAAAACCCACCAAGCTGACGGCCCTGGAGTTTTCCCTGATTAAAGAACACTCCCGGGGTGGATACGAGATGCTGAAGGATGTGGAATCCCCGTGGCCCCTGGCCGAGATCGTCTACCAGCATCATGAGCGGATGGATGGTTCAGGCTATCCACGAAATCTGAAAGGGGATGATATCCTCATGGAGGCCCGGATCCTTGCCGTTTCCGACGTAGTGGAATCCATGGCCTCCCATCGACCTTATCGTCCGGCCCTGGGCATTGAGGCAGCCCTTGAAGAGATCGGGAAAAATAAGGGGATTCTTTATGACGTTGCGGTTGCGGATACCTGCCTGAGATTATTCCGGGAAAAAGGGTTTCAGTTTGCGGGAGCTTGAGTACAAGCGGTAATCTTCGATTCAATTAGATACCGTGTGTCGTTGAGTAGTAGATACCGTTCTTGTCAAGCGAAAGCTGGCTTATAATTTGGATCGTACTTTTTCCCGGATTTCAGGACTCCAAAGATGACGTGAACCAGTTTCCGCATAATCGCACAGACAATCACTTTTCCATTTTTGCCTTTATCTTTTAAACGGTTATAAAAAGCGATCATCACAGGATTGCATTGAATCGACACCAATGCCGGCATGTACAGGGCTTTCCTGAGCCGTGCATGTCCGATCTTACATAATCTGGGTTTGCCTTTAATAGATGATCCTGAGAGCGTTTCCTTTGGCGCGAGTCCGATGAATGCCACCAGTTCACGCAACATGGTTGAATTTTTCCAGATCATCTAATTCTGCCAGAATGGCAGGAATGGTTACCTTGCCAATACCGGGAATAGAATCCAGCAAATCTTTCTTTCTGTTTAAGATTCGGATCTTGGTCCATCAGATCGGCAATTTGTTTTCTGATCTTTTCAATCTCCTTGATCCAAGATAAGCGATATGTTCTTTGATCAAAAGAGATGACAGATTCATGTGCTGTACTGATTCGATTCTTCTCCTGACTTCGCATGTCGATCAAGCTATCAACCCGTCTGACCAGAGCTCTCAGGGATCTGATCTCCGGTGAAGGTGGACTCCAGGGACCTGGTTTCATAGCCAGACAGAACCGGGCAATCAAAGCGGCATCAAGCTTATCCGTCTTGGTGCGAAGCAGTTCACTCTGAGCAAATCCCTTGATCCTGGCGGGATTGACAATGCTGACAATGTGGCCGGCATCATGAAGATAGATCGCCAGGTCCTCTCCATAATTGCCCGTGGCTTCCAGACAGGCATGGACCTTTTGAATTCCCTGTTTCTCAAGCCAGAGCCTCAACGTCTCAAAACCTTCTGCCGAATTCTTGCAGGTCTTATGTTTTGTCTTCCCATCTACAAGCAGTGCTGCATCGAATTTCTGCTTCGCGATATCTATCCCAAGAACCGATACTGACATATAACTTCCCCTCTCAACATTAGAAATATCTACTTTGGTAAAAAAGCTTTGTTCGAATCAACCTTGCAAGTGCAAACTCATTCCCATCTGGGAAGGTTTATGATACCGTACGAGTTATTGAACAAAGCAGTGGGAAGAGGATCTACTCTACAAACCATGCTCTCGGGCATCAGGTGAAATACAGATTCACTCCTCCCATTTTACCCCGGCGTCCCAGGGTAGTTTATAACATTCACTGATCCATAAGAACACAAGGTAGAGTCGGCGATTCCGACGGTTAAGCGATCTTGAAAATTCAGCATATTTGATTTTCTGTTTAGTGCTTCCTGAAAGCTTCACAGCCCTTTTTTTCATCTTCATCGTAGATTTCAAATGGGAAACAGCACCTGATGAGTAATCGATTTATGTTGCATATACCGCCTCCTGAAGTTATATTATCACTGTGTTTTTGTAAAAGATCTTTAAAGCAGTCCGGGTAGACGGCCAAGTTGTGAACAATCCGAGAATGAACCTCGAAATTAAGTAACCCAAAGAAAGGAGAAACAAAATGGATCCGAAACAAATTGCAAAACAGATGATTAAGTTCAACAAGACCGCTTTTGACAACACCTTTGATGCCATGACCGCCCTGCAGGAGCAGACGGAAAAAATGATGGCCATGTATCTGGACCAGGTGCCCCTGATTCCGGCCGAGGGGAAGAAGGCGATCAACGACTGGCTCAAGGCCTACAAGAAAGGCCGTGTGGATTTCAAGGCCGCCGTGGATGAAAATTATAAGAAGGTGGAGGATTTTTTTGCAGGTCTTGACAAGACGAAATGAAAAGGTACTGTCAATTTTTTTGTGTGAAATATTCATAGGCCAATTCTTTGAAGAAAGGCAGATTCTTACGCACTTTTCCTACAGGGTTTGACCTCCAATGCATCTCCATTTTCAAAGATATGTAGGCCAAGATGCGATAGCAGGCTGTCTCTCCTGCGACGATTTCCATGACCTTGGTCCGACGTCTGAACCTCCAGATCTGTTCGAGGTCACAAAACTTGCGGACCGGCTTATAAATAAAGGATGTTAACGATCACGTCGGCGTAATCCACAACAAAGCCCATTTGCCGTTTTTTCCCCTCGACTCGCCACACGTATCCCAATGACCAAGAAAACATGGTTCCGATTTTAACCGGATCTTGCCATCTTAGCCGGCGGGCTTGGAATTCGTCCCCTTCTTACCCCGTTCCAGACGATCCTCAAATTCTCCAATATATGCAGCCAGGGTGTTTCCGGCTTGCTCAACATCGGTCCGCAGATCCCGCTCAAGCTGATCCAGACGCGTTTCCACGGCGGCCCTCGACTCCGCGGCTTGATCTGCGAGCTTCAGCAACTCGGCTTCCAGAAATTTGCGTAGCTCCGTAATACGAGAGGTTTCCGCTTGGTCGGCAAGTGCTCGCTGAGCCTGCATCTCGCGAGTATGACGCCGGGTGTCCATGAGCAACGATGCCTGCAGGTACGCAATGAAAAGAAGAAACAGCGCCGTTAGCAGTGCCGTAAAACCGAGCATGATCAATCCGAGTGGTGCCTGTATGGTAGCGAATAAAAGTGATAGGTTCGTTGGAGTCATGAAAGAGGTCCAGTTGACCGCCGCGAATGCGGCTATTGCTCCGAGAACAATCAATAATAGCAAGGTGCGTAAATGCATTTGAACCTCCTCCGATAAATCTTATGAGTTACTTCCTTGATTGATCGTCGGGTTTGGACTCCATGGGGTATCATCGGGGCGGCACTCGAAACCCTCCGATCGAGAGCCCCACCAATGCCGTCCTTATGTTTCCCTTTGGCGGCAGAGACATAGTCGGAACAGCAGAAAGAGATCCGATACCATTGTCTTGAAACCGCTTTCCAGCTGTTAAAATATGCATAGAGGGTTTGTCCGGAAATATACCTTTCCTGTGCCGTTTTAAAATAATTGGACCCATGTCAGGTAATTGCGCGGCTGTGACCGCTTCGACAAACATTAAAATATCGCGGTTTGATATGGTCTTATGTATCACTCATACAGCAGAGTTGTCGAGTCCTGTTCAAAACCTATTTCCTGAACTGACTCTCCGGCTTGACGCCTTCGTTAAGAATGATCGCCTCAACCCTTCTGTTCTGCTGTCTGCCGACCGCGGTATCATTGCTTGCTATCGGGTACTTCTTACTATATCCGATGGCGACAATCCGTTCACCGGCAATGCCGCGTTTTACCAGGGCGCTCTTCACGGATGCGGCACGCTGCTCGGAAAGCCCCTGATTGTACTCCTCGCTGCCGACGCTATCGGTATGCCCTTCAACAAGCAGGTTCCTGTTCTGCTTTTCTCGGAGAAATGTGGCTATCTTGTCCATACTATTCTGGGCACTGGCATTCAGATCTGCCTTGTCGAAAGCAAACAGTACATCACCGATCGTCAGCACGATCCCGCGGTCAGTCAATTGTCCCTGCAGCTCAGATAATTCCTTCATCAGACCGGCGAGTTCAGCCCTTGCCTTTTCGGCCTCTCTGGCCTGGCTCTCAGCTTCAGCCCTTGCCATTTCCGCTGCTCTGGCCTGATCCGCAGCCGCAGCCCTCGCTATTTCAGCCTCTCTGGCCTGACTCTCAGCTTCAGCCTGTGCCCTTTCTGCCTCTTTGGCTTTTGCATCAGCCTGTGCCCTTGCCAACGCTGCCTCTTTAGCCTGGATGTCGGCAAGAATTCTCGCCCGTTCGGCCTCGCTGGTCGCCGAAGATAATTGCTGCTTTGCACGCTCCAGCGCAGAAGCCTTTTCATCTAAATCCTGTTGGAGCAGTTTTTTCTCCATCTGGCTTTTCAGCAGCTGCACCTCCGCCTTTTCCTTGCCCAGTTTGACGATTTCGTTGCGCGTGACGACCCCCTCTGCAAGAGCCACAGAGGTCTGCGATTTACGCTCCGCCATGTAGGCAAGACGGGAAATATCCTCGAAAAAAAGCTTTTTCTCCCTGTAATCATACCCCTTGGAAGGATCGAGCGGATTGGGGGAATAGACCTTTATTCTCACCCGCTCAGCATCTTGCAATGTTTTTTCTGCTCCGAGAAGTGTTTTCAGGGAGTACGATTCTACAATCGGATTGGCCTTTGCCTGGGCATAGGCCGTACGCGCCTGTTCCAGGCGATCCTTGGCGATCTGTTCGCTGGGATCAACCGCTGCGCACCCGGCCAGAACTGCTCCGACGGTAATTGCAAGGACAGCAGCTTTCAACTGACTGGTAATACTACTGTAATTCATATCAATTCCTCCTTTGAATGGATGGGTGGTTATTTAACGGCCGGCATCTTCTTAATTTCGGCGCGCACGCCCAGTATGTCCTCACGCAGCTTCATTGCGGCTTTCTTGGCTTTTTCCGTAGGGGCCATGGCCCGGGCATAATCAGCATCCACCATGGCCTCATCTACAAGCTTGTTGGCGGAAACCATATCCTTGGCCGCCACAGCCGATTTGGCTGCCTCCAGCTTGGCCTCAGCCGACCTGAGAGGCGTCGGCGCATACACTTCAGCCTCAGCCGCTTTGGCAGCGTTGATATTCTCTTGCAATTGGGGGAAACGTGAGCTGACCGTATCCGTTGTTGCGCACCCGGTTGCCATGCATACGCCAATAGCAGCCAGTCCTGTTGCGACATATCGCAAAACCATGCTTCTCTTCATACATAATCCTCCTTGTCATTATGAACTGCAAACCGTGACCAGATATTCTGACTTCTGGAGCAATAAGCGTTGGCTGACCGTAAGCACATTATTTCCATCCTATCGCTTTCTATCAGTAATTTTTATCATGCACCAGTCAGTTCTGCAAGATTTATTATAGTTGACTGAAATTGTGTTTTTCGAGTTTTGTCTGTAAATGCACAATTTCAAAGCGTAATCGTTTTAAGATATTTGGCTTACCTGCTGGACAGTGTCTTGCCCTACATGCCTCCGAGTTTTGGCAGAACCGCCGCGGCGAAACTCAAAACAAAAAAGAAACCGCACATGTCGGTGACCGTTGTCAGCAGAGGACTGGAAACCAGGGCCGGATCCAGCTTCAACCGCTTGAGTATGAGGGGCAGCATACCGCCGAGGATGACGGAAACCAGTGTGTTGGCCGCCAAAGCACCGCCGACCACCACTCCGAGCCACGGGTTTCCCTTCCAGAAAAAGGCGACCCCGCCAAGCAGCAAGCCAAGCACCAGACCGTTGATGATACCGACCTTGGCCTCTTTTACCAGCACCCAGAGTAGTTCGCCAGGCCGAACCAGGCCAAGGGAGAGTTCACGCATGGAGACCGCCACGGCCTGGTTGCCTGAACAGCCGCTCATGTCGCTGACCATGGGCAGAAAAACAGCCAGGGTAATGACAGCGGCGAGGGTATCCTGATACAGGGCAATGACACTTGCGGCGATGATATTGAGGACAATATTCAAGATCAACCAGGACAAACGGCGTCCGGAACGGGAGAGCAGCGGCATGGTCCGGAACTCCTCACCGCCAATGATACCGCTCAGCCGCAGAAAAGTTTTTGTTTTCTGCTTATTGACCGCCTCCTCAACGGCATTCGGCAGCACCACACCGACCAGCCGTCGTCCATCGTCCACAACAGGCACGGCGAAAAAATGATGTTCCTCGAAAAATTCCTCAAGCTCCTTAAGGGAAGCCTTGTCCAGCACACTGAGAGGAGAAGAGATCATTACCTGGGCGAGCGGGATCTCCTTGGCAGGAAAAAGCAGGTCGTGCATGCGAAGCACGCCAGCCAGTTTCTCTTCACGGTCAACAACATAAAAATACTGAACAGGGTAATCGACGTATTCGCTCCGATTGGCCTGCAGGTCATCGAGTACATCCTGGATAGTATTGTCAATCTTATAGACGAGGAACTCGGAAATCATGAGTCCGCCGGCGCAGTCAGGTGCATACTCCAGCAACATTCTTGCTTCTTTGGCGTCTTCCCTGTCCATTTTCGCCAGAATTGCCGTGCTTGCATCCTCATCCATCTCACCCAGCACATCAACCAGATGATCACTGGACAACTCCTCCATAATAGCCGCCGCCTGCTCCGATGGCATATCCTCCACCAGATCCGCGGCCTGGGCTTCCGGAATGTCCTCAATTACATCGGCAGCATCCTCAGGACTGAGAAGGCTGAACAGATGAAGCTGTTCCACCTCTGTCAGTCGAGAGATGGCCCTGGCCGTCTCCGACGGGCTGAGAGTTTCAATAAAATTTGTTAATTCAACGCTGTTTTCCGCAGCGATCAGTTCGCTGAGCGTTTTCCAGGGGGGAGTTATGTCACTCATATACAACCTCTTTAAATGCTCCTGTCCTGAGTAATCCCCGGCTCGGCCGGGGACACATAGAGTTTGACAATTCCGGGAAATAAGAAAGCCTCCCGGCTGTGAACCGCTCATAACTTACAGGACGGGAGGCAAATTTGTCGAATATAAAAAGAGTCTAACCCATGTGAAATGGGAATGCAAATATCCTGCGGACAGTGACGGGCATGAGACAGATTTAGATGCTTTCGACCTGTAATTGTTATATTTTATCCTGCCTCGGCCAGTAACAGTTGGAGGTAAAGGGTGCAAGATTCTCCACAGGTTGAACGTGAAAATACCGGAGATGACTTTTTCCGGGGGCTCCTTCCTGAAAGCAGTAAAATGTCAACCTCACCGAAAATGCTATACTTCAATCCGTTATCAATAAGTGAAAACATCTTGAAAAAGAGGTGTGCAGCAGAGGTCTGCCTGAATTGTGCTCAAAAATCCCCTCTTGACGGGTGAATCGACCAAAAGCTGAGCTGATTTCTCAAAAAGAGCGGCAGATGTCTCACCTTCCGTTCCCAACCGCATCGCCTGCCCTGCTTTTCGGATGCCAAAATATGCCTTGACAGGCAAAAACAACCCTCCTATAGTTTCACCCGTGCAAAACAATATCTTATCAATCAATTCAATCAACGTCACTTCTCCCGCACGCGTATGCAGCTTCCGCTGATAGTGGCCAGCACGGGTATCCTTCCGTGCGCTGTTTCTATGGTATTTCTCAGCGTTGCAAAGCCTGTCTGCCTCTGCATCCAGCATCCCGTTGAGCGTCTCTTCAACTGTGCTCCTCACCAACTTCCCCAGGTGATCCTTGATCGCCTCCTCCTTTATCTGGATGACTTTTTCCCGATCCCGTGTACAATCTTTCCTCACGGCAGTTGCCTCCTTTCAAGATGTTGAACCTTTGTTTCGCGACTAAGTTCTTATCTCGAAAGAGCACTGCCGTACCACTTCAAAAAAGCGAAAGATATTTTACGTTATCGTTCAGAGAAAAGATTTCGTCAAAGGTATCGGCGATCTTGATGTATTCCACGCTGCCATCCCCATTGACGATCACCCGTGACGGGCGGGGAAACGCGTTGGTGTTAGCCACATAGAAATGGGGATTGTACGCGCCCGTGTCATGGGTGATGAGTACGTCACCCCGAACCGGTTTCCGTGGAAATTGGATTTTGTATTTGGATGGCATGTCACCGGTGTAACAGAGATTCCCGGCAATAAACGCATCAAATGGATCCGGATCTTTCCGGTCGGTGCCGGTGGCGAGGGACCACCGGTTCATCGGGATGGTGACCTCCATCGCTTCCGCGAAACTGACTACGCCGGCTTCCAGTGCGATCAGATTATGCCCTCCACCGATGGTCCGCACGTGGCCAACCCGGCTTAATGTCACTCCACTGTCCTCGGTCATGCTGCGTCCCGGCTCAATGACCAACGTCGGAGAACCGATTTCCTCCATGGCTTTGGTGAAAGGAATGGACTTTCCATCCACCGGGATCGGTCCCGCCAGCAGCGCTTCAAGCATTTTTTCTTTCGGGTACTTGGAGTAGAACGACTCGCCTTTCCAGGTTGAAAGATCGACCTGCCCGGTTTCATCATCCCGGAACCCGACCATATTGTTGTCCCATGCCCAAAGCTGGGAAGAATCTCCTTTTATTGCGAGTGTGTACCCTTTCCGGATCCGTTCCAGGATTTCGTCCCACTGCTCTCTATTTACATAACTGTAGGGAAAGCCGCCACCGAGATTGAGGATTTTGCAAGGCCGCCCCCGATTGATCAGCGCTTTCGAGAATTCCACCATTTTCCCGGCAACAGTCTGGTAGGCTTCCAATAAGGTGATCTGGGACCCGATATGAACATGAAATCCCTGAAAATCCACTTCCGGTGTCCGGTCCAGAATGGTAAAGAAATGGTCCAGTTCCTTTATATCCATACCGAACTTGGTCCATTTTCCGGCGGTGAAGCATGAAGAATCCGTCACTTTTCCGAGTTCAAATCCGGCCAGGCGTTGCATAACTCGCGGTTTTATTCCTGCCGTTCTGGCACATTCAGCGATGAGCCTGAACTCCTCAGGTCCATCGGAAATGATGACCATGTCCTTGCCGATTGCCAGTTCGATGAGTTCCTTGGTTTTGACGTTGCCGTTGACGTCCAGATGCGTGGGGTCTGCCTGGGAGAGCAACGCACACTTCGTCTCGTTCATGGAAGCCACATCAATCCCAAGCCCCTCCTTGATCAAAATACGGAATACGGTCGGATGCGCATTGGCTTTGGCGGCAAAACGGATTTCACCTTTTGGATAAAGCCGCTTGAAAACATCCTGAAATGCACGGGCATTTTCAGCGATTACGGGCCCGTAATGAACATGCAGCGGAAGACCGTAATTCTGTTCCCACCACGAAACCGGATAACCGGCAACCAACGCTTCGTTTCCATGAAATCCGGTCAGATTCCTCCCGCCGTCGGAAGCCAAGGGGGTGAAAAGGGCGCGGTCGCCTTGGGAACGTGTCAGGTTCCGGCATGAAGCCAGAAGTAAAGGCGGCGCAATCAAGCCCAATGTGGCTGTTTTGAAAAAATCCCGACGATTCATTTCCATGCCATTCTCCCTTGTGTTTTTTGTGAAGATTTTATTCAAGAATTCAGTTTTCCGTATCACCTCTGTGAATTTCACCTTATACCCAAGTCTACAACATTATAATTTCGATTCCTGGCAAATTCAAGGGCAAAGAAAACGTTTAGATTCGGCTAAATGAGACGCGATAATAAGACCAACGATCTGGGTAAGGTCAGGGTCACACCCCCGCTATTGACTTCATTTCCTTTTCGATTTCGCTTATTTTTCAAGCTAATCCTGTATTGTTCTCCAGCTCCGATGCGAAACGGTTCTTTGAGCGTACGAGTCCACTTTGTCCCACCGACATCCTCCTTCCAATTTCCGTGAGGGAAAGATTGCTTTTGCAATATTTGCATGCCAGGTACATGAGAGCTTTCCTGGGCTCCTTCCGCAAAGACCTTTTCTTCAGCAGCTCATCTTCACTGCACTTGAAGCACCCGGCTGTCTGCGCAAGCACCTCCTCAAATGTGAAACTGCCCTTGAGCCTGACAAGATCTCTCTGCCCTTTTGAATCCGCCACGTTCAGGTTCAGAAGATATTTCCTTTTAATCCTTTCTGTGAATTCCTCTCATCCCAGGATAATCTGGCTCTCCGCAGATCCGAAAGGATTGCCATATCCCTGAGAAGTCCTTCCTCAACATAGTCATTATAGGCTTTACGCTTCAGTTCATTGTTCTCGCCTTCAAATTTGTCCATGACAGATCCATAATCAAGCCACTCAGGAAGTTCATCTTTTCCGACATAGGCGGCATAGCTGGACCACTTGAAAGAATCGAGCATCCTCCTTTTCTCATCGATGGAAAAAGATTTAGCATCTGCAGTTCTAACAGGATTGAGGTGGATATAGCGTGAAACAGCCATGGAATAAGCCGCATCCTCCACAAGGTGGCATTTGAATCTCCCCTGGAATACATGACCGCTCTTCCCCCTGATCCTGTTCAAGCTGTGACAGAATGAAGTAAGCAAGCTTTGCATGAACCTGCTGAGATTCCCGTTGGGCGTCTGAAGGCAAATATGAAAATGATTGGGCATAAGGCAGTAGCACCTTATCCTAATGACGAACTCTTCTGAAAATACACGCAACTTCTCCAAGAAAAGTTCGTAGTGGTCAGGAGAAAAGAAAATTCTGTTCCTCTGGTTTCCACCGTTTACAACGTGATAGCAGGCTCCAGGATATTCTATTCTCATTGGTCTCGACATATGCCCCCTAAATCAGTAATCTAACATCATCAATCACGCCTGTCCCGTTAACTGTTGAATAAATTTAGCTGGTTGCATAAACATAGTTCCGGTGCTTGCTTGTAAGCGTCTTTAACTATCTGAACAATGGGCTTTTTCTCAAAAATGTAAACATTGTTCCAGTAGTCTACATGTGACAGCCACTGAACTCCATAGTTGCTTTGTTTCGATCCGTAATACTCAGTTATTATAAATACCCACCGCTAAACAGTTGTAGGGTATGCCGTGTAAAACGTATGACTTGTCGGTTAAAGTCCGACCATGGGAGTTCGGTAGTTCGCCCATGTAGCTTGAGGGAGGTGTAAAGGGTAACCTGAAGCATTGAGTTTCCTGACAAAGGCTCCGTAAGGGAGCTGAGCAAGCCTGCGGGTTGCAGCGCAAGCGAACCCAGATGTAGCCTCGAAAATTGCAATGGAGTTGTCGACCCTCTCCTACATTGGGGAAGACCGGAGCATCTATCCTGCCGAAAACTACCAGAACCGATAGATGGACTTCCGGGGTAACAGGGGTGACACGCAGGGGCAGCCATACGACAATGAACACGGGAGACCCTTGTCGATGCTCTACAGGAGGGCAACCGGTAGATATAAGGAAACGAAGTTTTACCGGGTCGGCAAGGGAGTCGGATTTGCCCATATTACCGCTTGTATCCCAAGGACAGCATAACCTTGAGAGAGGGAAGGGGCAATACTTTTATCAAGTTTCAGAAGAAGTAAAGGAAAGGGGATTGCACGGAAGTGCTGAAAACTCCAGATAACATCCGGGAACTTCAGAGGAAACTATACCGGAAGGCAAAGCAGGAGAAAGAGTACCGTTTCTATCTTCTCTATGACAAGATATACAGGCTGGACATCCTGAACCACGCCTACAGACTTGTCAAAGCGAACAAGGGAGCACCGGGAATCGACGGTGAAACCTTCGATAGCATTGAGGAGAAAGAAGGAGGAGTCGAGAAGTATCTTGAAGAGATCGCTGGGGCACTAAAGCGGAAAGACTACAAGCCACAGGCTGTTCGCAGGGTTTACATTCCGAAGACAGCAGGCGGCAAAAGACCGCTGGGAATACCGGTGATCAAGGACAGGGTAGTGCAGATGGCAGTGAAGATAGTAATCGAGCCTATCTTTGAAGCCGACTTTCAGGACAACTCTTACGGATTCAGACCGAAGCGGAATGCCCATCAGGCGGTGGAAGATGTAAAGAATCATCTCCTTAAAGGCAAAACGGACGTAATCGACGCCGACATCTCCAAATACTTCGATACCATACCTCACGACAGACTGATGCAGTTAGTGGCCAAACGCATCGTGGATAAGCAGATACTGAAACTTATCAAGATGTGGCTCAAGGCGCCGATTGTGGAGGAACGTGAGGATGGGAAGAAAGAGTACAAAGGGAATGAAAAGGGAACACCGCAGGGAGGGGTAATATCTCCGCTGCTCGCCAATATCTACCTGAACGTTCTCGATACGCTATGGGCGGTCAAGAAAGTACAGGAGAGACTGGGGGCAAGGTTGGTGAGATACGCCGATGATAGCGTCATTTTGTGCAGAGGCAACACCGACCGGATAATGAAGGGGGTAAAGCTGGTTCTCGAAGATCTTGGCCTCACCTTAAACGAGGAAAAGACTCGTATCGTGGATGCACGCCAAGAGAGCTTCAACTTTCTTGGCTTCAGCATAGGCATGAAACGAGGAAAGAAAACCGGGAAAATATATCCCCACACAGAGCCGTCCAAGAAGGCACTGAAACATATACGATCGGAAATCAAGCAATTGACGACCGAGCGGTACAGTGCGACACCGACGGAAGTTGTGATTCGGAGAGTCAATGAAGTCGCCAGAGGATGGGTGGGATACTTTCGATTTGGCAATTGCACGAAAGCCCTGTATGCTTTCAAAAGATACTTGGTCTACAGGATGAGAATATATTTGCGCCGGAAGCACCACTACCGTAGTTTTGGGTACAAGGCATATCCGGACAGGTACTATTATGATTCCTTGGGCCTGTACGAAGTTCCAACCAAGGCTCCTTGGGTACAAAATGTGAAGGCATCCGGATGAAGATAATCGGTAAGCCGTATTCGGGAAAACCGAACGTACGGAATTGACGAGGGGGAGCTGGAGATAGAGCAATCAGCCACTACGCCAGCTCTCTACTCTACTGTAACACTCATCCATCAATTTCAATAACATCCAGCCATTTTAAGAATGTATCTTGGCTTGAATATCCGTCGAGATACCTGCAAGAAAAAAGTGAAAAGAAATTATAAGCGTTCATCATAATCCATTGGCAAGAAATTCCCTTTATCCTAATGTTGCCGCGCCTTTGAAAAGGAAAAGCATTGTGAAACAACGATCGACGGTGCCTGACCCTCGCTGTGGGCGAAGTAACCAAAAGAAGGGAATCTTTTACTTGTGGCGGCCTTGCGATGTGCTAAAAAATTGAATATTTTAATTATTCTCGGTCACCCCGGTCCAAAGAGTTTCAACCATGCCCTTGCATTGGGCGCATACGACGCTCTGCGCAATGATGGACATCACGTGATTCTCCACGATCTCTGTGCAGAGGATTTTGATCCGCTATTGCCCGCTGGAGAGATCCCGGACTCGGGCTCTGTTCCACCATTGATTCACAAGCATTGCGAAGAGTTGAGATCGGCGGAGGGGATCATTATCATTCATCCCAACTGGTGGGGGCAGCCTCCGGCCATATTGAAGGGCTGGATCGACAGAGTCTTTCGCCCCGGGGTTGCATATCGATTCGATGAAGGTGACGGTGGTGAAGGGATTCCGATCGGTTTGCTCAAGGCAAGGGCCGCAATCGTATTGAACACATCGAATACACCCGAAGCCAGAGAGAAAGAGGCATTCGGTGATCCATTGGAGGCCATCTGGAAGCGTTGCATATTTGATCTCTGCGGGGTACGGAACGTTCATCGCAGGATGTTCAATGTGGTTGTTACGAGCACACAGGAGCAGCGACTGGCATGGATCGAGGAAGCCATAGATCTGTGCAGGAGGGTGTTCAAAGAAGAGACGCACAACAACTTTATCGGGGTGTGAATAAATGATTGAAATATAATGAAATATGCCTTGACTTTTATAAATATAGGCGTATTATTGCCACATATCCTGTACCTTGCCGTGGTCTTTGGTCTGTACGGTGCAGTTGGAGTTGGGTTATAACAATTTGAAGTGCAAAGGCGGCCACCATGCTCTTTAGAGCCTTGGTGGCTTTTTTATGTCTGTCATATTGGTAATTCGACTTTTGGTAAATATTATAAGAAAGGAGGATACTAATTATGTCAGAAGGTAAAGTAAAATGGTTCAACGAAAGTAAAGGTTTTGGATTTATCGAGAAGAATGATGGTGGGGATGTTTTCGTCCATCACACTGCCATCCAGGCCGTCGGTTTCAGGACTTTGACTGAGGGCCAGTCTGTAAGCTTCGATGAAGTTCAGGGTAAAAAAGGCCCCGCAGCAGAAAATGTGAAACTCAGTTAAGTTGATTTTGGAAAAGGAAGAGGCGTTCCATCAAGATATATTTTTGGAGCGCCTCACCATTTTCGGCATATTCTGTAACATGTTGAAAAAAGGAGATTAAAATGGGAAGGTCCATGTACAACTTCGGCAAACAGGCTAAAGAAAAGGCAAGGCAGCAGAAACAGATGGAAAAAGCTTCAAAGCGCATCATGGCTAAGCAGCAGAAGGCCAATCTAAAAACGGGCACTCCGAACGCAGGCTCAGATGTAGCTGAACTGGAACCGGAACCGGTTGAGGAGATCGTTTGAGGGATGTATGAATCGCAAGATATAATCCATTGACAAGAAATTCCCTTTATCCTATGTTGCCGCGCCTTTGAAAAGGACAAGACATTGCGAGACGACGATCAGCGGCCGCATGCGTCGGCGCGATTACGGGAAGGGAAAGCGACATGAAATTCACAAAATCACCACTCAGGCATGGCTATGCCAATCAAATCGTCACCATAGACCTCAATACAGGCGCCATTGAAACGCCCGGGCTCGATCCGCAGATCCGGGATTATTTTATCGGCGGGAGGGCCCTGGGGCTTTATCTTCTGCACAAAAGAATCAACTCCCAAACGACCCCCTGTGATCCGGAAAATCCACTTATCTTTTCACCCGGCCCGCTGGGCGGCATTCCGCAATTTCCGGGAACGAGCAAATGCATGGCCATTTCGCTGTCTCCCCTGACGGGCATTCCGGGCGTCTCGAATTTCGGCGGCCATTTCGGCGCTTACCTCAAGTATGCCGGTTTTGACGCCCTGGAAATTACGGGAAAGTCTACTGCGGGCTGCATGATCGTCATCGACGGCTTCCGTCAGGAAATCACCATAACGGAGGCGGCTGTTGCAGACCAAGTCTTTGACCTGGAGAAGCGTCTGGCCGACCGGTTCAGCAAGGCGGGCCACGACAAGAAAGACATCGTGTTTCTGACGACGGGCGTCGGCGCCGCCCATACGACCTACGGCTGCATCAACAGCCATTACTTCGACGCCACGAAGCCGGTGGACGGAACAAAAGGGATCTTCAGGACAAAACAGGCCGGCAGGACAGGACTGGGCACCGTCATGATGGACAAGGGGATCCGGGCGATCGTAGTTCTGGCAGACTATCCACGGGGCGAGAACCCCTTTGGCGCCGCCGACTGGAACAAGGCGAAGCAGGCGGGGGTGAAGCTCGGTAAGGTCATCCGGGATGTGGACCCGCAATCGCTGAAAATGTACCGCAAGGGCAGCGCCGGCCTGATCGCCTTCATGAACAAGCAGGAATACCAGTCCCTGCCGGTAAACAATTATCAATTGGGTTCAGACCCGCGCGCCGACAGGATCACCGGAAAATTCTATGCGGAGCATCTCTTCGAACATCGCGGGATGGACGGATGCTTCCCGGGCTGTAATCTGCGTTGCACCAAGGGCGGCTGGGTCGTCCTGACTTCTGGTGAATTCAATGGCCGCAAAGTGTGGGTGGATGGGCCGGAGTATGAGACCGCCGCGGGTTTCGGTTCCAATCTGGGCATCTGGAACGCCGAATTTATCATGGAGGCCAACTGGCATTGCGACAACTACGGGATCGATACCATCACCACCGCTGTAGTCATGGCTTTTCTGATGGAATGTTTCCAGCGGGGATACCTGACGCAGGAAGACACGGACGGAATGGAACTGACCTGGGGGGGCCAAGAGTCGGCTTTACGCTTTATCCGGCAGATTGCTTACGGGGAGACGGAACTGGCGGCGGCGGCGGGCAAAGGCATGCTGCCCCTGGTTGATTGGGTTGCTGAAAAATACATCGCAAGAACCGGCCAGGCCGATCCCCGTGTGGAACTCCTGCAGTTCGCCATGCAAACAAAAGGACTGCCCTTTTCTCTTTACCGGACGCATCGTTCCTTGTCCATGCAGGCTTCCTACGCCGCCGCGAGCGATATCGGGGCGCATCACGCCGCCGCCTGGCTCATCAAAGTGGACCTGCTGGGGGCCTTCCCCACCCTTGCGGACAAAGCAAAGGCCTTGATCACCTATCCACGCGTGCGCCTGGGAAATGACAATCTCGGTCTGTGCAAGTTGCCCTGGGTCGATGTCTTCAATCCCGAATCGGAGAAAGTCGGAAACTCGGACAAGTATATCAACCCTGCCTCCCAGGAAATCTACGCGGATTTTTACAATGGCGTTTTCGGAACGAACCTGACCTGGGAGCAGATTTTTGCCCAGACAGACCGGGACATCAATCTGCAGCGGGTCATGAATGTCCTGTTCTATGATAATACTGTGGGGCGGCACGACTGGATTCCGGATCGCGCCATCGGACCGATTGACGACGAGCTCTACGATGCTGAAAAGGATTATCATGACCAGGCGCTTGGTCAGATTCTGGGAAAAACACCGACCGAGATCGAGAAGATGAAGACGGCGGAAAAACGGGAATGCCTGATGCAACACCGGAAAGAACAGTTGCGCCGATTGATCCAGGCTTACTATCGTGAGCGGGACTGGACCACTTCCGGAATTCCGACCCCAGATACGCTGAAAAAAGTCGGCTTGTGGCCCTTCCTGAATGAGGAGGCAAAGACAAGAATCAGCGTACTGGCGGGCTGATTCGACGATATCCATCGGGGTGGCATAACGGTTGAGGGCTTCCGCGAGTGTTGCCGTTCCTTCCTTTTGCCTTCCTCAATAAATCGATTGATACCCGCTCAGGGAATACTGCCCGCCTGTCGGAATTTTGTGAGCACAGCATCAATGGCCGGCATCGCCGCCAATACGGCCTTTTCGCCTTCGAGGATGGCGTCATGTCTCTTCGTAAAGTCACTGGAGCCGATATGGCCCACGTCCGGCCTGATCACCACGTCCGCTCCGGGAAGCTGCAGTTGGGATATTTTTGCATGCATGATGTCCACGGACTGGAGGATCGTATCAATTGTCCCCTGTGGGACAGTCATGTTCCGTCTGGCGGAGACATCCACCGCGATGACCACATCGGCGCCGTAACGCCGGGCGACATCCACTGCGACAGGACTGACAAGGCCGCCGTCCACATAAGTTTTTCCCGAGATTCTGGCCGGCTGGAAGACGCCGGGAACGGAACAGCTCGCCCGTACGGCCATGCCTGCGTTTCCTGTGCCGAAGACCGTTTCTTCGCCTGTTTGAATGTCGGCGGCCACGGCGTGAAATGGGATCCGAAATGCTTCAATGGGTGCGCCCTGCACCATCCGGTTGATGTAATTTTCAAGTTTTTCCCCTTTGATAAAACCGTTATCGGGAAGCGTCAGATCAACGAGTTCATCCCTTTCCATCGCAAGGGCCAGGGCTTGCAACTGGTAGGCGTTATAGCCATAAGCATAAAGGGATCCGACAATACTGCCTACGCTGGTGCCCACTACCATATGAATCGGAATTTTGCGGGATTCCAGGATTTTTAATACACCCACATGGGCAAATCCCCTGGCAGCCCCGGCGCCGAGCACGACAGCAACTTTTGCAGGCCGGGGGGGCGGGGGAATGGCTTTGGGCGCGCAGGACACCGATCCGGACAAGAGTGCAATCGCCAGGAGCGCCAGAGCCTTATGCATGTAGGATTTTATCATCATCAGCGTATGCTACCGAATCGGTGTATGCCAGCGAAAGATGCGGCTTTCCTATATCATGATCGAAAACAATGTCAACTTTTTCGGTTCCGCACAGCGTTGATCGTGGTTCATGGAAAAGACTTTTTTGCTTCGGACGGGAATGCTTGCGGCCGCAGGCTCCCGGGACGCTGAACCAGAGATTAACGAACAGTCAGGCAGTACGATTTGATCCGCTGGGCGGGGTGGTAGGATTTTTTGGATTGCGCCAGTTCGGCGATGTTCATGTCGCTTTCCTTATTGATGAATTCATATTCGGAAAAGAGCCTTTTGGCGCATTCATTGTCCAGAAATTGATAAAGTCCCCGTATATTTGAAAAAGCTTTTTCGAAATGAAGGACGCCCATCTTTGCATTGAGGACGGACATGATTGCGACGGCGCTGACCTTGCCGTCGATCCGTGCGACGATGCCGGCGCTTTCAAGGATTTCCATATGGGTCAGGGCCCGGATGAGGGCGCGCTTCTCGCAGGCGAGGCCTTCATCCTGATCACATTGGCGCTGCGTGCACCACTCTTCAAGGAATGCCAGGCATTCGTCGGCAACGACGGGCCGCATATCCTCCACTGTGACACGGCCCTGATGACCATATTCCCGCACAAACTGATGAATCAGGTTTCTTTTCTTTGCATAGCGATTTCCTTTGAGTTGAATCAGGTCTTCAGTCCGATAAACATAGTCCGCAAAACCCGCTTGTTCGCTGATTTCAAACCAGCGCTCCCCCTTCTTTCTGTCCATCATGGCCAGGTAATCGCCGGGGACAAAGCGGTAATGGCGATAGCCGTGGTCAATCGCCAGGTCATGCAGTTCCTCAGGCGTTGGAAGCCCCTTGCCGGAAAGGGGCAGGATCAGATACCGCTCTTCCGGATCCAGTGAGGATTCACTGCTGATGACCAGGCGGTTCCCGGCAAAGGTGTAAGAGCTCCTGATCGGGCCGGTGTTCCAGGCAATAAGGGATAAGAGCGAGTAAATACTCAGATTGTAAGGCTGTTTCTCAAAAACTGGTTTGAGCGCAGGATAATCTGACGGTTCGAGGAATTTTTGGTTCATCATGCCCATTCACAAATTGAAATCATTTATCACCCGTCACGCAGGGTTTTCATTAATATCTGCCCGTATCTGCCGAGGCTTGCCCTATATACACTTTTTCCCGTATTGATCAACCACGGATTATTGTAATTTCAATATTCAAAAAAATTCTTGACACGAATGTTCAATTTATATACACACGTTTGAAACGAGTGTTTGATATTTATGAAATCCGGATTGGACGTTAAAAACAGAATTATTGAAGCGGCAGGCGAAATATTCGCCGACTGTGGGTTCAGGGAGACCACGGTGCGCGAAATCTGCCGACGCGCCGGCGTAAATCTGGCCGCCGTCAATTATCACTTTGGCGACAAGGAACGGCTCTATATGGCCGTCATAAAGCATTACAGGGAGATCGCCGTTCAAAAATATTCGCAAAACGACTCCGTGCGCGCGCATGATCCGTATGATGTTCAACTAATTGCATTTATTAAGTCTTTTATGTTTCACATCCTCGGAGAAGGCCATGAGTCCTGTTTTGGAAAACTGATGTCGAGGGAATTAATTGAGCCGACAAGCGCTCTGGATGTCATCATCGAAGAGGAGTTCAGGCCTTTTTTCAACAGACTCAATGCAATTATCCGCCAACTGCTGGGGAAGGAAATCGGCGAGGAAAAAGTCGTTCTCTGCGCCATGAGCATTTTGGGGCAGTGCCTCTACTTTAAGCACTCGAGGCCCGTCATCAGAAGGCTCCTGCGCAAGGACCACTACACGGCAGAAGAAATCAGCGAAATTGCCGATCACATTGCCTGTTTTTCCCTGGAGGCCCTGGCGGGATTTTCAAAATAATCAAATAACAGAGGTGTCGCATGCAGATCTATGACAGGGCCAAACAAATCACCGCCGGGTGTGTCCTTACCGCGATCCTGATCCTGGGCGGTTGCGGACAGCAGAGCAACAAAGGCGGGCCGCCACCGGGCGGAGCGCCCGAGGTTGCCGTCGTAACGCTCCAACCGAAGCGGCTGGTTATCACGACTGAATTGGCCGGTCGGACGTCGGCCAATCTGGTCGCTGAATTGCGTCCCCAGGTGAGCGGCATCATCCGGAAGCGCCTGTTTGAGGAAGGCTCAAATGTCAAAGCCGGCCAGCCGCTTTATCAGATCGACCCCACCCCATATCAGGCGGCCCTCGACAATGCGAATGCCGCTCTCGGCAGGGCCGAGGCCAGTCTGCCCGCGATCCGGTTGAAGGCCGATCGCCTGCGGGAATTGCTGGCCGAAAAAGCGGTCAGTCAGCAAGACTACGACGATGTGTCAGCCGCGCTGAAACAGGTGGAGGCGGATATCCAATACTGGAAGGCCATGGTCGAGACGGCCCGCATCAGCCTCGGATACACCTCGATCACAGCGCCCATATCGGGCCGTATCGGAAGATCCACAGTCACGGAGGGCGCCTTGGTGACGGGGCATCAGCCCACAGCCCTGGCGACCATTCAACAAATGGATCCCATGTACGTGGATGTGCCCCAATCCACGACCGAACTGTTGCGATTGCGGCGTCGCCTGGAGGAAGGCGGGCTTACCAATAACAGGCAGATCCGGAACAAGGTCCGTCTCCTGCTGGAAGACGACACAAAATATCCCTCGGAAGGGGTGCTGCAATTCCGCGACGTCACGGTCGATCCGACGACCGGATCGGTCATTCTGAGGATTGTCTTTCCCAATCCGAAGGGCTATCTGCTACCGGGCATGTTCGTCCGGGCGGTGCTGGAAGAAGGCGTCAATCCAAAGGCTCTGTTGATTCCCCAACAGGCCGTTTCACGCAACCCGAAGGGGGATCCCGTTGCGTTGCTCGTGGATGCCGAGGGCAAGGTCCAGCAGCGCATGATCACGCTCGATCGCGCCATCGGCGATGCATGGCTTGTTTCATCCGGTATTGTCGCTGGCGAAAGCGTGATCGTAGAGGGTGTCCAAAAAGCGCGGCCGGGCGCTATTGTGAAAGCGGTTCCTTTTGAAGCAGGCGGCGGGAAAAAAAACGGGGAAAGTAAAAATACGACCCCGAAGCCTGCAAAATCGAACTGACGGAGGCGCGTAATGCTGTCAAAATTCTTCCTGGATCGTCCGGTTTTCGCCTGGGTCATCGCCATCGTCATCATGGCGGCCGGAGCACTGGCGATCTACAACCTGCCCATCTCCCAGTATCCCCCCATCGCCCCGCCGACCATCGCCATTACCGCCTCCTACCCGGGGGCTTCGGCGGAAACCGTCGAAAACAGCGTGACCCAGATCATCGAGCAGAAGATGACCGGCTTCGACAACCTGCTGTATATGTCCGCCTCCAGCGATTCGGCGGGCGGCTCCCGCATCGAGATGACCTTCGCGGCGGGAACCGATCCGGACCTCGCCTGGTCCCAGGTGCAGAACAAACTCCAGCTCGCCATGCCGAGCATGCCCGATGTGGTCAAGAATACAGGCGTTCAGGTTAAAAAATCCACGCGAAACTACCTGATGATCGTAGGCCTGATCTCCGAAGACGGCAGCATGGACGGCAAGGATCTGAGAGACTTTGCCGCGTCCAACCTGGAGAGAGTTCTGGCACGGGTGCCGGGCGTGGGCGAGGTGGAGGTTTTCGGCGCAGGCTATGCCATGCGCGTCTGGCTGAATCCCGACCGGCTGACGGATTACCAACTGACGGTGGATGATGTGCTTACCGCGCTTCGAGCCTACAATGTGGAGGTTTCCGCCGGACAGTTCGGAGGGGCGCCGGCCGTTCCCGGACAGCGCCTGAATACCACTATCGTGGTCCAGAATATGCTTTCGACCCCCGAAGAATTTTCATCCATTCCCATCCGCATGAATCCGGACGGCTCCACCGTGAGGGTCAGGGATGTGGGCCGGACCGAGCTGGGGACCGAGTACTACGATATCGATGTTGCTTACAACGGCATGCCTTCCGGCGTCATCGCCATCCGTCAGGCGGCCGGCGCCAATGCCCTGAGCACGGCGGACGCCGTCAAGGCGAAGATGGCGGAGATGAGCCCGTTCTTTCCGGCAGGAATACGTGTTGTCTATCCGGTTGACACCACTCCTTTTATCCGGGTGGCCATCAACGAGGTGGTGAAAACCCTCTTTGAAGCGATTCTGCTCGTTTTTCTGGTCATGTATCTGTTTTTGGGAAACATGCGGGCCACGCTGATTCCGACCATTGCCGTGCCTGTGGTGATCCTGGGAACCTTCGCGATGATGGGGCTGTTCGGATATTCCATCAACATGCTGACCATGTTCGCGATGGTGCTGGCCATCGGTCTTCTGGTCGATGACGCCATCGTGGTGGTTGAGAATGTCGAGCGGATCATGAGCGAGGAAGGACTCTCCCCGCGGGAAGCCACGGCGAAATCGATGGAGCAGATCACCAGCGCCTTGATCGGCATCGGCTTGGTGCTTTCGGCCGTCTTCGGCCCCATGGTTTTTTTCCCCGGCTCCACCGGCGTCATCTATCGCCAGTTCTCCGTCACCATCATCGCCTCCATGCTGCTGTCGGTGGTGGTCGCCCTGATCCTGACGCCGGTCCTCTGCGCGTCGCTGCTCAAGCCCGTAAAGGGCGGGCATGAGGCCGAGAATGCCGTCTTTTTTCTGCGGCCGTTTTTCAGACGGTTCAACCACGTTTTTTTTCGCTTGAGGCGTCTGTATGTCAGGCTGGTCGGCCACACATTTTCTAAAAAGATACGATACCTAATCGTATTTATTGCCATCGTAGCGGTCATGGGGGGCTTGTTCCTTCGGATGCCGTCCTCATATCTACCCGATGAAGACCAGGGGTGGCTTGGGGCCCAGATCATCATGCCGAAAGGCGCCACCTTAGAGCAGACCATGGAGGTCACGAAGCAGATCGAAGATTATTTTCATGAACACGAGAAGGAAGCGGTTGACGCGATTTTGACCATCAACGGGGTTGGCTATTCCGGCAGGTCGCAGAGCGCCGCCATGGTGTGGATCAAACTGAAGGACTGGAAGTTCCGCGACCGGAAAGACTTGCACGTCAAGGCAGTAGCAGCAAGGGCCACGAGGGCGCTGGCCGGCATCCGTAAAGCCATGGTATTCGCCTTCCCGCCGCCGCCTGTCACCGAACTGGGACGCGCCACGGGATTCGACTTTCAGTTGCTGGACCGGGGTGGTCTGGGACATCATGCCCTGATGGAGTCCCAGTCCCAGCTCTTGGGCCTCGCTGCCAAAGACCCGAGATTGGCCAAAGTACGGCCCAACAGCATGGATGACGTATCCGAATACCGCATTGACGTGGACTGGGAAAAAGCCGGCACCCTGGGGGTTCCCATCAGTTCCATCCACCGCACGATCTCGGCGAGCTTCGGCAGCGCCTATGTCAACGACTTCGTTCATGGCGGCCGCATCAAGCGGGTGTACCTTCAGGCCGACGCCCCCTTCCGGATGCTTCCCGGGGATCTGGAAAAGCTGTATGTCAGGAACACCAAAGGGAGGATGGTTCCCTTTTCCTCATTCGCCTCCGGCCGCTGGACCTCCGGCGCCCCGAAACTGGATCGCTTCAACGGGTTTCCTTCCATCAACATATGGGGAGAGCCGGCGCCGGGGAAAAGCTCGGGAGAAGCCATGAAGGCCATGGAAGAGGCGGTGACCAAGCTGCCCAAAGGGCTTGGTTTTGACTGGACCGGCCTGTCCTTCCAGGAACGCATGTCAAGCTCCCAGGCGCCTTTGCTGTACGCCTTTTCCATCTTTGTGATCTTCCTGTGTCTGGCGGCGCTCTATGAGAGTTGGACCATTCCCATTTCGGTCCTGCTGGTTCTGCCCCTGGGAGTCATCGGCGGCGTCATCGCCTCAAGCGCACGGGGGCTGTCCAACGACGTCTATTTCCAGATTGCCCTTTTGACGATCCTGGGCCTCACAACCAAGAATGCCATCCTGATCGTCCAGTTTGCCAAGCGGGGGGTGGAAAACGGGATGGGGCTCATCGACGCCACCCTGGAGGGGGCAAAACTGCGTTTTCGTCCGATTGTCATGACCTCGCTGGCCTTCGGTTTCGGTGTCCTTCCTCTTGCCCTGACCACCGGTGCCGGTGCAGGAGCTCAAAATGCGATCGGTACCGGTGTCCTCGGAGGCATGGTAACCGCCACCGTCCTAGTGGTGATTTTCGCACCCCTATTCTATGTGCTGATCGAAAAATTCATGGGGAAAAAAGTAAAAACTGACTCGCCAGGATCGGATGGCTCTATTCCGTTCTTCAAGTCTTTTATGGAAAAGCTCACGGGTAAACGGCGGAAGGTGGAGCCGGATGGAACCACCGTCGCAATGCCCCCGGAGGATCGATGATATGAAAATCAAATTGTTTCTGCTGCTGATCGCAGTTTTCCTCTTTCCGGCAGGGTGCACGCTGGCGCCTAAGTATGAGAGACCCGCGATGCCTACCCCGGCGGATTGGCCGAAGGGCGCCGCCTATCATGAGACCGGGACGGCGACTGTCAATCCGGCACCATCGGAGCTCAACTGGCAGGCATTCTTCCCGGATGAAAAACTTCAGAAAATCGTCGCGACGGCGCTGAAAAACAACCGTGATCTGCGGCTTGCCGTCCTGAATGTCGAAAAAGCGCGGGCCCTGTACGGCATCCAGCGGGCCGAGCTTCTGCCTGCCGTCAATGCCGTCGGCGGCATGAGCAGACAAAGGGTGCCGGCCGACCTCTCAAACTCGGGGAAAGTAACGACAGTGGAGCAATACGGCGTCAATCTCGGGATCAGCTCCTGGGAAATCGACTTCTTCGGCCGCATCCGCAGCCTGAAGGACCGGGCTCTGGAAGAGTACCTCGCCACGGATCAGGTCCGCCGCGGCGCGCAGATTCTGCTGGTATCCACTGTGGCCAACGCGTATCTCGCCCTCGCGGCGGATCGGGAAAACCTCAAGCTGGCCCAGTCCACGCTTGAGTCTCAGGAGGCCGCATACCGGTTGATCCGAAAACGTCATGAGGTCGGACTCACATCCGAACTGGATCTGCTTCGCGCGCAAAGCCAGGTGGATGCAGCCCGGGGAGATGTTGCCCGTTACACGCAACTGGCGGCCCAGGATGAAAATGCATTGAATCTTCTGATCGGATCTCCCCTGCCGGGTGGACTCCTGCCGACCGGACTGGGCAATGTCATTCCTCCAAAGGAGATTTCTCCCGGAGCGTCTTCGGAGCTGCTTCTGCAGCGACCGGATGTCCTGATGGCGGAACATCGGCTCAAGTCGGCCAACGCCAATATCGGCGCCGCCCGTGCGGCCTTCTTTCCCCGTATTTCGTTGACGACCGCCATCGGAACGGCCAGCGCCGAGCTGTCCGGGCTCTTCAAATCCGGTTCGGATGTGTGGAGTTTTGCCCCGCAGATCGTACTGCCGATTTTTGACGCCCGCATGTGGTCGGCCTATGACGCCACGAAGATAGAGAGGAAAATCGCCGTGGCCCAGTACGAGAAGGCGATCCAGGCTGCTTTCCGCGAGGTGGCCGATGCCCTTGCCGTGCAGGGTACCGTGAACCAGCAGATCACGGCGCAAAAATCCATGGTTAACGCTTTTGCAGAAACCTACCGCCTCTCCAATGCCCGTTATACAAGGGGAATCGACAGCTACCTGAGCGTCCTGGACGCGCAGCGCACTCTTAATGCATCAAGACAGGGGCTGATCGTCCTCCGCCTGGTCCGGCTCACCAATCTGGTGGCGCTTTACAAGGCAGTGGGAGGGGGTGAGTGAAGGATGTACGGCGGCGAACCGCTGCATTGAGAAAACCGCATCATCCATTTTGTTCCTTGGAAATACATGAGGTAAGAAATACAGATCGATAATAAAACCTACCTTCTCTTTCAATGGATTCAAATGCAAGGCTTCCGCAAAATGAAACGGGAGTGCTTTCTTGCCCTTGTTCTGATCCTGATCTGTTTCCTGCCGCAAAAATCCCTTGCCGGAGATGAGGAAGCACGGAGGTCGGACACCCTGACCCTCTACCTGGAAAACGATGTTTTCGGCTTCGACAACAATGACCGCTATTACACCCATGGGACGAAGATCTCCTGGATTTCCCGGGATATATCGGACTATCGCGACATTGTGAATGCGCCGTCGTGGATGCATCGGTTCATCGATCGGATACCGTTTATCAACGATCCGGAACGCCAGCAATCGGTTTCCATCTCATTGGGACAGAACATCTACACCCCGGCGGACAAGGAGCGGAGCGATCTGATCTTGGACGACCGGCCCTATGCCGGGATCACATATCTGGGACTGGGGCTCCACAGCAAGAACAAGCATCAAATGGACACCCTCGAATTCGATCTGGGCATCGTCGGACGCCATTCCTATGCGGAGGACTGCCAGAAGGAGGTCCACAGCCGGATCGGTTCGGGCGATCCCAAGGGCTGGGATAATCAGCTCCACGACGAACCCGTGCTGAACATTTATTTTGAGCGCAAGTGGAAAGCGTTGCAAACCGGAAATTCGGAAGGCATCGGATTTGACTGCATTCCCCACATGGGAATCGCTTTGGGAAATGCCTACACGGGGATCAATATGGGCGGCCAGGTGCGTTTCGGCTGGAACATCCCGAACGATTTTGGAACGTATCTGATCCGGCCGGGATCGGACAGCAGCGCCCCCGTGGATGATGCAGATCCTCGTTTCTTCCGTCCGTTTCGTCGTTTCGGCATCCACCTCTTTTTTGCCGTTAGTGGGAACGCCGCAGCCCGGAACATTTTCCTCGACGGGAACACCTTCCGGGACAGCCACAGCGTCAGCAAGAAGCCGTTTGTAGCCGATCTGATCGGCGGCATCGGAATGATCATCCACCGCTTCAAGATCACCTATTCCTATGTTCACCGGACAAAGGAGTTCGAAACCCAGCGGGATGAACAGAATTTCGGGGCGATCTCCATGTCGATTACGTTTTAAACTCAGGATAATTCAGGATAATGAAAGTAAGAAAACCGATCAGAAAAGTAGTTGGTTGGCCCTTGCAGCCATTTACGAAGGGTTGGTATTTGACAGATAGCTCCCCGGATCAGCGCTATTGATTATGTCATCATTTTCCTCTGATGAATCTTGTTTTCATGGTAAACGACTTCTGATACAATCTGACTATGGTGTCACCTTGTGCGTTAATGGGTTTTATTGGGGAACAATATTCATATATGACCACTCGTGACGCTATACTGCCAATAATTACAATATATTACATATTGTTTTGCTCTTGTGAAAGTTGAGATAATTATATTCAAATACTATCAACCGGGGATAGAAAAACAATGAAAAGAAATGCACCCATGCTGATCAAGTGTCTTCTTGTGCTGCTACTGTGGACGAGCCCCCCGGGGATTTTGGCGCAGGAATGCAGCCTTGACGATCTCTACCGGGCGGCGCTGCAGACGGCGGAAAGAATCAAGATTTCCGAAGAAAATATCCTGATCGCGCAGGCCGGGAAAAGCAAGGCGATGTCCTATCTGTTGCCCAGACTGACCACCTTTGCGAGCTTCACCGACTTCACGGAGGCAAAATACAGCGCCGCCGGCACTATCCCGATCCCCGGCGGCTCTATTGTTTTTCCGGGCAGCTTGATTCAACCGCATGCGGCAGGGGCCTGGGGGGTGCGAATGGATGAGAGCCTGTCCCTGAGCGGCCGGGAATTCACCTCACTGAAAATATCAGAGGATAACCTGGAGAAAAATCGTTTAGATACTTATGCCATGAAGGAGGACTATCTCCTGGGCGTCGCCTTCGCTTATTATAATGTCTTGAAGGCCGGAAAAAATCTGGATATCGCCGAGGCCAACGTGGATAGACTATCAACATACCGGGCGGCCGCGGACAAAAGATTCCGGGTCGGCGAAGTGACCCGGACCGTGCTGCTGCGCGCCGAGGCGGAGCTGTCCGGGGCGCTGTCGGATCGCATGACGGCAAAAAATGCACTGGAACTCGCGACGGCGCATTTAAACCGGATCGTCGGGCGTAGGGATGTCGTGCGGTTGAAGGCAGAGCCGCCCACCGCTCCGGATATTTCACCTCTTGAGACGTATGTGACGACAGCCCTGGAGGAACGGTCCGACCTGAAAAGTCTGGAAATTCAAACAAAACTGGCGGCGCGACAGGTCCGGTACGCCAGTGGGGCGCACTGGCCCAGTCTTTTCGTCTCCGGCATATATTCGGGCCAGGATCAATCGCCGGCTGCGTCAACGATCAATCGTGAAATCATCTATGCCGGAGTGGCTCTGAATTTCCCCATTTTTGAAGGCGGGTTGCGCCTGGCGGAGGTCAGGGAAGCCCGATCAAAAGAAAAACAAGGCGGTCTTCTTTATAACGACATGAAAAAAACCATCGGGATTGAAGTGCAGGCGGCCTATCTGGACCTTATGACTCAAAAGACAACACTGAAGTATCTCGATGATCAGTTTGTGTTTGCAAAGGATAATTACCAGGCCGTCGCCCGGCAGTTTGAATTCGGCCTGGCGCACAGCATCGACGTGATGGACGCCAACACGCTGCTCGTGTCGGCGGAGCGGAAAGTTTCGGACGCCGCTTATAATTATCAGATGGCCGTCATGAGAATGAAAAAGGCGACCGGTGTACTGCTCAAGGAGATATTAGCAAAGAACTGAGTGTATTTTAGAGGGGGAGGAAGAATTTTCATGCGACAACAGCCATCCGTAAATGGTCATTGCTGCCTATCCGGGACGCATTTCAGCAGATCGATGATCCCTGTTTCACTTGTTCTGTTGTGTGTGCTCCTGATCTTCATGGGATGTTTTAAAAAAGAAGAGAAAGCCGTCAAGGAAAAAGTGGTCAATGTCCGGACGGCGCTGGTGGAGAAGCGATCTTTAAAACCTTTCATCGAATCGGTAGGCACGCTCAAACCTGGCGAGGAAATCATAATCAGCTCTCAGATCGATGGAATCCTCAAAGAACTGCATGTGCAGGAAGGGTCAATTGTGTCAAAGGGGATGCTGCTGGCCCGGATCGATGACACGGATTATCGGCTGGAACTGAGCCGGGCCGAGGCGGCCATGCGTCAAATGGAGGCGAGCCTCTCCAATATGAAAGTCGAATTTGAGCGGAAGGACGCGCTCTATAAAGAAGGGCTGGTCAGCCGCCAGCAGTACGATGACATCGTCACGCGGCGTTTGCTGGCCGAAGGTGAGGTGGACCGCGCCAGGGGAGCGCTCGATCTGGCCAGGGAGAAGCTGACCAAAACAAAAATCAGTGCGCCGATGGTTGGCGCCGTCAAGGAAAAAAAGGTTACACCCGGCGACTATATCCGGAACGGAACGCCGCTGCTGCAGCTTACCCTCAACAATCCGGTCAAATTAAGCTTTACCGTCACCGAGAAGGATGTGGCCCGCCTGAAGATCGGTCAGGAATGCCTTTTCAAGGTGGACGCCTTTCCCGGGCGAGAGTTCAAAGGCAAATTAAATGTCATTTACCCCAACCTTGAAGAAAGAACCCGCTCCCTGCAGGCTGAGGCCCTGGTGCCGAATCCACAAATGCTGCTGAAGCCCGGGCTGTTTGCCCGAGTGACTATTTACACCGGTGCTGCGGCAGACAAGGTTATTGTGCCGGTGACGGCGCTGTTGTACGAAAATGACAAAGTCAAAACTTTTGTGGTTGAGCAGGACAAGGCAAAAGAACGTGTCGTCCAGCTTGGCGGCAAATACGGGGAATACATGGAGATCGTCGAGGGATTGAACGGCGGCGAACAGTTGATTGTCGTGGGACAGAACAACCTGGCGGGAGGGGTGAAAGTCAATGTGGCTCGCTGAGACCTCGATCAAGCGCCCCGTTTTTGCAACGATGTTTATCGCCGCACTGGTCGTCCTCGGCATTGTCAGCTATCCCTCAATCGGCGTGGACCTGTATCCGAAGATCGACTTTCCCATTGTCAGCATCTACACACAACTCAAGGGCGCCAGTCCCGAAATCATGGACATCGACGTCACCGACAAGATCGAGGAAGCCATCAGCACGATCAATGGGGTCAAGACGATCACATCCTCAAGCCTGGAGGGCTTTTCCAGCATTACCGTGGAATTTGAGCTGGAGCGAAATATTGATCTTGCCGCCCAGGATGTCCGCGAAAAGGTCTCATCGATCCGCTCAAAGCTGCCCACGGATATTCTGGAGCCGGTAATCCAGAAGGTCGATCCCGATGCCGTGCCGATACTGTGGGTCGCCGTAACCGGAACCCAGTCGGTTCGCGATCTGTCCACCTATACAAATGAAATCCTGAAAGAACAACTGCAGCGCATCGAAGGCGTGGGCTCCCTGCGTATCGCCGGAATGCGGTTGCGGCAGGGGCGGATCTGGCTCGATGCAGACAAGCTCCGAGCTTATCAGGTTGCACCCGGTGACGTTGCCCAGGCCCTGCGGCTTGAGAACGTCGAGATCCCCGGCGGCCGGATCGAGAGCGACACCAAGGAATATTCTATCAAGATCAAAGGAGAGTTTCCGCGGATTCAGGATTTCAATGACCTGATCGTTGCCTATTACCGGGGCGCCCCCGTGCGCATCCGCGACATCGGCCGCGCGGAAGACGGTATGGAGGAAAAGAGGAATCTGGCACGATTCAACGGCAAGCCCTGTGTCAGTGTCGGGATTCAGAAGCAGTCCGGCAGCAATACCGTCGCCATCATCGACCGGGTCAAACGGGAACTCGTCAATATTCATAAAACCCTCCCGCCGGGCATGGATCTTGGCATTGCCTTCGACCAGTCAACCTTTATCAACCGCTCCATCAATGAAGTCAAGGGGCACCTGGTCATCGGTGGGTTTTTTGCGATCTTGGCTGTTTTTCTCTTTTTGAGAAACTGGCGAACGACCCTGATCAGCGCCCTGGCACTGCCCGTATCCATCATCGCCACGTTCACCATCATGAAGGCTTTCGACTTCACCTTCAACAATATGAGCATGCTGGCGCTTTCGCTCTCTGTGGGCATTCTCATCGACGATGCGATCATTGTCATCGAGAATATCTACCGGCATATCGAAGAGGGCATGGAACCGCGGGAGGCCGCCGCTTTCGCGACCTCGGAAATCGGGATGGCCGTCATGGCGACCACGCTGGCCATTGTCGCCATTTTTCTGCCCGTGGCCTTTATGAAGGGCATCATCGGCCGGTTTTTCTGGCAGTTTGCCATGACCGTCGTATTTTCGGTCATGGTTTCACTGCTCGTTTCGTTTACCCTGACGCCGATGCTGGCATCGATTCTCCTGAAGCGCAAGCCGAAGCCGGAAGCGACGGCCATCGTTCCCTCCCGTTTTTCCTTCCTGTCGGCGATCGGAAACGGCCTGGAGCGGACTTATAAGAAAACAGAGACAGCCTATCGTCATATTCTCGTATTTTCATTGGGCTATCGAAAAACAGTGCTTATGCTCGCACTGCTGATCTTTGGTTTCAGCCTCTATATCACGAAGTTCATCGGCAAGGAATTCGTTCCGGCCGAAGACCAGGGCCAGTTCATTGTGCGCATGGAGGCGCCGATAGACCATTCGATTGATCAAGCCGACGCACTATTCAGACAGGGCGAGGCAATCGTTCAGTCGTTTCCGGAAGCGAACAGGTTCTTCTATCTTCAGGGATTCGGCGCCGGCGGGGCCGGACAGATCAACAAGGCAATCATATTCACGGGCCTCAGGAACAAGGCGGAAAGAGGCAAGAGCCAAGAGCAGCTCAAGGCCGAGATGCGGCAGAAACTCAACCAGATTCCCGGTCTGAAAGCGACGGCGGAGGACGTCTCGCTGATCGGCGGGGGAATCCGGAATGTGCCGATCCAGTATGCCATCCGGGGGCTCGATCTCGACGTTTTGCAAGACTATACCCGCCAGATCACGACGGAATTGTCCAAGCTGCCTGGGATCGTGGATGTGGATACGTCGCTGGAGGCGGGCAAACCGGAATTGAAAGTTTTCATTGACCGGAACAAGGCGGCCGATCTGGGGGTCAGCGTGGCCAGTATTGCCGACGCCGCCAATATTCTGATGAGCGGCGAGGTGGATATTACCAAATACAAGGATGAGCAAAAGGGCAGGCGATACGATGTCAGGGTCCGCCTGAATCCGAAAGATCGCGTCAATCCCGATGATCTGGGAAGGCTCTATGTACGGGCAAGAGACGGACGGCTGGTCGAACTGGCCAGCGTGATCCGCATTCAGGAGGGCGGTGGCCCCAGCGTCGTTTACCGAGTTGACCGACAGCGGGCGACGATCGTTTACGCAAGCCTCGAGAAGAAACCCCTGGCGCAGGCCATGTCGGAGCTGGACGCTATTTCCGCGAAGGTCTTGACGCCGGGCTATACCGCAAGATACAAGGGGGCCGCCGACACCATGAAGGAATCGTTCAAGTACTTACTGTTTGCGCTCTTTCTGGGGATTGTGATGGCCTATATGGTGCTGGCTGCACAGTATGAAAGCTTCAGCAACCCGGTCCTAGTGCTGCTCTCCATGCCCCTGTCCTTTATCGGGGCATTCGGGGCACTGCTGCTGGCCGGAAAAACCATCAGCATCTTCAGCCTTATCGGCCTGATTCTGCTCATGGGGCTCGTGAAGAAAAACGCCATCCTGCTCGTGGATTATACGAATGTCCTGCGTGAAAGAGGCCTCACGAGGCGGGAAGCCCTCCTTCAGGCGGGACCGGTCCGGCTGCGGCCAATTCTCATGACCACCCTGGCGATGGTTTTCGGGATGCTTCCGGTGGCCGCCGGTCTGGGCGAAGGGGCTGAAACCCGCTCACCCATGGGCATTGCAGTTATCGGCGGCCTGTTGACGTCTCTCTTTTTAACGCTTGTGGTCGTGCCGTCAGCCTACGACCTGCTTGACGACTGGATTGAAAAATTCAGGCGGTTCCGGAAAGGAGAACAGACCCCATGAAAATGTTCATGATCGTTTATTCGCAGGCAGCCGATTACGATGTCATTGCCCAGTTCAAAAAGGCAGGGATCAAACGCTACACCAAGATGGAGGAGGCGCATGGGGAGGGCAATGACCACGAGCCGAAACTCGGGACGCATACCTGGCCCGGTAAAAACAATGTCCTGTTCGTGGCCATTCCGACCGACCAGAGCGATACGGTCAAGGATGTTGTCAAATACCTCAAGGAGAAGCACCCGCGTGCCGGCGTGAAGGCTTTCATGCTGCCAATGGAAGAAAGCGTATGAGGGTCGTGATGGCCAGAGAAAAAGTGACCCGGAGACAGAAGGACGTTTCTCGCTTATTACGGGAAAAGAAACAAAAATCACAAAATAAAGTAAAGAAAATCAAGAAGAAATAAAGTCATCAGATGGATAGAGATGATGCCGAATGATTTGATTTCCGCTGACCATGTCCGCCAGATCAGGACGCACGGCCTGACCGAAGCACAGGTTCTGGCGCAGATTGAACGGTTCAAAAGCGGCGCTTCACCGATCAGGCTGAACCGGCCATGCATCGTAGGAGATGGCATTATATCCATTCCGGCAGGGGAGATAGAGGACCTCGTCAGGTATCATGAGCACGAGGCGGCCCGGGGAAGGTTCATGAAGTTTGTCCCGGCTTCAGGAGCCGCCAGCCGCATGTTCAAAGAGTGGTTCCGCTGCCTCGAGGGGGGCTGTTTTGATACGGAGGCTGCTGCGCGCGCCTTTGTCTCGGATATAAGAAAATTTGCCTTTTATGACGAGCTGGACGATTTGATCTCAAGGAAAGGCCAGCGCCTCCACGACTGGCTGAAACAGGGTCATTACCGTGATGTGCTGGCGGCCATTCTCAAGACTGAAGGCCTTAATTACGGCCATCTCCCCAAGGCTCTGCTGAAATTTCACGCATATCCGGATGGCAGCCGCACGGCCCTTGAAGAACACCTCGTGGAGGCAGCTCTTTACGCAAAAGATCGTAAACGTTCTTGCAGTGTCCACTTTACCGTTTCCGAGGAGCACCGGCATGATGTCGAAAAGTATCTGGCCGTGATCAGACAGCGTTATGAACAGCAGCACGATGTTCACTTTGATATTGATGTTTCCGTTCAAGGCGCCGATACCGATACGATCGCCGTCGATATGGAGAACCGTCCCTTCATTGACGAAATGGGGAAGCTGGTTCTGAGACCGGGGGGGCACGGAGCGCTGCTTTCCAACCTTAACCAGCTTTCTGCCGGTGATATCATTTTTCTGAAGAATATCGATAACATTGTTCCAGATCACCTCAAGCCCAAAACGGTTCTGTACAAGAAGGTGCTGGGCGGTTATCTGATTACGCTTCAGAAGCAGATATTCCGTTGCCTCGAAAGGCTTGCCTCAGATTTATTCAATGCAAGCGATCTCGATCAGATCGTTTCGTTTTGTCAAGAGAAGCTCAATATCGTTTTCCCTGCAGAATTTATAGAGCTTGATTCTGCAAATAAAATCGCCATTATTTCCTCGAAGCTGAATCGGCCGATTCGCGTCTGCGGCATGGTCAAAAATGAGGGAGAGCCGGGAGGCGGGCCATTCTGGGTGGATGAAAAAGACGGGACACAATCTCTTCAAATCGTAGAAGAATCACAAGTCGATCCGCTTTCTGAAACACAACGGGCAATCTGGTCTTTGGCCACTCACTTCAACCCCGTTGATCTGGTCTGCGGCATCAGGGATTACCGGAACCGGAAGTATAATCTGCAGCAATTCGTGAATCAGGCGGCCTTTTCCATCGTGCAGAAAACAGAGAAGGGCAGGGACCTGCGGGCGCTGGAACTGCCGGGGTTCTGGAATGGTTCCATGGCTTACTGGATCACGGTATTTGTGGAGGTTCCGCTCGAAACATTCAACCCGGTGAAAACCGTATACGATTTGCTCAGGCCCGCCCACCAGATGGGCCAGACGGGTCTGTCCGGCCGGACCGAACAGACCCGATCATAGAAGCAACCGTTCTGCCTCTTGCCTGGAGATGGCCTTTGCAGCGAATGTAAAATTCCGGTTACCATATTTGCATGCAACCTGGCAGATCTGATCCGGCGGCTCACCGCTGTACAGGACGCACAACGCCGCTGCAATCGACAGGGTTTGCTGATCACCGCCGGGGACAAGGGTTGTCGGTCCCGCTACTCCGGCCATATGAATCACCGCATCATTTTCTGCGATGTAAGATTGAATCGCCTCATTATCGCCTTGATTCCGGCCAACGATGATCTTACCGCCTTCCGGAATGCGGAAATGTCTGCCGAATTTCAAGAGTTCGATATCCCGAAGCCCGTAATCCGGCTGATGATCGAAAAGATCGCGCAATCGCCTGGAGTAATTGGGGTCTGTCAGCAGGCATCCCCCGGCTGGTGGCGGATAGTCCATAATGCCGTAATTCCCGGCCATGTCCATCTGAATTTTCCGACCGCGGCCCTGAATCGCAAGCAGCCTGGAGCGGTCGACTTTTCCTTCCCGCTCCGGCTTCGTTTCCGGCAGGAGCTGAGCGCTCAAGGGCCTCAGAATGACATCGCCGTAGCCGGAATTCTTTGCCACCGTGTTGAGCGATTGCTTTGTCTGCGACATGGGACGCTGCCCGAGGACTTCCCCGGTAAACACAAAATCGGCGCCTGTTGCTTCCATTCTTACGCCGGCGGTTTTCAGCATCAGGGTATGGCAATCAATGCAGGGGTTCATGTTTTTGCCGTATCCGTAGCGGGGTGCCTTGAGCATGGGCAGGTAGGCGTCCGTAAGGTCTATCACGCTGAGGGGCAGCCCGATGATCCTGGATGCCGTCTCCGCTTTTTGGGCGCCGAAAAAAGACGTTTTGAAAACAACGCCCTCAACCTCGACGCCCTGTTCAAGCATCATCTTTGCCGCCAGAATGCTGTCCAGGCCGCCTGAAAATAACGCGATGGCTCTGGATTTCAATATTTTATCAGATTGACGCCCCATTGTTGATGGAGCATCTGGTAGAGGTCCTGATCCAAATCGAATTCGATCAGATATCGGGAGGATTTGTTGAAAGTCGCATGAATAGCGGGAAAGCGGATGACGCCTCTTGGCTTGTCCGCTTCTTGCGGAACAGAAAATGAAAAGATATTTGAGGAAAAAGAAACTCCTAACCCGGCCAGCATTTTCTCGATGGCGGTGTGTCGTGAATCGTCTTGTGTCAGTAAAACGGGCATAATGTCATTTTCTCGTAAAATATCGACAAACTGCGAAGGAAGGGGGGTCGCATGGAACATGGTTCGTTTGTTGTCCTGCTGGATCATGAGGTCGGCCTTGACTGACAGATTAAAACCATCCCGATTCCGTGCAAGAATCTTTATGCCCGTATTTCGGGTCGGCTGAAGATTGAAAATGTTCAGCAGATTCACGATAAGATCCATATGGGTGGAACTGCTCAGATCTTGAATCGATAAGGCCGGATGAAGTGTTGCCGGCGGATCGACAACGCCGTGTCCCTCGATGACTTCCGTGATTGTCAGGTTGTTCCGCTGGGCCTCATCAATGAAACGAGAGAGTAGAGCGTGTCTTTCTGTTTGATGGTATAGGAATAGGTGTCTTTTTTAGCGACGTCGCCTTTTTCAAAGGTCGGAGATGTGGTTTGCTCCCGTGCAAAGAGGTGAGCCGAACAAAGGATGAGCACTCCGATGACTAAAGCACCCCCTGTGATAAAACCGCGCTTGACAGGCCGGGAATTCACAACTATGTCCCCATGCGCTCCTTTACCCGAAACCATCTGATGCCGCCACGAGAGAACATTTAAGACTTCCTGATTTGTTGAAACTCCTCCCGCATGGCCAAACGTCTCCCTTCAACGGCGGACTCCTCTTGCTCATCCAGCGCTTTCCGGACCGATAGCAGACTTTCTTGAACCTCTAAAAAATCGATCTGTTCCGGAATCGACGTTTCAATATCCTGGATGATGGCAGCTATCCGTCCATATTCGCTTTTCTGAATAAAACTGTATTTCAAAGCCCTTTCCAGCCTAACCTTTGTTTGGGAAAGGTCTTTTAGAATATTATTTTTAATTTCCTCTGCATTATCTTTCTTCAGCATCGGCTTTGACGCTGCTTCGCGCCGGCCAGGCGGTGGTTGCTGTCGCAATATGGTTTCTGCGCTGGGAAACTCAGGGGGCTTATTGATGATGCGATCCTCAGGGCCCCCCGTCTTTTTCTGGGCTGGTAAAGAAGAATCTTTTTTATTCTGAGGTTCGTCAATTTTCTTCTTCACGATCTGTTCTTTCTCTGATGGGGGAGGCGCCTGATCCGGCGGGACGACCGGACGCGAGGAGAAATCGAGTTTATCTCTCACGATGGCAAGGAACAGCAGACGGCCAAAGGAAGTTAGTATGCGGTCTTCGAGTTCCTCTATGCGTTCTTCATCCAGATTCCGGTGTTGGCGAACCAGTATAAGAAGTTCGTTGAAGGGGTGGATGCCGTTCAGAAGGGCAGGAACATCCGGATGCAATCCGGGCAGGTCAACCGCCAGAATGGCCTGCCGCAATGTTTTTGCTTTGGCATAACAACTCTGGAGCGGTTGAAAGTCATTGTTGTCTTTATGGACAATCGACTGGACTTCGTCCAGGATCTGCAAGGCATCCTGTCGCATCTGGACAGGGAAAGACTGGAGGCAAGTTTCCATGTCTTTGATGGATGTCAGTTTATCGGCATCAAAAGGGGCTGAAGTGGTTCCGGGGAGGGCCAGTATCTCCTGTTTATAGGTATTAAAATCCTTCTCCAGGAAAAGAATCCTGTCTGCGATATCTTTCAAATGGCCAAGACTACCCTCTTGCAGATCATCTGCCAGCGTGGACAGCCCGGATGCAAGTGAGGTGCAATCGTTTTTGAGGTGTTCCAGCTTTCCCAGCAACACTTCATACTCTTCAAAGGTGCCCGTGTTCATGGATGCTACCCCCCCCCTCTATTGTTAGATTGTGAAACCTTTGAAAAATGGACAACGCCCGTGAACCATTTTTCAGCAGCTATAAAAAGCCCTTATTGTGGGTGATATGCCATAATCATCCATGAAAAACAACTTGTTTCTGCAAAAAAATAAAGAATGCCACGACCGCAAGGCCGTGGCATTCTTTTACACTTGTGAACGAATGTCAAGATTGACACTGGATTAACGGCCGCTCTTGAAATCGTCTCGCATCAGCTCTCTGGCGATGATCATCCTGCGTATTTCGGACGTGCCGGCGCCGATTTCCCAGAGTTTCTGATCCAGAAAATGACGGGTCACGCCGTATTCGGTGCAGTATCCGTAACCGCCGTGAATCTGAATGGCGTCCAGGCCGATCTTGGTGCCCATCTCACCGCAGTACAGCAGCGCGGCGGCAGCCATCCGGTCGAGGTCTGTTCCCTTACCGCCTGATTTGCTGGTCTGGGCGTCGCAGAATGCAGCGGCGCTGTAGGCCATCCATTTGGAGGCCAGATAGCCGGTGTACATATTCGCAATCTTTTCCTGAATGGTCTGGAAGGAGATGATCGGTTTGCCGAACTGGACTCTTTCCTTGGCGTACTTGAGGCTCATTTCCAGGCAGCTTCTCTGTGAACCCAGCGTGCAGCCGGAAAGCGTGATTCTCTCGGTGCACAGACCGCTTGTCAGCACGGCAACGCCTTTGTTGAGACCGCCGATCAGGTTCTCTTCGGGCAACTCCATGTCTTCAAAGGTGACCAATCCCGTGGGGGAGGTTCGCATGCCCCATTTCTTGATCTTCTCGCAGGACCAGCCCTTGCCTTTCACCTTGTCGATTTCGCAGTACAGGGTGGAAATGCCGTGGGGACCCTTCGCAGGATCGGTCTTTGCATAAAACAGCATGAACTGTGCGACCGGGGCATTGGTGATAAAAATCTTGCTGCCGTTGACGATCCACTTGTCGCCTTTTTTGACGGCGGTTGTCTTCATGCTCATGGCATCGGAACCGGCATTCGGCTCGGTGATGCCGAGGCAGCCGATCCATTCACCGGTGCAGGACTTGGGCAGGACGGCCATTTTCTGCTCTTCTGTCGCGTTTCTGCGGAAGTTGTCGAAGCACAGGGTCTGGCTGGCGCCGACGGTCATAGAGAGGGCATTGCTCACACGGGCAATGGTCTCGTAGGCCAGTAGTGTTTCCACATAGCCCATTTCGGTGCCGCCATACTTCTCTTCAAAGACAATCCCGTTGATCCCCAGGTTGGCCGTTTCCTTGAAGAGCGTGGGGGGCATCTCGTCCACTTCGTACATGTGCTCCATCTGGGGCTCCAGCCAGGCAACGGCCCATTTGTACACACTGTCTTCAAGCATTCTTTGTTCGTCTGTTAAATTGAAATCTAACGCCATAACTCTTACCTCCCTAATTAAATTAAATTTTCACAATTTGCCGACGGCAAATGACCAAGCATAACAATATGTCCATCCTGACTGTTTCAGGAGCCATGAAGTGATCTGTGGGGGCGGGAATAAAGCTTATATCTGGGTTCAAGCTATTGATAAGTATCATTGTATATTGAATGTCGTTGCAACCGTGACTCATGCGATAATGTAATGCGATAATCGCGGAGGCTATATTATAATGTCAGGGGGCTGTCAAGTTATTTATGGAAAAAGAATTTCTTGATCGCGGGTTATGCGGATATGTATCGGCATGTATTTCATGGTTGCAAGTTTCGGGATAATTGATATAATGACGGTGTTTGAATTAAATTCATTTTGATGGACGCTATCAGTGAGTCGAAAAAGGGGTCATATTTACGCCTGCGGCAAGGCGCTTGTCCTTGAAAAAAATGAGGATTACTTTTCCATGCGCTCAAACATGGTCGCGCTCAAACATGGTCGGCCTGCAGTTTTATGTTGTTAAGTTGCAGTGAAATTTGAGCGGCCGGCGTTTACTTGCGAAGGCAGCAGATTACATGTGAAACATCAGTAGCCAAGGGATATGACCATGATCGAAGTCAAAGACCAAGCCGCTTTCATGAAAGAAGTTCAGGCGCGTTTTGAGCGGAAACTGAAGGAAAACGAGATTGATATGCTTGAACAATGGAAGGGACATCTGGACAAATTAGCGACGATGAAGCCTGAAGGCATTGCCGCCCTGCAGCTGCATATAAGGAAAGTTGCGGAGATGATGGGCAATCGCATTAAGATGTTAAAACGAGAGCAGCATGAAGGATATCGTTAATTTTTTATTCGAGGCAGGCATGTTGAGGAAAACGCCGCGTTCCGGGTTCCAATTCCTGGGTTCCGGGGGTGAGTCTGTCGCTGAGCATATCCTCACAACCCTTTTTGTGGCCTTTGCCCTCTGTAAAATGTTGCCGGAAGTAGATGAAAATAAAGTCTTGAAATTGTGTCTTTTTCACGATCTTCCAGAAGCAAGAACCGGTGATATGAATTATGTTAACAAAAAATATGTCGACGTTAATGAGGAAAAGGTTGTGTTGGAACTGACGGAAGCACTTCCTTTTGGAAATGAAATCAAGTCTGCCATTAATGAGTTCAATGCGCAACAAACGCCTGAATCAGTCATTGCCCGCGATGCGGACCAATTGGCATTGATTCTTCTGCTGAAAGAATATGGCGATCTTGGAAATAAATACAGCCCGGAATGGATCGCCTATGCGCGCAGACGACTTAGTTCCGAAAACGCAAAAAAAATGGCTGAGTGCATCATGCGGACGGATTCTTCGGAATGGTGGTTCAAGGACAAAAATGACTGGTGGATCAATGGCAATCATGATAGCAGATAGAAACTTCTTGCAGCGGTTAATAAAGGTATCGCCGGCCATCCTGCTGATATCTTTATTGCTAATGGGTTGTCTGAAGACGCCCTGGGATTATCATCAAGCGGGCATTCATATGAACCTTGGGATGGCGTATATCGAAGCAACTCAATACACACCAGCCCTGAAGGAGCTTCTTGAGGCCGAAAAATATACTCCCGATGATGTGCGTATCCACTTTTACCTCGGGATTGCCTATCATGGCAATGGCTTCAGCGATAAAGCCGTCGATGAGTTTAAGAAGGCGATTGATTTAAAGCCGGATTATTCAGAGGCCCACAATTTTCTGGGCATTATCTATTCCAATGCGGGGCAATGGGATATGGCCATCGCTTCTTTTAACAGGGCTCTCGCCAATATTATTTATGATACCCCGGCGGCCGCCCTGTACAATATGGGCTGGGCTTATTATCAGAAGGGCGACTACCTCATGGCGGCAAGCAAATACGGCGAAGCGTTGAGGCGGGAGCCCAACACGATGTTAGCCCCTCTCATCTACAAGAACAGGGGACTTGCAAGATATGGAATGGGCCATATATCTGAAGCGATGCATGATTTTAGACAAACGCTGGCCACCGTACCGGATTATGCCGAAGCCCAGTATTGGCTTGCGGAATGCCATATAAAAAAGAAAAACTGGGAAGAGGCAAAAACGCAATTTCAAGCCCTCGTTACAAAAACGCCCGACTCCGAATTCGGCCTTAAGGCAAAAAGAAGGTTGAACGATCTGAAGCAGATGAAATAGGGGAAAAGGGAGTTTACAGTGGGATCAAAAAGGCAGGCGCGGTCGGCTGATATCAAAAATAAAAAGAAGAGAAAAGGCGTCAGGGTTCTCATTTTATCCCTGATCGTTTCCGGCGTGCTGGGCTTTCTCGTTTTTTTCTTTTTGACCCTTTTTGATTCCGTCTATCCGCCTGTCACCGGCAAGGGAGGGAAGGAAAGAAGCAGGGAGAAACAGCAGGTGATCCTCTATTTCTCTGATACAAACGAGCGCTTCCTGTTTCCGGAAAAGCGATACATCCCCAAAGATAAGACTCATGAAGGGCAAGCGAAAGAAATCATTAAAGCCCTGGTGGATGGGTCCAAGACAGGTTTGGTAAATACCTTTCCCCTCAAGGCAGATATTATCAGCGTCAAAATCGAATCCGATCAAATCGCCCGAATCAATTTCGGCCAAAACCTTGCCGCAAACCATCCCGGTGGCAGCGCCAGCGAAATGGCGACTATTTACTCGCTGACCAATACGCTCATCACGAATATCCCGGAGATCAAGAAAGTCAAGATTCTCATTGAAGGAAAGGAACGGGAGTCCCTCAAAGGTCATATTGATATCCGGAATCCCTTTTCCTTCAACAAGGAATTCATTGCACCCGTTTCCCAATCGTGACGCGTGAAGGCAAGGTAGCAGATGGCTTCAAAATCCAAACTTTCAAGAACAAGAAATATTGGGATTGTTGCGCATATCGATGCCGGTAAAACCACGGTGAGCGAGCGAATCCTTTTTTATACGGGCCGGTCCTACAAGATGGGTGAGGTCCATGACGGTGAAGCCGTCATGGACTGGATGCCGCAGGAGCAGGAGAGGGGGATTACCATTACCTCGGCCGTGACGACCTGTTCCTGGAAAAATCACGAGATCCATGTCATCGATACGCCCGGGCATGTCGACTTCACGATTGAGGTCGAACGGTCTCTGAGGGTTTTGGATGGCGCCGTAGTGGTTTTCTGTGCCGTGGGCGGTGTTGAACCGCAGTCTGAAAAGGTCTGGCACCAGGCAGATAGATATGGTGTCCCAAAAATTGCCTTCATTAATAAAATGGACAGGGTCGGCGCTGATTATTTCGCGACTGTCAGCATGATGCAAAAGCGATTTAACTCCAGGCCCCTTCCGATCCAGATTCCCTGGGGCCAGGAGGAAACCTTCAGAGGCATTGTTGATCTAATCCGTCAGCAGCTTGTAACCTGGGATCATGCGACACTCGGCCTGTCCTTCAGCTATTCCGACATACCTGCTGATCTTCTTCCCCAGGTCAGGCAATTCCGGGAGCAGATGATTGAAACTTTGGCAGAGATTGATGACAGCTTTGCCGATCAATACTTAGAAGGGAAGGACATTTCTGCCGAAGAAATCGTGAGTGCAATCCGGAAAGCAACGCTGTCCCTGAAAGTGGTTCCCGTTATGTGCGGTTCGGCCCTGCGAAACAAGGGGGTGCAGCCCATCCTGGATGCCGTGGTCGCCTACCTTCCCTCTCCGGAGGATATTCCTTCGATCAGGGGTGTTAATCCTGTTACGCATGCAGAAGAAACCCGCCTGAGCAATCATACGGAGCCTCTGACAGCGTTGGCTTTCAAGATCATGCAGGACGAAGGACGCAAGCTCACCTATCTGCGGATTTATGCCGGGGAAGTACAGGCAGGCCAGGAGATATACAATGCGAGCAAGCAGAAGAAGGAAAAGGTTGCCAGACTGCTGAAAATGCACGCCAATAAGCGGGAGCGGATCGAAAAAGCTGTTGCAGGGGAACTCATTGCGGTCATGGGTCTCAAGGATACCACGACCGGCGATACGATTTGTGATGAAGCTCATCCCATTCTTCTTGAACCGATTGATATTTACGAACCGGTTATCAGCCAGGCCATTGAAGCCAAGACCCCGGCGGATCAGGAGAAATTGTCCCTTGCTCTGTCCAAGTTTATGGAAGAGGACCCGACGCTCCTGGTCAAATATGATGATGAGACGGCTCAGACCGTGATATCCGGCATGGGTGAACTTCACCTGGAGATTATCATTGACCGGTTAATCCGTGAATTCAATACGCGGGTCAACATCGGCCAACCCCGTGTGGTCTATCGCGAAACAATCCAGAAAAAGACTGAAATTGAAGGTCGCTTTGAAAAGGAACTGGGAGAAAGGAGGCACTTCGGCCAGGTGCGGTTGCTGCTGGAGCCTCTAAAAAGGGGCAGCGGTCTGGAATTTGACCGCCGGATTGAAGGAACGGTCATTCCTGAAGAATATTACGGCGCCATAGAAGAGGGGATTCGCGAATCAGCGCTCAGTGGTTGTCTGGCGGGTCATCCTGTTGTCGATGTGCGTGTCAGCCTTGTGGGCGGCGCCTTCCAGGAAGGGGAGGCTTCGGCTCTGGGCTACAAGGTTGCCGCCAGTTCCGCCTTCAAGGATGGCTGCGTACAGGCAGATCCGACAACGCTGGAGCCGATCATGAATGTGGATATCCTGACGCCCAGCGAATTCATGGGCGATGTAATCAGCGACATCCATGCCAGGCGCGGAGAAATTCAAGCGGTCAGCCCTAAAGGAAGCATCAGCGAAATCAAAGCCAGGGTTCCGCTGAAGGCATTGTTTGGATATTCCACCGATCTGCGCTCTGCGACTCAGGGCAGAGCTGTATTTTCAATGCAGTTTTTCCGGTTTGACAAAATCTGAGCCCGTATTTTCATGCGTGTAAAAGGAACACATAAACAGTATTTGCTCGAGAGAATGCCTTTATGAACGTCGAGTTAAATAACTATAGACCTGTCGAATTTGCCGCGTCTCGCCCGCTGCTTGACAAGGACAAGCTGCTGGAGAGCATTTTCCGCATCAGCATCTTTATGACCCAACGTGCGAGCGTCGATGAGTTTTTACAAAATATTCTCGACGAGGTGGTCGAGGCCATCGGCTTTCAACGGGGAATTATCCGCCTTGCCGATGAGAGCGGGCGGTATCTGATCGCGAAGGTCGTAAATAATTACACGCCGGAAGAAGCCCGGATGGCATTTGCAGTGGCCATCGACCTGATCAGACATGATTGCCTGGCTGCAAAGGTCGTGAAATCCGGGCAATCTATAACGATTGAGGATGCAGCAACAGATCCGCGCATTACGGACACCGACCGGATGTTGACAAAAATCTACCATCAGGGATCGATCTTTTGTGCGCCGCTCAAAGTCGGAGAGGATACCATCGGGATCCTGGGCGCCTGGCGGGAGAATGAAACCAAATTTTATCCGGAGCAAATCAGCCTTTTTCAGGCCTATGCCGGACAGATCAGCATCCTGATTCAGAATGCGAGGCTCTTCGAGGCCAATGCCGAGAAGATCCGCATGCTTGAGATTCTGGAGCAGGCGGTTTCAGAGATGAACTCAAGTTATGTGCTTGACAATCGCATTCTGGAGATCCTTTCGCGCAGCGCCCTGAAAATTTCTGCTGCCGACAGGGTGGCTGTTTATTTCCTGGACATGGCCAAGAACCGCTGTTTTTTTTATGACGGGGAAAATGTTCTTATCAGTGATAAAATCACCGGCGATGATAGCGTGAAGCAGAGCATTATTACACGGGCCATCGATGAAAATACCCATATCATCAGAGACGCCTTGTCGGATTCATCTTCCCCGGCGCCGCTGTTTCCGGGTTTTTCAGCGGAGATCGCCATTCCCCTGCATATCAAAGACAAGTTCAGGGGCGCCCTGTATCTGGCGAAAAAGACTGGCGCTTATCTCTCGGATCAGATTAATATTCTTGATATTCTCGTAAAAAATGCCGTAACGGCCTATGACAATGCGATCATGCACTCCTTGCTTTCCCTCGAAGCGAAGAGCCTGAAAACAGAAGTGGAAAATCTCAAGAAGCGGGAAGACATGCTCTTGGGATTCCACGACATTCTGGGCCAATCCGATAAAATGATGGATATCTTCGGAATGATCGAGGATGTTGCCGGCCACAATACGAATGTTCTGATTCAGGGCGAGAGTGGAACGGGGAAAGAGCTCATTGCGCGGGCTATTCACCGCCAGAGCGACCGCCGCGCTAAACACTTCGTCGATGTTAATTGCGCTGCAATTCCCGGAACCCTGCTCGAGAGTGAGCTGTTCGGATATGAAGCCGGCGCTTTTACCGACGCAAGAAAAAGAAAAATCGGACTTTTGGAGTATGCCGGCGGGGGAACGCTGCTTCTGGATGAAATCGGGGATATGAACATTCACCTCCAGGCCAAGTTTCTAAGAATGCTTGAAGACGGCTATATCCGCAGATTGGGCGGAACGGACAATATTCCCGCCGATGTGCGGTTTATCTTTTCCAGCAATCAGGATCTTGTCCGGATGGTCGCTGAAGGGACATTCCGGGAAGATCTTTTTTATCGTGTCAGTGTGGTGCCCATCGTAATTCCGCCGCTGAGGGAGAGGACGGAGGACATTATGCTGCTGGCCCAGTATTACGTGGATGAATTCAACAAGAAATTCAAGAAAAGTATCCGTGGGTTCAGTCGGGATGCGGAGTTGATTCTGAAGAACTACACCTGGCCGGGCAATGTCAGGGAATTGAAGAACATCATTGAGCGAGTCATGATTCTGAAACATTCCGGTAAGATGATTACAGCGGAAAACCTGCCCGTGGAAATGAAAGCGTCCATCGAACAGGAGGAAGCAAAGATCCCCATCCTGCAATGGATGCCGGATGTGACGTCTGCAGGCATGGATTATGAACGGGTAACCGGAAGAATGAGCCTGGAGATGAACAAAGCCATTCTGGAAAATGCACTCAATATAACGGGTCGTAATAAGTCAAAAGCAGCAAGATTACTTAACATTTCCCGCTATAAATTCCTTCGTGAACTCAACAAAGTGAACAACGCGACAGGGTAGGGAAAAGAGGTGTTCGAATATCGCACTTGCCGTGCGGAGATCGCACATATTCTGTTTCCCCTTATATGACTGCAATTGCCGTGTTTTTCGGTTTCTAACTGTGCGATACGTGAACAGTGATGCCGTCGCGGTCGGTCACAAACCCTTATCTTCCATCCCTTTTACTCAAAACAATAAATAATATCATAAGCAATATCAAGTAAATAAATGACGGATGGGGTATCCATGAGATACGATCCGAAAGATGGCATGTAATGTGCCTTACAAAGAGTAAGCGCAAAAGAACACTGAATGGGTAAAGTCGATCGTCTGATGACAACATCAGCAAAAAAAAAATCAGCGCAAACGTCTCGGGGGAAGAAAGAGGCAACAGATCAGATTGACGAGTACAGTTTTTTTGTATCCGGAAACGGCAATACCAATGATGATGTACTAGATAAGGAAAGCAGAAAAGAAAAAGCATTAAAGAATGACGTTATAGAGTCAAAACAAAACAGCGATTTTTTTCTTCCCGAATAGATTTGCGTTATTTTTACAGTCGGCGGGTGGTTTCTATTCCCTCCTTTCCGCCCGCCGACCCCCCCCCTTCAGTTGTACATATATATCCCGCGTTGCCCTGATAAGTGTTCGAAATACACAGAATTCTCATTGATATTAATCAGTTTGAATAGTTTACGCCGCCCTCTGAAAATAAGGAGAAAGGAGGAAGAAGAGTTCAGGAAAAATAAGGAGGTTAAATAATGATTTCAGTGGGAAAAGGTTAATCATTATAAATAGAAAGAGGAGGATGTTTAATAATGACACAAAGAAAGTCAAGTGCAACGGAAGCCAATGACCGCCTTTACAAAAAAGAGGTTTCCATTGTTGTTGCCAGTTCGGTGTTCTGCATGCTGATCGGCATGGGTTGCCTATTCATGCTTCCCTTCCCGGAACTGCTGAAGGTTTATATCTGGGGATTCCCCTTTCCTTTCTGGTATCAGACGACCATCGCCTATTTGGGTGTCATCGCTTTCATCTATTGGATTGTGTTGATCTTGACAAAACTCGATGACCAGAAGGCTAAAGCGGAAAGGGAGGTGTGACCATGGGTTTCGAAAGAGAAGGATTATACATACCGGGCCTGATCAGTGTTTTAGGGTCCATTGTCTTGTTTATCATCGTGGGCGTTATGGCCCAGCGTGCCACGAAAAGCAGCGGCGACTATTATATGGCCGGCGCGTCCGTCGGTCCCGTCGTCAACGCCTTCGCCATTGTTTCAGCATACCTGAGTCTCGCCACGTTCATCGGTTTTACGGCCTTTATCTGGGGCATCCAGTCGCTGCTGGCCGTGATGTCCCAGGCCTGGATGATCGGATACGGGATCATGATCTTCGCTTTTAGCGGCCCCATCCGCCGCCTGGGGACCTATACGGCGGCCGGATACGTATCCACCCGTTTCCAGAGCAACGCGGCCCGGCTGATTTCGGTCGTCTTCATGATCTTCATCATGATCATGTATTCCGTCAGCCAGATGAAGGGCATTGCCCACATTTTTGAACTGCTTTTCGGCATCACCTATGTCCCCGCCCTGTTTCTCGGCGGGATCATCGTCGTCCTCTATGTAACATTCGGCGGTATGTACGGCGTGACCTGGAACCAGGCCTTTCAGGGTTTCATGTGCGTCGCCTTCATTACTCTGCCGGTCATGGCCATTGCCAAGGCCCTGGGCGCCAGTGTCTGGTACCTGCCGGCCTGGGGATATGGCAACATGACGCCTGACATGCTCAAAGCTTTCCCAAAGTTCTTCTCGATCCTGTACGATGCCAGCCCGAAATGGTATATCGGCGTTCTCTTTTCCATGACGTTCGGCACCATGTCCGTGCCACATTACCTGTCCCGGGTGGCTTCCGCGAAGACCATTGCCGAGGGCCGCAAGGGATTCCTGCTGGGCATGCTGTTGATCGGTCTGGTCAACGTGCTGACCTTCACCGCCGGTTTTGCGGGCGTCATTTACACGCAGACGAAAGGGCTCGCGATCAAGGCCGTGCAGGCGGACAAACTGCTCTTCATCCTGTCTGACGTCTTCGTCGGCAACTGGGCACTGGCTCTGATCCTGGCCGGCGCCATCGCTGCCGGTATGTCCACGATCGCAGGCGCCCTGATGGTCATCGGAACGGGTATCGCCCATGACATCATCGGCGGCTTCAGGGAACTGACGGAAAAGCAGAAGCGGATTCTGGCCCCCGTCACGATCTTCATCTCCGGCGTGGTCATCCTTTTCATGACCATCAACCCGCCCACATTCGCGCTGGCCAGCGTCATCTGGGCCATCATCCTTTCCGCTTCGGTCTTTACGGCCCCGTTGATCATGGGGATATGGTGGAAAGGCGCGAACAAGTACGGCGTGATTGCCGGCATGCTGGTCGGAGGATTTTTCGCGCTGTTCTTCAATGCGAAGTTCGCCCATCCCTCCTTCACCTGGAGTCCGGTTCTGTCCGCCGCTCCTTATGGGCCGACGCCGTTTCCCGGCGTCCTTTCGGTGCCGATTTCCTTTGTCGTGCTGATTTTCGTTTCCATGATCACCAACCGGATCCCATCTCTGGCGGCCAAGATTCCGCGCGAGAAGACGGATAAAATGATCGAATTCATGCACGGCTGGCCTGATCATGCAATCAGAAAGGACAGCACACGTTATGCCAGCGATACTGGCCCTGCCATCATCGGCCTGATTATGCTTGCTTTCTGCATCTTCGCTGTGCTATAAAACACGTAGATATACAAATTCTTTGCTATAGACCAACCCATTCAGGGGAACCGCTGCGGCGGTTCCCCTGAATGCAAATAAGGATTGAAAAGCGGGGAAGGGGAAGAAATGCTATTGAACTGGCTATGGGACATTGCTGCAGTCGATGGGAAAGTCGCCGCCAGCATCCGCGAAAAAAGGAGTCTGCTGCTTTCCCCGCTGATTGTCTTCACAGCCGCACAGATCCACGGCCTGACGATGTTTTATTACAGGAGCGTCGTCGGCGCCGATCAGATTAATACCGCAGAAGCCCCTTTTTATGTCGTTTTTGGATACATCGCCGTGATCGCCTCCCAACTGGGCATTACGCTGCTGCTGTGGGGTATGGGCAAGGTGCTCGGAGGAACCCCCTCACGCTTCATCGACGTTTTTATTGCGGTGGGCTATGCGTTTCTGCCATACGGGGTGCTGCTTGCGGCCAACACGCATTACAATTTTTTGCGGCAGGCGGGAGGGTCGATCTCAGGCAACCCGATCACCGGCCTGATCATGCTTTCCGCCTTCGTCTATTTTCTGTATCTGATGACAAAAGTGCTCCACCTGCTCACCGGTTTTCCCATGAAAAGGGCCGTAGCCTGTGTCGCGGTCTCATTCGTCTTTATCTTGAGTTTTATCTATCTGGTCGGTTACTGATTTTTTGGAGCATCATTTCCAAAAATCAAAGACCATCTTCTCCTGATACTTTTCAATCCGCTTGAAGATTTCCTTGAGCATCGTCTGCTCCAGGCGTGAGAGTTTGTTCGGATTGATGTAATTATCCGGTTTCGCGTTTTCCCTGATGACGGCTGTAAGCTGCCGGGCCAGCCTCAGCTGCATGAGAAAACTGTAGGCCTGCTCGAAGTCATGATAATCCTCCCAGGACAGGCTTTCCTTCAGGAAAAGCTGATACATCCTTTCCTGGGTATTCGTTTCTTCAATGCCGTTTTTCAGGGCGTAGAGCCGGGTGTAATTGACAATCGTAATCATGGGATGTTTCACATCCAGCGTGTCGCGGTGCTCACCCTTTGATTCGACGACAAAGGTCCGGAAAAAGCCCAGCGGCGGTTTTCGCTCCAGCGTGGTTTCCGCCAGATAGCGGAAAAAGTTGGGACGCTCAACCAGGGCCTGAAAGAGATGCCTGCGCAGTTCGTCAACCATGGCCATGTCGCCATAGCCGCCGCGGAAATCGAAGAAAATGCTCGCCTGCATCAGGGCCTCAGGTTCCGCGGTTCCGATCCAGGTGGAAAAGTATTTTTTCCAGACCGAAAGGGGTTGGCACCATTGGGGGTTTTTCGCCATGACCCCTCCGTTGCAGAAGGTATATCCCGCCTGGTCCAGCCAGTTGCAGACCTTTTCCCCGAACTTCAGAAAATAGTCTTTAACCGCTTCTTCCCTTTCCTTCGGTGTATCTTCAAAAACAATCGCATTGTCCTGGTCTGTTTTAAGCGTCTGCTCTCTTCTTCCCTCGCTGCCCACGATCATGAAGGCAAACCGGACCGGCGGCGGACCCAATTCCGCGATGGCAAAGCCGATGAGTCGGTTCAATATGGCGTCGGAGATGACGGAAACAATCCGGGACACATTCAAGACTTTGGCGCCGCTGCCGACCAGGCCTTGAATTAATTTAGGCAGACGACTCTGTTTATCAAAGATATCTTCAACGCTGCCTGCTGCATGAATCTCACGCAGAAGGAAGAAAGGTGACTGCCCATGGGCCTCAAGGATGTCCTTGTTGGTGATGACTCCGATCACCTTTTCATTGGCGTCTGTAACGGCGAGGTGTTTGATATTCTTCATCATCATGATCATGAGTGCTTCCGAGACAGACGCCTGGGCCGGGACGGTGCTCAATGGAGAGGACATGATTTCGGAAACCGTTCCTGTCATGTCGCAGGCTGCCTGGATGATCACTTTATTTCTCAAATCCCTGTCGGTCATGATGCCCACAAAATCGCCATCGGGCACCTTGACAAGGATGGAGCTGCATCGGTTCCGGCCCATCATTCCTGCGGCTTCCCGAATGGGCGTGTCCGTATCGCAAAAAACCAGTTTTTCTGTAAATATGTTTTCAACGGACTGGTTGAAGATTTGCGGGGATTCATCAGCCGGCTGCATAGCCTTTGCGAGGACCGTTGCATCGGATTTAACGAGCATCATCTTGCCCAGCATGTCCGTAAAATAATCGGAAAACGCCTCATAACGTGAACAGACATCGAGAAAGCTCTGTTTTGGCAGGAGATAAAACGTTGAATCATGGGTTGTTCGGAATGTGGTTACGGCAATGCCGTCATATAAAAGTATGGAGATGCCGCCAAACACATCTCCTTTACCCAGCGATTCACGCAGCAGTTCCTTGTCTCTTTCTTTATAATACCTCTCCACCGCACCGCTCTTGATGATATGCAGGTGCTCAATCCTTGACCGGCCCTGCATGTGAAGAAAGGTACCTTTTTGGTGATTCGCTTCGACGACTTCCGCCGATATCTTTTTAAGCTCAGCCTCAGGCAGTAAAGAAAAGGGCATAAGATTCGATAAAAATGAATATGCCTGGCTGCTCATGGTTTGTCTCCTTTCCCCTTGCACAGCATCCTTCGTCTCATATCAACAGGTCGCCGCTATTTAGACGTTGAAGCGAAACAGAACAACATCCCCGTCGCATATCTCATAATCCTTACCCTCGATATGCAGCAATCCCTTTTCCCTGGCCTGGGCCAGCCCCCCCGATTTTATAAAATCATCATAATGGAGGATTTCAGCGCGGATAAACCCTTTCTCCATATCGCTGTGGATTTTTCCGGCGGCGACCGGAGCCTTTGTTCCGGCAGGGATCGTCCAGGCGCGCAGTTCCGGGCCTACCGTCGTATAGAAAGTGATGAGACCCAGCAGTTCGTAGCCGGCCCGGATCAACTGATTGAGCCCTGATTCGTGCAATCCGAGGTCTTCCAGGAACGACTGACGTTCCTCTTTTGGAAGCCCCTGGATTTCCGCTTCCAGATCTCCGCAGATCACGATGACCTTTGCCCCCTGACGCAGGGCTGTTTGTTCAACCCGCTGGACGTAATCCGACTTTCCCTTGAGTACGGCCTCGCTGACGTTGGCAACGTAGAGGGTATTTTTTGATGTCAATAAACCCAGTTCATCGAAAATATCATGACCATCGGCGAGCGAAACGTTCCTGACCGCACGACCCAGCCCAAGCGCATCCCGGCAGTGCGCGTAGACGTCCAGTGCCCTGCGCAGGGACTTGTCGCCCGTTCTCAACATTTTTTCCGTTCTCGCGATATGTTTTTCAATGGTTTCCATATCCGCCAGGATGAGTTCTGTGTTGATGACGTCCATGTCCCGCACGGGATCGATTAATCCGTCCACATGTATGATGTCCGGATCGTCAAAGCAGCGTACGATATGCACGAGTGCGTCCACATCGCGGATATGAGCGAGGAAGCGGTTCCCGAGACCTTCACCCCGGCTGGCGCCTTTCACAAGCCCGGCAATATCCAGGAATTCCACAGTTGTGTAAGTGATTTTCGGAGGCGAGAGGATTGCGGCAATTTTTTCCAGCCGCTCGTCCGGAACAGGGACAATGCCGATATTGGGATCTATTGTGCAGAAGGGATAGTTGGCCATTTCGGCGCCCGCTGCGGTCAGGGCATTGAAGATGGTGGATTTTCCAACGTTCGGAAGGCCGATGATGCCGCATCTGAAACCCACGGGATGTTCCTCTCAGGACGGATAAAATATGTCAGATCGTCCTACTGAAACTATATGCCCGCGACGCCCGTGTCAAGTTTTTTTGGTCAAAAAAAGGGTGGATTGCTCCACCCTTTCGTTGATGTGAAGATCAGAAGATCATCGGTTATCCGTAGAGCATTTTGTGCAGGGCCATGATGGCGGGAATCGTCACGAGCGCGACGACCGACATCAATTTGATCAGGATGTTCATGGCCGGGCCGGAGGTGTCCTTGAAGGGATCGCCGACAGTGTCGCCGACCACGCCGGCCTTATGGGTGTCCGAGCCCTTGCCGCCCAGGTTGCCCTGTTCGATGTACTTTTTCGCATTGTCCCAGGCGCCGCCCGCGTTGGCCATCAAAAGACCGATCACGACGCCGACCAGCGTCGCTCCCGCGAGGAAGCCGCCCAAGGCATGGGGGCCGATCAGAACGCCGACGAGCACCGGCGAGACGACGGCTGCGATCCCCGGCAAGATCATCTTGCGTAAGGCGGCCTTCGTGGCGATATCGATGCAGCGGTTTGTGTCGGGCGGCGTCGTGCCTTCCATGAGGCCCTTTATTTCCCGGAATTGGCGTCTGATTTCATTGACCATATCGAAGGCCGCATCGCCCACGGCGGTCATGGTCAAGGCCGCCAGCAGGCATGGCAGCATCCCTCCGAGAAAGACGCCCGTGATGACCTGGGCATTCGTGAGGTCGAGGATAAATACTTCAAAACCCGGATAGGTTTTCATCGTGGTCGCGTAAGCGGCAAACATGGCCAGCGCCGTCAGGGCCGCCGAACCGATGGCAAATCCCTTGCCGATGGCGGCAGTTGTGTTGCCGACGGCGTCGAGACCGTCTGTGATTTCTCTGGTCTGCGGCGGCATGTGGGCCATTTCGGCGATCCCGCCCGCATTGTCAGCGATGGGGCCGTAACTGTCAACGGACATGGTCATGCCAACCGTACCCAGCATGCCGACGCCGGCGATGGCAATTCCGTAAAGACCGGCGCAGATGTAAGAGAGCCAGATGGCCATGGCAATCAGGAAAATCGGAAGGGCTACGCTTTCAAGACCCACGGCAAAACCCGTGATGATGTTCGTTGCCGGACCCGTCTGGGAGGCCTTGGCGATGCGGATGACCGGCCCGCGCGCCGTATAATATTCCGTGATGCCGCCGATCATCATGCCGACGACGATCCCGAGAATGACGGCCCAGAACGCACCCAGTTTGCTGATCATACCGAGGCTTTTGAGATATTCGTCGGACATTCCCGCCGTCAGATACTTCACGACAAAATAGGAGAAAACGATGAACAGAATTCCCGCGATGTACAGAGAATTGCTCAAGGCGGACTGCGGTTTCATGTTTTTGAGAAAGTTGAAGCAGGCGATGCCGATGATGGAAGCGACCAGCCCCACCATGATGAAGAGCATCGGCAGGGACATCCAGGCCATGCTGTGCGCGCCCATGGTCGCGCCGATGGCGATGGCGGCGACGACGGACCCGCAGTAGGATTCATACAGATCCGCCCCCATGCCGGCGATATCTCCGACGTTGTCGCCGACGTTATCCGCGATGACGCCGGGATTTCTCGGATCGTCTTCGGGGATGCCCGCCTCAAGTTTCCCCACCAGGTCGGAGCCGACATCGGCCGACTTGGTATAGATGCCGCCGCCGACGCGGGCAAAAAGGGCGATGGAAGAGGCGCCCATGGCAAAGCCGTTGATGACCGTGGGATCCTTTTCCGAGAAGAAATAGAAAAAGACGCCAAGGCCCAAAAGCCCCAGACTGGCGACTGCGAGTCCCATGACGGAACCGCCGAAGAAGGCCACTGTCAGCGCCCGGCCCTGGCCGAATTCCGCGGCGGCCTGGGCCGTCCTTGCATTGGACTGTGTGGCCGCCTGCATGCCGAAGACCCCGGCCAGCAGTGAACCGACGGCCCCGGACAGGAAGGCAACGGCGGACATTCTGGACTCCAGGGAGAAAAAGAGTAAAACAAACACGACAACAATGAAGATCGCGATGATCTGATACTCCCGCTTGAGAAAGACCATGGCGCCTGCGTGAATCTTGCCCATGATGTCCTGCATGACCTGATTCCCGGGAGAGAACGTCATGACATATCTGTAAATCAGAAATGCCAGCACCAGGCCGATTACAGCCAGTAACATTGAATAATTAACATAATTTTCCATGCCCCTAATTTAAACCTCCTCTTTAAAATTATTTATGTTTTTACCATGATACTTGCACATGGCCGTCTGAATCCCCGATGAGAGCATTTCGGTCAGGATCTCTGCCGTGGCCGTGATCAACTGCGGCAGCCCATGCATTTCCTCTGAAGAAAAAGATGAAAGAACATAACTTTCAACCATTTCCTTGCGATCCGGTTTCCCGATGCCGAGTCTGACACGGTTGAATTCCGCATCGCCCAGGTGGTCGATGATCGAGATCAACCCCTTGTGCCCTCCATGACCGCCGCCGACCTTCATCCGGACGGTTCCAAACGGCAAGTCCAGATCATCATGAACGACGATGACATCCGATACGTCAATTTTAAAATAATCAAAGAACTTTTGAACGGCGACGCCGCTCAGGTTCATGTAATCTTGCGGCTTGATGAGCAGGACGGGATCACCGGATATGCTTCCCTTTCCGAAAAAGGCGCCGAATCCCCGCTGACCGATGCCGATCCGATGCTGGTCAGCCAGCCGATCCAGGACCATAAAACCGATGTTGTGACGGCTGAACTGATATCTGCTTCCTGGATTTCCGAGACCGGCGATCAGTTTCACCACAGTGATCCTCTCGCTTGTTCCTCCCGTCTATTTACCTCTGTATCAGCTTTCGCTTTTTGCTCCTTTACGTCCGACAACATCCGGTTCAACCGGTTTTTCTGACTCTTCCGTTTCGGTCTTGACAGCCGCTGCTTTCGGCGCAGAAACAGAAGCAATGACGACCACACCCGCATCAAGCAGCGTCAGATCATCCATCCCCACGACATCGCTCACTCTGAAGTGATCCCCGATATTGAGGCCGCTTATGTCTATCTCGATGAAATCCGGAAGCTTCGTCGGAATGCAGGACACTTTGAGTTCACGTTTCACATGCTGCAGCTCACCGCCGTTTCCAACGCCCGCCGGCGCACCTTTGAAATGGAGGGGAACGTCAAACGTGAACGGGCGGTCCATGCTGATTTCATAAAAGTCCGCGTGATAGAAGCGCCTGGAAACAGGCTCAAACTGAACTTCCTTGACGATGGACATTTTTTCATCTTGCTTGCCGCCGTCATCGATGATCAGGCGGATGAACACATTTTCTTCCCGCTTCTTCAGCAATTTTAATAAATCCGATGCGTTGACGGATAAAAGCATCGCTTCCGTACAGGGACCATAAAATACGGCCGGTACGCCTCCGGCCATTCTCAACCTTCGAGCCGGGCCCTTGCCGGTTTCCTTGCGAATAAGGGCGTTTAATGCAATCGCCTCCATCCAATCCTCCTATATGAATAATGAGCTTATGGAATCATTATAGTAAATCCGCCTCACCGCTTCGCTGAGTAGTGAAGCAACAGACAGCACCTTGATGCAATGACAGGCCTGCGCCGCAGAATTCAGGGGAATCGTGTCCGTCACGATAACCTCTTTAATGTCCGATTTTTCAAGCCTTTCAATGGCCGGTCCGGAAAGCACGGGATGCGTGGCACAGACGGATACCTCAACGGCGCCGGCCTCTTTCAATGCGGAAACGGCACGGACAACCGTTCCCGCCGTATCGATCATGTCATCCAGAATAATGACCTTTTTATCTCTGACATGGCCGATGATATTCATGACCTGTGCTTCGTTAGGTCCTTCGCGGCGCTTGTCGATGATGGCAAGATTCGCCCCGAGGCGTGATGCAAAGGCCCGCGCCCGCTCCACGCCACCGGTATCGGGAGAAACGATAACGATATCATTCTGAAAATTCTTTTTCATGTATTCTAAAAGGACCGGCGTGGCGAAAAGATTATCCACGGGAATGTTAAAGAATCCCTGGATCTGACCGGCGTGAAGATCCATCGACAGAACGCGATGGGCGCCGGCCGTCGTGATCAGGTCGGCGATCAGTTTTGCCGTAATCGGAGCTCGCGGCGCCACTTTTCGATCCTGGCGGGCATAACCGTAATAGGGTATGACGGCAGTAATGCGGTCCGCCGATGCCCGCTTCATGGCGTCGATCATGATCAGCAGTTCCATAAGGGTGACATTGACGGGCGGACAACTGGACTGGATAATGAAAACATCCATGCCTCTGACATTTTCGTTGATTTCCACCCGGGTCTCGCCGTCGCTGAAGGTGGTCACGCCGGCTTTTCCCAGGGGGACGCCAAGATTGGCGCAAATCTTTTCCGCCAGGACGACATTCGAATTTCCCGAAAAAATTCGTATTCTTTCAAGCATTGAATTCTCCTCATGGCTGTCGCCATGTTTCTATTGGCTGGGGCGGGAGGATTCGAACCCCCGAATGCAAGGACCAAAACCTTGTGTCTTACCGCTTGACGACGCCCCAAAAGCCTTCTGATTTGAGCATTGCTCACCGGATCTTCGCAACAGATGATCAGGAAAGTCAGATGGACGCCGCTCTGAATAAAGACCAGCCGTTCATGCCGGCCAACGCTTTTTCGGCGGCGATGGCCTGTTCATCCTTTTCAAAAAGACCGAAGACGGTAGGCCCGCTGCCGGACATAAGTGCCCCCAGGGCGCCGCATTTCATCAGATGATTCTTAATATCCGCCAGCGCGGGATGCATCCTGATAGAAACGGTTTCCAGATCGTTAAATAGCCCTTTTGCCAAGTCATGGACCGTTAAAAATCGCGGGATGCTATAATGAATTCTTTTGTTTGTCAATTTAAAATTGAGACTTTGATAAATCAATTTCGTGGAGAGCTCAAAGCGGGGATTAACGAGGAGCAGCGAGAAGGGTGGGATGTCTGCGGCAACCTGGAGGCGCTCACCGATGCCGAAGGCCCATGCTGTTTTTGCAAAAATAAAAAAGGGGACATCCGCCCCCAGTTTAACCCCGATTTTCATGAGATCATCCGTTGTGTAATGACATTCGAAGATTTCGTTCAGAGTCATGAGGGTTGTCGCCGCATTCGAGCTGCCGCCGCCCAGACCGGCGGCGATAGGGATCATCTTTTTTATTGTGATATCAATGCCTTCGGAGATATGGTCGGCCCGTGCGAAGAACGCTTCTGCCGCCCGGAAGACAATATTTCCCTTGTTTTCCGGAAGAGAACTGCCGGGGCAACGGACTGAGACCCCCCGCTCTACCGGCCTGAATATCATTTCATCGCAGAGGCTAATCCGTTGCATCAGGCTTGCAATATCATGATAACCGTCTTGACGCTTCCGCAGGACGCGCAGGTAAAGATTGACCTTGGCCGGCGACAGCTTCCGGATCATGGACGATCCTTTTCCTTCACGTAGCGCATTCTCAATTCAAACAGAAGTCCGTCCATCAGGTCTTTTTCGTTGTCATCGAGGTTTCCTTCTGTTTTGGATCTGAGCATGCCCAGAATATCGATTGTCTGCTTGGCCGCAGTCAGGTTTTTTTGAGCCTTCTGGGATACCGGATCGGGAAAATCTCCGAAATGATACATGGCTGTGGTGCTCAGGGACAGAACAAAATTGACGAAATTAACCTCCGGAAAGGCTTCTTCCGACTGCGCTTCAGGGGCTTCTATTTCGGATGCCTGCTGCTCCGGTTCCGCCTGAGTTTCGACAGGTTTTATGTCCGGCGGTGTCTCTTCGTCACGGCGTACATCCCCTGTCTCGGCAAAAATCCGTTTGTCACGGATGACGAAAGGTTTATCCTTCTTTTCTTCCATTTTTTTCTCCTCTATGTGGATTATATACTTTTGAGTAGTCCGTTATCTCCTCATTTGGTGGAGGCAAACTCAAGATATTTGTCAAAGTTCTACGTTTTATTGTTTTTCTGGAAGCCCAGGACACCACTTTTGGACAGATCAACCCGGACGCTATCCCCGTCAGTGAATTTCCCTTCCAAAATCGACATAGACAGGTCATCCAGGATCATCTTCTGCAGTGCCCGTTTCAAGGGCCTGGCCCCGTACATCGGGCTGTACGCGCTTTGCGCTATATATTTTTTTGCCTTGTCTGTCAATGTCAGTGTTATTTTCCGGTCCGACAGCCGCTTCTGGATCAGCCCCATCTGGATATCCATGATGCGGTCGATATCTTCAACATTCAAAGCCCTGAAGGTAATGATATCATCGATCCGGTTGAGGAATTCGGGTTTGAAGCTGGCACGCAGCACCTCCATGGTTCGCATTCGCTTTTGCTGCTCGTCAAGGGTTTCGTCCTGCATAATATGACTGCCGATGTTGGAAGTCATGATCACAATGGCATGCTTGAAATCGACCGTCCGCCCGTGACCGTCGGTCAGCCGGCCGTCGTCAAGGATCTGCAACAGAATGTTGAACACGTCATGGTGGGCTTTCTCAATCTCGTCAAACAGGATGACCGCATAGGGTCTCCGCCGCACGGCTTCGGTCAAATATCCGCCCTCGTCATAACCGACATATCCCGGGGGCGCCCCGATGAGACGCGCCACGGAGTGCTTTTCCATGAATTCAGACATATCAATCCGGATCATCGCCTGCTCGGAATCAAACATGAATTCGGCAAGCGCGCGAGCCAGCTCTGTCTTACCGACGCCGGTGGGACCTAAAAAAATAAAAGAGCCGATGGGCCGGTTGGGATCCTGCAACCCGGACCGGGCCCTGCGCAGCGCGCTGGAAACCGCAGCGATTCCCTCATCCTGGCCGATGACGCGCTGCTTGAGTCTCTCCTCCATATGGATCAGCTTCTGGACATCGCTCTCCAGCATACGGGCCACCGGAATACCGGTCCAGTTTGCAACTACCGCGGCCACATCTTCGGCGCTCACCTCTTCCTTGAGCATTTTTACACTCTTCTGAACCTCCATGAGCTTGAGCTGCTCCGCTTCCAGTTCCTTATTCAATTCAACGAGTTGACCGTAACGTAATTCCGCCGCCCGGGCCAGGTTCCCGTCCCGCTGTGCATTCAATTCCTCAGTCTTGCAGGACTCCATGCGGCTTTTGATCGCCTGGATGTTTTTAATGGCCTCCTTTTCGGAGATCCATTGAAGCTTCATGCGGCCCATGGATTCTCTGAGTTCTGAGAGCTCCTGATCAATCTTGTTGTGTCTTTCCACGGAGGTCTTATCCGTTTCCTTGATGAGGGACTGCTTTTCTATTTCCAGCTGGATGATTTTGCGGTCTATGACATCTATTTCCGCGGGCATGCTGTCCAGTTCAATGCGCAGGCGCGAAGCCGATTCGTCAATCAAATCAACGGCTTTGTCAGGAAGGAAGCGGTCGGAAATATAGCGGTTGGAAAGGGTGGCGGCGGCAATGATGGCGGAATCCTTAATCCGGACCCCGTGATGAACCTCATAGCGTTCCTTCAGTCCGCGTAAAATGGCGATCGTATCCTCGACGGTAGGCTCCTTGACGAGAATAGGCTGAAAACGCCGCTCCAGAGCGGGATCCTTTTCTATATATTTTCGGTATTCATTGAGGGTTGTTGCACCGACGCAGCGCAGCTCGCCCCTTGCAAGGGCTGGCTTGAGCATGTTGGAAGCATCTACCGACCCCTCGGCAGCGCCCGCTCCGACCACCGTGTGAATCTCATCAATGAACAGGATGACTTCCCCCTGGGCATCCGTCACTTCCTTCAGGACGGCCTTAAGGCGGTCTTCAAATTCCCCCCGGTATTTGGCGCCTGCCACCAGGGCGCCGATATCGAGGCCCACCACGCGCTTGTTTTTGAGATTTTCCGGAACGTCGCCGTTGACGATTCTCTGCGCCAGACCCTCCACAATGGCCGTTTTGCCCACACCGGGCTCGCCGATCAGGGCCGGATTGTTCTTTGTTCTGCGGGAAAGGACCTGCATGACACGCCGGATTTCCTCATCACGTCCGATAACCGGGTCGAATGTACCTTTCCGGGCTAATTCATTGAAATCTCTTGAATAACGCTTTAATGCCTGGTATTTGTCTTCAGGATTTGGATCCGTAATGCGCTGATTTCCACGAATATCGACCAGAACCCTGAAGATGTCGTCCCTGGTTACGCCGGCTGCTCGCAGAATCCCGGCAGCGGCACCGTCCTTCTCATCGGAAATGACAATCAGGACATGCTCGGCACTGACATATTCATCCCGCAGACGAGCCGCTTCGGTCAGGGCCCGGTCCAGAACACGGTTCAGGCCTGGTGTCATGCCCGGTTGCCCCAGACCGGCGCCTTCGACACGGGGCTGTTTGCCCAGCGCCTTCTTGAGCTCTGAGACAATCTGTCCCGGGTCTGCACCCAGTTTTTTCAGGATGGCGCCCACGATCCCCTCCGGTTGCTCAAGAAATGCCGTCAGAAGATGTTCCGGATCAATGCCCGGGTGTCCATGCTGCGCCGCCAGAGTCAGTGCGGCTTGCAGGGCCTCCTGAACCCTGAGGGTAAATTTGTCAAATCTCATAAAGTCTCCTGTTAATCGATCGGCTTCTCAATGCTGACGAGGATTTTACCATCTTTGAAGACACTGACACTACCCGTCGATTCGGATAAAACGACGGCAATGGCATTGGTAATACTCGTCATTCCGGCAGCGGCGATATGCCGGCTGCCGAGCCCCTGGGGGAAATCCCTGCTGTCCATCGCAGCACTCAGATGTCTGCCAGCCGTGACAATGGCGCCATTATCCTTGATGATAAATGCACCATCAATGGCGGAAAACTCCTTGATGGTCTCCTTGAGTTCCGGATTGAGAATGTTTCGCTGTTCCTCCGCGTATCCCATAAAAGGATTGATGATCATCTGCCGGGAGAGCTGCATGACTTTTTCATCGTCCCCCAGAACAAACATTGTCCCCACCTTCCGGCCTTCCCGGCCCTGCGCCGCCAGTTCAATGGCCAGATTCATGACCGCGCCGAAAACTTCCGGATATATCCCCTGGGCCATATCGCTGAAGTTGCCCGAGACCAGAATCTCAAATTCTTTGCCTACATCAACGACGAAAATACTATCGACATAGCCAAACCGCGGAACGCCGCTTACGCAGACAAGTTTGTCTCCCTGTGCGAAAAGACCCAATGCGATGCCCTTCGTAATCGCGATTTTAATTTGTCCGACGCGCGTGAGATTAACATTGGGAACCTGAATCTGGACGCCGCAACCCTTGAATTTCGATGGGATTTCCTCCTCCCCCTTGGTGACCAGAATGATATTCATGCAGATGCCGGGATCGTCGGCAACCGGAAGATCGTCAGCCACGGCGGCATACATAAGAACGGCCTTTGCACCGACCTCAACGGCAATGCGACAGGCATGATCAAGGACCACTTTACTGATGGCGCCCATTTTACCCCCTTTTCGAACCATTGTTTTCCCTGGTAAATTAATAACCTGAGCCGTTGATGTCAAGCAAGGTTATTAATTTGTGCAATCAAACGATTGAATGACAGGTTGCAGGGAGATCATAAAAAGCTTGACCGTTAAAATCGAATCATTATAGTACTATAAATCTTGAGTTTATTGAACATCTGGAGGCATCATCTTTGGAATTACCGGCCGTAACCGGCACGCTTGACATCTATATTGCAGAAATAAACCGTTTTACCATCCTGACGGCGGAAGAAGAATTCAAGCTTGCGGTCCAGTTGAAAAAGTACAACGACATGGCCGCTGCGGAGAAGCTTGTTGTTTCCAACCTCCGGTTTGTCGTAAAAATTGCCCATGAATACCGCAACTACGGGCTGAAGCTCAGTGACCTGATTCAGGAGGGCAATATCGGCCTCATGCATGCCGTTAAAAAATTCGATCCCTACAAGGGATATCGCTTGATTTCCTATGCGGTTTGGTGGATCAGGGCCTACATGCAGAATTACATTATCAAATCCTGGAGCCTGGTTAAAATCGGAACCACCCAGGCCCAGCGGAAATTATTTTTCAAGCTCTCCCAGGAGAAGAAAAGGCTTCAGACCCTTTCACAGAAGAATCCAGAATTTACTGAGATTGCCGAGTCTCTGGGGGTCAAGGTCGTGGAAATCGAGGAAATGGATCTTCGCCTGAGTCACCGGGACCTCTCATTGGACGCTTCCGTCAGTGAGGATGGTGAAATGACCCATATCGATCAGTTGACCTACAAGGGTGAAGACCAGGAAACCTCGTTGATCAAAAAGGAAGAGCTGTCCCTGGTGAAAAGGAATATTGCCGGTGCTTTGACAAAGCTCAATGAAAAAGAAAAATACATCATCAAGCACCGGGTCATGGCCGACGATCCATTGACCCTCCAGGAGATTGGCGATCGTTACCGGATCACGCGGGAACGAGCCAGGCAGATTGAAAAACAGGCGTTAAAAAAATTGCGCCTGGCTATTCCCTATTTAGGGTCTGTAACGGAATAACTGTCGCGTTACAGGCAATTAGGAAAAGAAGAAGAGTTATCAGATGGTTAATCAATGCACGTCTTCGGAACGGGCGAGATTCTCAAAGCAGGTGAATTTTTCCAGGAAAGCCAGCTTGACCATACCCGTGGGACCATTTCGCTGCTTGCCGATGATAATCTCAGCTAACCCCTTTTCCTGGTTGTCTTCCGACTTGTTATAGACCTCGTCCCGATAGATAAAGGCGATGACATCCGCGTCCTGCTCAATGGCTCCGGATTCCCGCAAGTCGGCCATATGCGGGCGCCGGTTGGTCCGGTCTTCCACTTTCCGGTTCAGCTGAGACAGGGCGATCACAGGGACGCTCAATTCTTTAGCCAGGGCCTTGAGGGAACGACTGATCTCGGAAATTTCCTGTTCCCGCGAATCCTTATAAGCCCCACCCCGCATCAGCTGGAGGTAATCCAGAATGATCAGGCCAAGGCCGGATTCAGCTTTCAGCCGCCTGGACTTGGCCTTCATTTCCAGGACGCTGATGGCCGGTGTGTCATCGATGAAAATAAGAGCTTCGGAAAGCCGGCCGGCAGCCGTGGTCAGCTTCGGCCAGTCCGTCTCTCCCAGAAATCCTTTCCGGAGACGCTGGGAATCTACTTTGGCGGTAGAGGATAGCATCCGGAAGGCCAGTTGTTCTTTTGACATTTCCAGTGAGAAGATGGCCACGGGAATCCCGCACTCCGTTGCGGCATGCTGGGCAATATTGAGAGCAAAGGCTGTCTTTCCCATGCTGGGGCGGCCGGCGATGATGATCAGGTCGGATTTCTGCAGGCCTGACGTCAAATCGTCAATTTTTCCAAAACCAGTCGGCACACCGGTAATCAGTTCCTTGCGCTCATAGAGCTTTTCTATGGCCTTGAAGCTGTCCTTGATGATGTTTTTGATGGGGTAAAAGGCGGGCCGGATTTTATTTTCGGATATTTGAAAAATGGCATGTTCTGCTTCATCCAGGACCTCATCAATATCCGCACCGGTATTGTAACTTTTTGTCAGAATTTCCGTCGCCGTTCCAATCAGATATCGCAGGATGGCTTTCTCTTTGACGATTTTTGCGTAGTGGGCCACATTGGCGGCGGAGGGCACGTTATCCACCAGAGAGGCCAGATAGGCCATGCCTCCCACCTGATCCAGCTGCTTTTTATCTTTCAGGATGTTGCTTAAGGTGATCAGGTCGCTGGGTTCGTGCCGCTCGGAAAGATCCACAATGGCCGCAAAGATTTTCCGGTGCGACTCACTATAGAAGTCTCTGTATTCCAGGATCTCCAGAACGCTGTGGAGCGCCTGGTTGTCCAGAAGAATCCCCCCAAGGATGGACTGTTCCGCGTCCAGATTCTGGGGAGGCAAGCGATGCAGGGAGGTGTCAATATCCTTCATGGTCTGTATTTCGCTAACGATAGAAAATTAGGAAGATATGGAATCAGGGTTCAGCCGCCACGACCACCCTGATTTCTGCGGTGACACCGGCTGATAACCGGATTACCACCGGATAATCGCCGATCGCCCTGATCGGTTCAGCCAGCACGATGTTTTTCCGATTTACGTCCAGACCCTGGGCCAGCAACGTTTCCTGAACGTCTTTGGCGTTAACGGAGCCGAATAACTTGCCCTGCTCACCGACGCGGCGCACAATCGTGCAAGTGACGTCTTTGAACCTTTCCGCCAGCGCTTCCGCATTCTTCCTTTCCTTTGCCGCCTTCACCAGGATCGCTTTCTTTTCACGCTCCAGCATGTTGAGATTCTTAAAATTAGCTTCAGCGGCGAGTCCTTTGGGAATCAGGAAATTTCGTGCATAGCCGTCGGATACGTTCACGGCATCTCCCGCTTTGCCAAGGGATTCCACCTTTTGCTTCAATATTACCTGCATGATGCACCTCCTTCATGATAATCGACGATGGATGGTAAATGCCGGCTCACGCCCCTGGATCTTGTGCCGGTTTGATCAGTTTTCTAAAATCAGCCCAGAGATCAAATAGACCCAGGGCCATCACCAAAAGCAACAGATATTGCTGGATCATGATCAGGATGTAGAACAGGACCTTGAAAAAAACGGGGATCCTTTTAACCTTAAAAAAATAGCCGATCACCGAAAGGCCTGCGCAAAGATAAACAAATAGACAGGTGATCAGCAGATTCAATCCTGAATATTTTACCGCGCCTGCCTCAACCAGCAGCATTCCCCCTGCTCCGATCAATAGCCAGACCATTTTTTCAGGGGCCTTCCAGCGGGTCAGGTCGCCAAATTCTGGATAATGCAGGCCATGCTTTTGAAAAAGGCGCCGCGCTGCAAAAATGTTCAGCCAGATGAACAAACTGGCACCGACCAGGAACATTGCTGGAAAGATCCGGGTCAGCAGGGTGGCGATCGGTCCGGCATAATCTTTAATTAACGTGAGCTGCTCAGAGGAAATATCCATTTGCTCGTAAAGCTTGATATTTTCTCCAATGCTGCTGAGAATGTAACTTTCAATAAGCCGCAAAGGCGGCTGTCCTGTTTGATAAGCCGAAAGCAGCAGCAGGCAGCTGCCGCAGGCCAGCAGGGCCGCCACAGGGATAATCAGCGTTCTTTCAATCGTCCACGGTCTTCTTAGTACTTCCGCGAGCATTATTCCTGTCCCTCCGGCAAGCATAAGGAGCAGCAGGGGGAAAATAATGTCCGGATGGATTAGCGTCAGAATCAGCAGAACCAGCGTCAGCGAGATCGCAAAAACTGCAACCCCCCTGAACCTCCCGAGTTTTGTGTAATAAAAGAGAACCGGTAGCGGCGTCAGGAGAATCACGATGGCGCCTGCCAAGGGGATCAGTGCGACCGATAAGAACGAAAGGGTGGATACGGCGACACCCTGAACTAAATCACGATTAAGGAATCCGCCCCATTGTTCTTTCAAAGGTCAACCCTGTCGCCCACCGGCTTTATTGACTCATGATGATCAGCATGGATCATATGGATGGGATCATCAAACGGCTCCTGCAAGCAGCTCTATTGCCAACAGAGCCTCAGCCTTCGGAAACGACAAAGGGCAGTAGCGCAATCGTTCTTGCCCTCTTGATGGCCAATGCTAACTCTCGCTGGTGGATGGCGCAATTCCCCGTAATTCTTCGCGGCATGATTTTGCCCCGCTCTGTGACAAAGTCCCTCAGGGTCATGGGATTCTTGTAGTCACTTTTAATCGTGGAATCCGTGCAGAATCGACAGAATTTCCGGCGGTGAAAAAATTTTTTCTGCGGTCTTGGCGGCCTCTGGCCATGAAACCTCGATGTTTCCGCCATAATTATGCGCCTCCTTCCTGGACTTCTGCGGTCTTTGCCTCGACGGGCTCAATGATCGGTGCCGAGCTGCCGGCTGAAGTTTCTATGATTTTGATTTCCATCTCTGCAGCAGCCACAGCAGGTGAACCCGCGGCGATCTCCTTCTCGATATCCGCCAAAATGACCTGGTCGTCCTTTTTGACCGTCATGAACTTCAGGATTTTATCATCGATTTTTAGATTTCTCTCTAGTTCAACGACGGTGGCGCTTTGACCTGCAAAATCGATCAGCATATAAAATCCCTTGTTATGCTTCCTGATTTCATAAGCCAGCTTTCTTTTTCCCCACTTTTCAACTTTTATTACCATTCCCTCGTGGTTTGTGATGATTGACCTGTACCGCTCAATCAATCCGGTGATTTCATCATCCGGAAGATCAACAGGGACAATCATAACCGTCTCGTATCTCCTCAATGTTTTCTCCTCTCGGCTCTAAAGCCCGGGAAGAATGCCCGGACAAGGAGTCCCTTTTATTTTAATAGCGGATGCGATATTTATATCATAATTTTTCATAAATCAAGAATTTTATCTCCATCGGGATGGAACCGCTCCCTGTCTATGCGTCTCTGCAAAGACACACCGGCTTGGCGCACCTTCCTTTCCAAAAAAAGAGAGGACGCAAAATCTGACAGGTTATGGATTTGATATGGTGGGCGATGTGAGACTCGAACTCACGGCATCTGGCTTCGGAGGCCAGCACTCTATCCAACTGAGCTAATCGCCCTTGATGCGAGCTTCTACTATATCCCGTCGTAATCTTCAATGAATAAATTATTTCCGGACTAACCACCCTCCTGCCTTTTTGAGGCATGGTCTTTACCCAGATAGAAATTGATCCAGGATGACGTTTGATGAAGGTCCCAGTTGCAAGGCGGGATAATATCTTTATCCAGTTGAATTTCTTCTCCGTATTTCTTCAACCGGGCATAAGCTTTAACATAGACGCACTGCTTCTTTCCGGGATAGACTTCGCACCACCCCTCGAAGCTCCCACCGCATGCTCCGTTGCGCTGGTGTTTCGGGCATTGCGACATGGGACAGAGGTAGGCGACATCAATGAGGGCGCAGTCGCCGCAATCCTTGCAGTCAAAAATCAAGACTTTGGTTAAGTATTCAAGTTTGTGAAAAAAGCGCTCAAGCCTTGTTCCTGCAACTGCGCTGCTTAGTCCCTTCATGATGCCGTAAAGCTTCTTTCCTGGTTCGAACAGAAGTTTATGGGACATTCGCGAAAACCCATAGGAAATTTCGACTCTGGCATCGAGCGGGCGAAACTGCCGTTTAGTCGGCGTTTCCTGATTTAGGCCTGTTTTCGGATCGTACTCAAAATAATAAAAGCCGCCGGCAATGGGATAATCGAAGTAGCGGATAAGGTCGGTCCATTGGGATGCGAGCTCCTCACCCTGCCGGATAATTTCTTCCACTTGTTCATATTTAATATTATGCCCGCCGATATGTCCCCCGTTAAAGCCCATTCCTTTCATGATAGCGTACATCCGAGCTGCGCGCAGTATTCTGGCCCCTTCTCCGCGATCGGGATCGCTTCGCTCTCGATCCAGCTGGGTCAGGAGTTTATCCGTGACGACGGAGCCGGGCAGTTCATTGTGATTCATCATTTTGGCCGCACCGTACGGAAGGATATAAATATTCCCTATAAGCGGAATGTTGAAACCGCTGAGCTTCATAAAAAGGAACACTTCGTGAATTTTTCTGGCATCGTATCCCAGTTGTGTAACGATAAATTGGGCGCCGGCATCGATCTTCTTTTTGAGTTTGTAATACTGAACCATCTGCTCTGCTTCGGTCGCCTTGAAGGGAGAAACGACAGCTCCGGGGAAAAAATCGCTGGGTTGGTGACGGACGTTGCCTTTGACTCCCGGATACGTGAGCCCCCGGTTCATGTCCGATATCAGTTGCAGGGTATGGATGGGATCCAGGTCAAAAACCGGGGCAGGTCTCCCAGCGTAGCCGGAGACAGGGTAATCGCCGCTCATAACCAGGAGGTTTCTGACACCTGTCCGATCCAGGGCATAAAGTTGGCTTTCGATTTGACTGCGGTTCTTGTCTTTGCAAGTAAAATGGACGAGCGGCTCAATGCCCAGTTTCATAATTTCGCTGCCTATGAAATCGGCAGACATGGCGGGGCTTCCTCCGGGATTGTCTGTAACGGTCAGCGCATGGATCTTTACTCCGTGAGCTGCCTGTTTGGCCAGGGATATGACCTTTTCCTGGGCCGCTTCTCTTGCACCCCTTCCCGGCACCAGTTCCCAAGTGACCGGGAACACGGTGGGATTCAATAAAGACTCTTTAAAACAATTTTCCTGCATAGAGACCCTCAGTTAACTTTTTCTGCAGAGAAAATGGCATTATCGAAAGTACTTGTTCATTCAGGCGCTAACAGATTATCTGAAAGCGAGGCCATCCGTCAGATCCAAAAGGGTTTTTCTGGTGGAGAAAGTTCCTGCCACAGGGCACCCCATCTCCATTTGTGGCACTCAAAAGCGTATGGAATATTACGTCCGCAAATCAAACTTCCGGCTTGATGAATTTTTCCGTAGGTGACAGAGATAAAATCCGGCTTCAGCGTGGACAGTTCCTGAATCGTCGTAAACAGGCTATCCAGATTCCCCTCCCGCTTAGGCGGAAAGAATTCAAAGGACAGGGTGAAACATTTCTGCCGGAAGAGCTCTTTGATGAACATGAAAAATGCCGCTCGAATTTTGTTGCGGGAAAATGTCATTAAGCATAACGTTTGTCAATCTTTTTCCTTGCGGAGCTTGAAATCGTTTTACAGGTCTGATATAATATATGGAATTGCATTGGAAATAAACGATTATGACAAAGGGAACACGCATCATTTTTATCCTGGTGTTGCTTCTTACGGGGTTTCTGGCCTCAGAGGCAAGCGCCTTGAATCAAATCTTGAATGTCCGACATTGGGTTGCGCCGGACCACACACGCATCGTTATCGATACCAGCGAATCGCCTGATTATACGGTTGAAAAAAGCAAGGAACATATCCGGATCGACTTCAAGGACAGCGTTTTTCCCAATGACCTGCCCGAAAAAACAGTTCTCAACAAGCCTGGGGTTACGGTCATCTCGATGGTGCGTCTGTCCGGGGAAGTGGTGAGGGTTGAAATATTATTGGCAGATCATCTAGATGTCAATGTATTCAAACTTCAAAAAATAGAAGAGAAACCGGACCGTGTGGTTATAGATATTGAGCTTCCCGAGGTTGAGAAGAAAGAAGCGGAAGAACGGGAGCCTGTCACGAGAAAAAAGCGGATTGTCGTCATCGATCCCGGTCATGGCGGCGATGACCCCGGAGCCGTCGGCCTGGGGGGCACCCAGGAAAAGGATATCGTCCTTAAGATCGCCAGAAGGCTCAAAGATAAACTCAATAAGCGGGTAGGCTACCGAGCCTTTCTGACCCGAAGCGGCGATTATTATGTGCCTTTCAGCAAACGGTTGAAAATAGCCCGGGAACATGGCGCAGATCTGTTTCTTAGTATTCATGCTGATGCCGCCCCCAACCGTCGTGCACAGGGCGCATCCGTCTATTGCCTGTCCATTCGCGGCGCCAGCACGGAAGCTGCGAGACTGTTGGCGATGAAAGAGAACCTTGCCGATATGATGGGCGGCTCCCCCAATGGAGAGAGCAACGAAGCCTCCGGCCCCATCGTCCTGAATATGTACCAAACAAACACCATCAATACGTCAAAGATTTTTGGGCAGAGTGTCCTGGAAAACATCGGCCGGGTCATGCCGTTGAAGTTTGCCTCCGTCCAGAGCGCCCCTTTTCGAGTTCTAAAGCTTCCCGAAATCCCGTCTCTGCTGGTGGAGACCGCCTATATTTCCAACAAAAGGGAAGAGAAGCTCCTTCGCAGCCGTCAACATCAGGCAAAAATCGCTGATGCCATAGCGGCCTCGGTTGCCGAAATCCTGCCGGTGGCGCCGGTGGTGGAAAAAGCACCGGTCGTTAAATTGACCAAAGAGGAACCCGAAGAACGTCAAGAGAAAGCTCCAGGTGACTCGCTGGAGACGTTAAAAAAGAAAGTTGTTGCCGATAAAGAGCGGGAAGTCAGGGCGGTACAAATCCAATACTATCAAGTCAGGAGGGGCGATACCCTCGAAAGAATTGCAAAAAAACACAATACAAGTCTCGCCGCCCTTCTGAGATTAAACAAGATGAAACTGAGGGATCAGCTTTATAGTGGCCGGAAGGTAAAGATAGCGCTTCTGGATGTACAGACACCGGATGAGCAAGCCCTGCCCAAAGTGGTTGAGGCTTCCGCAAGACCCCAAAAGGCGGATGAGACAAATATATTTAAAGAAGACACGGGTATTCTTGTGTACAGGGTGCAAAAGGGGGATACCCTGGCCAAGATTGCAAAAAAGCATGATACCCCTCTCAATGTCCTCCTGAAGGTCAATAAGATGAAGCTCTCGGATCCGATTTACGCGGGTCGTGTGATAAAAATTCAAGACAGGCCTGCGGAGAAAGAAACTGCAGCGGCGGTGGTAAAGGATCTGTCCAACCAGAAGAAAAAGGAGAAATATACCTACCACCGGGTAAGAAGAGGCGAGACGCTTGAAATCATTGCCCGACGGAACAGCACGACCATTGGTGAGTTACGGCAATTGAACCGCATGAAACCTTCAGATCACCTGCTGGCGGACCGAAAATTGAAATTACCGCTGCGGTCGTCCCTGTGACCGAAGAAACGTACGTCATGACACAAGCAGGAAGTCCCTTTCAGTCCGGTTTCAATCAGCCCGGTCATCTCCGGGATCATTTGTGCCGATCCTTCCTGATGATCTGCATAAAGATACTGGCCATCAGCATCTTGATCCAGATATCGATAGCAGATGCGAGCGCCGAATGGATAATCATGTCATGGCGCACATTTCAGGTCAAAAAGGAGCTCATCATGCAACCTCGCCAGGAAAAAGTCATCAAGCAGGGAAAAACCGAAACCGGCAAATCCTCAAAAGTGTATAATGCCGGGGCACAGCGGTTGCGGGAGGCTTTGTGGAATGAGTATGATGGTCAAAGCTTCTACGTGTCCGGATTATCGGCACGGATTTGGGGCAACTATCTTCGACGCACGGATATATCTCCGGTATGTCTAAAAAGGGGCATACAGGATGAAACATTGTTCGGTCCTGATCTTTTCAGAGATATGATGACTCGTGACAACCTTCAAATAAACCCCTTAAGCGGGGGGGCACCCGCGAAGATCAAGGAAGAGGGTGCCGCGCACTATATCCGACTGTCTTTTTTTAACCACGATATGAAAGATCTGAGCAGAGATATTCCGGAGCGTCACGCAGGCAGATACAGCTCATGGGAAGCGCTCCTGTTTCCGTCATCCGGTGCGTCCAGTCAACCAGGGCTGGAAACGATGGGGAAAATCTTTGAACCGAAGATCGATCTCGGGATAGAATTTTAATATCCTCGCCGGAAGTTCTTATGCCGCGTCGGCGAATGCGGATTCTCAACCACTCGTCAAGGCTTTAATCGCTGTCGTTGGTCCCTGCGCCGTTGCTCGTCAAGCAGGCATCCCTGGAGACAGTTGCCCTCACAATCCCCATCGCAGGGCTCGATATGGATCATCACGCTCGTTGACGGAAACTGTTTTTCGATCCCCAAAGACAGATCTTCCGTAATGGCATGCGAGATCTGGACGGACATTTCGGGGTCCACTTTCAGATGAAACTCGACAAAGCGGAAATGACCGGACTTGCGGGTTCGCAACTGATGGAACCCGCAAATAACGGGCCGGTGGTGCAAAATCCGCCGGCGGATCCAGTCTTCTTCCTCGGGTGGGAGTGTGGCGTCCAGAAGATCTTTTGACGACCGCATGGTCAGATCGTAGGCGGCTTTGATGATCAGCACCGCGACGGCGATCGCAGTGACCGGGTCAAGCCAGTTCAGATCCACCCCTGGAAAAAACGCCTGTCCCGACCAGATCAGCGCAAGGCTGACCATGACGCCCACGGAGGTATAGATGTCCGTACGCAGATGCCATGCATCGGCCTCAAGGGCGATGGAGTCCGTTTCTTTTGCGACCTTGAAGAGCTTTTTTGATACAAAATAATTTGCAACCACTGAGACCAGCATGACGCCCACACCCCATTCCAATGTTTGAAGAGGCTCGGGTTTTCCGAGTTTCTGGACGGCTTCAAAGATGATCCAGCCGGCGGCCGCAAAAATGAGCAGTGCCTCAATGGCGCCGGAGATGTTTTCGATTTTCCCGTGGCCGAACGGGTGCCGCTTGTCGGGTGGGAGGCTTGAGGTTTTAACCGAAAAGAGGGCAATAATGGACGCAATAAGATCAACACCGGAGTGAATCGCTTCGGAAATGATCGATATCGATCCGGTCAGCAGGCCCACGATGAGTTTCATGATCACGAGGGTGGTGTTCGAAATCACGGATAACGCTGCGACGCGGACCTTGCGGCTTTGTGCATCCATCAGGAACCTCTATAAAAAACGAAAATAGCTCTAATGTATCTAAGATTTTCCGTCAAGCGATATTCCGAAATGAGAACTTTACAGCCGGATATCGTTCATCGGTTCTGCTGCCGCCTGCACCCGGATATTCTGAATCATTGGTACTTGTTGACTTCTCGGCCGTGATTGTATATCTACCGCCGTGGAGGTGTCTTATGAAAATTGCAAGTCTGGACAAAGTTGAAAAAACAGTGATGACCATGGAAGGGGCAAAGAATGTCTTCAAGCAGATCCCGATCTCGAAATCCGACGGCACACCGGCTTTCTCTTTCCGCGTTTTCACGATTATGCCGGGCGGACATACGCCTTACCATTCACATCCCTTTGAGCACCTGAACTATATCATTGAAGGTGAAGGCGCCGTGGTCATGGAAAGCGGAGAAGAGCGTCCTGCAAGAAAGGGAGATTTTGCCCTGGTACTGCCAGGCGAAAAACATCAGTATAGAAACCTGTCGCCCGAGAATCCGATGATCGTCATCTGCGCCGTTCCGAAGGAATACGAGTAATCGTTCGCTGTAAGGCCGTTATCAGGATTCAGAAGGCGCGACATGCTTAAATTTTACCAATTAAATTGAGAGATGAGTGAAGAATGGGTTACTCTTTCCGAACTGCGGGAAGGGGATGAAGGCATCATCCATGCGCTGAGCGGGGGTCGTGAGTTGTCGATCCGGTTGGCGGCATTGGGGATTGCCCTGAATATGAGAATCAAAGTACTGCGCAGCCGCGGGGACATGAGGATTATCCAGGCGGCAGACACGCGTGTGGCGCTTGGCGGAGGAGAATCGGAACGGATCTTCGTTCAACGGACCGAATCTCTGCAATGCGAAGCCGGCGACGAAAAACGAGAAAAGAGAAAACTTCTGGTCGCTCTTACGGGCCAGCCCAATGTGGGCAAGTCAACGGTATTTAATATTCTGACGGGGCTGTCCCAGCATGTGGGCAACTGGCCGGGAAAGACCGTGGAAAAAAAAGAGGGCCTCCACGTCTGTGAAGATCTGGAGATGCGGATTGTCGACCTGCCGGGAACATACAGCCTGACAGCCTTTTCCGCGGAAGAACGCATTGCCAGGAATTTTATCCTGACGGAACATCCCGATATCATCATCCTTCTGGTCAACGCCGCCGCCCTGGAGAGGAGCATTTATCTGTTGACGGAGCTGCTCCTGCTAGGCCCCCCCGTGATCGTCGCAGTCAATATGATTGACGTGGCGGAGAGTCAGGGGATCCGGATCAACATCAAGGCTCTCGAAAAGGCTCTGGGGATCCCCGTAGTCGAAATGGTGGCCGCAAAGAACCGGGGAATCCGGGAACTCGTCGAAAAAACGCGCGCCCTTGCCTGCGGCGAGCTCTCCTACATGCCGCGACAGCAGGAGGTAGCCGCCGATCACCGGGATGTCTTCACGGGCATTTCAACATTCTTGACGCCCCATCTTGCCCCGGTCGCTTCCAAGATCCCGACGGATCTGCCCGTGAACTGGCTTACCATCAAGCTCATGGAGGGCGATCCGGAGATCGCGAAGATTGTGGAGGCGCGCATTCCTCCCGATGCATGGCGCGGGATTCAGTCCATCCTACTCAAGCATGAGGATTCACTGCATGCCGTTGTGGGCGGTCGGTACGACTGGATTGAAGCCGTTACCCGGGCGGCCATTTCACGCTTCCGGATGGGCCAGGTAGTCATGACGGACCGTATCGATCACATACTGACGCGCCCCCTCTTCGGCATTCCTGTGCTTCTCGCTATCTTTGCGGTAGTTTTTCTGATCACTTATAAAGTCGGTTATCCACTGCAAAGAGGGCTGGAAGGACTGGTCAGCGCCTTTGCCAAACAGATAGAACCGTCCCTGGAGCCTTATTCATTCTGGATCAAGGGAATGATGATTGACGGTGTGATCGGCGGCGCCGGATCCGTCCTGACCTTTATTCCGATTCTGCTCATCTTTTTCACCTTCATGGCCGTTCTGGAGGACGTGGGCTATATGGCCCGGGCGGCCTTTGTCATGGACCGTTTCATGCATCTGGTCGGGCTGCATGGAAAGAGCGTCATTCCCATGTGCCTGGGATTCGGCTGCAATGTTCCTGCCGTTCTGGGCGCCCGCATTGTGGAATCAAGAAAGGAACGGCTCCTGACCATTTTCCTGTCGCCTTTTGTTCCCTGCACGGCGCGTCTGGCGGTGCTGACCTTTGTCGCCGCGGCGATATTTTCCACCCATGCGGCTCTGGTTTCATGGTCTCTGCTGACGGTCAATATTCTGGTTCTGGGGCTTGTCGGCATGTTCGTGAGCCGCTATCTTTTGAAAGACGAAGCCATGCCTTTTATTATGGAGCTCCCCCTTTACCATAAGCCTGATTTTAAAACGATCGGCATGGCGGTGTGGGCAAGAATCCTGTCCTTCATCAAAAAGGCCGGGACCGTGATTCTGGCCGTCTCCGTGATCATCTGGCTGCTTTCTCATCTGCCCCATGGACGAATCGAAGACAGTTGGCTTGCAGGGATCGGGCTTTTACTCGAACCCCTCGGGCAGCCCCTCGGTCTGGACTGGAAAATGATCACGGCCCTGCTGACGACGATTATTGCGAAGGAAACGGCCATTGCGACGCTTGGGGTTCTCTACGGGGTGGGAAGGGAAGGGCTGCTGCAGATACTGCCTCAGGTGATGAGTCCCGCCTCGGCTCTGTCGTTTCTGGTGGTCATGATGCTTTTTATCCCCTGCGCCGCCACCGTGGCGGTGATGAAGCGCGAACTCGGAAGCTGGAAATGGTTCGGCGCCTCTATCGGCGCGATGCTGGTCCTTTCGGTGCTGGGCGGCCTGATCGCCTACCGTGTTGCCCTGGGGATGGGCTGGTAGAGCAAACAACTTCAGACTTTACGACCTCAGGTTCAGCGTGAGATCAAATTCTTTCCAATCCCGCCGACCCTGGTAAATAAACGGGTGGAGGTTCAAGTCCCTGATGCCCTTACCGTCCTTTTTAAAGGTCAGAAAGGCCGTGACGGACTCTCCGGGAGCAATTTGAATTCCTTCAGTTCCTGCCTCACGCATGTTGATCCTTGTTGATCCCTTCACGAATCTGACCGTGTTGACGCCGTGTTTTTTTCCGCTGCTGTCAGTCATCATGGACTTGGGCCATCTGTAACTATCGTCATACAGGGCGACACTCTTGACCATCCTGGATTTGTTGTGGGCTTTGATGGTGACGGTGATCCCGATATTTGATGACTCCAATCCGGTTACCGTGAAAAGGATATCACGGGCTTCGGCCGAAACGGCCCTGAAGGTTTCACTCAAAGGTTGAACCATTGTTTCCAATACACTAGTCTTTGTGCCGCCCAGCGGCATCTTGCCCTTCGGAATGATGATGATCAGGGCAAGAATCGCAATGATTGAGGCTGCTGCGGCCCCCCCGATGATCAGCTTTTTTCTGTTCTTGTCGGGTTTTGCCGGCTGTGCCGCTGTTTCCGGCACCGCCCCGACTGACGCTTTCGTCGTCTGTTTTTCAGGAGCAACGGATGCATCCTCCGCGAGCGGGGTTTCCGAGTTTCTTATTGGTTTGTCTTTCATGGGCATGGGATTTGCGCCCATGTGCTCAACGGCATAGATGTCGTGCTCACGGATATGCTTATCGGCCCGCGCGCCCTGGTATTGAAAGAGCTGGGCATATTCCTGCGACAGACAGGAAACAATATCAAAATAGGATCGTGACACCAGCAGCTGCCCGGGTTCGGCAAAGCTCATGATGCGCTGGGACACGTTGATGCCGTCGCCGATCAGGTTCTGCTGGTTGTTGATGTCCTTCAGAAGTTTGACGGGGCCGAGATTGACTCCCATGCGGACCTGGAGGTCGGGTGTTGAGTCGCTCCGATCGTCCTTGAGGGCATCACGGAGGCTCATAGCCACAAAGAGGGCATCTTCCGGATCGCCGAGGAATCCGATGGCCGCCCCGTCACCTGTGTCGAGGATGATCCGATCATTGATGGAGATGTCCCTGATGGATTCGATAAGGATGGCGTTGAAGCGTTCCTTGAGCCGAATCTGTTCATTGACTGATTTCTTCGTATATTCAACAATGTCAATAAAAACAACACTGCAAATGAAGGTTCGATTCGGTCGCAGTTTCAGATTTTGGGACCCGTCTGGGGTTGCTGTCATGGGCATTCCTCATGGTTAAGGCTTGCTACCTGATGGCCAGTTATGGCGGCGGTAGCAAAGGCTTGCATATAAACACCCGCGACAATAAGGAATAAATGACCAATGCAACAGGCAGCACGATGGTCAATTCTCTCCATTGTATCAAGATGATTTAGAAAACGCCGCTGACGTAGAAATAATTATGCCAAGCAGCATGATCAACTCCGTTACGCCAAAAGCGACATGCTTGGCAAAAACCGGAGCAATGCCAAGTATTAAAAATCCTATTAAAAAGGTTATTTCTCGCGAATCCATGATTACCTCCCTGAAATTTATGTTGTTTTAGTATTCCGTTTCTTTATGCTGACAGCGGATATGGCAGCGTTACGGCGATCGAAAATATTCTTTATCACAACGCCAAGAACGTCTACCGTATCTCCCGGCTCGATATTTTCTCCGGGTGCTGTAAACATGATCACGCGGATGGTCCCCGTACCATCCTTAACCTGGAAATGCGGTCTGTTAAGCCACTTGAAGGAAACTTTCTGGATCTCTCCTGTTATACTGACAGCATGTCCCGTGATCGCTAAACTGATATTAGCAATTTTATACGACTTGGCTTTCTGGTTGTGTTCTTCTGCCGCCTGCGTAAACGTTCTGCGACTCATCCATGCCAGGGTCATGGGAATTACAAGAAGGGCGATCAACCCGGGAATTGCAAAAATCAAAAATCGAGTATCCCTCACTACCAGATAATGAATGAATACCGCTACTGTACTTACAATAAACGCGATCCACGCTAATATTGACAATTGGATTACCCCTAATCTTTTGGGACTTCCTTTCTGAACATCACGAAGTAGGCCACGCCGATAAACAGAAATCCGCCGACAATGTTCCCTATCGTAACGGGAACAATGTTCCAGAACCAGATGTCACCCCAGCTTAAGCCGTTATTGGCTTGCAGTAATCCGCCGATTTTTGTGATCGTTGCCGGATACCAGTCGGTCAAGAATTTTCCTGTGGGTAAAAAATACATGTTGGCAACGCAGTGCTCGAACCCGGTTGCGACGAATGCCATGATGGGGAACCAGATGCCGAAGAACTTGCCGACCACGTCATCGGCGGTAATGGCAAGAAGGATGGCGATGTTGACAAGGAAGTTACAGCCGATGGCCTTCCAAAAGCAGGACCACAGGCCGGCAGTTCCAACGGCCTTATAGGTCAAAATCTTGGCGACGGAAATATTTATGGCGGTCATGCCGAAGGCATTCACTACCATTGTTCCGTCTGCCGTACCATCGACGAGAGGACCGACGGCCATTAAATAGGCATAAAAGAAAGAGCCGAGGATGTTACCGATGTATACCCATACCCAGTTCCTCATCACGGCGCCCCATGTACACCTCTTCATCATGGCGGCCATAGGAACCAGCATACAATCGCCGGTAAAAAGCTCCATTCCTGTCAGAACAATGGCGATCAAGCCCACGGGGAACACCGCCCCACCGATCATTTTTGCAATTCCAGCGCCGAGTAACGGTGCTACACCGGTTGAACATACGGTTGCACAGTGCTCCTCCGATCGCGATATAGGCCCCCGCCATAAAGCCACGAATGAGAAATTGGAAAACTGAGAGTTTTGATTTGTAGACGCCTGCGTTGCCTACAAGACCGACCATTTTGGGTGGTGCATTAAAAGCCATAATAAATCCTCCTAATGTAATTTTTGAAAAACATTAATGTGGATATCTTCTCTTACATTCGTTGCTGCATACCCATACGGCGAGCATACATAATAACGGCAGCCAAATGTTCCACTCCTATTCGAAAAGATCAGCTTCGTTGTGTCGCACTGATCATTGAAACTCTCCGATTTAGAAGCAAATATATGCATATGATAGTCAAAGACGCTTCATCGGAATTACGCACAATTCATTACCCATCGGCATGCTTCACTAACTGACAAATACTTCCTTCACTTCCTTTTTCCAGAAGCAGAGTATTTTGCCGTCATGCTTCTGAACCTGGACAAGCTCCCATTCACTTTCGCCCTCCTTGTCGAGGACACCTTTGAAGTTATTCAGGCCTCCCGGCAGACCGGTGACCTCACAAGACCCCTTTTCATCGCATTCGATGAATTCAGGAGGAGCAATTCGCTCCAGGTTAACGATGGTTGTTTTGTACTTCCATCTTGGCATACTGATACCTCCTTATTGTTAACATATTTCTATTTACGCTGCTTCCGCCTTAACAGAACGGACCTTATATCGCGCATCTGCACCTTTTTCATTCAGGTGTTATACAGGGTTTGGGGGTGAGGAGCATCACAGCCCCTTACCATTGTTCATCTTTCACAATTAGCCGCGTCGGCAGACGCGGGAGCCTTAAAGACCTTAAGCCGCTTCAACCCTTACCGCGCAAACCTTATATTCCGGAATCTTCGCGATCGGGTCAAGCGCCGGGTTGGTGAGCAGGTTGACGGCGGCCTCCCGGAAATGGAAATTCATGAAAATGGTTCCTTCGGGGACACGCGTGGTCACATGCGATTTTACCTCAACCACACCGCGACGGGAGGAAACCTTCACGAACTGGCCCGCACAGACGCCCAGCTTTTCCGCGTCTTTCGGATTGATTTCCACAAGGCTTTCGGGACATCTTTCCATGATCCCCTTGGAGAGTCTTGTCATGGTCGCCGTATGATACTGATACAGCACGCGCCCCGTGGTCATCACAAAGGGATATTCCGCATCGGGAACTTCCGCGGGCGGTATGTATTCGATGGCGCTCAGCAGGCCCAGACCACGGCTGAAGCGGTCTTTATGCAGGAACTTCGTCCCCGGATGGGTTGAATTGGGGCATGGCCACTGGATGCCGATATCTTCAATCCGGTCGTAGGTGATCCCCGCGTAGCTTGGCGTCAGGGCATTTATTTCCTTCATGATATCCTCAGGTGTGGCATAGCTCATGCGATACCCCATCCTTGTGGACAATTCCGAGATGATTTCCCAGTCCGCCTTGGCCTGTCCGGGGGCCTCAACGGCCTTCCTGACCATTTGCACCCTTCGTTCCGTATTGGAGAAGGTGCCGTCCTTTTCGGCGAAACAGGCGGCGGGCAGCACGACGTGAGCAAGCTGGGCCGTTTCGGACAGCAGGATATCCTGTACAATCAGAAGATCCAGATGGTTCAGAGCCTCTCTGGCGTGATTCAGATCAGGGTCAGACAGCATGGGATTTTCACCCATGACATACAGGGCTTTGACCTTTCCCTCGTGGGCCGCATTCAAGGTCTCAACAATGGTGATGCCAGGTTTGGAAGGCAAAGTGACGCCCCAGGCTTTTTCGAACTTTGCCCGGGCTTCGTCGCTGCCGACGGGCTGATACCCGGTAAAAACAACGGGCAGCCCGCCCATATCGCAGGCCCCCTGGACGTTGTTCTGGCCTCTCAGAGGATTGACGCCTCCTCCCTCGATGCCCACATTTCCGCAGAGCATGGCCAGGTTGGCAATGGATTTGACGTTGTCAACCCCTGTGGTGTGCTGGGTGATCCCCATGGTGTAGAGAATCGAGGCCGCTTCGGCTTCCGCATATAGCCTCGCTGCCGTTACGATATCCTCGGTCGGCACACCGGTTATCTTTGAAGCAACATCGGGGGTGTATTTTTCCACGACCTTTTTCATGGCCTCGAAACCCTCCGTACGGCTTTCCACGTATTGCTCGTCGTAAAGGCCTTCAGAGACGATGACGTTCATCATGCCGTTCAAGAGGGCGACGTCGGTGCCGGGTTTCTGGCGGAGCCATATCGTGGCGTATTTCACCAGATCGATTTCCCTTGGATCGGCGACAATGAGCTTCGCGCCTCTCTGACGAACGGCCCTTTTAACTTTCGCGCCGATGACGGGATGGTTCTCCGTCGTGTTGGTTCCGATGGCGAAAATGGCATCGGTAAATTCAATTTCATCGATGGAATTGGTCATTGCACCACTTCCAAAGGTAGCGGCCAGACCGGCCACGGTGGAAGAGTGTCAGAGACGGGCGCAGTGGTCGACATTGTTCGTTCCGATCACCGCCCGCATGAATTTCTGGAAAAGATAATTTTCCTCGTTGGTCGCCCGGGCGGAGGAAAATCCGGCGATACTGTCAGGTCCGTTTGCTATCCTGATGGCCGACAGTTTTTCCGCAATGTAGGTATATGCCTCGTCCCAAGTGGCTTCTTTCAATTCGCCGTTTTTTCGGATCAGGGGGGTCCTCAGGCGATCGGGGCTATGGATGAAATCCATACCGAACCTTCCCTTGACACAGAGACTTCCTTCGTTGGGGGGGCCGTAGTCGCGATTACCGGTAACCTTGACGATCTTTCCTTTATGAATATTGAGATCCATCTGACAGCCTACGCCGCAGTAAGTGCAGGTGGTGCGGACTTTCCGGATTTCCCAGGGGCGCCCGGAGAAACGGGCCTGCCGGAACGTGATGGCGCCGACGGGGCAGACATCAGCACATTCTCCGCAAAAGTAGCATTCCGACTGGATATAATCGCTGTCAAAGGCGGGGCCAACTTTGGCATGAGAGCCGCGCATGGAAAAATCGAGGATCTCGTTGACCTGGATTTCATTACAGGCGCGGATGCAGCGGCCGCAGAGCACGCATTTGTTGAGGTCCCGTGCGATCATGGCATTGGTCCTCTCGAGGGCGTAACCCGGAGATTTAATGTCAAATCGAGGCTGTTCGATCTCTAACCAGTAGATCAGGTCCTGCAGTTCGCAACTTCCGTTCTGCTCGCAAGTCAGGCAGTTATGATCGCCCGATGCCCAGAGCAGCTCGACAATCAGGCGTTGCGCATCCCTGACGGTTTTTGTATCTGTCTTGACCTCCATACCCGGACTGATCGGCATGCAACAGGAGGCGACCAGGGATCTGGCGCCTTTGACCTCGACCATACAAACCCGGCAGGCCCCGACATTCGTTGTTTTTGCGTAATGGCACAGGGTTGGAATAAATATCCCGTTTTCACGGGCGACCGCCAGGATCGTCTGGCCGGGATGGGCTTCCAATTCGCGTCCGTCAATCGTCAATGTTATCTTCTTGTCCATCGTCATCTCCTTTCCTTAAACTTCCGCGTCGCAACGCAGGCAGCGCACGGCTTCCTTGATGGCATCTTCCCGCGTGAATCCCAGTTCCACTTCCACGAAACTCAGTTTTCTTGACTTGCCGTCCAGTTCCGGCATCCTGGTCTGTGGGGCTTCCATCGATTCCTCATCGATGATCAGCGGGATGTCGATTTTCTCTTTGGGGGGCGCCTCATAGGCCGCTTCGCCGTTGTGCACACGGATGGCCGCATCGATGTCGATGGCCGCTTGATGGCCGGCGGCAATGGCGCCGATCACGGTATCGGGCCCCGTGACGGCGTCGCCGCCCGCGTAGAACCTGACGTTAGTCGTTCGGGATTTGCTTCCCTTGGCGAGATGGAAGCAATCCCACTTATTGACTTTCACACTGCTGTCCTTCGGGACAAAGGAGAGGTCGGGAACCTGTCCGATTGCGGCAATGACCGCATCGACGCTCAGGGTGAATTCGGAGCCTGCGATGGGGACGGGCCGTTTGCGGCCGCTTCTGTCGAAATCGCCCAGTTTCATGCGTTCACACATGATTCCGGTTACTTTTCCATTGGCTCCGATAAGCTTTGTGGGTGCGACGAGATAGTCAATCCTGATACCCTCGTGTTCTGCCGCCTCGATTTCCTCGATGGCCGCCGGCATATCCTGGCGCAGTCGCCGGTAAAGGATCGTGACATCGGCGCCCAGACGAGCTGCGCAACGGGCGGCGTCAATGGCCGAGTTTCCGCCGCCGATGACGGCGACCCTGCCGCCCAGACTTTTCTCGCCTTTCATCCAGGCTGCTTCGTTATCGTTGAAATCTCTCAGGAATTCTACGCCGCCATAGACGCCCGGCAGATCCTCGCCCTCGACGCCCATCGTCTGGCTCTTGTGAGCGCCCGGTGCGAGATAGACATAGTCGAATTCTTCGCCGATCCTTTCAAAGGAGATGTCTTTGCCGACGCGCGTGTTGCACTTGATTTCCACACCCAAGGCTCGCACGTCGTCGATTTCACCGTCCAGAATGTTCCGCGGGAGCCGGTAGGCCGGAATGGCCCAGCGCAGCATGCCGCCCGGAGAGGAAAGTTCTTCAAAAACCGTGACTTTATAACCGCGCTGCGCCAGATCGCGGGCTGCAGTCAGTCCCGCGGGGCCGGCGCCGACGACGGCGATTTTCTCCTTATGCGTCACCGGTACAGGCTCAATCTTCAAACGAGGCGCATTATCGGTGATGAACCGTTTGAGAAATTTGATGGCAATGGGTTCGTCCATTTTGCCGCGGCGGCATTTGGATTGGCATTTATGGTCGCAAACCCGGCCGCAAACCGACGGGAAGGGGTTGGTTTGCAACAGAACCCTGTAGGCGTCCTCGAAACGTTCCGCCCGGATCAGCGCGATATAGGCGGGGATATCCATTTCGATGGGACAGGTGTGCTGGCACGGCGACTTGAACAGCGCCGTGCAGACCGCCGCCCGGCATTTGCCTTCCCGGATGTGTTCCTCATATTCGTCCCGGAAATAGCGCAGCGTACTGAGAACGGGATTCGGCGCCGTCTGGCCCAGGCCGCACAGCGCTGAATCCTTGATGATCGCAGCCATATGCTCGAGCAGTTCCAGGTCGCTTTCCTTGCCGCGCCCTTGGGTGATATTGGTCAGGATTTCCAGCATGCGCTTGGTGCCCTCCCGGCAGGGAGTGCACTTGCCGCAGGATTCATCCTGGCAGAAATCCATGAAGAAGCGTGCCATATCCACAGCGCAGTTGTCCTCGTTCATGACGATCAGGCCGCCGGAGCCCATGATGGCGCCAAGCTCCGCGACTTTTTCATAGTCGACGGATGCATTGAGATGCTGGATGGGAATGCAGCCTCCCGAGGGGCCGCCGAGCTGGGCGGCCTTGAATTTCTTGCCTTTGGGGAGGCCGCCGCCGATATCAAAAACAATGGCACCGAGCGTCGTGCCCATGGGGACTTCTACAAGGCCGACGTTATTGACGTCGCCGGTCAGGGCGAACACCTTGGTTCCCTTGCTCTTTTCCGTGCCGATACCGGCATACCAGGCGGCGCCCTTGAGGACAATCTGTCCAATGTTTGCCAAGGTTTCCACGTTGTTCAGGACGCTCGGTTTCTGCCAGAGCCCGGCAATGGCGGGGAAAGGCGGACGGGGCCGCGGCATGCCGCGTTTTCCTTCAATCGAGGTCATGAGGGCCGTTTCCTCGCCGCACACAAAGGCGCCGGCGCCCTGATAGATTTCGAGGTCAAAATCGAAGCCGGTTCCAAGGATGTCTTTTCCCAGCAATCCGGCGTCTTTTGCCTGTGCTATGGCGATATTCAAACGTTGAATGGCCAGGGGATATTCTGCGCGACAGTAGATATAGCCGTGATGCGCGCCGATCGCCTTGGCGGCGATGACCATGCCTTCGAGGACGGCGTGCGGATCGGCTTCGAGGACGCTGCGGTCCATGAAGGCGCCCGGATCGCCTTCGTCAGCGTTGCAAAGCACGTATTTGACGTCACCGGGGGAGGATGCGGCAAATTTCCATTTCAGGCCAGTGGGGAAACCGGCGCCACCGCGCCCCCGCAACCCCGAGTCGAGGATTTCCTTGACAATTTCGTCGGAGGTCATCTCGGTCAGGGCTTTGGCCATCCCTGCATAACCGTCCCGGGCGATGTATTCTTCGATGATTTCGGGATCGATCAACCCCCGGTTTTTTAAAACCCGCAATTCCTGCAGGGCAAAGAAGGGGATCTCCTGCATCGTGGGAATAACGGCTTCCGTTGTGGGTTCACGGTAGAGCAGTCGCTGCAGAACCCTTCCCTTGACGAGATGCTCTTCCACCAGTTCGGCGATATCATCCGCCTTGATGGACATATATATGACGCCCTCGGGATAGACTACCATGATGGGACCCATGGCACAGAAACCGTTGCAGCCCGTTTCCACGAGCTTGATTTCTTCGGAAAGGCCTCTTTTCATCAACTCTGCGACCAGGGCCTTCTTGACATTCAGGCTGTCTGAAGCATGACAGCCCGTTCCGCCACAGAGCAACAGATGCGAACGAAACATTTTCATTGGGTTTCAATCCTCCTTAACATGTATTGTCAGCCGCCGACCAAAGCCCGCGACGCATTTCACGGCCCGCTATTTTGTGATTTCAGCGCCCCGGGCAAGGACGAAGGGAACCTGGATCTCGCCTTCCAAGACATGTCTTTTGAAGATCTGCCGCATTTTATTGGCGTCCACATATTCGTACTTGATCGGTTCCTGGCCGATGATTTCGACCGTCACAAGAGGTTCCCGGCTGCAGAGCCCCATGCATCCGGAGGTTGTCACGGCCACATCCGACACATTGACCTCCTCGATGGCGCGAAGCAGGCTGTCCATAACGTCGCGCGCCCCGGAGGCGATCCCGCAAGTGCCCATGTGCACCGTGATTTTTGCCCGGCGGCCGCCTTCGCGCAGGGCGGTTTCCGCGTGAACCTTCTCCTTGATTTTTTTCAAATCTTCGATTTTCAGTTTGGCCATGATCCCTTCCTCTTAAGAATATTAGTTGTATTGACTGAGTATTTCTCTGACTTTACCCGGCTTGATCCGGCCGTGTACATCCTCATCGATGACGACAACGGGACCCAGGCCGCAGGCTCCCAGACATCGGACCGTTTCATAGGTAAATATGCGGTCGGGCGTCGTTTCACCCTCTTTGACGCCGAATTCCTTTTCCAGCTTCTCTGCAATGGCTTTGCCGCCCCGGACATAGCAGGCCGTTCCCAGGCAGACGCGCACGGTGTGCTTTCCTCGTGGTGTCATGGTGAAAAATGAGTAGAAGGTCACGACGCCATAAACGCGGCTCAACGGCAGATTGAGCGCTTTGGCGATTCTCTTCTGAATCCCGACAGGCAAATATTCGAGCGCAACCTGGGCTTCTTCAAGAACAGGAATCAACGCGCCCGGTTTACCTTTATGCCGGCTGATGATTTCATCGAGCCGTGCAATTTGTTCAGGGGTAAAATCTTTTAACAGGTCACCATCTTCCAATTTCATTGAAGCCTCCTTATATGCCATTTATGCTATTTACGCCTGAGCGTTTATTTCTTTCAAGCCGTCTGCAATATCCTGTCTGATAAACTTTAAAACCTCGACATGGTTGATCGGGACATCTTCGATTTCTCTTTTGATTTCATCGGTATCCAGCACATATTCCTTTTGTTCACGCCGGTGGCGGTAAATAAAATGAATATCCGGGTTTCCCATGATCAGTGTCGCCAGTGTTCCCTGCAAATCCCCCAGAGGCTGTCGATCGATGTGACTGAGCTGGAAGGCAACCCTCACCGCGGTTCCTTCTGACGGTTTTGATTCAATCTCAAAGCCTCCCCCGGTATTTTGAGCGGCCTGCGCGAGCATGGGAAGCCCGAGCCCCACCCGGCGCACTTTCTTAGTCGTATAAAAGGGATCAAGCACCCGCTGCAACTCGCCTTCGGTCATGCCTTTCCCGTCATCCCGGATTTCCAGCGTCAGGCGATCCGTTTGAGGATCCTCGATCAGGGAGATCGTTACCGTTTCAGCCTGCGCACGCACCGCGTTTTCCGCGATATCGAGGATGTGCAGGGACAGCTCGAGCATCAATCACCTTCTTCAATATACCGGCCATCCTGTCTTGCGAAGGCCAATTTCAGTTCATGGATGTTTGCCGCCTGCAGGATCATGGTGCTGAATTCCAAGCCGATGTCTCTGATAAAATGGGCATCCGAGGATTTTATAAAGGCATAGGCGGAAAGCTCGGGATATTGCCGGCGTGCCTGTTTAATGCCGGTCGCAGCAGATATTTCCAAGGCGTCAAAGGGGGTTTCAGGATCAATGAAGCCCAATTGACTCAGGATGCTGTAACTGGGTCGGTCGATATGAGACGCAACAGCAAGACCGCCCAATGAATGGATCTCATTAATGATATGTTTAATCGGCAAGTCTGTGGCGCCGATGAGCAACCGCTCGTTCATGCTTTCCACTTCGTCCCGATCATTCACAATCACCTGAGGTCCGAAAATATCTTCCCGATTTTTACCAGGCAGGTGTTCGTAAACGGTGGCCTGAAGCTTTATAAGATCGCGCAGGTCGTCAAAGAGGGCCAGGACATGGACTTCCTCGAGGCTGGAAACTTCCATTCCCGGCAGGACGGTAATCGGTTTTCCCTTTGCCAGACTAAGCACGTATTGCACGTTTTCCGACGCATTATGATCGCAGACGGCGATCACATCGAGTTTTTCAATTATCGTTTTTTCAATGAGCGCTCGGGGATACATATCCAGGTCGGCACAGGGTGAAAGGCAGGTATGGATGTGAAGATCACAGCGAAACGCCCTGAGCATGACACTTTTCCTGTAAACATATAAAAAAAAGACCATGCCTCCCATGGTCTTTTAAGGGTTTTGGACGGCAATTTCCTTTTTTCCCCTGAGGATATTGAATATTCTCCCTGCGATCTTGAAACCGGATATGTCCGTACCCATCATGGGAATATTTTCTTTCAGGGCTTTTTCCAGTGTATCTTTCGCCGGTTCAGCCCCATGCACGAGAATGATACCGGCATGATCTTTGAGACTGGCCACCGCAATGATATTCTGATGGGCCTGACGGGTTATCCAGATGTCGCCTTCCTTGCTGTTGGCCATCACATCGCTGAGCAGATCGCCCGTATATCCGTCGAACACCTCAGTGTCCAGTTTATCAGAACCGGAAAATACCTTCAGATCAAGTTCTCTTACGATTTTTTCAAGGTTCACTGCCATCGGTTGTCCTTTCCAGGCACGATCGGTTAGGCGCCATTATCGATATGGATGATCATTTTCAGGTGCGTTCCCTTCTCGATTTCAGAGACAATCTGAAACTGGTCGGAAAATTTTTTTATATTACACAGGCCCATGCCGGCGCCGAATCCCATTTCCCTGATTTTTGCGTCGGCGGTCGAATATCCTTCCTGCATGGCCAGCCCGACGTCCGCGATGCCCGGGCCTTCGTCTATGGTTTCAATCTTTACCTGTTGGGGGGTTATGGAAATATTTATCGTTCCTTTCCGGGCGTAGGAAACGATATTGATTTCAGACTCATAAGCAACCAGGGCGGCTTTTCTGACCACATCTACCTGGAGCCCCAGTTTCTTCAAAACGACCTTGATCTGACTGGCGACCTTTCCAGCTTCGTCGAAATTACCGCCCTCGACGCTATAAGTGCTTTCGAAAACCGGCTTCTCATGGACGTCCAAAACTGTTATCAACCCTTTCTATGCACCCCCTCATGCCTTTCTCATACAAACGGCCGATTGTTTCAAAGAGGATGAATCTTGTGGACAGAACGGGTATTTTGAGCTCCCTGGCCAGTTGAATGGCTTCCGGGACCGGTCTCTTCCCCCGAACCATGATAATGGCGGTAATGTCCAGGATGTCGGCTGTCCGGACGACCTGAGGATTTGTCAGACCCGTCAGTAATATGCTCCCTGGTTTGGCAAAAGCCAGAACGTCACTCATCAAATCAGCGCCGAAGCCGGTTTTTACCTCCATTTCGAGCTGATCATGCCCAGCCAGAACATCGGCATCCAGTATTTGTGCCACTTCGTTCAGGGTCACGTTGATCTCCTTTTTGGAAAGCTGTTCTCTATGGGCTTATTCCCGATTACTCTTCTTTAAACGGCCACCGGGACCCGCTTCTGCCAAGCGTAAAACAAGGATTGAAAGACCTTAATGTTTTGCTGTGCTTGACGCAGCCCCGGTTATCACAAGCAGTGGGGCCATGTCAATCATTTTATCCACTTGTCCGGTGGGTTAAACAGGCGGGAGGCCGGTATGGAATCATTGTCGAGATGAGGTCTCTTGTCCGCTTGTACGGGCGATTTAACGCAATCGTCAGAAAAATACTTTGCGTAGCAGCGATATTTGCGTTAAAAACAGATTATAGACCCGTTGCCCGGAATTATCCATGCATGATTTGATTGATGAATATATGAATTATCTCCTGATTGAAAAGGGATGTTCGCCACATACCATTGAAGCCTATAGCCGTGATCTGGGTGATTTCATCGTGCATATCCGCGCAGAAGGACGTTCCTGCTTCCAGGAGGTTGCACCGGAAGCCGTCCTTTCCTATCTGGCTGAACAGCGGGTAAGGGGGCTATGCGCCAAATCGGTCAACAGAAGGCTGGCGGCATTGAGGGGATTCTATAAGTTCTTGATTCGTGAGGGACGGGTTGAGCAGAATCCGCTGGCAAACATTGAAATGGCAAAAGGTTGGATGCACCTGCCGGATACCCTGTCCCGCGATGAGATGGACCGGCTGCTGGCGCTGCCGGATTTGATCGGTGAAACGGCATTGAGAGACAGGGCCATGCTGGAATTGCTGTATGCAACGGGGATCCGTGTCTCCGAATTGATTGGCCTGACGATGAACGCCATCAACTGGCAGGTCGGATATCTGCTGGTCATGGGCAAGGGCGGGAAGGAAAGAATTGTTCCTGTCGGCCGCTGCGCTTACAAGTGCCTGCAGCAATATGTCGAAGGCGCCAGGGGGGTGGCTTTAAAGCAAAGACACAATGATGTCGTTTTTCTTAATAAATACGGTAATGGCTTTACGCGCCAGGGATTCTGGAAAGTGGTGAAGAAATATGCCGGGATGGCGGGGCTTATGAAGAAAGTCCATCCTCATACCTTTCGTCATTCGTTTGCGACACATCTTATTGAAGGAGGTGCGGACATCCGCTCCGTGCAGATCATGCTGGGTCATGCAGATATTTCCACCACGCAGATATACACGCATATTACACGGGAACGCTTGAAGGATATCCACCGGAAATACCATCCCCGCGGTTGATGGGAATGTCAGAGTAGATAAGGATGGAGGGCGCTTCATGTTCAAGATGTTAAGGCTAATCTTAATCGAGCGATTAATTCATGGAATATGAATCCGGCAGGAAAACGGATAAAAAGAAAGTCAGCGCCATAGAGAAAACAAGGTGGCTGCGACGGATCGCATTGTTCCTGATTATTGCCGTGTTCATCGGCGGGGCCATCGCTTTCTTGTCCTCGGGAAAGATAGGGCGAGAGGATATGGTGCGGCTAAAAAACATATTTGCCCACCTCGTGCTGCGCCAGGCGCCGCATTTTTATTACCTTGACGTTGAAAAGAACGGCAAGGACGAGCGGCTGACCCCTCATGACGCCCTTAAACTGTCATACCGTGATGAGTTTGTGATCCGAAATATCGTTTCCGATGACCTCTTCGGCAAGGCCCTGACCGTGGATGTGGAAGGATTGGGAGATGTAAATGATTATCGCCGGATCCTGAAGGGCGTTGAACTGGTGGATCAATGGATTATGAGCGCCGGGAAGCCTGGCCGATCCGATGTGGTCGAGGATTTCGGCATCAATGTTCTATACCGTGAAAAGGTGATCGCCAGAATCCCCATTCAGGTATCCATTACACCGCAGGACTGGTTGCGGCATGCAAAAAATTCAGAAAATCGGCGTCAGCAGGTTGCGTATCTGAAAAAAGCCATTACGGCGAATCCGCAAGATCCGAATGTTCGCAAAATGCTTGCGGCGGCTTATTTTCAGCAGGGCCTTTTCAACGAGGCGATTGCGCAGTATCGTGAAATTCTGGCGACCAAACCTGGCGATGCCGGCGTCATGGCCGAACTGGTCAGGTGCTATCTTGGCCAAAAAAATTATGCCCAGGCGGCCAAGACGGGGCAGCAACTGGTTAAAATTAACCCGAAGAACGCGGACGCCTTTGCCAATATCGCCTTTGCCAATGCCCAACTGGGCCAGTGGGATCATGCTGTTGAGAATTACCGGGAATCCCTGCGGTTGAATCCTGAAGGAGGCGTGCTCTATTTTCGACTGGGAGAGGCCTACGAAAAAAGTCGGAAGCTCAATGATGCGATCCGCCAGTATAAGGCTTTTGTGTCTAAAGTTCCTCGGGCGACTTATGGCATGACAGCCCTGGCCGACGCTCTGCTCAAGGCAGGCCAGTACGGGGAAGCGATCAAATGGTATCGCGGAGTTCTGAAACGGGAGCCCCGCAATGCCGCGGTTTATGCGAACCTGGGTCTTGCCCTGGGGAGCAAGGGGTTGCTGAAAGAGGAAATCGCAAATTACAAAAAGGCCATTGCGCTGGGCTTGAAAGAACCGGCAGTTTACTTTAACCTCGCGGCGGCCTATGAAAAGGAGAAGCGCCACGCTGATGCAGCGCAGACTTATCGCAAGGTTCTCCTGCTGAAGCCCAAAGACGAGGAGGTTGTGGAAAAGGCGGCAGATTTTGAATATAAGACGAAACAATATGCCCAAGCCGTCAAATTATATGAACGGATCGTCCAAAAATCAAAAAATAAATCGGTCCTTTACGCCAGCATGGGCTTTGCCTACGGGGAGTTGAAAAAATACGCCGCGGCTGCGGCAAGTTATGAAAAGGCGATCAAGCACGGAAACCATGATCCACAGGTCGTTTATAATCTGGCTCAAACCTATGGAAAACTGGGCAAGACCCGCGAGGCCGCAAGGCTTTATGAACAATATGCCGCCCGGCATCCGAACCGGGATGTCCTCAATGTCCTGACCGAATTTTACATGCAGGAAAAGCTCTATGACAAGGCGATATCGGCCTACCGGCGGCTGCTGACGCTCGATTCCGATAAGGCGTCGGTTTATGCGAATCTTGGCTATGCCTATGGTCTGAAGGGAGATGCGGATAAGGCGATCGAATCTTACAAACTGTCGTTGAAGCATGATGCCGAAGACGATGTCGTTTATGTCAATCTGGGCATGGCGTATGAAAAAAAAGGCATGTTCAAGGAGGCCCTCAACGCCTATAAAACGGCCTATGAATTGAATCCTGAGTCGAAGAAGGCAGCGGCGAGGTACCGGGAAATCCGAATTAAAATGCTGCAGCAGAGTCGTAGATAAAGAAGGGACGGATGCGATGAAACAGATTCAATTGGATGGCATGATGATCGGCGGCGGGGCGCCTTTTGTCCTGATTGCCGGTCCCTGCGTAATTGAGGAGGAACAGAGTACAACGGAAATTGCCGTTTTTTTGAAGGAACTGACAGAACGGTTGCATATTCCTTTGATATTCAAGGCCTCTTATGACAAGGCAAACCGCACATCTGTTCACAGCTATCGCGGTCCTGGCATGAAAAAGGGATTACAGATTCTGGAAAATATTAGCAAAAAATTGTCCATTCCGATTTTAACGGATGTTCATCGTTTTGAGGAAATCAAGCCGGTTTCCGAGGTGGTCGACATTCTGCAGGTGCCGGCCTTTTTATGCCGGCAGACCGATTTTGTGATGGAAGTAGGACGGTATGCCCGGGTGATCAATATCAAGAAAGGACAGTTTCTGGCGCCCGGAGATGTCCAGAATATCATCGACAAGGTCCGGGCCGTGAAAAACGAGAATATCGTCATAACCGAAAGAGGAACGTGCTTCGGTTACAACAATCTGGTTACCGATTTTCGGGCCATTCCCGTCATGCGGACAATGGGTTATCCGGTCATCTTCGACGCAACTCACAGCGTGCAACTTCCCGGTGGTCAGGGAGCCGTCTCCGGGGGGCAAAGAGAAATGGTGACTTACCTGGCCAGAGCGGCTGTCGCGGTCGGGATCGACGGTCTGTTTATGGAGGTTCATCCCGACCCGGATGCCGCCCTCTGCGACGGCCCCAATTCCCTTGAGCTGAATAACCTGGAGGATATGCTGCAGGTTCTGATGAAAATCGATGCCCTCGTAAAAAATCTGAAGGAATGAAGCATTTATCAAATAATTCAAAAAATAAGAGATTTGCATAACCGGTGAAAAATGGTTCGCGAGCGGCGAATGAAAGATTTTTCGACTTTCCGGAAATTAACTTCATTTATTGATTTCAGTCATATTTAAGCCTTATCAAGGGGGACATGACAACGTCGTGTCCCCCTCAACGAAAAAGGTTTTGAGCCGCGGCAAAGCCATTTTTCAAAGGTCTCGATAAGCAGGAGGACGTCTTTATGGATTTGTGGATGAACAACCCACTTTTATTAAAGATCAGAGCCGTCAGATTACTGATGCTGGATGTGGACGGCGTCCTGACCGATGGAAGAATCATCATGAACGACCAGGGCTGTGAGAGCAAGCACTTTGATGTCAGGGACGGACACGGCTTAAAAATGCTGATGCGTTATGGGGTCGGCGTTGCCTTGATTACCGGTCGGCGGTCGTCCGTTGTTGAACATCGGGCAAAGGAGCTTGGCATCGAGGAAGTCTATCAGGGCATATGGAACAAAGTGGAGACATTTGAAGAGATCCTGCGAAAAATGAACCTGCATCCGGAACAGACTGCTTTTGTCGGCGATGACATTGTGGATATTCCCATTATGAGGCGAGCCGGATTCGCCGTGGCCGTCCGTGACGCTGTCGAAGAGACGAGGACGGTTGCTCATTACGTCACAAAAAGAAGAGGGGGGCGGGGCGCCGTCCGGGAAATCTGTGAGTTGATCCTCAAGGTTCAGGATCACTGGCAGGATGTGGCGATGAAATATCAGATGGACGGATTCAAGTCTACCGAGAGATGATACGTTTCGTCTTTACATCCAGGACTCCGGATGATATAAATCGGATCGAGCATCGGCATCGGTGTGCAGGTAAAGAATGGCACATCAGGCCGGAAAGACAATATGGATGAAACTTAGCAGGAAAGTCTGGGTTGTTCTCGGTTTTTCGCTGGCAGCAGTCTTGGCTGCGATTGCCCTTCTGGTCATTGATCTTCATAAGACATCTCCGAAGACTTTGCTGAAAGTGCTGGCGGATAACGTGGACTTGCAGGTCAAGGATGTCATCTATACCGATGTCGGGCAATCCGGCGAAAAGCTGGAAATCAGGGCCGATACGGCCAGGTATCACAAGAAAGAAAACATGGCCTTTTTCGACAGGGTTCGGATCAGGCTGGTGACCCCTGAGGGCAGGATATTTCGCATGACCGGGAACCAGGGAAAGCTTCAGACCGATACGAAAAATATTGAAATATTTGGTAATGTAGAGGTTCTTTCGGATCACGGTGACCGGTTACGTACAGATGTATTGCATTACACCCATGCGAAAAGCGTCGTCCATACGGATGGGGCCGTGACCATGTGGGGCGACCAGATGCAGATCAAGGGAATTGGCATGATCCTTAATCTGAAAGAGGGTCAGTTGTCGTTACAGTCCAAAGTGAAAGGTCAGGTTCAGAGACAATGAAAAAAGACAAAGGGCTGTGCGCGGGTTCTCGTCATCGGCGGTGCGGTTGGCGCTTCTTTTTGCTGCTGTTCATTTTGCTGCCCCTTATTCCGGTGTCTGTTGCAGGTCAGTCTGCGAAAAAAATGAAAATGGATAAAAACCAGCCGATTCAAATAGAGTCGGACCGGCTCGATGCCTATCAGGAAAAGAAGCTGGTCATTTTCTCGGGCCATGCCGTCGCTACTCAGGGGGACAAGACGATCAAGGCCGATCGCCTGCTCATTTTTTACAAGGATCAGCCTGCCACTCCAGAGAAGAAAAATAAAATGGACACGGGAACGGCCGGAGATTTCGAAAAGATCGAGGCGCAGGGACAGGTCGTGATAACCCAGACCAATCGTGTCGTTACAGGAGATCACGCAGTTTTCTATCAAGATTCGCAGAAAATTGTGACGACTGGCAACGCTGTCATGCGCGAAGGGAAAAACTTGATCAAGGGAGAAAAAATCATTGTTTTTCTTGACGAAGACAGGGGTGTCATCGAGGGGAGCGAGCACAAACGGGTAACCGCTACAATTTATCCGAATGAAAAAAAAGAAGAGAATCCGAAATAAATTAATTTTAGAAGCACCATTGAAACAGGGGAGAGTCTTTTCCATCCGTCCGTAAAAGGGGATAGTAAACGCGAATGGCAAAACTTACGGCAACGGGACTGATAAAGATCTATGGCGGGAGGAAGGTTGTCAATGAAATCAACCTGGAAATCAATCCCGGGGAAGTTGTCGGGTTGCTGGGACCGAACGGCGCCGGTAAAACAACAACATTTTACATGATTACCGGCCTTGTCAAGCCGGACAGCGGTCACATATTTCTGGACGAAAAGGAGATCAGCCACGATCCGATGTATATCCGGGCCAGGAAGGGGATCAACTACCTGCCCCAGGAGCCGTCTATCTTCCGGAAACTGACGGTTGAGGACAATATCATGGCCATCCTGGAGGCGGTTGAGGCTGACCGCCGGCTACGACAGACGCGATTGGTCGAACTTTTAAACGAGCTGGATCTGGCCGGCCTGGCGAAAAATTATGCGTATTCTCTTTCGGGTGGTGAGCGTCGAAGAGTAGAGATTACACGGGCGCTGGTCACCGCGCCCAAGTATATCCTTCTGGATGAACCGTTTGCCGGGATTGATCCGCTGGCTGTGGCCGATATTCAGAAAATCGTTTTTAAATTGAGCGCAAAAGGAATTGGCGTCATCATCTCTGATCACAACGTTAGAGAAACACTTTCAGTATGCACCCGGGCCTACATTATCAACGAAGGCAAGGTTCTCGTCGAAGGAAATCCGGAAACCATTGCGAATTGTGAAGCGGCAAGAAAAATTTATTTCGGGGAGGATTTCTCTTTTTAATGGCATTCGAGCTTAAACAGAACCTGAAGCTGATGCAGCAGTTGATTATGACACCGCAGCTGCAACAGGCGATTAAACTTCTGCAATTGTCCCGCCTGGAGTTGGTGGATACCATTAATCAGGAGATGGAGGAAAATCCTCTTCTGGAAGAGGTGGCGCCTGACGATGATCAGGAGATCAGTGTCAATCAGGACACGGAGGAAATAACCGTCACCGACCGGGAGGAGATCAGGGTCAACGAACGTACCGAAGAGTTGACCGGGGAGGGTGATGGAAGGGATGATTTTGATTGGGGCAGTTATCTCGAAGATTACGGCCCCATGGGAGTGACCTATGACCGGCCGGATGGAGATGCGACGTCCTGGGACAATATGCTGGCGGCGCTTCCTTCACTCACGGACCACCTGATGTGGCAGCTGAAGCTTTCACGGCTCACGGAACGTGAAATGTATCTCGGCGAACAGATTATCGGCAATCTTGATCAAAATGGCTACCTTATGGCTACCGTTGATGAAATTGCCGAACAGAATAAAGCGGAAACAACGGAAGTCGAAACGATTCTGGGGAAGATACAGGAATTCGATCCTCCCGGGATTGCAGCCAGGGATCTGAAGGAGTGTCTGCTCATCCAGGCGCGCCTCATCGGCGTATTGAGCCCCCTGATGGAAGCAATCATACAGGGTCATTTGAAAGACCTGGAACTGAAGAATTACAATCATATTTCCAGGAAACTTCGGGTTCAATTGCAGCAGGTTCTGCATGTTGTCCAGTTAATTGGCCAGATGGACCCGAAACCAGGTCGGATCTACAGTGAAGAGAAAACACAGCCTATTGTTCCCGATGTTTACGTTTTTAAATCCGGAGATGAGTATAAAATTGTTCTCAACGACGATGGATTGCCCAGACTGAGAATCAGCAATTTTTATCGGGAGATCATGGGGAGTCACGGTGGAAAAGCAAATAACGAAACGGGAAAAAAATATATTCGGGAAAAAGTCCAATCGGCCACGTGGCTGATTAAAAGCATTCAGCAACGGCAAAAGACGATATTTAAGGTTGCCGACAGCATTGTGCGGCAGCAGAAGGACTTTTTTGATGGAGGCATGAATTATTTAAAACCACTGGTGCTCAGAAACATTGCCGATGATGTGGAAATGCACGAGTCGACTATCAGTCGTGTTGTGACCAACAAGTATATGCTGACACCCCGGGGAATTTTTGAACTCAAGTTCTTCTTCAGCAGTAGTATCAATAGAACCGGCGGAGATACAATCGCATCAAAAAGCGTTAAAGAAAACATCCGCAAGATCATCAGTAAAGAAGACGCCCGAAAACCTTTAAGTGACCTTGAAATCGTTGAGCTTCTTGATAAGGCAAATATTACCATTGCCCGGCGGACGGTGGCGAAATACCGGGAAATGATGGGCATCCTGCCCTCGTCACGACGAAAAAGATTCTTCTGACAGGGATCAAATAAAACCATTGACTATTTTTAGCTACAACACTATGAAGCACGATTCAATTGCTTGATAAGGGTGGGTTGACAGGACCAGGTTTACTGCGGATAAAAGGCAGAAAAAAGCGAACTTAAACAGGAGGGCTGACAGATGAGAATTTCTCTGACATTCAGGAATACAGAGGGAGAAAATTGGCAGAAGGAATATGTGGATGAGCGGCTCAACAAAATAAAAAAATACATTGATCGTCCCATGGATGTCCATGCTATTCTCTCCGTAGAAAAATTCAGGAATGTTGTAGAGGTCAACATGATTGCAGACGGGCTGAATATCAATGCGAAGGAAGAGGCCAAGGATATGCGTCTGGCCATTGACAATGCCGTTGATAAAATCGAAAGGCAATTAAAAAGACATAAAGAAAAAATCAGGGGTCACAAAACCAACATGACCCGTGCGGAAGGAATATTGGCCATTAGCGGCGAGGTGGGAGAAGGTGAAGAAGAACAGGAAACAAAGCTTGTCGAGACGCGAAAAGTTGTTCTGAAACCCATGTCGCTGGAGGATGCCATGATGGAGATGGATGTGTCCAGGCAACGGTTCATTATTTATCGGGATTCGTCGTCGGAAAGTGTGAGTCTGATTTACAGGCGTGATGATGGAAATTATACACTTATCGAGGCCAGTCATTGACATTGTGAAGGATGCTGCATGAAAATCGTTGAGATGCTCAAGCCGGAGTATATCATTGAAGCGTTGCAATCGGATAAGAAAAAGGACGTTTTGCTGGAGTTATCGGCGCCTTTCCTGAAAAACTACCCGGAACTGGATCCCGATGTCGCGCTGTCCGTATTGATGGAGCGGGAAAAACTGGGCAGCACCGGAATCGGTGAGGGAATCGCTATCCCCCACGGAAAACTGGCCGGCCTGGATAGTCTGATTATCTGCTTCGGCAGAAGCGCCGCCGGGATTGATTTCAATGCAATGGACGGAAACCCCGTGCACCTGTTTTTCTTGCTCATAGCGCCGGAGAATTCTGCAGGACAGCACTTGAAAACGCTGGCGAAAATATCCAGAATGCTCAAGGACAGCGGTTTCCGGGCAAACCTGATGGAAGCCAAATCCCGGGATGCAATATTCGGGGTGATCTCGCAACAGGACGATATCATATAGCAATGAACGTCTCCAGGATGATTGGATTTCAATGGGGTCTCGCGGCGTTTCGGTTCAGCGTCTGCTTGCCGGGTCGGAAGACAGGCTGGGGCTGACACAGGTAGTGGGGCGTAAGGGCCTTGTAAATCGCCTGCACCATGTCCAGGTGCAGCATCATTTTCATGGAGGCGTCTGGGGGCCTCTGCGGCATCATGTTGTCCTGATTATGAGCCCGCTCCGGAGAGGTCCGCTGAATACGCGGGAGTGGGAATCCTCCCCGACTTTTCTTGAAAAGATCCGAACCGCAAAAATTCCCTGCATTTTTTATTGCCGATCAGAGAGGATTCCGGACTACCTGCGTGACGTTAACGAACAGACCGGGATTCCCCTGCTGGCATCGGCTTATGACACGTTTTTACTGGAAAGCCGCCTCACGGGATTATTAAGAGAAAGGATTGCTTGTCATATCAGGGTGCATGGCGTCCTGCTGAAGATGTTCGGGTTGGGGGTTCTGATACAGGGAGACAGCGGCGCCGGAAAAACAACGGTCGGTGTGATGATGGTGCGGATGGGACATACATGGATTGCCGACGACGCCATAGATATTACAAAGAGGGCGGGCAAGCGGCTTTGTGCCCGGGGGATCAAGCCCACACGCAATCTGATTGATCTTAAGGAATCCGGCATCCTGGATACGCGAAACCTGTTTGACAGCCGCCGGCTGGCGGAGGAGACGGAGCTGCATCTAGTCCTGGAAATGCAGTGCAGAAGCGATATTTCAAGCAGTGGGAATATGAAAAACATGCCGGTATTCCGGGAGATCATGGGAACGCAAGTTCCTTGTATTCACATTCCGTGGATAAAAGAACACGCTTTTGATGCCTTGGAAATCGAAAACCGGGTCAGGGCGTTTGGGAAAATCGGGGACTCCTTATGAGGAATCTGCGGGTGGTGATCGTTACAGGAATGTCCGGTTCCGGCAAGACGACGTCTTTGCGGGCACTGGAGGATGTGGGTTTTTTCTGTGTGGACAATCTCCCGGTCGTGCTGCTGCCGCAATTTCTTGAGATTCAGTCCGTTGACGCCAAAGACGTGTCCAAAGTAGCACTGGTAATGGACTTACGGGAGAAAAGCTTTCTCGATACCTATCCCGATGTATTCAAACAGCTGAACGAAAAAGGGTACAAAATCGAAATTCTTTTCCTGGATGCGGGCGACGAGGCCCTGTTGCATCGTTTCAGTGAGACCCGTCGAACTCACCCCCTATCCCAACGGGGGTCGATCATGGATGGCATCAGCAATGAAAGGGGAAAATTGTCGCCACTCAAACAGATGGCCGACAAGATCATCGATACCACCTCCCTCAATGTTCATCAATTGAAGGACTCCGTACAGCGGTTTTTTGTGGAATCCAGCTTTCGGAAGATGGTTATTCACGTCATTTCATTCGGTTATCGTTATGGTGTGCCCGCAGATGCCGATATGATACTCGATGTCCGCTTCCTGCCGAATCCCCATTTTGTGGAAGCGCTGAAGCATTACAATGGGCATCATGAGCAGGTAAGGGATTACATTCTCAAAGGCGAGGAAAGCCGGAGCTTTATCAAAAAACTGTTTGAACTGATGGCCCTTCTGATTCCGCTTTACGAGAAAGAGGGTAAGGTCAGATTCAATATCGCCTTGGGCTGCACGGGCGGGAAGCACCGGTCTGTGGTCATGTCCAATGAACTGGTTAACTATTTTTCTGAACAGGATTACATTGTCAGCGTCAGCCACCGGGATATCAATAAAAGCTGAGAGAGCTTAGACGCCACCGTAAAAAGCTCCCCCGGCTTTCGCCGGGGCAGGCTCCGGCAAGGCGCATGGGGACATGACGCAGTCGTGTCCCCATGCAAGTGAGGCGAACTTTTACGTACGTCGCAATGACGAAGGATGCAGCGCAACTTGAGCATCCGGACTTTATACGAAGGCGTCTAATTGGCCATGGCGATTTTTCTAGTCACATTGTCGGCGATCCAATGTGCATCCCACCACTCCAGCGGGTTGACGAATTGTCCACCCACCAGAACGGAAAAGTGCAGGTGATCGCCGCCGGCAAGCCCGGACATCCCTGAGTTTCCAAGGACATCCTGCGTCCTGACCTCCTGCCCGGCTTTGACATTGATTGTGGAAAGATGGCCGTAGAGCGTAAAGAGGGAGAACCCATGATCGAGGATGACGGTGTTTCCATAAATCCCCAGCGGTCCGGCATAAACGACGAGGCCGTTGTTGGCCGCTTCAATGGGGGCGTGTTCAAGGGATGCCAGATCGACGCCTTCATGGCGGCTTTCACCAATGGCCTTTCCGTCGTATAACCATACTCGCTTGTCTCCGAATTGGGCCTTGGGGGCGGCGTTTTTCATGCGCAGAAAGGTATCCGTCCAGAGCTGCCGGGCTTCACTTTTCCGGGTCAGCGACTGAATCGTTTTTAAGTTGTCCTGCCGCATGACGCTATTGACATGAATGAATGTTTCCACGGGTGTTTTTCCGCGCAGGTTTATGTCGGCCATCTGGAACTCCGGCATTTTCTGCTGTAAAAACGGGTCAGACAGGTTGATCTTGTCCGTGCGGAATTTCCTGTTTTTTATCAGATGGGGCAGGGCGACTGCAGATTCATTGCCGGCCTGATCCTGAGCGAGCACCTTGATGCGCGTCTGTCCCTGGCCGGCTTCAATTGGAAGACTGAAAAAGGCGATATAAAAGGACTTTCCCGATAGGATGGTCGGGTAGGCTGAAAAAAACCGGTCATCAACCTGAACCCCGCTTATGACGACTGGTTTCGAGGTGCGATACAGCGTGACGCAGGTTCCACCCGGATTAATGATATTCTGCGGATTGAGCAGATAGATCTGCGGCGGGTGCAGGTCGATGGTCAGGGGCTTGCTCAGGAGCGTCTGATTCTTGAAAAGCGAATAATCCACGGCCTTGATATTCAAGGTCGCGGGACCGTCCTGCATTTTCATGCTTAAAGGATCGACCGTGACGGAGATCGTTTTGTCATGCGTGCCTTTCTGGGGGTAATTGACCGCATAAAGCGTATGGGTCTTGTCGCCCTGACTGATCGTCACCCAGGTATCGCGCAAACTGCTTCCCCGGTCGAAAAAGGTCACCTCGATCACCTTCTGCCGGCCGATCATGCCGACATCCTGCGGAATCCGGATCTCCGGTTTTCCCATATCGAAAGCGCTTCGGAAAAGCCAGAACCCGCCGATCATCACGAGAATAGCCGCAAGCAACCCAATGTATCTGATATAGCGGTAACGCATGGAAATCTCCCCTTGAGGGTAAAAAAGCGTGAGAGCTATAATCATTTATTCATTTCATTGCAAGGGCAAAATCATTCAGAAAGGATTAACGCCTTGATCTTGACCTATTAAATTGCTATATAGCTGAATATACGAGGCGGTATCATTGAAATTACCTTGGGGAGAAAGACCGGCGATGTTAAAGGGAAAACATATCCTGCTGGGCGTGACGGGCGGCATTGCCGCCTACAAGTCCGCGGAACTCATCCGACTTTTTATCAAGGAAGGGTGTTTGGTCAAGGTGATCATGACCAAACATGCCGAGGCATTCATCACGCCCCTGACCCTGCAGACCTTGTCCGGAAATCCCGTCTTTATGGACATGTTTTCGCTGATCAGGGATCACGATATCGCCCATATCGCCCTGGCGGAAGAGGCCGATGTCATGGTAATCGCCCCGGCGACCGCCAATGTCATCGGCAAAATGGCAGCGGGCCTGGCGGATGATCTCCTGACCACCGTTGCATTGGCCACAAAGGCGCCGGTTCTGATCTGTCCGGCCATGAACACGAACATGTATGAAAATGCCGTTGTCCGGGAGAATATGCAGAAGCTGGCGATCCGGGGATGCCACGTCATGGCGGCCGGAGAAGGTGAGCTGGCCTGCAAGACGGAGGGTTCGGGAAGGCTCCCGGATCTACAGAACATTCTTGATGAAGTACAAGTCCTATTGACCGAGAAGGATCTGGCCGGCAAGCGGATTCTTGTGACCGCCGGCCCCACTCGTGAACCTTTTGATCCCGTCCGGTTTATCACGAATTATTCATCGGGGAAAATGGGCTATGCACTTGCCATCGTGGCCAGAAGGCGGGGCGCCGCCGTGACGCTGATCAGCGGGCCATCCGCACTGCCTGTGCCTTCAGGTGTCGATTTTATCCCCGTTTCCAGCGCCGTGGAAATGCGGGAGGCTGTCATGAAGCATTTGGAAGCCGCCGACATGGTCATCAAATCCGCAGCCGTTGCCGATTTCCGGCCGTCAACACGGGCCGATGCCAAAATCAAAAAGAAGAGCGGATCGCTGACGCTGACCCTTGAGAGGAATCCGGATATTCTTGCTGAAATCGGAAAGAAGAAAGAGGGACGCATTCTGATCGGCTTTGCCATGGAATCAGAAGATCTCGTGGAGAATGCCAAAGCCAAGCTACTGAAAAAAAATCTGGACCTGATTGTCGCCAATGACGTAAAGCAGTCCGGGGCAGGGTTCCAGACCGACACCAATATTGTCAAGATTCTCGATCGGGCGGGCGGGATTGAAGAACTGCCGCTGATGGATAAAATGGAAGTGGCCGGCCGTATTCTCGACCGGGCGAAGCGACTGTTTAAATAAGGCAGCATGGCCGATCATGCAAACTGGTGAGATGAACCAGGATGGAACGTGCTTTGATTCAGGACGACACGCCGCGCGAAGAACTGTGCCGGATGGTCGTTGCCTTAAGGTCGCGGTTGCAATTGGATATGGCGTTGAACCGGGCCATTCCCGCATCATATTTGAGAAAACAGGTCGCCGTAAAGAGGGTTGACGCACCGGCGCCGGAACGTGTTCGGGGCGATGTGGTCGATCGACCGGAACAAACACTTGCAGCCGTCCGTGAGGAGCTTGGCGATTGCCGACGCTGCCCCCTGTGCAAAACAAGAAACAAGATTGTCTTTGGCGAGGGTAATCCACTCGCCGAACTTGTTTTTGTGGGAGAGGCGCCCGGGGCGGATGAAGACAGGCAGGGGCAGCCTTTTGTAGGGAAAGCGGGGCAACTGCTGACGCGGATCATTGTTGCCATGGGATTGCAGCGTCAGGACGTGTATATCTGCAATATTCTGAAATGCAGGCCGCCCGATAACCGCAATCCCAGACCCGAGGAAATCGCTGTCTGCGAACCCTTCCTGATCCGACAGATTCAGGCCATCCAGCCGAAAATCATCTGCGCCTTGGGAACCTTTTCCGCTCACACCCTCCTGAAAACAGACGTTCCGATCAGTGTTCTGCGTGGACGGTTTGACGGCTATCAGGGAATTCCACTGATGCCCACCTATCATCCGGCGTATCTCCTGAGAAACCCCGGTGCCAAGCGGCAGGTCTGGGAAGACGTGCAAAAGATTATGAAAGCGTTGTGACTCCGATGAGGCATAAAAGAAAAATAATAACGATCCCTGTTTTAGGCTTGATGATCCTACTGGGCGCTTTCCGGGTGTCGTCATCTGTTGCTGAAGAAAAAAAGCCGGTTTACGATGTCATCACGGTCAGCGCCGCCATTACGCCGCCCATCGCCGAATATATCCTGCAAAGCATTGAAGAAGCGTCGAAAGCAGGGGCGGACGGCCTGGTTATGCGTTTCGATACGCCGGGCGGCCTCGATCTTTCCATGCGGGATATCGCCAAGGGCATTCTCAATGCAACCGTGCCGGTAATCGTTTATGTTTCTCCCGCCGGCGCCCGGGCTGCCTCTGCCGGGGTGATCATTACCGTCTCCGCCCACATCGCTGCCATGGCGCCGGGAACGAATATCGGCGCCGCCCACCCGGTAGCGATCGGTATTGGTGGCGGGATGGACAAAACCATGATGGCCAAGGTCGAAAACGACGCCGTAGCCTATGTCATCGGCATTGCCAAAAAGCGCAACCGCAATGAGGAATGGGTGGAAAAGGCTGTCCGCGAAAGCAAGTCAATCACCGCGGAGGAAGCGCTCCGGTTCAAGGTTATCGACTTCGTGGCAGACGACCTGAATCACCTCCTGAAGCAGGCCGACGGCAAAAAAATCGTTCTGCCAACAGGTGAAAAGATATTAAAAACAATGGGAGCGGTTCTTCATGAGAAAAAAATGGGAACCCGCTTGAACATTCTGGCCGCCTTGAGCGATCCCAACATCGCCTATATCCTCTTTTTGCTGGGACTTGCCGGGCTCTATTTTGAATTTGCCCATCCCGGCGTTATTTTACCGGGCATTGTGGGCGGCATTTCGCTGATCCTTGCTTTTTTTGCCATGCAGACGCTGCCGGTGAATTATGCCGGCGTTCTCCTGATCCTCTTTGCCGTCGCGCTTTTTATTGCTGAAATCAAGGTCGTCAGTCACGGCGTTCTCACCATCGGCGGAATCGTCTCCCTGGTTATGGGGTCACTGCTGTTGTTCGATTCGCCGGACCCGGCCCTGCGCGTGTCTCTGAAGGTCATGATTCCGGCGCTCATCGTGATCTCTCTTTTCTTTGCCGGCGTCATGAGCCTGGTCCTGAAAGCGCAGATGAGAAAACGCCAGTCGGGCAGGGAAGGGATGATCGGCGCTGAAGGCCAGGCCGTCACCGATGTTCATGAGATGGGGAAAGTTTTCGTGCATGGTGAATACTGGAATGCCTGGAGCGACCGGGCGGTGGAGAAGGGGAAAAAGGTCCGGGTCGTCGCAGTGGCGGCGTTGAAATTGAAAATAGAAGAATTTTGATCATAGAAGGAGGAAATATCATGTATCCCATCATCGTACTGGTTGTTCTGGTTGTCATGTTTCTCGCATCGGCGATTCGGATTCTGAATGAATACGAGCGGGCAGTGATCTTCCGCCTGGGGCGCATTATTGATCAGAAAGGACCCGGTCTGATCATCCTGATTCCGATTATCGACAAGATGGTCAAGGTTGACATGCGGACCATCACCATGGACATACCACCGCAGGATGTTATTACCCGGGATAATGTTTCCATCAAGGTCAATGCCGTGGTTTATTTCCGCGTTATAGACGCCAATGCAGCGGTCACAGATGTGGAAAATTACCTGTACGCCACATCGCAGCTTGCTCAGACCACATTGAGGAGCGTCTGCGGCCAGGTGGAACTGGACGAGATTTTGTCGCAAAGGGAAAAGATCAACATGCATCTGCAGGAAATCCTCGATCGCAGCACTGATTCCTGGGGGATCAAGGTCTCGCTGGTAGAGGTCAAGCAAATCGACCTGCCCGAGGAGATGAAACGGGCTATCGCCAAACAGGCCGAGGCGGAGCGTGAACGACGCGCCAAGGTCATTAACGCTGAAGGCGAATTCCAGGCGGCTGAAAAACTCGTTGAAGCTGCGGCGCTGATGGAGAAACAGCCCATGTCCCTGCAGCTCAGGTATCTGCAGACGCTGAACCAGATTGCAGCGGAAAACAATTCCACGACGCTTTTCCCCATCCCGATCGATCTGTTCAAACCGTTTCTGAAGCTGGCGGAAAAGTTAGATAATCGATAAAAGAGAAGACGAGACGTGGAGAAGCGGGAAAAAAGGCATATTCTGACCGGCGGCTTGATTCTGATCACCCTTGGCGTCCTGATCATTCTGCACAAGACTGCCTTTTTCGGATTCGATAAAAGTTGGCCCATCCTGCTGATCGTCATCGGTGTCGGCGCGATTACCCAGCGCGGGAAAGACCTCGGGGGTTGGTTCATCGCGGCGTCCGGTTTCGTTTTGCTGCTGATGCAAAACCGGCAACTGGATATTCAGATGGTCTCCACATATGTTCTGCCGCTGCTGCTGATCGGGGTCGGCGCCAATATCGTCCGGAAGTATTTCAGGAAAAAGGAATGATTCCGGCTTCGTAAAAATCCGGATGCTCAAGTTGCGCTGCATCACACTTGGATGGGGACACGACTCTGTCATGTCCCCATGCGCCTTGCCTGTGGACTTTTTACAAAGCCGTCCAAAATTTAGCAGTTTTCCGACTTTTTTTATGAGAGCGTCAATGATGCCGGTTGAAAAGACCCTGATTCTCTGCGATTTTGACGGAACAGCCAGCCCGGTGGACGTGGGGAACCTGCTCCTGGACCAGTTCACCGGCGACGGGTGGGAGGAGATCGATCGCGACTACTGTGCCGGCAGGATCGGTTCCCGGGAGGCCTACAAGAAAATAGCCCCGTTGTTCAGAGGAACCAGAACAGAAATGCTTGAATATGTTCTGGCCACGGCAACGCTGGACAGAGATTTTGCGGTTTTTTACCGCCTCTGCCGGCAAAGCGGGATTGATATAAAAATCGTCTCCGACGGGCTGGATTTCTACATTGAAGCGCTCCTGCTCAAACATGGCCTGACGCAGGTGGAATACCATGCCAACTGTGCCATTTTTGAGGAGCATGACAGGGTGTCATTTGAATTTCCAGGCGCCAGTGAGGATTGCGGCCGGTGCGGCAACTGCAAGCGGGCCATTCTGGAAAGATGCCGGCCGTCCTACAGCCGGATCATCTATATCGGCGACAGTTATTCTGATGTCTGTCCGGCAAGAGACGCCGACCTTGTTTTTGCAAAGACCATCCTGTATGCAAAGCATTCAAATAACGGAAACCATTGCATCTATTTTGAACACTTCGGTGACGTTATAAAATCCCTGCAGGATCAGGGCGTCTTGACTTGAAAACCGCCAGGCACAGCGCCTAACCTTGATGCACTCTCAAAAAGTTAAAATAATGAGCCGTCAACCTTCTGTGGTCGTCTCTTTCTGAACCTTGCTGAACCCTTCATCCAGAAGCCTTATCGTCTCTCTGAGCCGTATGCCTGGCGTCCGCGAACCCAGGACCACGGCAATCAGGCGAGTATTGCCCTGCACTGCGGTCGCCGCGAGGTTATAGCCGGATGCATGCACGAATCCGGTTTTAATGCCGTCCGTTCCGGGATAACGTGTCAGCAGCAGGTTATGGTTATGCTGGGTAATATTATGGTAAGTTAATGACTGCGTCGAGTGAATCAGCAGGGATTGAGGAAACCGCTGCAGGTAATCGCGGGAAAGGATGGCGATGTCTCTGGCCGTCGTCGTTTGTCCCCGGGCCGGCAGGCCGTGGGGGTTTTTGAAGCGGCTGTGAAGCATTCCCAGTTGCCGGGCTTTTGCATTCATCCGGTCGACAAACCTATCTGTGTCTCCTGCAATGTATTCCGCCAGGGCCACCGCGGCGTCGTTAGCGGAAACGACGCCAACGCCCTTGATCAATTCCTCCAACGTGACTTCGCTGCCCGGTTCGAGAAACATCCGGGAGCCCCTTGTTCGCCAGGCTTTCTTGCTGACCCTGACTTTATCCTGGAGAGTCACCATCCCTTCGCTGAGTGCTTCATAGACCAGATAAAGCGACAGGACTTTCGTGACGGAAGCCGGCTGCACCGGACGATCGGCATTTTCTGCGTATAGAATCCGTCCCTTATCGGTATCCATGACAATGGCGGACCGGTATTTTCCCGGTATCTTGGTACGACGCGATCGGGCTGCCGCCGCGTCTTCAGGGAGCAATAAGACAAGGATGGAGAGGATGAACGAGAAAATAACAAGCCTTTTATAGATCATGGGGTATTTTCCTTATTCAGTTTGAGATCGTTGAAAAATGGACAACGCCTACGGCTCAAAATCTTTCATTCACCGCGTGCGAACCATTTTTCAACGGTTATACAAAGCTCCAAGTTTGTTCATCAAGGATCAGCGCGAGCCGGTCGGCCACAGCCAGGCCCCTGCGCGTCGGTTTTAAAAAACTATCCTGAATGACAAGGAATCCCTGCCGGACCATTTCATCCAGGGCTGTGCTGTTTCCCGGCCGGGGCAAATTCTGTTGCTCTGCAAAATGCCGCATGGGGATGCCTTCTCCCGTCCGTAAACCCAGGAAGCAGGTTTCCAGTCTTTTCTGCGAGAGCGTTAATTGCTCAAAGCCTTCAACCGGTCGCCTGCCTTCCCGAAGGTCATTAAGGTATTGCTGGAGTGACCGGTGGTTCCACCAGCGCCTTTCAGCAAAAAAGGAATGGGCGGCGGGGCCGACACCCAGATAGGGGATATGGCGCCAGTATTTTTGATTATGTCGGGACTTGCAGCTTTCATCCCGGGCAAAGTTGGAGACTTCGTAATGCAGATACCCGGCGTCTTCGAGAATATCCGCAGTCGTCATAAAAAAATCAATCTGCCCATCCTCATCGGGAAGCGCAAATTCACCGTTCTGATGTCTGCGCCCGAGCGGGGTGTCGTCTCCCAGGCCCAACTGATAGCAGGAGAGATGTTCCGGCTCAAAGGAAAGCGCCCGGGAGAGGGTGTCCTTCCAGGATAAAAGGGACTGATCCGGAATCCCATAGATCAGATCGAGACCGATATTATCGAAACCGGCAGACCTGGCTTGCTCGATGCTCTGAAGAGCCTGCCCGGGTGTATGACGGCGCTCCAGAAAGCGCAGGATATTTTTGTCAAATGACTGGATGCCGATATTGAGGCGGTTTACGCCTGCTCGTCGGATGGAAGTCAAGAAATGCGGATGTGCATCGGCCGGGTTTACCTCCACTGTTATTTCGACGTCGGTCGTAATCGTGAAGGTGTTGCGGACATGTATCAAAATATCCGATACATCATCGCCGGAGAGCAGGGAAGGGGTGCCGCCGCCGATGTAAATCGTGTCGAAACAATCAAAATCATGAACATATAAAGATGTTTCTTCAAGTATAGCTTTAATATATTCCGGGATATCTGAAAGGGATGTGACCGAATAAAAATCACAATAACCGCATTTGGTTTCGCAGAAAGGGACGTGTATGTACAGGCCGGGCTGTGCCATTGCATCAATCCGTATCGGATCTCAAAACAGACAGGAAGGCGCTCTGGGGAATACTTACCGAGCCGATCATTTTCATGCGTTTCTTGCCTTTCTTCTGCTTTTCCAGCAGTTTTCGCTTACGCGTGATATCGCCGCCGTAACATTTTGCCGTGACGTCTTTCCGGAAGGCGGAAATGGTTGTTCGTGAGACGATTTCTCCACCGATCACGCCCTGGATGGCAATCTTGAACATCTGCTTCGGGATCTCCTCCTTCAGGCGTTCGCAGGCCTGAAGGCCTCTGGCGCGGGCCCGCTCGCGGTGCACGATCTGTGAAAGGGCGTCCACTTTTTCACCGTTTACGAGGATATCCAGTAAAACCAGGTTGCTTTCCCGGTAATCGATGATGTCGTAATCGAAGGAGCCGTAACCCTGTGTGAGGGATTTGAAACGATCATAGAAATCAAAGATCACTTCAGCCAGCGGCATCTCATAGAGAAGCTCTACGCGGCCCGGTCCAGTATAACTCAGCGTGGAGTTGGCGCCCCGTTTGTCCATGCAGAGCTTCATGACGGAACCGAGGTAGCGTTCCGGCATCATCATTGTGGCCCGGATATAGGGCTCATCGGATTTTGCAATGGAGGCCGGGTCCGGATAATGGGAGGGATTGTCCACCTCGATTACCGCGCCGTTTTTCAGGGTAAGGCGGTAGCGGACGCTGGGTACGGATAGAATGATGGACAGATCGTATTCCCGCTCGAGCCTTTCCTGAACGATATCCAGATGCAGCAGCCCGAGGAATCCGCAGCGAAAACCCTGTCCCAGGGCGACGGAAGAGTCTTTCTGATAGATGAAGGAGGCATCGTTGAGCTTGAATTTATCCAGCGAGTCCGCCAGGTCTTCATAATCATCGGAGGCAATGGGATAAATGGAGGCAAAGACGACTGGCTTGACTTCCTTGAAGCCGGGCAGAGGCTTTTCACAAGGCCGGTTGTCCAGTGTGATCGTATCCCCCGTATGGACATCGGAGACTGTCTTCACGCCGGCGATGATATAACCCACTTCGCCCGCGGCAATGCGATCGCGCTTTTCCCGGGTCAGGCGGAAATGGCCGACTTCTTCGACCCTGTAAAGGGCATTATTGAACATCAGGCGGATCGTGTCTCCGGCTTTTACCTGGCCTGTAAAGATGCGACAATGGATCACGGTGCCACGGAAGGAATCATAATTGGCATCAAAGATCAGCGCCGCCAGCGGCGCTTCCAGATCGCCTGCCGGCGGCGGAATCCTCTCGACAATGGCTTCCAGAATCTCCTCGATGCCGATTCCCTCCTTGGCCGAGCATTGCAGATGACTGTCCGCGTCCAGTCCCAGTTCCGAATCGATCTGCCCGATCACACGCTCCACATCCGCAGAGGGCAGGTCGATCTTGTTGATGACCGGGATGATTTCGAGGTCGTGTTCCATCGCAAGGTAAAGATTGGCCAAAGTCTGGGCCTGAACGCCCTGGGCCGCATCGATCAGAAGCAGAACGCCCTCACAGGAGGCGAGCGACCGGGAGACCTCGTAGGAAAAATCCACGTGTCCTGGGGTATCGATGAGATTGAGCGTACAGGTCATTCCATTCCGGGCCTTGTAGGGAAGGCAGATCGCTTGGCTTTTGATGGTAATCCCGCGTTCCCGTTCGATATCCATATTATCGAGGATCTGATCCTTGAAATTCCGCTCACTGACCACGCCGGTATATTGGATCAAGCGGTCTGCCAGTGTGGATTTGCCGTGGTCGATATGGGCGATGATGCTGAAATTGCGAATATTTTCCATAAATTAACTTAAAAAGCCCTCACATGCTTCGGAGGGCTTTTTGCATTCCTTCTGACGTCCTCGTTTTATGCCAATTTTTTCTGAAGATCTTCAGCGACTTCCTTGACGCCGGGCAGACCATCCACGCCGATGACCTTGACCCGTTCCTTGAAGTAGTTGACGCCCGCCAGCGTGCCTGTTTTGGTGTCGTAATAGATATTGTGCCGCTTGTCAATGGCGCCTTCGTCCTGGTCGTCGGCGCGCGCCGTCAGGGTTTCGCAGCCGCAAACCCGGCAGACTGTCTTGCCGTCTTTTTCCGCCGGCTTGATAGCGTCGATGAAAATATTGTTCGGATGGTTGTTGTCCGTGGCGCAGAGACGCCGGCCCATAATGCGGTTTTTGGAGGTTTGACGATCAAGGAGGATTTCAATCACGTAGTCCAGCTTGATGTTTTCCTTAACGAGGGCCTGCCAGAGGGCTTCGGCCTGTGCGAGATTGCGAGGGAACCCATCGAGGAGCCAGCCTTTTTTACAATCGTCTTCCTTCAGGCGGTTCAGGATCATCGGAATCGTGATTGCGTCCGGAACCAGTTCTCCCCGGTCGATATAGCCTTTTGCCTGCTTTCCCAGGTCGGTGCCTTTTTTGATGTTTTCCCTGAAGATCACGCCGGTTTCAATGTGGGGCACGCCGAATTTTTTCTGTACAACGGCGCCCTGGGTGCCCTTGCCGCTGCCGTTGGGTCCAAAAATCAGAATGTTCATGCTGAAAACTCCTTTCGAAAGTTCCTTAGAAAAAAAGATTGCCCCTTATAAAGGATTGTCTTCTTTTCTGCAATGAAAAATGTTGCAGGCAAACATGCAAGCCGGCTTGGGGAAAAAAGAGGATGGTTTGATTGCGGCGACCTGCCGCAGCGATCAGTGTCCTCAGCCTGTGCCGCAGCTGGTGGCTGCGCAGGAATTGCATCCGGACTTCCCGCCGGCAAAGGCGGACATCATCTTTGTGGTTTTTCCGGATTTGCAGGCTGGACAGACGATCTTTAATTTCTCGTCGCTGGATCGGAACAGCACTTCAAATTCATTATTGCATTTTTTACACTGGAATTCATAAATCGGCATGGGTTGCTTCTCCGTCATCAACTTTCCGACAGTTTAGGGGATGATGCTGCAAATGTCAAGCATTCCGGATTGACAGTATTCCGGATTGACCGACGGAGACGGCTGTGTTAAAAGTGGCAACTTCGTAAAAAGTCCGGATGCTCAAGTTGCGTTGCATCCTTCGTCATTACGACGTACGTAAAAGTCCTCATCATTCCTCATGATTTGCGCGCCTTGCCGGAGCCTGCCCCGGTGAAAGCCGGGGGAGCTTTATACGCCGCCGTCATTTTCGTTTCATTTTTCGACTTTTTACGAGTTCATCATCAAGAAGGAGCATGCTATGACCATTTCAAAGAAAATAAAGGGATTTATGGGCCAGTCTTCCTGGATCAGAAAAATGTTTGAGGAGGGCGTCAGCCTGAAAAAACAGTATGGGGCGGATCAGGTCTTCGATTTCAGTCTGGGCAATCCGAATATAGACCCGCCCGCATCCTTCAGGGAACATCTGACCCGCATCGTCGGGATAAACACACCCGGCAGGCACGCCTACATGCCCAATGCCGGATATCCGGAAACCCGTGCGGCGGTGGCCGCCTATCTTAGCCGGAATCATGAGGTTCCCCTGCTGGCCGATCATATCATGATGACCTGCGGCGCCGGGGGCGCGTTGAATGTCATTCTAAAAACACTGTTAGATGCCGGAGATGAGGTCCTGACGCCGGCGCCCTTTTTTGTGGAATATCGTTTTTATGTTGACAATGCCGGCGGTGTTTTGAAAACGGTCAAGACGAAAGAGGATTTTTCTCTCGAACTGGAGGCTATGTCAGACGCCATCAACGACAGGACCAAGGTCGTCCTGATCAATTCGCCCAACAATCCCACCGGGAAGGTTTATGACGAAGCATCCATCCGAAAACTTGCCGATCTGCTTCGGGAAAAGAGCCGGGCGCTGGGAAAGACCCTCTATCTCGTTTCCGACGAACCCTACAGTGAGATCGTTTATGACGGCATCCAGGTTCCCAGTATTCTGAAAGCCTACGCCAGCAGCATCATTGCCACATCCTATTCCAAGAGTCTTTCCCTGCCGGGCGAAAGGATCGGATTCATCGCCGTCAATCCGGACATCTTTGAAATCGACGAGGTCATCAGCGGCATGGTCCTGTGCAACCGGATTCTCGGATTCGTCAATGCGCCCGCCCTGATGCAGCGCGTGATTGCCGGTATCCAGGGCATGCGCGTGGATGTCAGCGAATATAAAAGAAAGCGCGACCTGCTCTGTGAGGGGCTTGACGCCTGCGGCTATGAATTCCAGAAACCCGAAGGGGCTTTTTATCTGTTTCCGAAATCACCGATCCCGGACGATGTGGAATTTGTTAGAGCCTTGCAGAAAAGGAGGATCCTGACCGTTCCCGGGAGCGGTTTCGGCGGACCGGGGCACTTCCGTATTGCCTACTGCGTGGATGACAAAACCATTGTCAACGCTATGGCTGGCTTTGCAGAAACAATGAAAGAATTCAGAATTTGATTCTGAAATCAACGTATTGACCGGAACAGGGCTCTTCCTGCACGTCCACATGGGTCACACAGGCCGATGAAGGACCTTTCTTGCACCAGGCCAGCATGGCGTCCACCGGAGCATCGTCCCCCTCTAAAACCGCTTCGACGCGTCCATCGTCCAGGTTTCGCACCCAGCCTTTCAAATTCAGGGACAGGGCTTTTTTCACGGTGTAATGCCGGAAAGCCACACCTTGTACCCTTCCCGAAATGAATACATGCATGCGCTTCATGTCATCCCTTTCCGATCAGTTTCAGGAAAGCCTGTTCATCAAGGATCGTAACTCCCGCAGCTTGGGCTTTCTGAAGTTTTGAACCGGCTGCATCGCCGAAGACCACATAATCTGTTTTTCTCGTGATCGATTCCGACAAGACGCCTCCGAGGGCTTCCACGTTTTTTCTGGCCTGATTCCGTGTCATCTGCAGCAGTGTTCCCGTGAAGACAAATGTTTTTCCCGAAATTGCGGTTTCGAGCCGGAAATCGTCACCCGTTTGGAGCGGTTTGACGCTGGCAAGCTGCAATTTATTTATGACGCTTAGATTTGCCGGTTCATGGAAAAAAAGGGTGATACTCGCAGCGACTTCCGGGCCGATATCACGAATATTCAAGAGATCATCCATAGCGGCTGTCTCCAGCTTTTCCAATGATTTGAATTCTTTGGCCAGGATGCGGGCCATGCGCTCGCCCACATGACGGATTCCGAGGGCGAAAATGAGTTTTTCCAGCGGCGGATTTTTTGATCGTTCAATGGCCGCTGTCAGATTTGCCGCAGATTTTTCCGCCATGCGCTCCATGACGGTTAAACGATCAGCAGTCAAAGCGTAAATGTCGGCAGGGTCTTGAATGAGCCCCGTTTCAACAAGCTGTGCCACGAGTTTTTCGCCCAGCCCCTCAATATCCATGCCGCCACGGGATGCAAAATGCCGGATGCGTTCCCGGATCTGGGCGGGGCAGGCAAGGCCGATGCACCGATGCGCCGCTTCGCCTTCCAGACGCACCACCTCGGAGCCGCACTCGGGACAGGCATGTGGCATGAAAAATATTGTTTCCGTTCCGGTTCTACTGGATTCGATGACCTTAACCACTTCCGGGATCACGTCGCCTGCCCGCTGCACCATGACCATATCGCCGATCCGGATATCCTTGTTGTTGATTTCGTCCTGATTGTGCAGCGTCGCCCGGCTGACAAGAACGCCACCCATCCGGACGGGCTTCAGGATGGCAACCGGCGTGAGGACGCCCGTCCTGCCCACCTGTACCCGAATATCTTCGATCACTGTTGTTTCCTGAACCGCCTGGAATTTGCAGGCAATCGCCCAGCGGGGGCTTCGCGAGACTGCGCCGAGTTCTTCCTGCATGACCAAGTCATCGACCTTGATAACGATGCCGTCGATCTCATAGGGAAGGGTAGGGCGAAGCACGTCCATCTGACGATAATAAGCAATGCAGTCGTCAATATTCATGGCCTCGCAAATCTGAGGATTTACCGGAAAACCGCAATGCCTCAAGGTATCCAGGACTTCCCGCTGACTCTGCAAGCGCAGCCCCCGGATCTGGCCGACGGCATAGCAGAAAATGTTGAGAGGTCTTTGGGCCGTGATCCGGGAATCAAGCTGACGCAGCGCGCCGGCAGCGGCATTCCGGGGATTGGCAAAGGGCGGCTCGCCGCTCTCAAGACGGCGGCGGTTGAGCCCTTTGAACGCCTCCCGTTCAATATAGACCTCCCCGCGAACCTCTACGCGTTCGAGATTACGTGCGGGGATTCCTTTCGCGGAATCAAGCATCAGGGGAAGTGTCTGAATGGTTCTCAGATTCTGTGTGACATCTTCCCCAACGGCACCATCCCCCCGTGTGGCGCCGGCCTTGAAGACGCCGCGTTCATAAACCAGATTCACCGCCACGCCGTCCAGTTTCGGCTCTGCAACAAACCGGATCGCATCCGTCCGTCCAAGCATGCGCCTGATCCGACTGTCAAAATCGCGGATATCCGTTTCGGAAAAAGCGTTAGCCAGGCTCAGCATGGGTGTGTCATGCCGGAATGGCTCGAATTTTTCCAGGGGGGCCGCGCCTATGCGCCGGGTCGGAGAATCCGGTGTGATGAGATCGGGATGGACCAGCTCTAACGCAATCAGCTCCTGCATCAACTGATCGTACTGAAAATCGGATATCTCCGGATCGTCCATCTGGTAATAACGACGATTGTGGTATCGGATCAGGGACCGGAGATTTTCGATGCGCTGAAGGGCTGCGGCAGAGGTCGTCATTTTACCCTTCTCAGTTCCGGTTTCCCATGAGGACGTCTTGCCGCCTGCTCAGGTTCGGGTTGCTGCTGCTGGCGCTGCTGGATTTGTTCATTGAACATCTGGTTCTTGGCCCGGACGGCATTGATGATAAAGAAGATAATAACGGCTTTTTCCCATTCTTTTGAAATTTCAAAATTTTCCGCCCGCGTTTTGTATTTCTCCCAGAGCGAGACAAGGGACGCTTCATCCAGTCCGAGAATGTGCTCGGCCAGCTTGTTCAGTGTCGCTTCGATCATGATAGAAATCCCTCTCTTCTCAGGACTCGGCCCCCAGTCTTCCTGGAGCGCCTTTCTACGTTATACCCGCGATAAACCTCAGCCGACGGCTGCGACGAGAGGCAAGATGCCTCCATGTGTCCCATTTCAAACATAATAACCGGCCGACGTCAACAGAATTGATCCGTTTTTTGTTCAAGCCCCTGACGTTCCCATAAGGATTTCCCGGTGTCGTTTTAAAAAAATCTTGTTTTTTCAGGGTGCCTCATGATACGAGGTACAGCGTTTGAGACTGGAACGCTGTGGTTTTATGATCATCCGGACGGAGGAAATAATGCAGTCCATTTATGCGCCTTGGCGCATGACTTACATTAAGGGCGGGAAACCGGAAGGATGTGTTTTCTGCAGGGATTCCATCCGTCAGGACGATTTTATCCTGTATGAGGGAAAAACAGCTTTCGTGATGATGAACCTCTATCCCTATATAAGCGGTCATCTCATGATTATTCCCTATCGCCACCTGAGCGAGATTGAAGATCTGCAAGTAGCTGAAAAGATAGAGATGTTAGACCTGATTGAGCTTTCCGTCAGGTCGTTAAAGGAAGCGATGCAGCCTCACGGTTTCAACATCGGCATGAATCTGGGGAAAGCAGCCGGTGCGGGCATTGATGATCATCTGCATGCCCACGTGATTCCCCGGTGGGGCGGCGATACCAACTTCATGAGCACGGTGGGAAAAATACGCGTGATTCCGGAAGATATTTTAACAACCCGGGATCACCTCCTGCCCTGTTTCCGTAAATTTCAGCAGGAGGATTGAGATGAAAATCATTTACACGATTATCGTGATGCTCATTATGCTTTTTATCATTACCTTCTCTTTGGAGAACACCGCCCCTGTCTCACTTCAGTATCTGGATTATCGCATCACCATAGAAACTTACCTCCTGTTGTTTGTCACTTTTCTTGCCGGCGTTGTTTTTGCCGGTTTCATGGGGATAGTCGAGCGTTTCCGGCTCAGCCGGACGATCAATAAATTGAACAAAACCATCCGGGAATTAAGACGGGACCTCAAAGCGAATGATGTGCCGTCCATCATTGAAGCTCCCCAATCATCAAAATCTGACAGAGACTGATCCATCGACCACACCCGCCATGATAGATCGCTCCGGTTCCGCTCGCCGCCCGTTTCAGAATCATCCCATGGTTGATATAAAGTCGTCCGACTTGAAATTTACAACCGATGTCAATCTGGGAACATTGGCCCGCTGGCTCAGAATTCTGGGCTATGACACCCTCTTTGACCGGGGGGACGTGAACCGGGATTTTTTAAGAAGGGCGCAACAGGAGAACCGGATTGTCCTGACACGGAAGCGGGATATGGCCAACCGGCAGTTCAGTGGTCGCCTCGTGGTCATCGAGCACGACCATGTCCGATGGCAACTGGCTGAAGTGATTGAAAAAACGGGCATGTGTGTGGATATGGAACGATTCTACAGGCGCTGTGCACGCTGTAATGCCCTGCTGGAGAAGGTTCTCATGCGCGATGTGGAAGGGTTAGTTCCTGATTATGTCTATCACGCCGCCGGTCTGTTCCAAAGATGTCCGGACTGTGGCAAAATCTACTGGCCCGGCGCCCATCGGGCAATGGCCATTGAGTTTCTCAGACAGCACACTCCCGTTCGTCTCCCTTGATTTTTTCGATGGCATGGGGCAAGGCCGGCAAAAGGACGGCAAGGTTCTCTCGCACGCCTTTGGGACTGCCCGGCAAATTGATGATCAGCGTTTGGCCTCTGATGCCTGCGACGGCCCTGGAGATCAGGGCATGGGGGGTGATTTTATGGCTCTCCCGGCGCATGGCTTCCGCCATACCGGGAACTTCTCTGTCGATGACGCCGAGAGTTGCATCCGGTGTCACATCCCGTGGCGCGACGCCGGTGCCCCCCGTGGTGACAATCAGGTCAATCTTGTGATCATCGGCAAGGGCAACGAGAATGTCCCGGATCTCATGAATTTCATCGGGGACGACAGCTCGATGGATGACTGCAATCCCGATTGTTTTGAGAATCCTTTCAACCTCCGGGCCGCTCTGATCTTCCCGTTGTCCCGCTGAACCTTTATCGCTGACGGTAATGACGCCGGCTTTGATCATTGTCCTGTGCTTTAACCCCGAAATGAAAAAATACGTCAATCTTCTTCTTTTTTAGCCTTGTATGCCGCAATGATTTTTTCGGCAATAAAGGGCGGCACTTCTTCATAATGGGAGTGGGTATAGGTAAACGTTCCCCGGCCGCTTGTCATGGATCGCAGATCCGGCGCATATTTCAGAATTTCGGCCAAAGGCACCTGGCCCTTGACGATCTGATGGGTCCCTTTGGTATCCATACCCTGAACGCGCCCCCGCCGGCTGTTCAGATCGCCGATGACATCTCCCAGGTATTCATCGGGGATTTCGATATCTATGGTGACAATGGGTTCCAGCAGGGTCGGCTGGCAGGCGAGCACGCCTTTCTTGAATCCCATGGAACCTGCAATCTTGAAGGCCATTTCCGATGAATCGACCGTATGGTAGGAGCCATCCACCAGAGATACTTTCATATCCACTGTGGGATAACCCGCCAGAACGCCTTCCTCCATGGCTTCGACGATACCCTTTTCCACAGCGGGACGGTATTGCCCGGGAATGACGCCGCCTACGATCTTGTCCACAAATTCAAAGCCGCCGCCCCGGGGCAGGGGTTCAATATCCAGCCAGCAGTCGCCGAACTGTCCCCGGCCGCCAGATTGCTTCTTGTAACGTCCCTGCACATTGGTTTTTGCCTTGATGGTTTCCTTATAGGGTACCTTGGGGATGTTCAAATTGACCTCCACCCCGAATTTACGTTTCATTTTTTCGACGGCCACTTCAATGTGAATCTGTCCCATGCCGGAGAGGATCATTTCCCTGGTCTGAGCGTTTCTGTGGAAGGTCAGCGTCGGATCTTCCTCGGTCAGCCGGTGAATGGAAGAGACGATTTTTTCCTCGTCGCCGCGGGATTTGGGTTCGATGGCAAAAGACATGATCGTTGGCAGGGGAGCCAGTTTTTCAAAAACGATCGGCGCTTTTTCGTTGGAGATGGTATCGCCCGTCGCTGTTTCCTTGAGCTTGGCCACGGCGGCGATGTCGCCTGGAACCAGGGACTCCGCCGGTTTCTGGTTCTTTCCCTCCAGGAAGAAAGTGCTGCTGAACCGTTCGTGACTTTTCCGGGAGGAGTTATAGATAACCCCTTCGGTGCTTAGCGTTCCGGAATAGACCCGGAAAAGGGTCAACCGGCCTGCATAGGGATCGGCGATGGTTTTGTAAACCATGGCGGCGAAGGGCGCCGTTTCTTCCGGCAAACGTTCTTCCACGTTATCCGTCCCAGGTTTCTTGCCCTTTACGGGACCGCGGTCCACGGGCGAAGGCATAACCTGCACAATCATATCCATCAGGGGGGCCAACCCGATATATTTCGTCGCGGAACCGCAGATCACCGGCAACAGGGCGCCGGAAATCACGCCTTTGCGGAGGCCGGCTTTGATCTCTTCCAGAGAAAGCTCGCCGTTCTCAAGATATTTATCCATGAGAGCTTCGTCGCATTCCGCAATATCTTCCACCATCATTTCCCGGTAGGATTTTGCCTGATCGGCCATATCATCAGGAATATCTATGCTCTTGTAGCCCCCTTTGGGATCATCGAAGGTGTAGGCCTTCATGGACAACAGGTCCACAACGCCCTTGAAATGGTCTTCTTTGCCGAGGGGAAGGAAAAGCGGCGTTGCCTTCTTCCCCAGTTTTTCCTTGATGCTGTCCATCGTTTTGAAGAAATCGGCCCGCTCCCGGTCCATCCGGTTAATATAAATGATCCGCGGGAGATTGAATTCATCGGCGTACTCCCAGACCTTCTGGGTCTGGAATTCGACCCCGCCCACCGCGTCAATCACGACAATGGCGCCATCGGTAATGCGAAGGCAGCTTTTGGTGTCATAGGCAAAGTTGGAATCACCCGGCGTGTCAATAATATTGATTTTGTGCTTGTCCCAGTCAAAATAATTTGTCGCGGCGCTGATGGAGATGTGCCGTTTCTGCTCTTCCGGTTCGTAATCCATGCTGGAGGTTCCATCGTCCACGCGGCCCGGTCTGTCCGATTTCCCGGCAATATAAAGAAATGATTCACAAAGGGACGTCTTCCCGGTACCGCCATGTCCGATGATGGCCACATTCCTTAACGATTTCGAGTCATACTTTGCCATGGATGCTCCTTTTTTATGCAGCAGATACGCTTTTTGTGCGGGTGTGCTGTTTAGCTTATCCGCTCTTTTAAAGTCAAGACAATTCTAACGGACCAGATCGCACAATTGGGTTGACATAATCGTTTGTTATCGGTAATAAGATTGCCCTATTGTCGGGGCGCAATTCGTAAACCGCCAAAACTGCCATCATCGGTCGTGCGGTCCAGATATCTCAATACAGCGGATAGGATCAAACAGGAAGGTCAAAATGGAAGTGAAGATAAAAAAAATCAAGAAGGTCTTGATTGCAAACCGGGGTGAAATTGCCCTTCGGATTATGAGAACGGTTCATGAGATGGGACTCGATGCGGTTGTCATTTATGAAAAACCGGATCGCGAGGCCTACTATGTCCGGCTGGCAAATGATGCCATTATGATTGGCGACGGCCCGCGCAGGGATTACCTGGATATCGAAAAAATTATCTGGGCGGCCGGAAAAGCGGGCGCCGACGCGATTCACCCGGGCTACGGATTCCTCGCAGAGAGCGCTGATTTTTCAGAGGCCTGTCAGAAAGCAGGCATTACCTTTATCGGTCCCCCCCCACAGGCCATCCGGGAGATGGGCAACAAGGTGGTGGCGAGAAAGATCGTCGAGCAGGCCGGCATCCCCTCAATTCCCGGCACGGGCGACCTTGCCCGCGGAAGCGCCGGGATTAATGAGGCCTTTGCCTTTGCCAACAAATATAGTTATCCCGTCATGCTGAAGGCATCTTCTGGGGGCGGAGGACGAGGCATCCGCAAGGTGATCGACGATGCGGACCTCATCGTGCAGTTGCCCCTGGCCAGGGCGGAGGCTCAGTCGGCCTTCAACGATGAAAACATCTATATGGAAAAATTCATCGCATCGCCCCGTCACGTGGAAATCCAGATCCTGGCGGATCATCACGGGAACACGATTCATCTGGGTTCCCGTGACTGCTCAATCCAGCGGCGGCACCAGAAACTTCTCGAAATAGCGCCCGCCGATCTGCCGAAGGGCGTGCTGGAGGCCATGTACGATTGTGCGATCAAGGCATCTCGGGAAGCCGGGTACATCAATGCCGGCACGGTTGAGTTTCTTGTCGATTCGAAAACCCATGAGTTCTGGTTCATGGAAATGAACACGCGCCTGCAGGTAGAGCATACGGTGACGGAGGAACTCACAGGGATTGACATCGTCCGCCAGCAGATCTGGATTGCCGAAGGACAGGCCCTCAATATCCCTGAAAATCGTGTAACCCTGCTGGGCAAAGCCGTTCAGGTCAGAATCAATGCCGAAGACCCGAAAAACAACTTCATGCCTGAAGGCGGAAAGCGTGTTGCCGTTTACCAGTCGCCCGGCGGACCGGGGGTCAGGCTCGACGGAGCTGTGTATCAGGGGTACAAGATTCCGATGGATTATGATTCACTGCTCGTCAAAATGACGATCCGCGGCTATGATTGGAAGCAGGCCCTGCAGCGTTTAAAGCGGGCTTTGAACGGATTTGTCATTGTCGGTCCCAAGACGACCATTCCTTTCTATCTTTCAGTCTGCGAGGAGCCCGACTTTCAGGCGGGCCGCTTTGACACGGGATACATCGAAACACACTCGGGGATTTTCAATTATCCTGAGCCGGAGCGCGAAGTGGCGAAACTGGCGAAGCTCATTGCGGAAATACATACCAAAAAGGTTAATCCCTATGCCGCTTGAGGAAATGGATCAGGCAAGACCGGGTAGCGGATGGCGCCATGAAATAACATCATGGTAGATTAAAGAGGAACAGGATCGAACCATTATGAATATGTTATCACACCTTATGGATGAAAGAATCAAGCCGAGGGAATTAACGGACAAAGGCGTGCCTTATGTCCTCGACAAGATCCGGGCGCAGAAAGGTTTTTTCCTGACCAACACGGAAAGGGATCTCTCGCAGTCGGACTTCAAGAACCGGATTATGCCCCATACGCAGCTTCTCGCAGCCAAGCCACGCAATGACGCGGGTTATTTCTCCATTGAAATCACCGGCGGGGCCAGCGTACATGTCGATATGCTGCGCAAGCAGATCAATCCGCTTGAAAAGCTGGAAGTGCTCAGTCAAAGCATGCCGGATACGCTTTTTCAGACGCTTTGCCGGGGGATCAATCTGTTCGGATACCGGCCCTATCCGGAAAATGTTGTCCGGGCGACGGTCCAGAGTTTTGCCCGCTATGTGCATGTATGGCGGGTCTTCGATTTTCTGAACCACATCCCCAATATGATCCCGGTATTTGAGGAGGTAAAAAAATCCGGCAGGATCCTCGAGCCGTCCATTTGTTTTTCCACGGGCAAGGAACATACCAATGAATTCTATGTCGGCAAGGTGGGGCAGATTCTGGACGTAACCGGCGAAGACATCATTTTATGCATCAAGAATCATGGCGGACTGGGAACGCCCAGAATGATCGGCGAACTCGTCGAGGCGATTCTGCAAAAATATCCCGGACTGATCATTCATTACCACGGTCACAACACGGACGGCGGCGATATTGGACGCATTGTCGAGGCTGTCCGCAAAGGGGCAAAGATCGCCGATGCCAGCGACCATGCCTTTACGGGTTTTTACGGGCCGCCGCCGCTTCTGACCGTACTGGATCTGCTCAATGACGAGGGCTATCACGCCGCTGGAATTGACCGCCAGGCCGTCATCGATACCTCCAACGTCCTGAGGCCCGAAAGAGAGCATTACAAGGATTTTGAATCCCAGTTTCTGGGTTTTGATCCATCGGCGCAAATCCACAAGCTGCCGGGCGGCGCGACCGGGTCCAGCTTTGAGCAGGCCGTTAAGGGAGATTTCCTGCATCGCATGCCGGAAATCCTTCAGAGAGAGCTGCCGCGGGTACAGCTTGACCTGGGGAACTGGTGGAGCGTCACGCCGGGTTCCCAGATTCTCTGGACCACGGCCGTCAACAATGTCCTCAAAGGGGTTCGTTACAGGGACGTCAGCGACGATCTGAAGAATCTGCTACTTGGCCGCTACGGCGAGTTTCCCTTCTACCGGCCTGCCGATGAAATTTACGCCGCTGTTTTCGGCTCCGAATGGAAAGAAATCGTTGAATGCGACACCTGCTATCAGAAGATTGAAGATATCGATATCAACGTGGAAAGGAAAGTTCTGGAACATCGCCTGGGACGGGCCGCTTCCGAGGATGAACTCGTGCTCTACCTCCAACATCCCAACGATGCCGTGGATTTCTTCAAATTTGAAGCGAAACATGGAAAAACATGGGTGCTTTCGCCAAAGATCTGGTTCCGGAAGGGCGGCTTCAACCTTGGAGAAAAGTTCGAAGTGCCGGATGTTTTCGGCCAACTGCATTCCATTGAAATCGGTCCGCAGCGACGGACCAAAGCCGGCGATGCGACCACATATCTGATTATCGATCACCATCCGGAGCCGATCATCACCGAGATGGACCAGGAGGAAGGTCCCGGTAGGAAAAAGGCCGTCTTGTCCCTCAAGGAAATCGAGGCGGCGGCCAAAGCGGGAGAGGTGAGATCCCAGATCACGGGCACGGTCAGCGAAATCTGTGTCACGGAAGGCGAGGAGGTGGCGGTTGGGCAGATTCTGGTCGTGCTCGAAGCGATGAAAATGCTCAATAACGTCACTGCGGAAGTGGCCGGCAAGGTGACAGATCTGCACGTTGCCGCAGGGGACAAGGTAGCCGTCGGCGATCCGCTTGTGAACATCAGCAAGGCTTAAATATAGCACTTCTGTGGTGCTGCGCCACATATCGCGCAATCGGGATCTTTAGGCAGCATGACCTCTTGAAAATTCATGTGCAGTGCATCATATAGCAACAGCCTTCCAAAAAGAGGAGAGCCGATGCCGAGGATCAGCTTGAGAACCTCGGACGCCTGTATCGTTCCCACGACCCCCGGCAACACGCTGAATATGCCCGATTCTGCTGAATTGACGACGAAATCCGTTGGAGGTGGTTCGGGGAACAGGCATCTGTAGCACGGCCCCTTCCGGGCGTCGAAAACACTCACCTGTCCCTCAAATCGGTAGAGGGCGCCATAGACGTATGTCTTGCCGGTACGCACACAAAGGTCGTTGATCAGGTATCGCGTGCGTAAATTGTCCGTTCCATCAACAAGAATTTCATAATCAGCGGAAATCTCATCTGCATTGCGGGAGCTGAAGAGGTCGGCGCGAGTCTCGACGCGGACGTGCGGATTGAGGCGAAACAGCTTCTCGCGTGCGGATTCTACCTTGAGTCGGCCAATCATCCCCGTATCATGGATAACCTGCCGCTGAAGGTTTGACAGGTCCACCGTATCCGGATCGACGATACCGATGCGGCCGACGCCTGCCGTCGTGAGATGCATCGCCACGGAAGAGCCGAGCCCCCCGGCGCCGACGAGCAGGACCGAGGCAGTCTTCAATCTGCACTGTCCTTCCTCACCCACCTCCGGGAGGATCATCGTGCGGACATAGCGTAACCGTTCATCCTGTGTCAGCGCGGGAGAGCACATGCTTGGACTACTTTTTATAGGTGTGGTGCAGGGCCTTATTTTTTTGCCCGTGCAATGCTTCATGGATCTCTTCCGTGACCGAGACACCGTGTCTGTACTGGAATGGCCACATGCTCTGCAGATGGAAGAACGCGACTCGGTCTCCCGTTTTCAGCTCGTGTTTGAGATCCGTCTGAATTCCCGGCATGGCGCTCAGGTTTCCATTGATGAATGTGAAACCCCGTTCCTCAGTTCCCATCCGCAATTTCGTCAGCAGGTCTCCCACAGTTGCTCCCGGCGGAAGGTTCATCTGTAAATTGGCGAAACTTCCCTGAGAAGACTCTCCGGCGAATCGCGCCAGATCACCATATAACCAGACGTCGACGTTTATCTCTTCCATACCCTATCCCCCACCGACCGGAGGGAAAATACCCGCTTCATCTCCCTGGTTCAGTACCCAATCCGGTGATTGCCTCCTTCCGTTGACGAAGGCAACCTTGACTTCTCTTGCGGGAATATCCATCTTTTCGATCAAGTCCGCCACGGTGGCGCCGTCGGGCAGGTCAATATCAAGCGGAATACCCGCGACAGCTCCGGGAACGTAACGGCACAATGTTGCATATACTCTCAAAGTGATCTGCATAGGGCCTACAGATGGAAAAGCCGGACAGGCCAGAAACTCCGGAAGCGCCATGTCCGGCTTTCTTAAGCGTTTACATTTCTCCATGCACCGAATCGAGGGCGCCGTCCGGAATATCAAAAACGTGATTGTGAGGGGGCAATGGTTCAATCTTCATAAACTCAGGGAGGCGGTCCGCTTCCTTGCCGATGCCGGCGGCTTCGTTAAACGCCCGCTCCTTCTTTATAACCGCGGCGCCGTAGGCGTATAAATCATCTGCTGTCCACTTTGTGCCGAGGACGCCGTTGCACTCGTCGATCAACCCCTGATAACCGCTGGCGATATCGAGGATGGCAAAAGCGATGAACAGACAGTGCCCCGTGGAATCGATAGCTCCCGTGGTGGCCTGGAAAGCCCGGCTCAAAGCCGCCTTGCCTTCCGTTGACAGAGGATCCTGCTTGCCCATCACCCCGAGAATTTCCGGCGCGATGGTGTATCCTGCGGTATGATCCGCCCCCATTGTGCTTGTGGCGTAGGTGATTCCCATCCCTTTCACCGCACGCGGTTCGTACGCGGGCATGCCCTGACCTTTCACGGCCGGCACGCGCACGACGCCGTATGCCTTACCGGCAAATTCGGTGCCTCCGCCCAGTGTGCGCCCGAGCGCGGACCCTTTGCCCATTTCCTCGATCAAGCGGATGGCGCCTTTGCCGTCTCCGAAGGGAACGACGCCTGCTTCCATCGCAACGCCGATCGTTGCCCCGGTTTCTATAGTATCGAGTCCGTACGCGTTGCAGAGCTGTATCATTGTGGCAATCTCGTCCAGGCTGTCGATTCCGCAGTTGGCCCCCAGAGCCCAGGCGGACTCGTACTCCACACACGAGGTGCGCTCCGTGCCATCGACGTTGTACCATGTATTGGAACACTGGATGGTGCACCCGGGACTGCAGGCGTGGTTGTAAACTTCCTTGCCCAGGCGCTGTTTGTTGCCTTCGAAGATTGCTTCCCCGGCGATCTTTGCCGCACCTTCAAAACGTCCGCTGGAGAAATTGCGGGTCGGCAATCCCCCGGCTTCATTCAAAATGTTGATGAGAACCGCCGTTCCGTAAGTGTTGAGGGCGCCTTTAGGCTTTGTAATGTCATGGGTCTGCAATGCTTCGAGCAGTTTCTTGCGGCCTTCGTCGAAGAGGGCCTTGTCGGCAATGCTCACGCCCGGGGCGCCGGCCGGATTGAGCACGATGAACTTGAGTGCTTTGCTGGCCATGACGGAGCCCAGACCGCCCCGGCCCGAATACCTGCTGGGACGCTTTGTCATGTCGTTAAACGAAATACCTGCGTTGCCGTAACCATGTTCTGCAGCTGTGCCGAAGCTTGCGACAGAAATTCCCTTGCCGAACTTTTCATAAACCTTCGGATAGACGTCGTAGAGGTCCTTTCCGGCGTATTCGGCGGCATCGAAGAATTCCACTTTCGGTTTTTCCTTGGCGGCATCCCAGATGATGCAGGCTCCCCGAAACCTCTTATCCCGGGGTTGACCTTCAACCACCAGCGCCTTGATTCGCATTCTCGCGAGGCCCGCCCCCCAGGAAGAACCCGCATTTGACTCCTTGATCCCGCCCGTGAGAGGCGATTTTGCTCCGACCGAGACGCGGGATGAAGTCGGTGCGGCAGTGCCCGTTACGATTCCTGGTGAAAATATGAGTTTGTTGAACGGGCCTAATGGATGGCACAGTGGGGGGACCTCATCAGATACCAGAGTTGATGTCATGGCCCGGCCGGCGAGGTTTTTGTATGCCGGAGGCAGGTCCTCCAGGCGATAAGTGGCATCGGTCATATTAAGTCTTAGAATCCACATGGCTTTTCCTCCTTTGCACAAATATGCCGCCATGGCGTGAGGGTTACAATATACGATACCTTGCAACTACATGAATTCTCAAAAACCTTTCTTTTTCACCTCCCTCTTTGTTTAATAACGCTGTGGGTTAGGTACCCGTTATTTAGTTATCCCCAATTTGCCCAATATATTTGTCAGCATCCGCTATCTCTATTTTACTTTTCCGGGGGATATTAACGCAGGTCAAGTCAAACAACAATCTATTTTTTTGAGGTGTTTTTTTTGAGGTTCATCCGGTTCTTGCGTATTACATATTAATCCGGCAACTAAATATATCAAACATCATCACCATACGTATAAATATGGGCTTTGCCCGGATCCTATTTACCTTTATAATGGCCGCAGTAATAATTGGTGAGGCTAAGCGTGTTTGCCATCGGTTATCAGCTTCCGCTGAATTTCAAGAATTTTTCTCATCAGATACCGTTCATAATCCCGACTGCCACCCATGAATTTTGCCCCCACATAGTGCAGATTCGGGTCACGAGAAGCATTTGTCGTTATCCTCAATACCTTGGCCGATATTTCTAAAAAAGACTCGTCGATAATCAGGGCGATTTTTAACTCCTCTTTCATTTTCGGTGCATCCTCACCCCGGTAGCTGAACTGGAAACCACCTGCAGAGATGTCTATGATGTTGAGCATTTGTCCTTTCCGCTCAATACGGATGTTGCTGTCGGCGGGAGGATGAACTCGGTAATCCAGCCTTAGATCGTATGTGTCCAGCTTGGTCTTCTGTTCAAGACCCACAGCCGTTACCTCTGAGGAAGCCAGCTTGTAGTCGGTAATGAAATCAGTTACCTTGGCCTGTACGCCATAACGAACAGATTGCCCATCCTTATTTACAAGAAAGGTGAGGGATATTTCCCGGTTCAAGTTATATTGGGTCAGGGGGGGGGTGGTTTGGGCAATGATGATCCGGCGGTTGATTACGTCATAGGTCATGGATTTCATAAGCCTGTTCTGATCGATGATATCGAGGGGCATCCCTGGTCTTATTGGTGTCATGCTTTGTTCCATAGAATATTCGCACTCCAATTATGATGAAAAAAACCGTAATCATGATTTTCCAGCTGTGAATATAATATAGAGATAAGTTATAGCGCGCGTCAAGGGGAAATTAATTTTAGAATTGAATGAATACCATCCAGTTCGCGATGTTCTCCCAATCGACTCTGAGCATTTAAAAAACCTGGATATATATCCCAAATCCGCATAATGTTGTGACTACGATTTCAAGCAGTCAGTAACTGCTTCTTCGATAGAAGGGAAATCAACCTGAAAGCCGCTGTCCAGCAACCTTTTGGGAAGAACGGTCTGCCGGGAGGTGATTACCTGCGCTTCCTCACCGTACAGCCGAACATAGTGTAGGCCGCCTAATGGCGGCTTTCTATGACCGCTGCTCTGCATTTCCGATTGCGAAAAGCCTCGGCATAAGATAGGCTACCTGTCAAATTAAAATTATATTGGATGCAAAAATACCGCAGATGAAGATACAGAATCAAGCTCATGGATCAGGTCCGGGATGTCCTCCGTAAAACGACAGGACTCCATCCGCACCGAGCAGGCCTATGTGGACTGGATCAAGCTATACATTTTTTTCAACGTGAAAAGTCCCCTGGACAGCCTGGGGGGTGTGTAAGGCGCCATGTAGAATGACGCCGCACTTAAAAAGGCTCAAACGTTCCAATCCGTCAGATGTTATAATCGTCAAAAAAATAAGGGCCATGTAATTGACGGCTTGACCTTGGACAATACTTATTATAAATGCTCGCCACAGACGACCGATATCAGGGAGTCTGTGGTGTTTTTTATTAACGCCGGTTTCGTTGCCGGTTTTGTTAAAAGGATCAGAAATGTTCGGAGCCATCGTTAGAAAGCTTATCGGCAGCAAGAATGAACGAGAAATGAAGCGGTTATCGTTGACTCTGCACGAAGTCAATGATCTGGAGGCGTTCGTTGCAAAAATGACGGATGCCGAGTTGGCACTCAGGACGCCCTATTTCCGGGAAAAGCTGGCCCAGGGCGCCGCGCTTGATGACATCATGGCCGAATCCTTTGCCGTTGTCCGCGAAGCCGCCCGGCGAACGGTGAACATGAGGCCTTTCGACGTTCAGATCCTGGGCGGGCTGGTCCTGCACGAAGGCAAGATTGCGGAAATGAAGACAGGAGAAGGGAAGACCCTGGCGGCCACCATGCCGCTGTATCTGAATGCGCTGGAAGGCAAGGGCGCCCATCTGATCACGGTTAATGATTATCTGGCCCGGCGGGATGCGGAATGGATGGGGCCTGTTTACCGCATGCTGGGCATGAGCGTCGGCGTGGTTGTCCACGGAATGGACGATGAAGAACGGCGCAAGGCCTATCATTGCGATATTACTTATGGAACCAATAATGAATTCGGCTTTGATTACCTGCGCGACAATATGAAATTCACACTGGAAGATTATGTTCAGCGGGACTTCCATTTTGCCATTGTCGATGAGGTGGACAGCATTCTGATCGATGAAGCCCGGACGCCGCTGATCATATCCGGTGCTTCCGAAGAATCGACCGACAAATACTACCGCATCAACCAGATCATCCCCCGCCTGCGCAAGGACAAGGACTATACTGTTGAAGAAAAGAGTCGCACGGTGGTGCTGACGGAAGAAGGCGTGATGCGGGCCGAGAGCTATCTCAAGGTGCAAAACCTCTTCGACCCCAGGAACATCGAACTGCTCCACCATATCAACCAGGGCCTCAAGGCCCATACTCTTTTCAAGCGGGATGTGGATTATGTCGTCAAGGATGGGGAGGTTATTATTGTCGATGAATTCACGGGGCGGGTGATGCCGGGCAGGCGCTACAGCGATGGTCTGCATCAGGCGCTCGAAGCCAAGGAAAAGGTCAAGATTGAACGCGAAAACCAGACCCTGGCTTCCATCACCTTCCAGAATTTCTTCAGAATGTACAAGAAACTGGCCGGCATGACCGGTACCGCCGATACGGAAGCGGCGGAGTTCGACAAAATCTACAAGCTGGAAGTGCTCGTGGCGCCCACAAACATGCCCATGATCCGGACAGACCATACCGATGTGATCTACAAGACGGAACAGGAGAAATTCAACGCCGTCATCGAGGAAATCAGGGAAATGCATGAAGCGGGGCGCCCCGTTCTCGTCGGGACCATCTCCATTGAAAAATCGGAACTGCTCAGTAAATATTTAACCCGCACAGGGATCAAACATCATGTTCTCAACGCCAAGCACCACGAACGGGAAGCGGAAATCATCGCTGCGGCCGGCCAGAGGGGTGCGGTGACGATTTCCACGAACATGGCGGGCCGGGGTACGGATATCAAGCTCGGAGAAGGTGTGGCTGATCGTGGCGGCCTTCATATCCTTGGAACGGAACGGCATGAGAGCAGGCGCATCGACAACCAGCTCCGGGGGCGCTCGGGAAGACAGGGCGACAAAGGCTCTTCAAGGTTCTACCTCTCTCTGGAAGACGATCTCCTCAGGATATTCGGGGCTGAGAGAATTTCCGGGATTATGGACAAGATCGGAATCGAGGAGAACGAGCCCATCGAGCACAAGATGATTTCGAAAGCTATTGAAAATGCCCAGAAGCGCGTGGAGGGGCAGAACTTCGACATGCGCAAGCATCTGCTCGAATACGATGACGTGATGAACCGCCAGCGGCAGGTTATCTACGAGCAGCGCAAAAAAGTGCTGCGGGGCGAGCAGTTGTGGGCAGATGTCGAGCAAATGCTCGATGAGGTTGTGGAAGAACTGATCCCTGACTTTATCGATGAAAAACATCACCCGGAAGAGTGGAACCTCAAGGGACTCGATGACGCGATTTACAAACAGTTTTTCCTGAAGCTCAACCTCAGTGATCCGGAAAAGGGTCTCGGCATAAAAGAAATCGAAGAAGCCATTATCGCCGCCGTCAAAGGCCATCTGAAAAAGAAGGAGGAGAACTTCGGCGAGGCCTTGATGCATCATCTCATGACAATGATCATGCTGCAATCCATCGACTACCAGTGGAAGGATCATCTGCTGGCCATGGATCACCTTAAGGAGGGGATCGGCCTCAGGGGGTACGGACAGAAGGACCCTGCCCGGGAGTATCAGAAGGAAGGCTATGCCATGTTTATGGAAATGATCTACCGCATCAAGGCCGAGGCGCTGCTGAAGCTGTGCGGTGTTCAGATCCAGCGCGAGCAAGACTTTGAAGAAATGCAGGAAAAGCAGCGGCAGGATTATATCATGAGCAGGGGTGAAGACACGCCTGAAGCCAAGACCGTCAAGCGGGATCAGGACAAGATCGGCCGGAATGATCCCTGTTCATGCGGTAGTGGTAAGAAATACAAGAAGTGCTGTGGGAAATGAAAAGATCATGCGTCGGGTGAGTCAGGCAAGAATCATCAAAGGCATTGAATCAGAAAATATATGACAATCGAACAGCAAGCATATCGGGTTCCCGGATTCCTGGCCAACGGCATCCATGCCGGCATCAAGGAAGCCCCCAAAAAGGATCTTTCCCTGATTTATTCGACGACGCCGGCAAAGGCCGCAGCCGTTTTTACGACCAATGCCTTCAAGGCGGCGCCGGTTCTGCTCGATATGGAACGGATCAAATCGGGCCTTGCCCAGGCTATTTTGACCAACAGCGGAAACGCCAATGCCGCAACCGGTCCGGAAGGTTATAAAGACGCGCGGGCCATGTCGGCAGCCCTGTCAAAAAGACTTAACATTCAGGATGACCTTGTTCTTGTGGCCTCAACGGGTGTGATCGGACACCGGCTTCCCGTAAAAAAGATCGAATCCGGTCTGGATAAGCTGATCAAGGGGTTGAGGCCGGAAGGCGTTTCGGACGCGGAAGAGGCGATCATGACCACGGACCGCTTTCCGAAAATCGCCATCAGGAAAGGCCGGATCGGCGCCAGGGAAATCACGCTATGCGGCATGGCAAAGGGCGCGGGGATGATTGAGCCGCACATGGCCACGATGCTGGCTTACGTGATGACTGATGCCGACATAGATGGCGTTACCCTGGATCGGATTTTCCGGAAAGCGGTCGATCAAAGTTTTAATGCCATTTCGGTTGATGGGTGCATGAGCACCAATGATACGGCCATCATTCTCGCCAATGGTGCGGCTGGGAATCCCGTCATCACTAACCGCTCGCAGTCTTTGCCCGTATTCCAGGATATGCTCGTCGGTGTCCTGTCAGAATTGTCGCAGGCCATGGTAAGAGACGGCGAGGGGGCTACCAAAGTTATCCGGATCGAGGTTCAGGGCGCCCGAACGCGCCACGATGCAAAAAAGATTGCCTATGCTATCGCCAATTCCAATCTTTTCAAGACCGCATGTTTCGGCCAGGACCCGAACTGGGGCAGGATCATCGCCGCAGCCGGATCGGCCGGCATTCCCTTGCCTGTTGATGCCGTTGATGTTTATTTTGACGATATGCCCGTTTTTAAGGGGGGATGCGGCATTTCCGTGAATATCAAAAAATTGCAGCAGATCATGGGGAAGGACGAGCTTCGTCTCCGCGTACAGATCGCTGCGGGATCCAAGTCGTTCTGCCTTCACACATCGGATCTCACCTACGATTATGTAAAGATCAATGCGCATTACCACACATGATGGCTGCGATAGATATGTCCTGATCAAACGCTCTTTCACCATAAAATTTTCTCACCGTAATGTAAAAATATTGACTTTTTATCTTGATTACTGACCTTGTATGTGTTAATAATCATCAGATTTCACACATTTCCCGATTGACCGGCGTGTGCATTTCATCAAGGAATGTAACCGGTTAAAATGACGGAGGTGGCGGAAAAAACACTAAGAATAAGGAGTTTGGAACATGGCAAGCATTTCAATGAAGTTGTTACTTGAAGCGGGGGTCCATTTCGGTCACCAGACCAACAAATGGAATCCAAAAATGAAACCCTACATTTTCGGGGCGCGCAACGGCATTTACATCATCGATCTCCAGCAGACAGTGGTTCTCTTTCAATCCGCCTATAATTTTATTGTCGAGATGGTTGCAGGCGGCAGTGAGCTCCTCTTTGTCGGGACTAAGAAGCAGTCGCAGGAATCCATCCGCGAGGAAGCGCAGCGTTGCGGCATGCCTTATGTGAATCAGCGATGGCTGGGCGGGATGCTGACGAACTTCACAACTATCAAGAAGAGCATCGACCGTCTGAACACACTGGATAAAATGGTAGCCGATGACAGCATCAAAGCTTTTCCGAAGAAGGAAATCCTGAAGTTGCAGAAAGAAAGAGACAAGCTGGAAAAGGTTTTAGGCGGCATCCGGAACATTAAAGGCTATCCGGGCGGTCTTTTCGTCGTCGATCCGAAACGCGAACTCATCGGCGTCAATGAGGCGAAAAAGTTACGGATTCCGATTGTCGCCATGGTGGATACGAACTGCAATCCCGATGATATCGATTATATCATTCCCGGCAATGACGACGCCATCCGGGCGATCAAGCTGTTTGCGTCGAAAATGGCAGATGCCGTCCTGGAGGGCAAGAAACGCCTGGAAGAGCGACTACAGGCGGAAAGCGACAAGAAGCGTATACCGGAAGTTGGCAAGGAAGAAGATGTTTCAGAGGCCGATGTTCCGGAAAGCGTTGAAACAAAAGAACATGACCATCAAGCATTGTCTGATGGATAGACGGGCCTGCGAATAGACCCCGGGAAATGAAAAAGACTCAAGGAGGTAATATTCATTGAACATAACATCAGAAATGGTTAAGGAATTGCGGGTCAAGACTGGCGCAGGGATGATGGACTGCAAAGAGGCCTTGGCAGCCGCAAGCGGCGACTTTGAAAAGGCCATTGATTATTTACGGAAAAAGGGGATGTCTGCAGCAACTAAGCGCTCGTCCAAAGCGGCAAAAGATGGAACGATAGCCGCTTATATTCACATGGGCGGCAAAATCGGAGTGCTGGTGGAAGTCAATTGTGAAACTGATTTTGTGGCAAAAACAGAAGAATTTCTATCCATGGCCAGGGACATCGCCATGCACGTCGCAGCCTCCAATCCTGTCTATGTAAGGGCCGATGAAATTCCTCCGGAAGCTTTGGAACGTGAGAAATCCATTTACCGGGAACAACTCACGGCCGAAAAGAAGCCCGAGAAGATCTGGGACAAGATTATTGACGGGAAACTCAAGAAATATTATGAAGATGTATGCCTTGTCGATCAGAAGTTCATAAAAAACACCGATATCACTGTTGGAATCCTGATCAGCAACATGATTGCCAAAACCGGTGAAAATATCATCATCAGGCGGTTTTCGCGGTTTCAACGGGGCCTCGATTAACAGGTAGAATAATCATAACGCATGGAAAAACCGGCTTATCATCGAGTCCTTCTGAAGCTGAGCGGCGAGGCGCTAATGGGGAAGCGCCTCTTCGGCACTGATCCGGAGGTTGTGGGTCAAATCGCAGGGGAGATCAAAGAGATCGTCGCGCTCGGCGTGCAGATGGGCATTGTCGTCGGTGGGGGCAATATCTTCCGTGGACTGGAAGCCAGCAACCTTGGCATGGACCGGACCATGGCGGATTATGCAGGAATGCTGGCGACCGTCATCAACGGTCTCGTCATGCAGAGCGCCCTCGAATCCGCGAATATCGTCACGCGAGTCCAGTCGGCCCTTGAAATGAAGGCGGTTGCCGAACCTTTTATTCAGAGAAGGGCCGTCCGGCACTTGGAAAAGGGCAGGGTGGTGATCTTCGCCGGGGGGACCGGCAATCCATTTTTTACGACCGACACGGCGGCAGCGCTCCGTGCGGTTGAAATCAAGGCCGATGTGATTCTCAAAGCGACGAAAGTTGATGGGGTTTATGACTGCGACCCTGTGAAATTTCCCGATGCCAGATTGTTCGAAAAAATAAGCTATACCGATGTCCTGACGAAAAGCCTGAGCGTAATGGATGCAACGGCCATATCCCTGTGCCGTGATAATCGATTGCCCATTGTGGTTTTCAATCTTTTGAAAAAAGGAAACATCAGAGGTGTGATTTGCGGACAGGCCATCGGAACAGCCGTAGGAGGTGAGACATGAAGGATGCGATATTTAAGGAACTGAAGGAAAGCATGGAAAAATCCATTCAGTCAATGGAGAAATCCTTTAATAAGATCCGTACGGGGCGGGCGTCCCTGTCTTTGCTGGACGGGATCAAGGTTGATTATTACGGTGCAGCGACGCCGTTGAATCAGATCGCCAGTCTTTCCATACCTGAGAGCCGCTTGATCCTGATCTCACCCTGGGATGTCAGTGCCATTGGAGCCATAGAGAAGGCGATCCAGAGGTCGGATCTTGGGCTCATGCCGACTAACGATGGAAAGTTGATCCGGCTTGCCATCCCGCAGCTGACGGAAGAGCGTCGGAAGGATCTGGTCAAGATCGTCCGGAAATCGGCGGAAGAGTGCAGAATCAAATTGAGAAATGCCCGGCGGGAGGCCAATGAAAAGCTCAAGATCCTGAAAAAGGACAATGTTATTTCCGAAGACGAGATGTTCACGCAGCACGAGGAAGTCAAAAAGCTCATGGACAAGGATATCGCAAAGACAGACGTGATTCTGGCTGCCAAAGAAAAGGAAATCATGCAGATCTGAGGACTGATCCACACAGACAAAAGATAACGGGGAGCCTTGAGGCTCCCCGTTTTTTTAAAGACCTGTTGTAACTTGCAGTTGATTATGGTAACCAGGAACGCATGATCATGCAGGCCATGCAAACGATAAGAAATCCGGTTTAAGGATGAGTGATATTGATCTTCAGAAGCTGCCGCGCCACATCGCTGTCATCATGGATGGAAACGGCCGCTGGGCTCGGCGGCATGCCATGGGGCGTATCTCCGGACATAAAAAAGGGGCGGAAGCGGTCCGCACGACCGTCAGGTCCTGCCGGGAAATCGGCGTCCAGGTTTTGACACTCTATGCCTTCTCGACGGAAAACTGGCTCCGACCGCAGAATGAAGTCAATGCCCTGATGCGCCTGCTGGAAGAATACCTGCGCTCGGAACTCCCGGAACTGCTTGAAACCGGAATCCGCCTGACGACAATCGGCGATACGGAGGCCTTGAAGGATCCCATTAAAAGCGTCCTGCATGAAACCATTGTAAAAACGGCGCATAATCGGAACATGACACTCAATCTGGCACTGAGTTACGGAGGCCGTGATGAAATCATCACGGCCGTAAAAAAGATGGCTCTGGATGTTCAGACCGGAAAACTGTCCCTTCAGGGGATTTCAAAAGAAATTTTTTCCGGTTATCTGTTTACGGCAGGCCTCCCCGATCCTGATCTGCTCATTCGCACCAGCGGCGAATACCGTATCAGTAATTTTTTGCTCTGGCAATCCGCCTACACAGAGTTTTATTTTACCGATGTCCTCTGGCCCGACTTCAACCGGGACGAACTCTTCAAGGCGATTGCCGAATATCAGCGCCGGGAAAGGCGTTTTGGTTTAACCAGTGATCAGGTTCAAGAAGGTCAAAGAACATGACATCACACCTGAAACGCTGGCTTACGGCAATTGTCGCTGTCCCGCTGCTTTTTGCCATCATATTTTTCGGGTCGGATGCCCTGTTTTCCGCCGTGATCATCGGGGTTATTCTGCTGGGTGTTTACGAATATCACCATATTGTCTTCGGAGCGGGACATCCCTGGGAAAAGGCTCAAGGGTTGCTGATCGGATTGTTGATTCCTTTGACATTTTATATCGGCAATATGCAACTGCTGCTGGCTCTGCTTAGTTTTTCGGTGCTGCTTGTCTTTTTTATGTACCTTTTGAGGATCAAGGATGATCATTTTGACATCCTGACCGTCGGAAAAATGATTCTGGGGTTCATGTATGTCCCCCTGATGATGTCCTATTTCATCCTGATCCGCCGTCTGGACCAGGGGATCCTGTGGATCTTTTTTCTGCTTGTGCTGGCTTTTTCCGGCGATGTGACCGCCTACTACGTGGGGAAATATTTCGGAAGAAAGAAACTTCTGCCCCTGGTCAGTCCCAATAAGACCGTTGAGGGGACCATCGGCCTGATCGTCGGCAGCACGGCAGGATGTATTATCTTCAAACAGCTCTTTTTCCCGATGCTTCCGATCGTCCATGCTGCAGCCCTGGGTTTTTTCGGCAGCATTCTGGGACAACTGGGCGACCTCTGCGAGTCGGCCATGAAAAGGGCGTCCGGGGTTAAGGATTCCGGCGTCATCCTGCCGGGACACGGCGGCATCCTGGATAGGCTGGACTGCCTGATCTTCATTGCGCCATTTGTTTACTATTATTATATCTTTGTCATAAAATGAAAAAAATATCGATTCTCGGCTCTACCGGGTCCATTGGTGTCAACACCCTGAATGTGGTATTGCAGAATGAAATGCAATTCAGCGTTGTCGCCCTCGCGGCAGGACGGAATATCGATCTCCTTAAGGCCCAGATCGAACAGTTTCGTCCCATGATCGCTTCCGTGATCGACGAGGAACATGCCATTCGATTGAAAGAGCGCCTGCCATTCGACTGTAAGACCGAAATTCTCTGGGGGCCGTCGGGGTACAGCGAGGTCGCCCGCCTTTCAGAGGCGGAAATGGTCATTTCGGCCATGGTCGGATCCGCAGGGCTGGTTCCAACACTGGAGGCCCTCGACGCCGGAAAGCACGTCGCCCTTGCCAATAAGGAAACCCTGGTTACAGCGGGACACCTGGTCGTTGAAAAAGCCCGGGAAAAGAATGTTCGGATCCTGCCCGTGGACAGTGAACACAGTGCTGTCTTTCAGTGTCTCAGCGGTCAGCGGGAGCAAGACATCCGGAGAATCATCCTGACGGCATCCGGAGGACCGTTCCGCACCTTTTCTATGGCGCAACTTGAACAGGTCACGCCCGCCGACGCCCTGAAGCACCCGAACTGGGAGATGGGCCGGAAGATCACCATAGACTCCGCCTCCATGATGAACAAGGGGCTTGAAATCATTGAAGCCAAATGGTTGTTCGGTCTGGACATGGACCGGATCGATGTGCTGGTTCATCCCCAGAGTGTCATCCATTCGATGGTTGAATTCGTTGACGGTTCCGTCATGGCCCAGCTGGGCATTCCCGACATGCGGATACCTATTGCCTATGCCCTGTCATTCCCCTCGAGGATGCCCCATCATGGGGTCTTTCTGGATTTTCTGAGGGCGACGCCGCTTGAATTTTTTCAACCCGACCCGGGCCGGTTTCCCTGCCTCAAACTCGCGATGGATGCCGGACGCGCCGGCGGCACGCTGCCGGTCGTTTTGAACGGCGCCAATGAGGTGGCCGTGGAGGCCTTTTTAAAAGAAGAAATTACATTTACGCAAATTCCTGTTGTTATTGCGGAATCCTTGTCGCGCCATCGTTCGTTTTCGTCGCCCGTTCTTGAAGAAATCCTTGAAGCGGACGGTTGGTCCAGGCGGGAAGCAGATAAAATTATCAAGGAGATCAACCATTGATTGGAATCAGCATTGCTTCGATGATCGTTTTGCTGGGCGTACTCATTTTTGCCCATGAATTCGGCCATTTTATCGTGGCTAAAAAATCAGGCGTGGGGGTTTTGAAATTTTCCCTTGGATTCGGACCGAAGATCTTCGGAAAAAAAATCGGAGAAACCGAATATCTGCTGTCCGCTTTTCCGCTGGGCGGTTATGTGAAACTGCTGGGAGAATCGGATGTGGAAGGATTGTCGGAAGAGGAACAGAAGCGCTCCTTCAGCAGACAGCCAGTTTTAAAGCGGATCATAATCGTTGCTGCCGGTCCCGCTTTTAATTTTCTGCTCGCGATCATGATTTTCGCCGTCGTTTACATGGTCGGCATTCCCACTTTGACGAGCGAAATCGGAGCAGTCCAGGAAAATTCCGCAGCTTATGAAGCCGGCCTGAAAGAGGGGGATGTGATCATCGCCATCGACGGCATGAAGATTTCCCGGTGGAACCTGCTGGCCGAAACCATCAGCGCCAGCGAGGGAAGGACGCTGAAAATTTCCTTCAACAGAGACGGCATGCGGCAGGATGTAACGATCAAACCGAAATCGCAGAAATCGAAAAACATCTTCGGCGAAGAAGTGGATTCATACAAACTGGGAGTGTCACCGTCGCCCAAAACGGTCATCGAACGCATGAATCCACTGGAAGCCGGTTGGGCCGGCCTCAAGCAGACCTGGCTGATCAGCAGGCTGACGCTGCTGAGCCTCGTGAAAATCGTGGAAGGGGTTGTCTCACCGAAAACCTTGGGCGGGCCGATCATGATTGCCCAGATGGCCGGTACACAAGCCAGGGAGGGGATTATTCCGTTCATCCTGTTCATGGCCCTGCTCAGCATCAATCTTGCGATTCTGAATCTTTTGCCTGTTCCGGTACTGGACGGGGGGCACCTGCTTTTTTATCTCGTTGAGATCGTCAAGGGCAGTGAGGTCAGTATAAAGTGGCGAGAAATGGCCAATCAGGCGGGTTTTGTGTTGTTGATTATTCTCATGATATTTGTTTTCATGATGGATATCGATCGCCTGAATATAAAGGCGGTCGATGATTTTACGAAGTTTTTCACCGGCAAATAAGACGATTTCGAATCATGAAGATATTAGCCGTTGATACGTCCCAGAAAACAGTCAGTGCGGCACTGATGGCGGATAACGTAATCCTGGCTGATATTTTCGTCAACAGCGGCCGCCATCATTCTGAAATCCTCTTGCCGGTCATTGAAGAAGTCTTCCGTCTGGCCGATCTAGAACCCGAAGATATGGATCTTTTTGCAGTGACCATCGGCCCCGGTTCGTTCACGGGGTTACGCATCGGCGCAGCAACAATCAAGGGACTTGCTCTATCGACAGGGAAACCGGTCATCGGGGTATCAACCCTGGACGTATTGGCGCTTAATGCAACCCTGGTCGGCAAGCGGATGATCTGTCCGATGCTTGATGCTCAGAAAGATCAAGTCTATACGACATTGTATGCCCAAACGGAGGGCAAGAGGATGGAGAAGATTCGTGAAGAACAGATCGTCGATGTGGACAACTGGCTGCAAGAAATGGAGGCGAATATCCTTTTTCTCGGGGACGGGGCCGTGAAATACAGTCCGCTGATTCTCAGCCGCTTCGCTTCTTCAGCCTGTATTGCCGAAGGCCGTCAGAACCATGTCAAGGCAACGGCGCTGGCAGTTCTGGCACGGGATAAATTTGAGCGGGGAGAACAACTGGATCTGCTCACATTTACGCCATACTACCTGCGTCCTTCGGAAGCGGAGGTTCTACTCCGCCGCAAGACATCCGACATTGACAAGTCTTCGGAATTTAGATAGAAGAAAGCCGGGGAGAAGGAATCGTATTCATGGACAGAGTGGAAATGCTTTTAATTGAAAAGTATATTCATCAGGATGAGGAGCTGAAAAGATACGTCACCGAGCACAGGAAGCTGGAAGAGGTTCTGGAGGAATTCATCCGGCGCCGCCATCTGACACTCGGAGAGCAGGTCGAACAGAAGAACATTCAAAAGCGAAAATTGCGCGAAAAGGAAAAAATAATAAGGATACTGGATAAGTACCAGCAATGAGCCAAGGCCATGACAGCATCATCGCGAAAGAGGGGTATGTTTTTATCCTGATCTCTGCCTTTTTTACCTTCGGCTCTTTTTTTGTCGTGCCTCTCTGGGTCGCCATCCTGCTGTTTCTGATCACGGCTTTTATCGTCTGGTTTTTCCGTAATCCTGAAAGAAAAGCACCGACCGGTGAGAAGCTTGTCATTTCACCGGCAGATGGAAAAGTGATCAAGATCGAAGATGTACAGGATCATGAGATGATGGAGGGACTCTATAGAAAAATCAGCATCTTCATGAATGTATTCAGCGTTCATGTGAATCGGGTCCCTTATGCCGGGCGTATTGAAACAATCCGTTATTACGAGGGAAAATTTCTTTCAGCGAACCTGGACAAGGCATCTTCAGACAACGAGCGCAACGGTCTCGTCGTTCGTCTGAAAGATGGACGGGCAATCGGGATGATACAGATTGCCGGGCTGATAGCGCGGCGCATTGTGTGTTGGGTCAACGAAGGGATGATGGTTGAAAAGGGTGAGCGATTCGGACTGATCCGGTTCGGCTCACGCGTAGATGTTTTCCTGCCTGCCGACACCACAGTGCTGGTGAAGCTCGGCGACAAGGTCCGGGCGGGAGAGACGCCGATTGGAGGTCTGTCATGAGAAGATACCGTTTTCGCAAAGACCAGATGAGGAAAGGGATTTATGTGTTGCCCAACCTCTTCACCACGGCGAGCCTCTTTTCAGGTTTTTATTCCATCATTGCATCCATGAAAGGAATGTATGAAATTGCGGCCTGGACAATTTTGATCGCTATTGTCTTTGACGGTCTGGACGGTCGGATTGCCCGGATGACGAGAACCACGAGCAAATTCGGCGCTGAATATGATTCACTGGCCGATCTGGTTGCCTTCGGCGTGGCTCCGGCGATTCTGTCATATCACTGGGCGTTAATGACTTTTGGAAAATGGGGATGGCTGGCAGCGTTTCTCTTTGTGACCTGCGGCGCACTGCGGTTGGCCCGCTTCAATGTCCAGACAGCGATCATCGACAGCAAAGTGTTCAACGGCCTTGCCATTCCGGCAGGCGCCTCGGTGATTGCGACAGCCGTGCTGCTTTACTTTAAAATGGATGGAGAAGGGCAGTTCAACGATCTGTCCATTCTCCTCGGGACGACCATAGTTGCCCTGCTGATGGTCAGCAGCATTAAATATTACAGTTTCAAGGATCTGAATTTTTTCGCCAGGAAACCCTTCATGTCCTTTGTGCTGATGGTTCTGATTCTGGTTATCGTCATTGCGGAACCGCAGATCATGATCTTTACGTTTTCCTTTGGTTATGCCCTTTCCGGACCGGCGTGGCTGATATACAAACTCAGCCGGAAAAAGCGGATGGAGCATGAAAACAAGGCTCATCATCAGGAGGAGTCGCAAGCGAAAAATAAATAGGATGGTGTCCTTCATACGGGGCGGCATTGGATGAAGACTGCTGGTTGCACTTCGCAAACCTGCCACAATGAGAAAGTATACAGGTGCACTCCGGGATATCCGCGGCGCACCATTTTAATGTACTGGAAACGCCAATAATCATTAGGAGTCGGAGTTTATGAGAACGTTTACTGTAGCAGTCGTCGGCGCCACCGGCGCCGTTGGCAATGAAATGATCAGGATACTGGAGGAAAGAAACTTTCCCGTAGAAAAACTGAAATTGCTTGCTTCGGAGCGATCTCTCGGCAAATCTCTCGAATACAGGGGAAAATCCGTTCAGGTGGAGGTTCTGAATGAGGATTCCTTTGGCGGCGTCCAGATCGGTCTTTTTTCAGCGGGTGGGAGCATCAGCGAAAAATATGCTCCGATAGCCGCCCGGGCCGGCTGTGTCGTGATCGACAACTCGAGCGCCTTTCGGATGGTTCCGGACATCCCACTGGTCGTGCCGGAGGTCAATGCCGAAACCATCGGCCAGTACAAGAACAAAGGAATTATTGCCAATCCGAATTGTTCGACCATTCAGATGGTTGTAGCCTTAAAGCCGATACACGACGCCGTCCGGATCAGGCGTATTGTAGTTTCTACCTATCAGTCGGTTTCCGGAACCGGAAAGAAAGCGGTGGACGAACTGGAGAACCAGACCCGGGCCATTCTGGCCTGCCGGGAACCGATCGTCAAGGTGTATCCCTATCAGATCGCGTTCAACTGTCTGCCTCAAATCGATCTCTTCCTTGATAACGGTTACACCAAAGAAGAGATGAAGATGGTCAATGAGACCAAAAAGATTATGAACGATCCCTCCATCGCCGTGACAGCGACAACCGTGCGGGTCCCGGTCTTCTATGCGCATTCCGAATCAATCAACATCGAAACGGAGAAGAAGATCACCCCGGCGCAAGTCAGGGACTTGTTGTCCAGGGCGCCCGGAGTCACGGTCGTTGACGATCCCTCGCAGAGACGTTATCCTCTGGCAATCGATGCTGAGGGCAAGGACGACACTTATGTGGGACGCATCCGGGAAGACGAATCCATCGCCAACGGAATCAATATGTGGGTCGTATCCGACAACATCAGAAAGGGTGCCGCGCTCAATGCCGTCCAGATTGCAGAGATTCTTGTCCGGGACTATTTATAAATGAGAATCATCGGGGGCGAGGCTCGGGGCAGGCGTCTTTACATTCCGAGGTCATCTGCCGTCCGGCCGACCGCCGACCGTATCAAGGGCGCCTGCTTCAATATCATCCGTTTTGTCGATGGCAAAACCTTTCTCGACCTCTTTGCCGGGACGGGAAACATGGGGCTCGAAGCCCTGAGCAGGGGGGCGCTCAAAGCGGTGTTCGTTGAAAATAATTCAGTTTTAGCGGATGCTATTGCCAGAAATATTGCGGCATGCGGCTTTGCCGGCAAAAGCGAGGTCCTGAGGTCTGATTTCATCGAGGCGATCCAGGGTCTGGCGAAGAGGTCTGACACTTTTGATATTCTCTTTGCCGATCCGCCTTATGAACAGGGATTCGTGAGCCGGGTTCTGGAGCATCCGGGGATTGGATCTCTGATGGCGAGGGACGGTCTTTTCGCTGTTCAGCATTCAGTCAGGGAGGCGATAAGCATTTCTGAGCCCGATCAGCTCGTTCTGACCGATCAGAGGCAGTATGGCGATACGATCCTGTCTTTTTTAGAGAAGAGAAATGATCGGGGATAATACCAGGATGCAACCTGTCGTATCCTGCAGGTGCAACGGGCCCGTCTCTGCTGTCAGAACAGCTATAGATAGATATAAATACATTTACAGGATGGTTATCATGAAGAAAATTGCTGTTTATCCTGGTTCTTTTGATCCCATTACGAATGGACATGTGGACATCATCACGCGTGCGCTCAGGATGTTTGACGAACTGATCATCGTCGTGGCCTACAACCCGAACAAATCGTCCCTCTTTACCGTTCAGGAAAGGATGGACCTGGTCCGCGCCGTCATCAATGATAATCATATCCAGGTTGACTGCACTGCCGGCCTGCTGGTGGATTATGTGAAAAACGCGGGTGCCAATGTGATCCTCAGGGGACTGCGGGCCGTTTCGGATTTTGAGTATGAGTTTCAGATGGCCCTGATCAACAGACGCCTGAACCGCGACATCGAAACGGTTTTTCTCATGACGGGCTATCAATGGTTCTATACAAGCTCCAATCTGATCAAGGAGGCGGCCAGTTTGGGTGGTTCCGTCAGGGGACTGGTGCCTGATATTGTGAATGAAAGACTTGAACAAAGATTTATAAAGAGCTAGGAATAATTGAGATTATGAAGCTAACAGCGCGTATCAACACCATCAAGCCATCGCCCACGCTGGCGATCACCATGAAGGCCAATGCCCTGTGTGCAGAGGGCCGTGATATCATCGGATTCGGCGCCGGTGAACCGGATTTCGACACACCGGATAATGTCAAGCAGGCGGCCATTCGCGCCATTGATGAGGGTTTCACAAAATACACCCCCGTCGGCGGCATCGATGAACTCAAAGACGCCATCATCGGCAAGCTGCAGCGGGATAATCAACTGACCTATACCCGGGCGCAGATCGTTGTCTCCTGCGGGGCCAAGCATACCCTCTATAATCTTGCGCAGGTGCTCTTTGAGGAAGGCGACGAAGTTATCATCCCCTCACCATACTGGGTGTCCTATCCGGATATCGTAATTCTGACCGGCGCCAAGCCGGTAATCCTCAAAACGAAAGCTTCCGAGGGTTTTAAAATTCAGCCGGTGCATCTGGAGGCAGCTATTGGCGAAAGGACACGGGCCGTGATCCTCAACAGCCCCTCCAACCCGAGCGGCGTGGCCTATACCGCGGCGGAATTGGAGAAACTGGCGGATGTCATGGCCGGCAAAGGCGTGCTGGTCATTTCAGACGACATCTACGAGAAAATTCTCTATGACAGCATGCCCTTTGCGAATTTACCATCCGTTTGCCCCGCCATGAAAGACCTGACCGTGGTGGTGAACGGATTGTCCAAATCGCACGCCATGACCGGCTGGCGGATCGGATACGCCGCCGGACCGGCGGAGATTATCGCCGCCGTGACGAAACTGCAAAGTCAGAATACGTCTAACCCCAACTCCATTGCCCAGAAGGCTTCCGTAGAGGCCTTAAACGGCGATCAGAGGGTTGTGACCGCCATGGTCAGGGAATTCGAAAAAAGAAGAAACGTCATCGTGGAACGACTCAACGCGATTCCGGGGATCACCTGCCTGGTCCCCCAGGGGGCCTTCTATGTCTTTCCGAGCATTGCCGGCCTGCGCGGCAGAATGCAGGGCGACAAAGTCCTGACGACATCGGCCGATTGGGCCGCCTATCTGCTGGAAGAAGCGAATGTGGCGGTCATTCCCGGCGGAGAGTTTGGTCATGACGATCACCTCCGTCTTTCCTATGCCACGTCCATGACAAATATTGAAAAAGGACTGGAGCGGATTCACGCTGCCGTCATGAAGTTAAAGTAGCGGTGATCATATTACTCTTCAACATTTTCAGTGTGTTGATTGAGAGAAGCTTCTATACTCTTTGTAACCATTTTGTGAGGATGTCATGGGCGGTTTATTCGGGGTTGTATCGCGGCAGGATTGTCCGAAGACGTTATTTTATGGAACGGATTACCATTCTCACCTGGGTACGGAAAACGCTGGACTGTCCATTTTCGGAGATCAGGGGTTTTACAATTCCATTCACAGCATCAGCCAGGCGCAATTCAAATCCCGCTTCGTTGAGGATTACAAAAGAATGAATGGCTATCAGGGGATCGGCGCCATCGACGATGAATCGCCCCAGCCCCTGATCGTGCGTTCCAAGTTCGGCACCTTCGCGATCGCTGTAACCGGTCTCATCATCAATAAGGAACAGCTCACGAAAGAGCTCATGGACAGGGGATATTCTTTCAGTGAAATGACCGGGGGCGGGATCAATACCGTCGAGATTGTGGCAAAATTGATCAATCAGGGCGACTCGATTGTCGACGGCATCGTCAAGATGCAGGATGCCATCGAAGGGTCCATCTGCGCACTCATCATGACCCCCGAAGGCGTCTATGCCGCCCGGGATAAATACGGCCGTTTTCCCTTGTCCATCGGTGAGAAAAGTGGTGACGGGGAGACGGGGTTTGCCGTCGCAACTGAGGTCAGCGCCTTTCCGAACCTCGGATACCATGTCGTGAAGCATTTAGGGCCGGGCGAAATCGCGCTGCTGTCCCTGTCGGGACTCAAAAACCTCAAGGGAGAAAACAGGGAAAAACGCGTCTGCGCCTTCCTTTGGATCTACACGGGCGATCCATCCTCCATCTATGAGGGTATTACGGTGGAAAACGCCCGGGAGCAATGCGGCAGGGCCATGGCCCGCAACGATGACGTTAAAGCCGACTTTGTCACCGGGATTCCTGATTCCGGCGTCGGTCATGCCATTGGATATGCTATCGAATCGGGTATCCCCTATCGGCGTCCGCTCGTGAAATATACGCCGGGTTACGGCAGGAGCTATACCCCGCCTTCCCAGGACATCCGGGATCTTGTGGCGACCATGAAACTCAACGCGATCCGTGGCGTCATCAAGGATAGCCGAATGATTGTCTGCGACGATTCCATTGTGCGCGGGACGCAACTGAAGAACTTCACCGTCAAGAAGCTTATCGACAATGGCGCACGGGAAATCCATATCCGTCCGGCCTGTCCGCCCCTGATGTTTCCCTGCAGTTTTGCCTCTTCGACAAGGTCCAAGTCGGAGTTGGCTTCCCGGCGGGCCATCCGGGCCGTTGAGGGTGCGGATATCGAGAACATCGAAGAATATCTCGATCATCGTTCTGAAAAATACCGGAATATGGTTGAATGGATCCGGCGGGACCTGAACGTGACGTCACTCAAATATCTGCACATTGAAGACATGATCGAATCCATCGGCCTGAAGGAAGATCAGCTCTGCCTCTGCTGCTGGCGTGGACGATAAAAAAACGCAGACTCTATGTATGGACATCTATCTCAGAGAGGTCGCGGGCAAGGGGCGCGGCGTTTTTGCCGCAAGGAATTATAAGAAGGGCGAACTCGTGGAGGCAGCCCCGGTTATTGTCATTCCTGACGAAGACGTAGATATGATTGATAAAACAGCTCTTGCAGATTATTACTATAAATGGGGTGATTCCCATTTTGCCCTGGCCTTGGGTTATGGCAGTTTATATAATTGTTCGGCCACGCCCAACCTCTCCTTCAAACCGGATCTGGAAAGTAAGGTCATGCTTTACCTGACAAGGAAAAGCATCCGGAAAGATCAGGAACTCACCATCAACTACCAGTGTGACCTATCATTTGAACCAATCGATTGACCGGTTGATCCCCAAATATGTCTTGACGTACAAGGCCCTTCTTCATATACTTTCATTACCGCGCCATGTTGTATCGAGAATTATTGCATAACCGATGAAAAATGGTTCGCAAGCGGCGAATCAAAGATTCTTCGACTTTCCAGAAATTATATTACTTTATCAATTTCAATCAAATTTAAGCCTTAGCATCTCTTTAGCGAAAAAGATTTTGAGCCGTGGCGAAGCCATTTTTCAAAGGTCTCGTATCTCCTTCGGATATCGGCAGGCTCTCATTCACCTTACTTCCCTGTCCGGTTTTTGGGGAGAGTTAAATAAACTGTTTTCGATAATGTGTTATAAAAATGAACACATGCAAACAAAATGAATACTCCAAGAATAATTCCTATTTTCAAATAGGAGCGCATTATCGGCATGACGGGTCCTGCGAATTTACGGTATGGGCTCCATTACTACAGGATGTAACACTCGTAATTGTTCATCCGGTGCGGCGCCGGCTTTCAATGGAACAAGACGGTCTTGGCTACTGGAAGGTTATCGCCGACGATATCAGCCCGGGCGCCCGCTACTTTTATTCCCTCAGACAGTCCTTCAAACGCCCTGATCCTGCGTCTTTTTCCCAGCCTCAAGGGGTTCACGGACCCTCTGAAGTAATACATCAGCACGATTTTACATGGGAAGATCTTTCGTGGAAGGGAATCTCCCTGGAAGAAATGATCATCTATGAACTGCATGTGGGAACATTCACCGCTGAGGGCACGTTCGCGGCAATTATTCACAGGTTGAATGATTTAAAAGATTTAGGGATAACCGCCATAGAAATCATGCCGGTTGCCCAGTTTCCGGGTGAACGGAACTGGGGATATGACGGGGTATATCCGTTTGCCGTGCAAAATTCCTACGGCGGCCCGGATGGGTTGAAACAGCTTGTCAATGCCTGCCATAAAAACGGACTCGCGGTCATCCTTGACGTGGTATACAACCACCTTGGTCCGGAAGGAAATTACCTGGGTGATTTTGGACCATATTTTACTGAAAAATATCATACACCGTGGGGCAGTGCCATCAACTTTGATTCTGCCTACTGTGACGGCGTAAGAAATTACTTTATCACTAATGCCCTGTTCTGGTTTCGCCATTACCACATCGACGCTCTCCGGCTGGATGCAATTCACGGCATATATGATATGAGCCCGACACATATTTTAGAAGAGATTGCCGGGGAGACTGAAAAATTTTCCAGCGAACAGGGGAGAAAATTTTATCTCATTGCAGAAAGCGATCTCAACAATCCCCGGATAATCCGTCCGCGAAGTGTGGGCGGCCATGGTATTGATGCACAATGGTGCGACGATTTCCACCACTCCCTGCACACGCTGCTCACCGGTGAGCGGGGAGGATATTATGCTGATTTCGGAAGCATTGGCCATCTGAAGACCGCGTTTGCAGAGGGCTATGTTTACTCGGGTCAATATTCAGCATACCGCAAGAGACGTCACGGCGCTTCTGCCCGGTGCCATAACGCATCGCAGTTTGTCGTATATTCACAGAATCACGACCAGGTGGGAAACCGGATACTGGGCGAGCGGCTCTCCGCCCTCGTCAACTTTGAAGGCCTTAAGCTTGCCGCAGGGACCGTGTTTCTCTCTCGCTGCATACCGCTTGTGTTCATGGGCGAGGAATATGGCGAGGAGTCACCATTTCTCTACTTTATTGATCATTCCGATCCAGAACTTATCAGGGCGGTTCGTGAGGGGCGGAAAAATGAATTTCGTTCTTTTGCATGGCGCCGGGAGCCGCCCGACCCTCAGGCCTTGGAAACGTTTTTTACGTGCAAGCTTAAATGGGATCTCCGTTCTCTTGGTAATCACAACGTATTGCTGAATTTATACCGGCAGCTTATAAAATTGAAAAAGGAACTGCCCGACCTGAGATGCGATGATAGCAACCTGCGAATAATTACCGGCAACGAGCATAATATTATGACGTTTGAACGTTTTTATAATGGGCGCCGGATTTTAGGCATCATGAATTTCAACAAAGACCAGATAACCACAGTTATCGATTTGCCTGAAGGCAGATGGAACAAACTGCTTGATTCCGCAGACTCACGATGGATGGGGCCGGGCGCCCTGCTGCCGGATGTTCTCTCGCACGATGCCACATACCGTGTCCCGCCGCTGAGCTTTGTTCTATACGAGGGGAAATAACCGCTATGAACCGTCATATTTGCATTCATGGACATTTTTACCAGCCGCCGCGGGAAAACCCCTGGCTGGAAGAGATCGAAATACAGGATTCCGCCTATCCTTACCATGACTGGAACAGCAAGATTACCGCGGAATGCTATGCCCCAAATACAGCTTCTCGCATTCTTGATCCGGACCGGAAAATTATTGATATAGTCAATAACTATTCAAAAATAAGTTTCAACTTCGGCCCCACCCTGCTTTCATGGATGGAAAAGCATCAGCCTGAAATTTACAAGGCCATACTCCAGGCAGACAAAATAAGCCGGACGCGATTTTCAGGCCACGGCTCATCCATTGCTCAGGTCTATAACCACATTATTATGCCGCTGGCCAACAACAGGGACAAGCGTACACAAATCATCTGGGGAATTAAGGATTTTGAGCGCCGTTTTCAACGAAAGCCGGAAGGAATGTGGCTCGCGGAGACTGCTGTTGATCTGGAGACCCTGGATATGCTGGCGGAACATGACATTGCCTTCACCATCCTCGCGCCGCATCAGGCCAGCAGAATCAAAAAAATTGGTGAAAAAAAACGGCATGATGTAAGCGGGGCACGGATAAATCCAAAAATGCCGTACCGCTGCATTCTCCCGTCGGGGCGAAGCATCAGCATATTTTTTTATGATGGCCCCGTATCACAAGAAATAGCGTTCAACAGTCTGTTAGACAATGGTGAACAGTTTGTCCGCCGTCTGGTTTCAACATTTTCTGACAATGATGACGCGCCGCAGCTGGTCCATTTTGCAACAGACGGAGAAACCTATGGCCACCATCACCGCCACGGCGACATGGCGTTAGCCTACGGACTCTATTACTTGGAGGCCCAGAATTTTGCCAAAATCACCATTTATGGCGAATACCTTGAAAAATATCCTCCAACCCATGAAGTGGAAATTTTTGAAAATTCTTCATGGAGCTGCATACACGGTGTTGAGCGATGGAAGACCAATTGCGGATGCAATTCAGGGATGCATCCGGGATGGAATCAGGACTGGCGGGCGCCCCTGCGTGGTGCAATGGATTGGCTCAGAGACAATCTGTTGCTGCTGTATGAAGACAATATGATCTGTTTTGTTAATGATCCCTGGGGAGCAAGAGATGGTTACATAGATGTTATTCTTAACCGTTCAGCTGAAAACACTGAACAATTTCTTTCCCGGCATTTGAAAAGGGAAACAACACCCGAAGAAAAGGTCTCCATCCTTAGACTCTTAGAAATGCAGCGGAACGCGATGCTTATGTACACCAGCTGTGGCTGGTTCTTTGACGAGATCTCCGGGATCGAGACTGTTCAGGTATTGCAGTACGCCGCACGATCGCTTCAGCTTGCGAAGAAGATTGCCGGAATATCGCTTGAAGAGGTATTTGTTAATTTGCTCGAAAAAGCACCCAGCAATATGCCTGATTTTGGGCACGGGGCAAAAATTTACGAGATCTCTGTCAAGCCTTCAGTCCTTGATCTCCTGAGGGTTGCCGTCCACTATGCCGTATCCTCCCTGTTCAGAGATTACTCAGAGCACGAAACCATTTATACCTATGAAACAAAGCGCCTGGTTTATGACCGGATGGAACTGGGAAAGCAGCGGTTAGCCATCGGACGCGCTCTTATCCGGTCAACGATCACCCTGGAAAAGAATGAGGTAAGCTTTGCCGTGCTGCATCTTGGTGATCACAACATTATCGGGGGAGCCCGGGAATATATGGGGGAAGAAGCGTTCTCACAGATGCACGACGACATACATGAAAAGTTCATGAGGGGTGAACTCTCCGAGGTGATCTTGCGCATAGATAACCATTTTAAAACACATAATTATTCACTCTGGCACCTGTTTAAGAATGAGCAGCGCGAAATCATTTATCAAATTTTTGCTCAGGCGCGAACCGAAACGGAAAATGCTTTTCGCCAGCTCTATGAGCATCACTATCCCATCATGCTCGCCCTTGAAGGTCTCAACATCCCACTGCCCAAATATTTTTCGTCAATACTGGAGTTTGTAGTCAATACTGATATCCGCTCCTTTATAGAAAACGGCGAAAGCAATTATGATAAACTACAACGATTGGTTCATGAGGCAAAGCACTGGTCCATTGAGTTTGATAGGCCGCAGATCAGTTTAATTGTTACCCGGAGGATTGACTCATGTATGGAAGACTTGTCCATATCCCCGGATAATCTTCTTATAATGCAACAGGTGATTAATTTACTGAAAACGATGGGGGTGATTGACCTGATACTTGACCTGTGGCGCTCGCAGAACATATATTTTTCAATAGGAAAAAGGCTGATGACTGAAATGCAGAAGCAAGCGGCAGCACACAACACAGAAGCGCAGGATTGGCTTAATAGCTTCGCCATGCTCGGTGATTATCTCAAGGTACGGATTGGCTGATGATCATACCATCTGCAACATACCGCCTTCAGTTTAACCGGGCTTTAAACTTCAAAGAAGCGGCGGAGGTTATTCCGTATCTTGCGGCATTGGGTATTTCACACGTGTATGCATCACCTGTTTTTAAAGCACGGCCAGGCAGCGCCCACGGGTATGACATTGTGGATCCACTTCAGGTTAACAGTGATTGCGGAGGGTATGATGACTTACGGCAGCTGCGAGCAGAAGTGGAAAATCACGGCATGTTCTGGCTGCAGGATATTGTGCCCAATCATATGGCATTCGATTCTGACAATAGTCTGCTCGTGGATGTACTGGAACATGGAAAGCGCTCACCGTATTTTCATTATTTTGACATTGATTGGGATCACACCGATGAGAGCATGAAAGGCAGACTTCTTGCTCCATTTCTTGGGAAATTTTATGCTGAATGCCTTGAAAATGGAGAAATAACGTTGCAGTATGCCGACGGGAATCTGAGCATCAGGTATTATAATCTCAGGTTTCCGTGCAGGATAGAATCATATGCAGAGGTGTTTGAGCATAATCTCAATATCCTTGAGCAGCGTCTTTCCGGGCAGCAGTCTAATTTTATAAAACTTCTCGGCGCCATGCAGCTTCTTAAAACATTAACATCTTCACAAGCGATTGATGGTTTTACTTCCCAGATGTCCCATGCAAAGAAAATGGTCTGGCATCAGTATTGTGAAAATCCAATCATCAAGCAATTCATTGATGAAAATATAGCCTTTTATAACGGCAGCTCCGGAGCGCCGGAAAGCTTCAATGAGTTGGACCGGTTCATTTCCAAACAGTTATTCAGACTCTCATTCTGGAAGGTAGCAGCGGAAGAAATTAACTACCGGAGATTTTTCACCGTCAATGATCTTATATCGATACGGGTGGAAGATGAGACCGTCTTTGAGCATACCCATGCCCTTATATTCAGGCTTATTGCAGAAGGATGTGTTAACGGAATACGCATAGATCATATTGATGGGCTGTATGATCCGCTAACCTATCTTAAAAGGATGCGGGACAAGGCAGGGGATAGTTACTTGGTTGTGGAAAAAATTCTTGCAACAAAAGAATGTCTGCCCGCAACCTGGCCGGTTCAGGGAACAACCGGTTATGATTTTCTCAATATTGCCAACGGCATCTTCTGCCACAGGGATAACAAGACCGCAATGAGTGCTGTTTACAAGCGGTTTATTGACCGGTATTTTGATTACGAGGATGTATTGTGTGAACGAAAGCGCTTAATCATCGGTAAACATATGGCAGGCAATATTGACAACCTTGCCCAGTTCATGAAAAAAATCTCCAGCCAGGACCGCCATGGCAGAGATATCACCCTGTATGGTCTCAGAAGAGCCCTGGTGGAGGTGATGGCACACTTCCCGGTTTATCGCACCTACACCAGCGATGAATTGAACAGCGATGCTGGCCAGGCGTACATAAAAGATGCCATCCGGAAGGCAAAAACAAAGACCCCGGGACTAATATATGAGCTCTCGTTCATTGAAAGGTTCCTCCTCCTTCAGTATGACAGATCACTGCCTGAGGAAGATAAAAAAGAGTGGGTTGCGTTTGCCATGAATTTCCAACAATACACTGGTCCACTTATGGCTAAGGGTTTTGAAGACACCTTTCTGTATATTTACAACAGGCTTATTTCCCTGAACGAAGTCGGAAGCAACCCTCAATTGTTTGGCTGTTCAATAAAAGAATTCCATGAGTTTAATGAACAGAAACTTCGTACATTTCCTCTCTCCATGAATGCCACATCAACCCATGATACCAAGCGCGGCGAGGATGTCAGGGCACGCATCAACGTTCTCTCAGAACTGACCAGGGAGTGGGAAGCACAGATTAAATCGTGGAGTAAAATCAACAGGGCGAAAAAAAGAAAAATAAACAGCCAGTATATCCCTGATGCAAATGACGAGTATCTGCTTTACCAGACCCTTGTCGGTGCATATCCGTTTGGTGGTGGGCAAGCTCATTTCACTGATCGGATAAAAGAGTATATAATAAAGGCGGTACGGGAGGCAAAAGTCCACACTGCATGGATTAAACCGGACACCGTCTATGAAGAGGCATGCAGTGCGTTTGTTGAAAATATCCTGACCCCATCTGCCGAAAACCAGTTTCTCAGGGAATTTATCCCTTTTCAACAAGAAATTGCATTCTATGGCATATTTAATTCCCTGGCGCAGACGCTGTTGAAAATTACCTGCCCGGGCATACCGGATTTTTACCAGGGAACCGAGCTGTGGGAATTTAACCTTGTTGATCCTGATAATCGCCGTCCGGTTGATTTCAAGGAACGGCAGTCCCTGCTGCAGGACATAATACACAGGGCACAGACAAACCTCCTGGAACTCGTCAGTGAATTATTGGCCGCCAAAGAAGACGCACGGACAAAACTCTTTCTCATCTACCGTGCATTGAAAGCCCGCAATGAGGCAATAGAACTATTCCAAAAAGGGACATACCTGCCGCTTATGGCAGAGGGAAAACATAAAAATTGCGTGATTGCCTTTGCACGGTCATATGATCAACGCTGGAGCATCACGATAGTACCGCGGTTTTTCACCATGCTGGTACAACCCGGGGTGTATCCATTGGGTGAACGGGTTTGGCAGGAAACCAGCATTGTATTGCCGGACAATGCACCTGAATTCTGGCAGGATGCTATAACCGGCCAACAGATCAACGGTGGGAGAAATCTTCTTCTGGGTAGCCTGTTGGAGCATTTCCCCGTTGCATTATTGACGGCTTTGTAAAAAGTCCGAATGCTGCGTTGCGCTTCATCCTTCGTCGTTGCGGCATACGCCTAAGTATGTCTCACTTACATGGGGACACGACTCTGTCATGTCCCCATGCGCCTTGCCTGCGGAGCTTTTTACGAAGCCGTCGAGAGGGGCTCATTTTTCGACCTTTTACGAGTTCGTCATTACTGATACATGGAAAGAATCATGAATAAACGAGGCAGCGGCATTCTTCTTCATATAACATCACTTCCTTCACCGTTTGGTATCGGTGACCTGGGACCCTGGGCATACCGGTTTGCTGATTTCCTTACCCGGACAAACCAGAGCTACTGGCAGATACTACCGCTTAATCCCACTGACCTGGCATGTGGTAATTCTCCGTACAGCAGTATCTCGGCATTTGCCGGCAATACCCTCCTCATAAGCCCTGAACTTCTGGTAGAGCAAGGGCTGCTGTCGCCTGATGATGTGGCACACAAACCTTCCTTTACGGCTGAGCGCACCGATTATGCATCGGTAATACCCTACAAGGTACGGCTTTTTAACCGCGCGTTTGAACATTTCAAGCACCATGGTAACGAAAAGAAAGCCTGCGAAGAATTCTGTGCACAAAACCGGGAGTGGATTGAGGATGCTGCCCTGTTTACAGTGATTAAAAATCATCATCAGGGGAAAGTCTGGCAGGAATGGGAGACAGGGGTTAGAGACAGGGATAGAGAAAGTATCGAAACTATAAACAGAGACTTTCAAGAAGCCCTTGAACGGGAGAAATTTCTTCAGTATCTGTTTTTCAAACAGTGGCATACTTTGAAAAATTATTGTAATAGGACGGGCATAAAACTCATTGGCGATATACCCATCTATGTCGGCTGTGACAGCGCCGATGTCTGGACACATACAGACCTCTTCAAACTGGATAAGAACAAACGGCCGCTCAGTATCGCCGGTGTGCCGCCTGACTATTTCAGCACAACCGGCCAGCTCTGGGGAAATCCAGTTTACCGCTGGGACGTCCTTCAGAAGACCGGGTACCGCTGGTGGATACAGCGGCTTGCCCATAACCTCAGCCTTTTTGATGTGGTGCGCACTGACCACTTCAGGGGTTTTGTAGCATTTTGGGAAGTTCCGGCAACCGAGGCAACTGCTATTAACGGGCACTGGGAGGAGGCGCCGGCCGTTGATTTTTTTACCACGGTCAAGGAAGCATTTCCTGCCGTTCCCATTATTGCCGAGGATCTGGGACTGATAACTGACGATGTGAAAAAAATCATAAACCGCCTTGGATTTCCTGGAATGCGGGTTCTGCTGTTTGCGTTTGGAGAGGATTTGCCGGCTCATCCGTACCTGCCCCATAATTATGTTCCAAACTGTATTGCGTATACGGGGACGCATGACAACAATACGGTAAAGGGCTGGTTTGAAAATGAAGCAGCGCCCCCGGACAAAGCAAGACTGTGTTGCTACGTGGGGAAAAATGTTACCAGTACAAACGTGCATGAGGAACTCATCCGCCTTGCCATGATGTCAGTTGCCGACACGGTTATTTTTCCTTTGCAGGATGTGCTGGGACTGGGGCAGGAGGCGCAGATGAATCGTCCCGCGATAGCACTGGGCAACTGGCAGTGGCGTTTTCTACCAGAGCAGTTAACCACGGTTCACACAGAATGGTTAAAAAAATTGACCTGTACGTATGGACGGGCACAGGAAAGCCATCAGGATGACCGTTAAAGAATTACCTGTGCACCAGGTCTGCCGGTCAATATTTTCATGTAATAGGGGGCAGGATGAAACAGAGCGCTGAAATAAACGGCAGGATACGCGTGGCAATAGAAGCGGTAAAGCCGGAAATTGATGACGGTCGCTTTCCGATCAAGCGGACTATCGGCGAGCCGGTTGTTGTCCAGGCAGATATATTTGCCGACGGTCACGATGCTGTCTCGGCGATATTATTGTACCGCACAGTTCGTGAAAAAAGCTGGCATGAACTATCCATGCGGCACATAGGAAATGATCGATGGGAGGGAATGTTTTACATACGTGAGATGTGCAATTACTACTATACCCTGCAGGCATGGGTTGACTATTTCCATACCTGGCAGCGGGATGTACAGAAAAAGGCAAACGCAGGGCAGGATATCCGGGTTGATTTGCTCATCGGAGCTGCATATATTGAAGGGGCTACAGCGCGGGCAACGCGTGAGGATAAAAAAAAGCTCAGAGAATATGCTCGTCTGATACGGGCCGGATCGGATTCTTTGCAGGGCCTTTCCGGTGCCCTTGATCAGGAGATAACACGCCTTATGGCGGCATATCCTGATAAAACCTGCACAGCATCCTATGCTAAAACCCTTACCGTTACCGTCGACAGAACAAAGGCTCTGTTCAGTACCTGGTATGAAATTTTCCCCCGTTCCTGCAGCGCAGACCCGCAAATGCCGGGAACGTTCAGGGACTGCGCACGCCTGCTCCCGGAAATAGCAAAATTGGGGTTTGATGTACTGTATTTTCCCCCGATACACCCCATCGGGAAGGTAAACCGGAAAGGAAGAAATAATACTCCCGCATCAGAACAGCATGATCCCGGCAGTCCTTGGGCTATCGGCTCCGCGGACGGCGGCCATAAAGCTGTTGAACCGTCACTGGGCGCCCTTGATGATTTCAGGCAGCTGGTCAAGGAGGCTGGTACACATGGAATTGAAATAGCTCTTGATATTGCCTATCAATGCTCACCGGACCACCCCTACCTTGCAGAGCATCCTGAATGGTTTAAAAAGCGGCCTGACGGAACTGTGCAGTTTGCAGAAAACCCCCCTAAAAAGTATGAGGATATCGTTCCCTTCCATTTTGAAACGGAAAACTGGCAGGATCTCCGGGAGGAATTAAGAAGCATTATTTTGTTCTGGATAGAGCAAGGGGTACGGATATTCAGAGTAGATAATCCTCATACCAAACCGTTTGCGTTCTGGGACTGGCTGATAAAAGAAATAAAGCAGGCCTGCCCTGAGGTTATTTTCCTTGCAGAGGCTTTCACCCGACCCAAGGTGATGTCCCGCCTCGCCAAGGCAGGGTTTACCCAGTCTTACACCTACTTCACCTGGAGAAACACAAAGCGTGAAATAACCGACTATCTGACCGAACTTACACAAACCGAATGCAGGGAGTATTTCCGGCCCAATTTCTGGCCGAACACTCCCGATATTCTCCCGGAATTTCTCCAATATGGAGGACCTCCCGCGTTCCTGATAAAACTGGTCCTTGCAGCAACTCTTTCTTCAAGCTATGGTATCTATGGCCCTTCGTTTGAACAGTGTATTACCGATGCGCTTCCAGGCAAAGAAGAGTACCTGGATTCTGAAAAATACGAAATCAAGCACTTGGATTGGAATAAACCGGGAACCATCAGGGAACTCATTGCCCGGATCAACAAAATCAGGCGGGAAAATCCGGCCCTGCAGACGACCTGGAACCTGCAATTTTACGATGTGGATAATGATTATCTCCTGTTCTATGGAAAGGCAACCCCGGATCTCTCCAATATCATCCTTGTGGTGGTTAACCTTGACCCCTTCCATGCACAAGCCGGGTGGCTGACCATACCCCTCGGCAAGCTGGGCATTGACCCCGCGCAGACCTATCTGGTACATGATCTCATCAGCAATGATAAGCACCTGTGGCAGGGAGAGAGAAATTTTTTCGAAATCAATCCTGCAGTTATGCCGGCATCTATTTTTCGAGTGCATCGACGCCTGCGCAGAGAAGAGGATTTTGACTATTTTATGTGAGGAGGATAACGCACCTGCATGAAAGAGATTTTGTCAGATAATGACCCCCAGTGGTATAAAGACGCAATCATTTATGAGCTCCATGTTAAAGCGTTTCACGATAGCGCCGGCGACGGCATGGGTGATTTCAGAGGCCTTCTGCAAAAACTCGATTATCTTGAGGGGTTGGGTATTACCGCCATATGGCTTTTGCCGTTCTATCCTTCACCGCAGCGGGACGATGGATATGATATCGCTGATTATTTTGACGTACATCCCTACTACGGCACGATGAGGGATTTTAAAGAGTTTTTACGGGCGGCTCACCGACGCGGAATTCGCGTCATAACCGAGCTGGTGCTGAATCATACCTCCAACGAGAGTGAGTGGTTCAAACGTTCCCGGCAGGCAAAACCAGGATCAAGCTGGAGGAATATGTATGTTTGGAGCAACACGGCAGAACGGTATAAGGATGCACGGATTATTTTCAAAGATTTCGAGGCATCAAACTGGCGATGGGATCCCACTGCACAGGCCTATTACTGGCACCGTTTCTATTCCCATCAGCCGGATCTAAATTATGATAATCCCGCCGTGCACCGGATGATGTTCAAGGCGATTGATTTCTGGCTATCCATGGGCGTTGACGGCCTGCGCCTCGATGCCGTGCCCTATCTGTATGAACGCGAGGGTACCAATTGTGAAAATCTGCCTGAGACGCACGAATTTCTAAAAACGCTACGCGGGCATATAGACTCTTCGTTTAATAATAAAATGCTGCTGGCTGAGGCAAACCAGTGGCCGGAAGACGCCGCCGCCTATTTCGGAGCGGGTGATGAGTGTCACATGGCATTCCATTTTCCTCTGATGCCCCGTATGTTCATGGCCATCCAGATGGAGGACAGCTATCCGATCATAGACATTCTCAAGTCCACTCCGTCGATACCCGATCCCTGCCAGTGGGCAATTTTTTTGCGCAATCATGATGAACTGACCCTTGAGATGGTGACTGATGAGGAGCGGGATTACATGTACCACACCTATGCCAGGGATCCGCGGGCAAAGATCAATCTCGGCATCCGCAGACGGCTGGCGCCCCTGCTCGGGAACAACCGCAAAAAAATTGAACTCATGAATATTCTTTTCTTCTCATTTCCCGGCACCCCGGTCATATACTACGGCGATGAACTCGGCATGGGCGACAACTATTATCTGGGCGATCGCAATGGTGTGCGCACGCCCATGCAGTGGAACCCGGACCGCAATGCCGGGTTCTCCAAGGCAAATCCACAGCAGCTGTACATGCCGTTAATTATCGACCCGGAGTATCATTATGAGACAGTAAATGTGGAAAATCAGGAAAAAAATTTATCATCCCTGCTGTGGTGGATGAAACGGGTAATCGCCATGCGCAGGCGCTATAAAGCCTTCAGCCGCGGCAGCCTGAATCTTCTCTCGCCGAATAACCCCAAGGTGCTTGCATTTTCCCGAAAGTACCAGGATGAGACAATTCTGGTCTTTATCAACCTGTCACGGTTCTCCCAGGCTATTGAAATAGACCTGTCACCCTATGCCGGACTGATTCCCGAGGAGATTTTCAGTGGAAACAAATTCCCTCTTATCAGAAAATCGCCTTACGAGCTTACATTCGGACCCCACAGTCATTACTGGCTGCTGCTGCGGCAGAAAAAAGAGGTACTCTCCCTCCCGCCGCGTATCACAGCCGACCAGGCAAAGGTTGACGGTCCATGGGAGCTTATTTTTTCAAAGACGCACAGGGATCAGCTTGAGCAAAAAGTGCTTCCCCGATATCTGCACATGTGTCGCTGGTTCGGGGCAAAGGCAAAAACCATCATCAGGGTTCGCATCATTGAAGATATGCTTTTTGAGAAACAGCCGGCTCCCTCCCATATGCTGGTTATCGAGGTAAGTTATAACGAAGGCGCGCATGAATTATATCTGCTGCCGGTTTCTTATGCCTTGAAAGACCAATTCAACAAGAGCGAAGAAGAGAGCAATAAGGCTATTATCTGTCATCTGGTCAGCGAAGAGGGACAGGGAATTCTGTATGACGGCCTCTATGATGATGAATTCCGCAGGGTGCTGCTGCAGGGTATTATTAAACGAAAGCGGATCAGGGCAAAAACCGGCGAGTTGGTATTCTGCTCTGAGAAAAAAGCAAAACAGTTCATGCCGGACGAAGAGCTTGCCGTGCTCTCGTCCAGACTGCTCACCGCAGAACAGAGCAACACGTCCGTTGTCTATGGCGACCGGCTGTATTTAAAGCTCTACCGGCGGCTTGGCGAAGGTCTTAATCCGGACGCTGAGGTTGTGCGCCGCCTTACCGAAACCGTACACTACCCGCATATACCGCAGTTTGCAGGAGCCATTGAACTGAGGCGGCCGCAGGCAGAACCAATTACCATTGCCATGCTGCAGCACTATGTGAGCAATACGGGCGATGCGTGGACTTACACACTTGCTGTCGTAGCGGAATATTTTGAGCGGGTGCTGTCGCGGCGGGATGAGCTGCGACACGTCACTTTTGAACTCCCCATGCTCCTTGATGTGAGCGCTGCGCAGATTCCGCCGCTTTTACATGAGCTTATCAGCAATATGTATCTCAATATGGCATCGCTGCTGGGGCGACGGACTGCTGAACTGCATCTGGCATTGAGTTCCGGGCCCCATGATGAGGCGTTTGCTCCCGAACCATTTACCCTTCTCTATCAGAAATCTCGATACCAGTCGATGGACAGCCTGGTACGGAAGGTATCCCAAGCGCTTAAAAAAAATATGCAGCGGATACCGCCGGAGTTTATCGAAGACGTGAATAACATCCGCTCACAAAAGCATGCAATTATCAGCAGCATGCAGAAAATTCTGAAGAACAAACTCTCAGCTTTCAAAACAAGGATTCACGGCGACTATCACCTTGGTCAGGTTCTCTATACCGGCAAGGATTTTGTTATCATAGATTTTGAGGGTGAACCGGCGCGGACAATCTCTGAGCGGCGGCTTAAGTATTCACCCTTGAGAGATGTTGCGGGCATGATCCGCTCGTTTCACTATGCCGCTTATGCCACCCTGTTTCTCAATAAATCATTTCGCAAAGAGGATTCCTTTTTTTTAGAACAGTGGATTGAACCCTGGTATCTGTATGTATGCCGTGCATTTCTTGAGGGGTACATGAGAGCAACCGGCACGGCTTCATTTATGCCGCAGACCCGGGAGGAGTTGGAAATCATGATTAAAACCTTTCTTCTGGAAAAGGCTATCTACGAACTTGGCTACGAGCTCAACAACCGCCCGGAATGGGTGATCATCCCCATAAAGGGAATAAATCATATTCTCCGGACCGTTCCCTGAAAGAGGAGGAATACCTGACATGGTAAAAAAAGCCAAAAAAAACGAAGTTGTAATCCTTGGCGAAAGCCTCATGAGTGAGTATGACATTCATCTTTTCAAGGAGGGAAACCACTTCCACTGCTTTGAAAAGCTCGGGTCCCATATCACAACCATGAAACAGGAGAAAGGCGCTTTTTTTGCTGTCTGGGCGCCGAATGCCAAAAGCATTACCGTCATGGGCGATTTTAATGGCTGGGATTCTCAGTCCCATCGCCTCAGAGTCCGCTGGGATGGCTCGGGCATCTGGGAAGGGTTCATACCCGGAGTCGAAAAAGGAGCTCTTTATAAATATCACATGGTTTCCAATCATCAGTCCTACGAGTATGACAAGGGGGATCCGTTTGCCTACTTCTGGGAAACTGCCACTCAGCCCGCCTCTGTTGTCTGGGATCTTGACTACAGCTGGGGCGACGCGGACTGGATGAAGAATCGGCGCCTGCATAACGGGCTCAACGCGCCAATGTCAGTATACGAGGTGCATCTCGGCTCCTGGCGGCGGGCGCCGGAAGCAAACAACCGGTCTCTTACCTACAGGGAACTCGCGCCCACTCTTGCTGGCTATGTTAAAGATATGGGATTCACCCATGTGGAACTGCTGCCGGTAATGGAGCACCCATTTTACGGCTCATGGGGGTACCAGACACTGGGTTATTTTGCTCCCTCCAGCCGCTACGGTACACCGCAGGATTTAATGTATCTCATTGATTACCTGCATCAGAAAGGGATCGGGGTTATCCTTGACTGGGTGCCTTCACATTTTCCTGGTGATGGCTACGGGCTTATCTATTTTGATGGCACGCACCTGTTTGAGCATGCTGACCCACGAAAAGGTTTTCACCCTGACTGGGACAGCTATATCTTTAACTACGGGAGAAATGAAGTAAAAAACTTTTTAATCAGCAGCGCTCATTTCTGGCTTGAGAAGTATCATGCAGACGGCCTCCGGGTTGATGCCGTAGCATCCATGCTCTATCTTGATTATTCGCGTAAAGAGGGCGAATGGATTCCCAACGAATATGGCGGGCGGGAAAACATACCTGCTGTAAATATTCTAAAAGCACTCAATGAGCACGTGTACCGGCAATTTCCTGATGTCCAGATGATAGCGGAAGAATCCACCGCCTGGCCCATGGTCTCCCGGCCCAGCTATGTCGGTGGTCTTGGATTTGGCATGAAGTGGAATATGGGATGGATGCATGATACCCTTAAATACTTCTCCAATGAGCCTGTTTTTCGCAAATATCATCAGCATGTGCTGACATTCAGCCTGTTATATGCATTTACTGAGAATTTCGTTCTTTCTCTTTCCCACGATGAGGTCGTTCACGGCAAGGGATCGTTACTGCAAAAAATGCCCGGTGATGACTGGCAGAAATTTGCCAACCTGCGCCTGCTGTTTGGTTATATGTACACACATCCAGGTAAAAAATTACTCTTTATGGGTGGCGAGTTTGGTCAGCGGTCGGAGTGGTACCACGAGGCAAGCCTTGACTGGCATCTGCTTGAATATCCCTATCACCGCGGCTGTCAGCAATGGATGAAGGATTTGAATTATTTATATAAATCTGAACTCTGCCTGTATGAATGTGACTTTGAACCGGAAGGGTTTCGATGGATTGATTTTAAGGACGGGGAAAAGAGCATCATAAGTTTCGCCAGAAAAGGAAAAACCACAGAAGATGTGGTTATTGTAGTGTGCAACTTTACCCCGGTTCCACGTTATAATTACCGTATCGGCGTTCCACAGGGAGGATTCTGGAGGGAAGTTCTCAACAGCGATGCAAAACACTATGGCGGCAGCGGTCAGGGAAATATGGGTGGTGTTGAGGCAACACCAATACCGTATCATGGGGAGGAGCACTCGCTTTCTTTAGTGTTACCTCCACTCGGGGTAGTAGTTTTTAAGGGTTCATAGCCGGTGTCGCCTTCTGTACAAATCTGAAATAGTGAACACCTTATCCACCGGGGCTCGACGAGCCGACGCCTGAGGCAATCGCTTGTCCAACAAACTATCCAACCCGCACTCCTCGTAACACCCCATATATCAAACCGGACAGATTATGTACTACAACTCCGGACAGGTTACTTGCTTCTGACAATTCCTAAATACGTGTTGAAGGGCCGGGTCGCTTCGTGATATACTGCGCTATAGATCAAAGATGCGGTTATTCGATAAATTGCAAAGCCGACGATGCAACGGTTGCGATGCACACACCTCGGCCCGTTCCCTGAATGAGAGTGAGCCTGGTCATGGGATTGTCTTCTTGAAACAGCAGATCCTCAGAAAATTAACGAGGCCGGTCTTTATCGGCAGCGTCCAGGTGGGCGGTGAGGCGCCTGTGGTGGTGCAGTCCATGACCTGTACAGATACACGAAACGTCAAGGCAACAGTTGCGCAGATCAATGCCCTTGAAGACGCCGGCTGTGAAATCGTCCGCGTAGCCGTTCCCAATCTGGAAGCGGCGGCGGCCCTGAAGGCCATTAAAAAGCAGATTCGGGCGCCCCTCATTGCCGATGTTCATTTCAATCACCGTCTTGCCCTCGCAGCGATAAAAAACGGCGTGGACGGCATTCGCATCAATCCGGGCAACATTGAGGCAAGAAAGATCAGAGACGTCATCAGGGCGGCGAAAGATCGGGAAGTGGCGATCCGGATCGGGGTCAATGCGGGATCGCTGGAGAAGGATCTCCTGGCGAAATATGGCGGGCCGAAGCCGGAGGCCCTGGTAGAGAGCGCGTTGAGAAGCATTGCCCTGTTTGAGGAGATGGCCTTTACGGCGATAAAGATTTCCCTGAAATCTTCAGACGTGATGACCATGACAGAGGCCTGTCGCCGCTTTTCTGAACAGTCCGATTATCCGCTGCATCTGGGGGTGACCGAGGCGGGAACGCTGGTCAATGCCGCCATTAAATCCGCCATCGGGATCGGCATGCTTCTGTCCGAGGGAATTGGCGACACAATACGGGTATCGGTGACGGGCGACCCCGTGTCGGAAATGGGGATCGCATACGGCATCTTGCGTGCGCTCAACATCCGGAAGGTCGGGCCGGACATCATTTCCTGTCCCACCTGCGGGCGCTGCGAAATCGACCTCTTCAAGCTTGCGCAGGCAGTGGAAAGCGAATTGGCCGGCATGAAAGCTTATCTCAAGATCGCCCTGATGGGATGTGTGGTCAACGGACCGGGAGAGGCGGCAGAGGCGGATATCGGAATCGCGGGTGGAAGGGGATCCGGCATACTTTTCAAGAAAGGCCGGATCATTCAAAAAATCAGGGAGGAAGACTTTGTTCCGGTATTGATTGAAGAAATCCGGCAGATGCTCGAACCGGAGACATCTTAGAGTGAAAGGAGAGGATCGGATGCGTTATTCGGAAATGTTCCTGCCGACGGTAAGGGAAGTCCCTTCCGATGCGGAAGTGACCAGCCATCAGTTGATGCTGCGGGCGGGCATGATCAGAAAGTTGACCAGCGGGGTCTATTCCTACCTGCCTCTGGGCTACCGCGTGATCCGGAAATTTGAACAGATAGTCCGCGATGAGATGAACCGCGCCGGAGCACAGGAGATTTTCATGCCCACCGTCCAGCCAGCGGAACTCTGGCAGGAATCGGGACGCTGGACACACTACGGCAAGGAACTGTTGCGATTCAGGGACCGGAACGATCGGGAATGCTGTCTCGGTCCCACCCATGAAGAGGTCGTGACCGATCTGGTCCGCAATGAAGTCAAATCCTACCGTCAACTGCCGGTCAATCTCTATCAGATTCAGACCAAATTCCGCGATGAGATCCGCCCTCGCTTCGGCGTCATGCGCTGCCGGGAATTCGGCATGAAAGACGCCTACAGTTTTGATACGGATGAGGAAGGCGCTGAAATCAGTTACCAGAAAATGTTCGATGCGTACAACAGGATATTTACACGCTGCGGCCTCAAATTCCGATCCGTCGAGGCGGACACGGGAAGCATCGGCGGCAGTTTTTCCCATGAATTTCTGGTCACGGCGGATTCCGGCGAAGACGCCATGGTCTATTGTACGAGTTGCAAATACGCGGCAAACCTCGAAAAGGCCGAGGTCCCGCGGTCGGGGGAGAAACCCGTAGATCAGAAGGAATTTCTTCCGCTGGAGGAGGTCCACACGCCTGATGTCCGAACCATCGAGGAGGTCTGCGCCTTCTTGCAGGTGACCCCGCAGGATGTGATCAAAACCCTGGTCTTCAGCGCCGACGGCAAGGCGGTGGCCATTCTGATCCGCGGCGATGAGGAAGTCAACGAAATCAAGGTCAAAAATTATCTCGGCTGCAATGAGCTGGAGCTGGCCATGGACGACATGATCCGGGAGGTCACGAATTCTCCACGCGGATTTGCCGGGGCCATCGGCATCAAGTGCCGGATTCTGGCGGATTATTCGCTCATGAGCATGAAAAATGTCGTCATGGGCGCCAACAAGGAAAATTACCATGTTAGAAATGTCAACTTCGGTCGCGATGTCAAGATCAACAGTTTCGTTGATCTTCGGTCTGTCAAAGCCGGAGACGCCTGCCCCCGCTGTTTGAGCGATATCAGGTTTGCTCGCGGCATCGAAGTCGGCCATGTGTTCAAGTTGGGCACTAAATATTCAAAGGCCATGGGGGCCCGCTATCTCGACAGGAACGGGCAGGAACAGATTATCGTCATGGGCTGCTATGGGATTGGAATCGGCCGGACGGTGGCGGCCTGCATCGAACAGAATTACGACGAACAAGGCATTATCTGGCCGATGGCCCTGACGCCCTACCAGGTTATTCTCACACCGGTCAATGTAAAAGACGAAGCCGTCCTGCGAACATCAGAAGACCTCTATCAGAAGCTTTTATCCACAGGTCTGGATGTACTTCTGGATGATCGGGACGAACGGGCGGGTGTTAAATTCATGGATGCGGATCTGATCGGCATTCCGCTGCGCGTTACCATCGGCCCGAAACGACTGGCCGAAGGGAGGGTGGAAGTCAGGTTCCGACGGTCCGGAGAGGTAAAAATCCTCTCCCTGGAAGAAGTGGAAGCATTTATCGTTCATACCGTCAAAGAAGAGATGCGGCCTCCTGTATGCTGAGAATCACCGATATTCTGGACAAGACCCAGGACTATCTGTCTCCACAAGAACAGGAGATGATCGAAAAGGCCTATATTTTTTCGGCTTCCGTCCACCAGGGGCAGGTCCGGTTATCCGGCCAGCCTTACCTCACTCACCCAATGGAAGTAGCCGGAATCCTCTCAGATATGAAGCTGGATGCTTCAACGATCATTTCCGGTTTTCTCCACGACACCGTCGAGGACACTCTGGCCACAATTGACCAGATCCGTGAAGGGTTCGGAAAAGATGTGGCGTTTCTGGTAGAAGGTCTGACCAAGATCAGCAAAATCACCTTTGGCAGTCAGGAAGAAAGGCAGGCGGAAAATTTCCGTAAAATGATGCTGGCCATGTCGTCGGATATCCGGATTCTGCTCGTCCGTCTGGCAGACCGGATCCACAACATGAGGACATTGGACTTTCAGCCCCCGAATCGACAGCAGTACATCGCTAAGGAAACCATCGAGCTTTATGCACCCCTGGCCAATCGCCTGGGGATCAACTGGATGAGGGTGGAACTGGAGGACCTCTCCTTTCAGTATCTCCATTCGGAGGCTTACCTGGAGCTTGCGCGGCGCGTGGACCAGTCCAGGGAGAAGCGCGACCAGTATACGGAAGAGGTCAAGGGGGTCATCCGGGTGGAGCTGGAACGGTTTGAATTAAAGGGCGAAGTGGACGGACGAGCAAAGCATTTTTTCAGCATCTATAAGAAAATGGAGGAACAGCATCTCCAATTTGATGAAGTCTACGACCTGATGGCCTTCCGGGTCATCCTTGAGTCCGATCAGGAAAAGAGCTGTTATGAAGCGCTAAGTATCGTTCATGCCCGCTGGAAGCCGGTGCCGGGCCGCTTCAAGGACTATATCGCCATGCCGAAGGCCAATAATTATCGCTCCCTGCATACCACTGTCATCGGTCCTCATGGTCAAAGGGTGGAAATCCAGATCCGCACGCGGGCCATGCATGAGTGGGCGGAAGAGGGGATCGCCGCCCACTGGCGATATAAGGAAAAACAATATTCCCAGGGTGACGATGCGGAGCAGATCAAAAGGCTGCGGGAGCTGCTGGAGTCGCAACAGGAACTTAAGAATCCCCGGGAATTTATGTCTAATCTGAAGATGGCACTGTTCCCCGACGAGGTGTATGTCTTTACGCCAAATGGCGATGTAAAATCCTTTCCCAAGGGGGCCACGCCGATCGACTACGCTTACAGCATTCACACGGACGTGGGAAATCAATGTATCGGCGCCAAAGTCAACCGCAATATCGTCCCCCTGAAGTATCAGCTTCAGAACGGTGATGCCGTTGAAATCCTGACCCAGTCGGGCCATCACCCCAGCAAAGACTGGTTAAAATATACAGTTACCTCCCGGGCGCGGTCAAAGATTAAGAACTGGATCAAGACAGAAGAGCGGACCAAAAGTATCGACCTGGGAAAGGATATGCTCGACAAGGAATTCAAGCGACACCATCTGAAGTTCGGTTCCTTTGCCAAATCAAATGAAATAAAAAAGATTCTTGAGGAATACAAACTGAATGCCTTGGAGGATCTCTTGGTCAGTGTGGGTTACGGCAAACTTTCCCCCAGGCATGTGGTTCGTCTCCTGCTGCCGGAGGAGGTCACCAAAGGCGAGGACGTGCCGGCGGAGAAACCAAAAAAAAAGACGGGCGCCGTTTCCACACCGGGGATTTCTCTGACGGGTGTTGAAGATGTCATGGTCCGTTATGCCAAATGTTGCGAACCCATCCCCGGTGACGAAATTATCGGATTTATTTCCCGTGGCCGCGGAATTACGATCCATACGGCACAATGTCCCCATATCCAGGAGTTCGATTCCGAGCGATTGATCGATGTGCATTGGAGCATCAAGGAAAAACAAAACTATCCGGTAGGCATGCGCGTGGTCTGCCGGGACAAGAAAGGCCTGCTGGCAGAGCTCAGCGCCGTGATCTCTACGCTGGATATCAACATCAGCCATGCAGAAATCGATACTCGGCAACATGATATGCAGGTCGTCTGTGATTTTAAGCTGGATGTTATGGATCTCAATCAGTATAATGAAGTCGTCGCGGCCATGAAAAAGCTCAGAAGCGTCATTTCGGTGGAAAGGGTGGCTGGCGTTTAGCTTTATAGGTTGACAGGGACTCAAAAATTGCGCTATGAGGCGCTCGGTCTGAAAAAGGGATATTTAATGATTAACACGCCCATGAAGAGTATTGCATTATTGACAATACTGGTGATTCTTTTGACGCCGGTTTCTTTACCGATGGCGCAATCGGGTCAGCCAAAACAACTGGTCATCATCGATGCCGCCCATGGCGGAGAGGATGGCGGCGTCATCGTCACCGACAAGGTCCGTGAGAAACAGGTGACGCTGGCCCTGTCGCAACTGCTTCAGAAGGAGCTGGCAAAGAACCCCGATATTCACGTCAGAATGACGCGCACAGCCGACAAGGCCGTCTCCATCGACGAGCGGCGAAAAATCGCAAAAACGGCACCTGCCGGCGCCTTGTTTATCAGCCTGCATATCAACGCCGGTTTTGGTAAAACAGCGACAGGCTATGAAATTTATTTTCCCGGTTTTAAAACGGCTCCGGAGGATAAGGGGGACTCAAAAGCGATCCTGAAGGACATGACCAAGAATAAAAGCCTCAATGACAGTGTCCGGTTTGCGCAAATCCTCCAGCGGAACATGGAAAAAGTTCTCCCCCGGAAGGGCAGGGGACTGCGGGATGCCCCCATGTCGATTCTGAGCGAATTGACGGTTGCAGCGGTGGTTCTGGAAATGAATTTTGCAACGAATGTGGATGACAGGAAAAAAATCGTAGACGAAAAGACCCAGCAGGCGATTGTCGAAGCCTTGAGTAAAAGCATCAGGGAGTTTTTCTAAACCATTACAGGGAATGTGTTGATGACCAGAAACGGCGGGCGGCAGTGGAATGAAATCCGTGAAATCCGGATGACCAGAGATTTTTTGAAGTACCCGGAAGGGTCCGTCCTGATTGAAATGGGCCAGACAAAAGTTATCTGTACGGCCACAATTGAGGAAAAAGCCCCGGCGTTTCTTCGAAATACCGGGCGCGGGTGGCTGACATCCGAATATGCCATGCTTCCCGGGTCGACGCAGAACCGGATCGATCGCGAATCTTCACGCGGCAGAATCGGGGGCCGGACCCACGAAATTCAGAGGCTGATCGGCCGCTCGCTGCGTGCCGTTACAGATTTAAATACATTTGGCGAGAGAACAATCTATATTGACTGTGACGTGATTCAAGCCGACGGCGGAACGCGGACGGCCTCAATTACCGGCGGTTTTGTGGCGCTTGTGGATCTGTTCCGGAAACTGAAGAAGAAGGGTGTTGTCGACCGGATACCCGTCTGCGATTATCTTTCCGCGGTCAGTGTCGGGATTGTCGCTGATCAGCCCCTGCTTGATCTGGATTATGAAGAGGATTCGCATGCAGAGGTGGACATGAATGTCATTATGACCGGCCGTGGCTTTTTCATCGAAATCCAGGGAACTGCGGAAAAGGCGCCATTCAGTCGCGAACGCCTCAGCGCTATGTCCGCGCTGGCCGAAGCGGGCATCGAAAAACTGATCAAAAAGCAGGTCGAACTGCTGGGGGATCTAAACTGACGAAAGTTGTCTTCGCATCAAGAAACATGGGGAAAATCAAAGAGGTTGAGGCATTGCTGCAGGGCGTGGATATCACGCTTCTTTCCATGTATGATTATAAAGATATCCCAGACATCCTTGAAGACGGCCAATCTTTTTTCGAGAATGCCCTGAAAAAGGCGAAGATCGTTTCCGAATATACCGGCGAGACGGCCCTTGCAGACGATTCGGGCTTGGAGGTGGATGCCCTGGGCGGTGCGCCCGGCATTTATTCGGCAAGATATGCCGGCGATGATGCCACGGACGCGGGAAATATCAGGAAACTTCTGGAAGATCTCAGAGGTATCAGTCCGGATAAGCGGGGAGGCGCCTTTCGGTGTGTCCTTGTCTTGTACCGGCCCGGCGGTCAGTATGAGCATTTTGAGGGCCGATGGCAGGGCCGGATCGCCGAGGAACAGGCGGGAACAGGCGGTTTCGGTTATGATCCGGTCTTTTTCCTGCCTGAATTATCACTGACGGTTGCCCGACTGGAGCCTGGCCTGAAAAATCAGCTCAGTCACCGGGCACAGGCCTTCCGGCAATTTAAAAATTATCTGCAAGGCGTCATTCCAGCACAGTGAGCAGGGCAGGAAAACGGGGCGTAGCGCAGCCTGGTAGCGCGCTTGCTTTGGGAGCAAGATGTCGGAGGTTCAAATCCTCTCGCCCCGACCAATCATTTCCATAAATGATAGCCTTATGAAAAAAGAGTTTAATAATTTCCATCCGCTTTTTTTGCTCCGGAGAAGAGCGGCGCCGATTTGGGTCGCCTTCATCCTTCTGGCTTCCGTTTTTCTCCTGTTCACCACGGTAGGCGCCCAGTTCGAGAGTCAGGCAATCAAGACCTCGGAGTTTTCTGCTGTCCGGGAATGCCCCGACGGCATCGAACATCGCCTGCCTTCCCGGGTGGTGCTGCAGCATATCGACGGCGTTTTCCACAAGTGGGAGGAATATGATCTCGGGGGAAAGGGAGCGTTCTGCATCTTCCTGAGGAAACCGGAACAGCGCCGGCTAACCACCGGCGAGGCCAAGACCCTGCTGGAGAACTCCACCCGCTGGCGTGAGCAGGCGCCAGTTGGAGACGTTCGAGAGGTACTCGATCCCAATGACCCCCGTTTGCGGGCCCCTCCGGCGGCCCCGAAGCTACCCGATGATTACCAGATCCGGGAAGCCCCCGCATCATCGGAACCGGACAAGCCCGCCCCTCATGCCTATCCTTGCCAGGAGAACCGTTCCGGCGTTTCTCCCGAACGGGTCCCACTGTCAAAGCCGGAGGATATGATCGGAGTGGACACCCGCAGCCGCGTGACTGCAACGGAAGGCTATCCATGGCATACGGTCGGCTATGTCCTCAATACCTACGCTTCCGACAATCGATTTCGCGGGACCGGCTTTATTGTCTCTCCCTATATGGTTCTGACAAACGGCCATATGATCTATAGTAAGGACGAGGGCGGCTATGCCAAGAAGGTTGATTTCTCCCCTGCTCAAAGACAGAGGTTCGAAGGGGGCGAGGTCATCCGGCCTTATGGGACCCATCCCGCTTCTTCCTGGCAGACGAATGAGAGATATATAGATGCCCTGACAAATGATTCGAGCGCCCAGTTCAATTACGACTATGCCGCCGTTTTCTTTGACACACCCTTTTCCAGCGTTGGCATCAACACCTATATGCCGCTGGTCTTTGACGCTGCCGCAGCCGGGACCATTGATCTTGCCGGCTATCCCGCGGCGGTTCAGGGTGAAGGAAACAGCCTGGCTATGTGGCACTCTTCCGGCATTGTCCTGAGCGAAGCAGATCTTATCATATACTACGACGCCGATACGAGCGGCGGCAACAGCGGCAGCCCCATCTGGCAATATTTCCCCGATCCCGCCCTGATACGCGTCATCGCCGTTCACGCCTTTGGTGCTGTCCGGTTCAACGGCGGGCCCCGTCTGGTGATCCAGAACCAGGCGCTTATTCAAAGCTGGGTGGAGTGGGCGCCTCCTGCTCCCTCCGGCAGTGGCGGCGGGCGATCTTGCTTCATTGCTACCGCCGCCTATGGCTCCTATCTGGACCCGCATGTGCAGGTATTGAGGGATTTTCGGGATCGTTATTTATTAGGTTACAAGCTGGGACAAAAAATGGTAAAATTTTATTATCAGAAAAGCCCGCCCATTGCCGTGGTGATTGCTAGAAGCGAAGTGTCACGGCTTATCACGCGCTGGTGCCTTACACCCTTTGTTGGGGCTGCCTATCTGTCTGTCCGTTTCGGTATCGCCATGACGTTAATGATTCTCACCATGGGCATCCTGTTGACGTTTTTTATGATTTGGCTGGCAAGAAAGGGATGTAAACATAACATTAAGCTTGCTTCTGCCGGCCTTCAGCAGGACCGTCATCATCTTTTATCCATCCCCATGCGGAAACATCAGGCGCATTCGCTGTAGCCGCACAGCCGGCAAACGGCGCACCCCCCCTCATGCTCGACAATCCCGCCGCAATCCGGGCAAGCGCCTCTGGCCAAGGCGACCTTTTTGTGAACAGAGCCAAAACCATTGGCCGCCATGTGGGACTGAATGGCCTTGGCTACCGCGTCGGCGCAGGATAAAATCTTGTTTTCTCCAAATCCCGAAGGACAATGGCAGGAGATGCCCTGAAGCTGTTTGATGACTTGCCGCGCCTGAATGCCGCTGCGCCAGGCCAGCGAGACCATGCGCCCGATGGCCTCGCTCTGTGAAGCCGCACAACCGCCGGCCTTTCCCATCGTGGTGAACAACTCAAAGAGGCCGGTGTCGTCCTGATTGACGGTCACATAAAGCGGTCCGCAGCCGGTCTGCATCTGATAGGTCCAGCCTTTCAAAACCTTTGGACGCTCGCGCTTTACGACTTTCCGTTCCCCATCGACGACGCCCGGTGATGTTGTTTCTTCTGACTTTCCCATCGAGAGGACCTGCTTGTCCCTTGAACCGTCGCGGTAGATAGTCACGCCTTTGCAGTCCAACTGATATGCCAGCCGGTAAACTTTGGCGACGTCATCGATGGTCGCTCCATTGGAGAAGTTAACGGTTTTACTGACGGCATTATCGGTATATTTCTGGAAAGCGGCCTGCATGCCGATATGCACCTCCGGTGAAATATCGTGGGCCGTGACGAACAGCGACCGAATGTCCGCGGGGATTTCATCCATATCCTGGAGCGATCCATGTTCGGCAATGCGCTGCATGAGCTCCGGCGTGAAGAACTCCCGTTCCTTTGCGATTTTCTCAAAATAGGGATGGATCTCAACGAGGATATCATTATCCATGACTTGGCGGACATAAGATACAGCGAATATCGGTTCCACCCCCGACGAGGCATTGGCAATGATGGAAATGGTGCCCGTCGGCGCAATGGTCGTGACGGTGGCATTGCGGATCGGCGGTTCGCCTCTTTTTTCGAACAGGGAACCTTTGAAATTCGGAAACGCTCCTCTGTGTTTTGCCAGTTCACGCGACGCGGTGTGCCCCTGATCATTAATAAAGTTCATGGTTTGTTGCGCCGTTTGGATGGCGTCCTCAGAATCGTAGGGAATGCCAAGCATGATCAGCATATCCGCCCAGCCCATGACCCCCAGGCCGATTTTCCGGTTGCCGAAAGTCATCTGTGCAATCTGGGGCAAGGGATATTTGTTGACCTCGACCACGTTATCCAGAAAATGGACAGCCACATGAATCACCTCTTTGAGTTTTTTCCAGTTAATGGCGCCATTCTTGACCATTTTACCAAGGTTGATCGATCCCAGATTGCAGGATTCATAAGGCAGAAGGGGTTGCTCTCCGCACGGATTCGTCGATTCAATCATTCCCACGTGGGGCGTCGGATTATCACGGTTCAGGCGATCCAGAAAGATTATGCCCGGTTCCCCGTTTTCCCAAGCCTGGGCGATAATCCGGCTGAAGACCTTCCGAGCGTTTTGTGTTCCGGCGGCATGACCGTTCCGGGGGTTGATGAGTTCATAGTTTTCATCATTTTCGACGGCAGCCATGAAGACTTCCGTCAGGCCGACGGAGATGTTGAAGTTATTCAACTGGTTTTTATCGGCCTTGCACATGATGAAATCCATAATGTCCGGATGATCGACCCGCAGGATGCCCATGTTGGCGCCGCGGCGGGTGCCGCCCTGCTTGATGGTCTCCGTGGCCACATCGAAGACGCGCATGAAGGAAATGGGTCCGCTGGAAATGCCGGTGGTGGTCATGACCACATCGTTTGCGGGGCGCAGGCGGGAGAAGGAGAATCCCGTGCCGCCGCCGGACTTGTGAATCAGCGCGGTAAATTTAACGGCATCGAAGATCTCCTCCATGGAATCCCCGACGGGCAGGACGAAACAGGCGGACAATTGGCCCAGTTCCCGTCCCGCGTTCATCAATGTCGGGGAATTGGGAAGAAATTCAAGCGCAGCCATCATATTGTAAAACTTTTCAGACAGCTTCCCTGTATCGGCTTTCTTGTCGAATATCAGATCGGCGGCGGCAATGCTGTTTGCAACACGTCTGAACATGTGGGCAGGCGTTTCCAGAACATTGCCATCCATGTCCCTTTTCAGGTAACGTCTTTCAAGAACGGTCATGGCATTTTTGGTCAGACAGGGGATGGAAAGTTTTGAAGTCCTTTTTTTCATTGAGAATGTCTCCTTGGCGATTGCATGATGAAGGTTGTTTTATAATACAATATATGGTATGATGCTGTGCATTTCACCACAACATATAGAAGATGTCAATAGAAGAAATAAAAAAAATAAAGGAAATGAAATCGGGATCGTCCCTCCAGCGGTTACGCCCCTGTCGGTGCACGCCTGGTTGGCGAAATTCAATTGTTTAAGAAATTTGTGTTATTATCAGAAAAGATCATAGTGGATGATCAGCGAATTATGATATGAATAATTCCTGTTTTTTTATTTAATCCTTGAAGGAGGTTCTGATGTCATTACCGGATAGAAATAACCCTTACAGTTTTGACGATTTTTTGGCGTGGCGTAAAGCCGTAGATTATTATGCCGATGATCCCTTCATCCAGAAGGTGGTGAAGCATTACAGCGGGGATCAAGGGGAGCAGGCTGATAAAAACGCCCGGGCTATGTCTCTGAAAGCTTCCTTCCGTTGGCGTGAATTTGCGGAAGTTATTTCATGGCCAGAAAAACGCCCCTACATAATGCATTATGACGGACATCACCACCGTATCGACCGGATTGTGAGGCCGGCGGAGACGGAAATCATGGAGCGAGAGGTCTTTTCAGAAGCCCTGTTTTCCGTAAGAACGTCCCCCTGGGGCCGTCTCATCAAGATGTACCTGATCTACCAGAACGGCGAGGCCTGTATCGCCTGTCCTATTACGTGCACGGAAGGTCTCGTTGCGATTCTGGAAAAGTATGCCGACAGCCCCGAAACAAAACATGTTCTGCGTCACTGCAAAGAAGGAATCGAAGGCGATTTTGCAATCGGCGCTCAGTACCTGTCCGAAATCCAGGGCGGGTCTGACGTACCTGCCAACGTCCTGGAAGCCGTCCGGGAAGGGGATGACTGGAAGCTTTACGGCACAAAGTTTTTCTGTTCCGCCACACATGCCGACTATGCTGTCGTGACAGCAAAACCCGCCGGATCGGAAGAAATCGCCCTTTTCGTCGTTCCTTCCTGGCTTCCGGGGAACAAAGTGAAAGAGATTCGGAACGGATGCACGATAGACCGCATCAAGTGGAAGCTGGGCACCAGCGAGCTGACGACAGCCGAAATCACTTATCACGGGGCCGTCGCATATCCTGTAGGCCCGCTTGCACGGGGACTCGCCAATGTGGTGGGCATTGTTCTGACGTACTCCCGTTTGACCGTGGGATTGTCCTGCGCCGCCTTTATGACGCGGGCTGTCCGGGAAGCAAGGAAATACGCAGAATTCAGGGAAGCCTTCGGTTTCAGGGTGGGCCAATTTCCCATGGTCACGGCCCAGTTGCGATCCATGGAAAAATCCACAAAAAGGACAACCGCCGCTGCCTTTAAGCTCTACGGTGAATTTCTGAAACTGGAGGACGGCATGCAAGGCGGGATGACGAAGGAAGACCCGGAGGCCGTGAAGAAAAAACAGTTCGAGATCCGGGAGCTCATTATGCTCCAGAAGATTGCGGCCTCCTGGGATGCAACGGATGTGATCCGCGCAGCCATGTCCATTTTCGGCGGTCATGGGGTGATGGAAGATTTTTCGTGCCTGCCGAGACTCTACCGGGATGCCGCCGTCAACGAGCTCTGGGAGGGACCGCGCAATGTGCTGCTGACACAGATGCACCGGGATTTTCAGCGGGCGTCAAGCTGGTACGGCCCGGCGGAATTCGTCGAAAACATCCTCAAGGAAGCAGACTTCGATGTTATCGAGGGGCTCAAGACTGAAATAACCGAGCTGGTCTCATACCCCAGCCTCCTCCAGCCGGACGACACAACCATGATGATCTGTGAGCGCTGGGACATTTTCTGTCAGCGCCTTTACCATGCCTACCAGGATCAGGCTCTCAAGGAAGTGGAGGGATAATCATTGGCGTCTTCAGACTATCTGCGCGATCTGAATTTCAGTATCTCCTATGGACCCCTTGACGACCGGCTCAACGGCATCTATCTTCCTGCCCTGGCCCGCAGTGTCCGCTATGACCGGACCACGGGTTTGTTTTCAGCGTCCGCATTGGCCATTGGCGCCCGTGGTGTTGACGCACTGATCAGGAACAGGGGCCACATGCGCCTGCTGGTCAGCGCCGGGCTTGAGGACGGAGATGCCGGTGACGTCGGGAGAATGCAGGGATTACAGAAGATACTGTGCGATAAATTTCTGTCTTTGCTTGATGTCACAGACCCGTGGATGAGTCAGAGACTGGAACTCCTGGGATGGATGGCCGCCGAAAAAACAATTGAGATCCGCATCGCCCTGCCATTGAATGACGGTAATTATCCGGGCGTCGCTGCAGCCCTGGCTCATGATTTACCCCGCCTGGGGATTTTTACCGATGCGGAGGGCAATCAGGTCGGTTTTTACGGGACCATCAGCGAATCCTCAGACGCCCGCGATCGGAACTACGAACACCTGATGGTCTATAAATCCTGGGAACCCGGCGGCCTCTATCTGCAGGCGATCCGGCAACACTTTGAACGGCTATGGGAAGGGAAGGAACCGGGATGGCGCTGCTTGACTCTGCCGGGAGCCGTGATCGATCGTTTGATTGAATTTTGTCCACGGAAAGCTCCGGTTCGCGACCGCCGGGCGGATGCATCTGCAGGTAAATCGGAGCTGAGCCTGGACATTAAGAAAACAATTATTTTTCACTTTCTCCAGGATACCCAATATTTCCCCATGAATGACACGGGTCGGTCTCATGACAGAAGCAGACGCGAAGCAAAGGAGCTTCTGCAGGGGGTGACGGCATTGGAGAATCCGGAATCGTGCAGATTGCCGCTCCTGCGATTGGAGGCCGGTTCGCCGGAGCCCCTGGTGGTTTATTATCACCTCGAGGCGGATCAGGCCAGGCCCCTGGGTTCTGTCGCGGAGCTCGAAGCGGTCTTCCAGGATTTGACTCGAGGAGACGCTCCGCCGGCTGCATCGGAGATCAAAGCTAGAGAACATTTTCACGCCCTCCTGAAGGCGTGTGAGGATTCCAGGGTGAAAAACCGCCAGGCGGCCCGGCAACAGGAGCGGCTTGCCCTTGCACAGGCCGCACAGAGGCTGCTGGTCAAGGCGGCCCTCTGTGATATTGCAAAATCCAGGCACGCCACACTCTTCGATGAGGATCTGATAACCGCAGGTTTTGACGGGGCAACGATTCTCAGGCAGCGGAAAAAGGGACTTCCCTTCTCTGAACTGATTTCATGGATCCATCCGGATGAATTTCCCATGCCGACCCTGGATGATCCTTTCTGGATGGAGGTTGAGGGCAAAGCGCAAAAGCAGATTCAGGGGATCGAAAAGGCAATAAAGGAAGAGGGTAGTGAGCTGATCGGGAAATGGACGGAATTAAGCGGCAAAAATGCAGTGGAAACAATTATTCCAGCAATCGCGGTCCGCAGATATTTCACAAGGGGTCAAAAAGAAAAACCCCGGCTGACTCTGGTCATTGCGCCTGCGCGCAAGGAACGCTTCACACGGTATCTGCCCTTTTATTCCATGGAATCAGCATTTGACAAATTCGTCCAGGGCAAGGATGCCGCGGAAGAGGGATGGATGGAAGCCGGAATCGGGAAAAAACTGAACAAATCGATGTTTGTCATGCGCATCGAGGGCCAGGCTATGGAACCCCTGATATCGGATGGGCAATTCGCGGTCTTTGACAGCGATATCAGGGGTTCCCTCGATGGGGCCGTTCTTTTCGTTTATGGCAAAAACATCTATGATCCGAACGGCAGCAGTCATCTGACTGTCAGGCGCTTGAAGACCATCAGTAGCAAAAAAACAGGAGAATATCAGGAAATCATCCTTGAGCCGCTGAATCCGGACTACCAGCTTTTCCACCTGAAAAATCTGGACGAAGGCGTCTTTAAAATCATTGCCCGCTTTGTGAGCGGAGTTTAACGCCTGGATTACTTTAAATAGCCCGGCAGTTGTTTCAGATCTTTTCCCCGGAAACTGCAGGGAAGGCCACATGTCTTGCAGGGGCTCTTTGCTGCCGGCAGCGGCGGTTCTCCCTTGATTTTCTGCTCAATGAATTTGATGCATTTTTTAACCTCTGCGTCCGGGCCTTCAACAACCAGGGTAACGCATCCTTCGGCGCCGCCCCACCCGCCGGAAGCGAAGTGCACGGCATCGACGTCGAACAGGCTTTCGAGCGCATCGATTTCCGTAAACGCCACCCCATCGGCGACACAGGCCATGCCGACGCGTGCGCCAATGGTCTTGCCGAGGGTCAGCGTTCCGCCAAACTGAGCTGCCAGTTCTACCGAGGGGACCATTTTTTCCAGCCCCACGGGATAGATAACCTCCAGGCCTCTGGCTTTCATGGCCATGTAAAACTGACCCATGGTTCCGCCCACCGGACTTGCCATGATGACGCCGACATTTCCCTGATGATCGAGAGCATTGGCCCCCTTCAGCAGAATATCACCCGGAGAAAGTTTGTCCAGAACCGAAGCCGGTTCTGCCTCGATCGACTTGCCCTTATGGAAGATCATGGGCTTGATCCGTTCATCCGGACCAAGGACGCACAGGACACCTTTGATGGTCTGGCCTGCCGTGTAGGCCTCCTTCCGGATCTTTTTGCCTAGAATTTCTTCAAGAATATACGCATTGGTGGATCCTCTCCCCACGAGAAGGTAGCCGTTTTTCACGGCATCCTTGACCTCGGGAAGCGACGCTATACCTTTGCCGATCAACCGCTTTGATTCCGCCGGTGTAAGGGTAAACAGGGCCTGCATTTTGAGTTCTCCTTTCTGGTTATAGGGGCGTTATTTTTCAAAGAAAATATCGGTGAATATTACCTTTCCTCCTGATCCAGATACTGCATGAATTCCGCGGAGAACGGCGTTACGAAAATGACATCGATTGCACCTTACTTTACTTTTGTCCGCCTCCGGAAATCAATTTGTAACATTTTTCCTTTTCATAGGCTGTTTTGTATATAGGGTTCGTGTAACAGTTAATCCCGGCCTTATTCGATTTCCAGTCTTTGTAGCATTTGAGATTTTCTTCTGTTGAGCATTCCTCCGCAAGGGTGCACCCGCAATCCTCCGGTGTCGGACCGCATTTGTTTGCCCAAAAATCCTGCATTGTCTCATCCTTATTTGGGCAGATGAAGCGTGGCGACGATTTACAGGGACCCACCGAGTTTCCCGGGCCAAAAGTCAGGTCCTTGCGATTGAAACATGAAGTAGACATCCTCTGCTGTTTGCAGTCGGAAGGCTCAACATCTCCGGAAAGACCATATTTGTGTTTTTTGAACTTGCTGCAATCGATCAATCTGGAATTACCGATCCGTATTTCGCAATCCGATGAAGAACCCTTGCGACAACAAATGCTCGCCTTTTCGAAGATCCGGCAACCGCATTTTTGCAATTCCGTCACGTCATAATCCCAACATGACCCAACGGGTGTGATATAATGCTGGTTATGCAGCTGGTTGGTTGTTCGTTGTCCGCCGCGCGCATTCAACTCCAGAACTCTGTTCTTGTACTGACCTTCCCACATCTTGATAGCCTGGCTTTTTGATGGTTCCGAATAGACCGTTTGGCAAAAAAAGAAGATAACAAGAATCAGTATCCCAAGGGTGCTTAAGCCGCTTTTCAAGATCAATCCGTTCTTCAATGTTAGCCTCCTGTTTATGATCGTAATTCAGATACGGGATCAAACTCCGTCTTTTTGCTTTTTTTATCAGCTCCTCGACATACGGTTTCGTGTACGCCTGGATCGCCTTAACCTCGATTGAATTGATTGGGACTGCCCTTTTCGTGGTGGAAGTATAAAAATAATGGCCCTATCTGTCAATGGAATAATGACCGCCGTGTAAGTTTCCGCATTTAAAAGAAAATGTCAAACAGGTTTAACTTTTTTCTTTGAGAAAAAATGAAAGAAGAAGGCAGGCACAACTGATAATAAGACAAAACACAAAAGAGCTTTCATAGGCTTCAGCAAGATAAGCTCCATTCACAAGCCTCGCCCCATCAAGGAATGATCCTGTTAACACCTGAAAAACAGCAACACCTAAAAAGGGGGCCGGATTTAAAAGCCCGGAAAAAGACCCCAAAGTCAGGGGTGGTGTGATGTCTCTTACGTGCGCCCAGAGCAGGCTTATAAATCCTCCCACGGAAATTCCCATTAAAAAGAGAATAATATATATCCATCCTATGCCAAGATTCATTCCAAAAACAATCCCTGCCCAGGAAAAGGTTAAAATCCCCAAGAGAAGATTTATCACCTGAACTTTGCTCTTAAATATCCTGTCGGTAAGCCAGCCGAAAAGAGGGGCTCCGATAATGAATCCTACCGGTATAATCATGTTTAACTTGCTTGCTGCAATCCGGTCTATCTTCAATACAGCCATCAGGAAAGGTGTTGCCCAGAGTCCCTGGAAAGTCATCACGATTCCGTAAGCACCGAAAAAAGTCATTCCTATAATCCAGAACTGGGGAGAACCGAGAGGTTTGTAAAAAGATATTTTGGGGGAAACAGCTCCGGCCGGGTTAAAATTATGTTCAACCTGAATAGTTTTGCCGCACTCTTTGAAATCTTTGATCAAGAACAATGCTACTAAAGCCAGAGCAAGCGAGATAAATCCTATAACAATAAAACTTATTCGCCATCCCCAGTTGTTTGCAGCCCAGGCCAGAGGAGTTGTGGCGATAATTGCCCCGAAATTTCCAACTGCCAAAAGGAGCCCCATCATTGTAGCGAACTCATTACTTTTGAACCATTGGGAAAAAGCTTTTACAGCCGGGACATAGACACCCCCTACACCGATACCTATCAGAGCACGTCCTGCCGAAGCCCATGTCATACTAGGGGCCAAGGCAAACATGAAACAACCTGCGGCCGCTACCAGAGTGCAATACGCTATAACTCGTCGCGCTCCCAGCATGTCCGTATAATATCCCACAAGCGGCTGTTCAAAGGCATAAAGATAAAAATACATGGAAGACATAAAGCCAAGAGCCGTTGCATTTGTATTGAAGGCGATTAAAATATCGTGAGCGATAACTGAAGTTGAAACACGGTGAAAATAAACGAAAAAATATACTAGTGAGATTACAAAAAAAATAACCCAGCGGTGGGAGTCGCGAACTATTGGATTGCCTTTATCTGCCATTATACGTCCTGGCCTATATTGTACTTTACAGACACCGTCAAAAGAAGTCCTGACTTTATTATCCCACTTCAACCTATCACATGCGCATGGTCACATTGGTAAAAGATTTTTCGCCTCGACATCGCACAGCATAGTACATCTCCCTTCATATAACGGTCTATTGTGGATCTTTGAATTCCGGTTGCTTTCCACCCATAAAAGCAGTAATCCCCTCAACACACTCTTTTGAAAGAATCAGATCCACCGCGTGCCGTGATTCAAGTTCGAGTGCGTCCGACACCGGGAGTTCTCCTGCGCGCCGCAACACAGCAAGTGACGCACGCACAGCCCGAGGCCCGTTTGCAGCGATTATTCCGGCCAGCTCACGGGCACTATCGAGGCAACGTCCCGGTTCGCTCACCTGATTGACGAGACCTATTTTGTGCGCTTCCGCTGCACCGACTTTTTTTCCGCTCAGTATGAGCTCGACCGCGCGCGATATTCCGACAAGGCGTTGGAGCCCGACTGTGCCGCCATGGTCAGGCATAAGACCCAATTTCACTTCTGAGAATGAAAAGACGGCTCCGGGATCCGCTACGCGCAAATCGCAGCGTACCGCAAGTTCTGCTCCGCCGCCGAAGGCAAGACCATTTACGGCTGCAATAACCGGCACCGGAAGATTCACCAGCCTGTCAACCGAGGTCCGGATGAACCGGATAAGTTTTTCTACAGGCTGCCGTACCCCCTTCATTACCGAATCAACAAGAGCTGAAACCTGTGGATTTTCCGGGTTGATATCAAACCCGGCTGAAAATGCGCGATCACCGGCTCCTGTAACTATTACTACTCTTGATAGTTTATGCTCGAGATCATCCAGGCAGATATTGAAATCATCCCAGAAGGTCTGATTGAAGGTATTGTGTTTTTCAGGTCGATTGAATGTCATTACAGCGATTGACTTATCGCGTTCCAGGAGAACTGTGGGCATCGTCATGGAGTCCCTCCATTTTATTTTGATAGGACATGGTTAACTTCCAACAAACACCTTCATTCCTTCCCTTTCCATGATATCCTTCAACTTGTAAATATGATCTTCGGCGGGGGCGCTTGCATCGGGACATGGATAGACCCGGCCGAGCTGCCGGCTTTTCGCTTTTCCCCCCTCGTGATAGGGGAGAAGCGACATTCTCTCGGCGCCGATCCTTTTTGCCAGCGCGGCCAGCTGTCGGATATGCGTTTCGGAGTCGTTGAATCCGGCGATGAGGGGCATGCGAATCCATGTTCTTTTTTTCTTTGCCGCCTTCGCCAGATTTTCGAGAATCCTTTCGTTTCCCACACCGGTCACCCTTCTGTGCTCGTCCGGATCAAGATGCTTCACATCAAACAGAACCATATCCGTGAATTCAAGGACGCTCGCCAGCTTTTCCCAGGAGGCGTAACCCGTCGTGTCCAAAGCTGTATGCAGTCCTTGTCTTTTACAGAGTTCCAGAAGATAGGCGACCCCTTCGCTCTGGCAAAGGGCTTCTCCTCCCGATACGGTCATCCCGCCTCCGGAATTTCGATAAAAATCCTCGTCTTTCATGATTTCCTGAACAATATCGGGATACTCCATATAGCTCCCGCAACGATTCAGGGATTGATATATGCAGGCACCGACACACAACAGGCACTGGTTGCAGAGGGACCAGTCGATTTTTCTCCCTTCCGCAAGTGTCATCGTAATGGCCCCCCGGGGGCAGGTTTTGACACAGGCAGCGCACCTCTTGCAGTTAATATCCCTTACTATGAGATTGGGGAAAAAATCCTGGGATTCGGGATTGGAACACCAGAAACAGCGCAAGGAGCAACCCTTCATGAAAACAGTTGTCCGGATGCCCGGCCCATCGTGGATGCTGAAACGCTGGATATTGAAAACGAGTCCTTTATTCTTATCTGTAATCACTGCCTAATATCCGTTGTATTTGATGGGGAGCCTTCCCCCCCCCGGCTACGGAGGGAAGGGCACCGTTGACTGCCTGGCGATCGTTTATGAAAGGCTTTGTTCCGTTCTCGCAATGATGTGGTCCTGGAGACCTCTGGAGAGATCTGCAAAATAGGCGCTGAATCCGGCAACGCGTACGATGAGATCCCGATACTTTTCAGGATATTGCTGGGCCTCGATCAATGTCTGCTTGTTCACAACATTGAACTGGATGTGAGAGATCTTTTTGTCTCGCCATGTCTTGAGATAACTCAGAAAGACAGGCTTCATGTCGTCCTCGAGATACTGAGGTAGAAATTTCTGGTTCAGCAGATGATTGTACGTCTGTAGCGTATCAATCTTCGCGCATGAGTTCAGAACAGCCGTCGGTCCTTTCGTGTCCACGCCAGGCTGCGGTGCAAGTGTTGAATCGGCGAATGGCCCCCCGTCCAGACGGCCGTCCGGCGTGGCCGGGGTGTCGGCGGCCAAACCGTAGGTGGCGGAGACGGCGCTTCCGTCTCCCCGGATTCCATAACCGAACCGGTCTTTCACCGTTTCCATGGCAGCCTCTGTGCGGTGATGAACCTCCCGTGCGATCAGGTCGGCATAATCGTCGTCATTGCCGTATTTGGGGGCGTTGATGCAGGCCTGACGGATATCGTCTCTGCCCTCCCAGTTCCTGTCCATGATCGCAATGAGTTCAGGCATGGTGACCAGCTTATCCTCGAAAACCACCTTTCTGAGAGCTGTAATAGAATCCGCCACATTGGTGCCCGCAATGACCATGGCAAAATCATGGATCATGGAGGGGTAAATCCACTGTTTGCATTCCTTGCCCTGCTCAATGCACCCTTCCACAATCGCCGAGTAGAAAGGCTTCGGGCAATATTTTGCGTACAGATCACGGCTGGTGTTTTCCACTTCGGCCATTTTTGTCGTGAAGAACCTGACCTGGGTGAGATAGGCGTCGAGGACATCTTCCCATGACTTGAAGGTGGCAGGATCCGGGGTCCTTGCCCCCCACTGCTCGCCGGTTTTCGGGTTCACGCCCTGATGGAGCGCCCACCACAGGCATTTTGCCAGAACAAAGTAACCCAGGACCCGGCGTGTGATATTCTTCCCCGGAATTTCCATGTAGACGCATCCCGACACGCCGTACATCCTTGCATCCTCCGGCGGCACCCCCCATTTTTCCAGAAGGGGGATCAGCGCTTCATCGTTGAAAAAGGAGGGGTAACCGATGCCGGTCCGGATCGTGTCCATGGCTGCGGACAGGAGTTCATCCGGGGTGTCTTTATGGATTCTCAGGGCAATGCTCGGTTCGATGGTGCGCATGGTCCGGGCCGTCTCAAGCGCCAGATAGGTCAGATCGTTGGTGACGTCCCGGCCTTCCCTGTCCCTGCCGCCGAGCGTGATGGCCTGCAGGGAGGCCACGCCCCCATAGACGGACGTGACAAGCGGCGAATAGACGAGCCCCAGTTCCAGGAATTTAACCCACAGAAGTTGCAGAATCTCCAACGCATCATTCTTTTTAATTGTTCCTGCCTGTATGTCTTTCTCGTAATAGGGGCCCAAAATGTAATCCAGGCGCAGTCCAATGCCGAGGGTCGAGTATTCGAGGTAGCGGATCAGATGGATGAAGTAGAAAAACTGTACGGCTTCCATGAACGTGCGGGGGGGATTGGCCGGAATCCACGAACAGGTGCGGGCGATTTCATCCAGCCTGGCCTTTCGTTCGGGATCCTTTTCGGAGGTCGCCATATCTGCTGCCAGGGCTGCGTAACGCCGGGAGAAATTGACGACAGACTTCAAGACAATGATGACGGCCTGGAGGAATTCCTTCTGGTCGATGTAATCACGCGGGACCGTCCTGTCGAGCTCCTCCAGTCGTTCCTCCGCCCGTTTGATTCTTGCGTCCAGGCCCTCGCGAAGCAATCCTTCATAGTCGGGGATGCCCAGCTCGGACCAGTGCGTCCAGAGAAAGGTTCCTTCATACTGCCAGTATTTCGCGAGATCGCCGCTGAACATCTCCTGCTGCCGATCGCTCATGCACTTACCCTTCCAGTATTCGCAGATTTCCTCCAGTTCCTTCTTCCCTTCGTTATTCAGGAGCGTTTTGCCGGCCTCACTGTTGACCAGCCGCTTGACCGATTTCCAGTTCATGTCAATGGGATGGTAGATTCCCTCGGGCTCCGAGGTCTGGTAGCCGACGATGCGTTCCCAGTCCCGGATAAAGATGCCCATGTTTTCGAGCACATGGGCGAGAGCCTTGGCCCGGCGAATGACCATGGCCTGCCCGTCCGTCTGCCGGAATGATTCGGTCATCAGCCGGGATCGCTGGATGTCGAGCTTGACTTCGGCTCTGAACAGCCCTCGCGACTTGTCGTCCTCCGTATAGCCCCGCTGAACGTTCCGAACGGCCTTGCTGACGAACTTGCTCCTGAGGTCTTCTGCTAATTCCATTGCTCTTCCCCTCCTTGATACGGTTTGAACAGTTAAACTGCTTTATCATTGATTCATTTTAACAAGAACTTCCTTTTTCGGGAAGGAAGTATAAGAAGAGCATTCTTGTATGTCAAGAAACAATAAAAAAAAGTATGTATTATCACTGGAAATCTTGAATATTTGTTGAGGTGGGATGATTGTGTAGTTCAGGAAGGCTTCAATAAAAGGGCACCGGCATCAATTTTTCAAAATCAATTTTCTGACGACTCGCGGTCGTCATCTACAAGCCAATGGTCTTGGATTCGGAATTGAAGAAAAAATTACGTTCGTATTTAAATTGTAGTCTTACGTGAAACCCGGAATGTCGCCATGATGGTAGCATCCGGATCATCTCTTAGGGCGCCCTCACGGGCAACCTCTCTGCGATCAGAGCCCCTTAGCCTGAAGATGAGTCTAGAAAAAACCCCGGCCTTGGGAGGCGTGGTCTTCATGGCCTCAACCGGCAAGGCCGGTACCCCCTAATACCTTCCTGCAATGTAATTGCTCAGCTGATCGATGAGCGTTTCCTGCTTGGAAATAATGGATTTGACGACGTCACCGATGGAAATGATGCCGGCAAATTTCTCCTGGTCGAAGACGGGGAGGTGTCTCACGTGTTTTCCCGTCATCAGGATCATGCACTCCTCAACCGAGTTTTCCGGCTTTACACGGATGAGATCCGAGGTCATGATTTCCCGGATAAGCGTTTCTTTAGAGGTTTTCCCCTTGAGAATGATCTTTCTTGCGTAATCCCGTTCGGAGATGATCCCCACAACCGTTTCCCCTTCCATGACGATCAGGGCGCCGATTTCTTTCTCACTCATGAGCTTGAGGGCGTCATACACGGTCGCGTCCGGCGTAACCGTATGAGTCTCTTTGCTTTTACTTTTCAACAAATCCCTGACGTTGGTTATGGCTGCCCCTCCTTTTCATTTTGATTTAATGGCAAGTTAATTGATGAGCACTTTTCTTGACGGTCGGGGTATAAGACCTTTGAAGATTATATGTCAAAGGAAAATCGGCGAGAAGATGAGAGGTGCGGCGCTGCTGATCCGGAGCGTCTTGCATCAGCTTTGTGGATTCGTCGATTAAGCTCCGATGATGCATCGAATGCTCAAGGCATCATACCTGGATGTCTTTGTCCCAGTAATCGGGGTCGCCATAAAGACGATCAGCATTCATTTCGGATTGAAATGGTGAATGAATGGGCTGATCGGGAAAAACAACACTACAGGAAGGACACAAGCAGTCTCATTGCCACCTTATCCTCAACCCGAATGTGTCAACAAAAGTGATGATTACCAGTTTTTAAGGATACCGGGTCACTTCGCCAGCGCGCTGACATCGGTGATCGCTTCGGCCGCCCCGAACATCGGGATGCGCTTAACCTTGGCCACGCCGAAGTCCAATTTCTTGAACTCCACCTTGCGCAGGTTGAAGTTGTCGTAAGTGCGGAAGTAGAGCACCCGGTTAGTCAGGTCGCTGAATGTGGCCCACTGCGTGGACTCGCTGGGGACTACCTTCCCCGCGGTCACCTCGCCCTTGGGCAGCGGCTCGATCGCCATGCCGTGGATGATGTCGAAGTTGTTCATGATGTGCTGGGCCAGGTTCAGGGCCTGTCCCGCGCCCGGCTGCCCGTAGGCGAACCGGGTCATGGCGGCCAGGCGGACGAAACGGCTTGGCGGTGTCAGGTCCCCCGGAAGGCCGAACATCCCGGCGCCGTGGCCTGTCGGGCGCATGGTGACGCCGAACTGCTCGAGTGGCTGCGGCCGGAAGTTCTCGAGGCCGATGTACTGGCGAAGATTTGTCATCTGCCATGGGAAGCGGGGGGCATTGGTCATGATGCCGAGCGGGTTGTCATAGACGTGCAGAGCGCCCTCCTCGTACTCGACGACCTTACAGTCACCCTTCGCGTCGCACACGTTGAAATGGATCGTCGGGCAGAACGACGTCCCGGGCACACAATAAGAAACGGCCTTCAGCTTCGACAGCTCCTGCTCGATGTCCGCCACACTGTCAAGGTTCCCGAGGATCCAGTCGATGACCAGCGGCCCGGCGATCGTCTGTGCCCGCTTTCCCGGATTCCACTCCTGCCATTTCATGTCGACCTCGAACCAGAGCCCGCTGACCGCCACCCCTTTCTCGTTCATCCCTTCGTTCACGCCGAACTCCGCCCCGAACTGCGTCACGCCGACATACCCATAGCGGGTCTTCCAGGCCGCCCCCGTCTTGCCGTCGGGCGTTGGACTGATGATATCCATGTTGCTCGGCACGACGATGATGTCATACTTGAGATCGGCGATGAACTCCATCGAACGCCCGGTGATAACGGTGCCGTCCCCCGCCTTCAGCCGGAACACCATACAGGCGTCCGCCGTGTGTTCGATCATGTAACCGGCTAAAACGGTAACGATGATAAGAATGGACTTCCAGTTCATGGGGACCTCCTTCTATATAAGAAAGATTGACAAGAAATTACTTTGTGTGGATCGAGGATACGAAAAGCGATCCTGCATGTCAAGGAGATCTTAGCACAACCTGTTTTGTCAAAACAGGTTGTGATTCCGGAGTATGAGATGCTGTTTGCCATCTGAAATCAGTAACTTTTCATGACTCTGTCGTTTAGTGGATAACAAGGAAGGAAGGCGTATTTTCGTAAAAAATATAAAAGCATAGAAATGGTTTTTCTGCCCAAATGATTTCAATAAAGTTGCAGTCGAATATTATCCGTATAAAAATCTCGAAAAGAAAAATTTACTCTTTGAATCCTTCCATCGGGATCATTTTTTTGACTTGAAGAAGGGCGCGATCAGCTTGAAAAACTCTCCGGAGAAGACCATCAGGGTCTGGTTCCGATTTTCAAGGTCCATGGCGGCTTTCAGTGAGAGTGCGTCCATATTCTGCTCCAGGACCCTTTTGGTCAGTGTGAGGCTGCCTTTACTTTTGCCGGCCATGCTGTTCGCGCGGGCCAGCGCCGCGTCCATCAGTTTTTCTTTCGGAACCAGTTCGTTGACAAGACCGATCTTTTCCGCCTCTTCCGATGTAACTTTTCTGCCGGTATAGACAATATCGGCTGTCCTGGAAAGGCCGATCAGGCGGGGAAGCATGTAGGAGATTCCCAGTTCCCCGCCGGAGAGGCCGATATTGATGAAGGAGGCAACAAAATAGGCCTCCGGCGAGGCGATCCGGATGTCACAGGCCAGAGCCACGCAGAACCCGCCGCCCGCTGCGGGACCATTGACAGCGGCGATAACGGGCTGGGGGATGTTCCGAATTCCCAGGATCAGCGCGGCGTAACGTTCCTGAACAAGCCTCAGGAAATGATCGGGATCGGCAAAGGCTTCCGATTCCCGGTAAACGTCGGCGTCATTCAGATCGGCGCCGGCACAGAAGCCCCGGCCCATGCCCGTGATCACGAGCACCCGGACCGGGCAGTTGCCGGATAACCACTTAAAAAGTTTCTCGAATTCATCGAGCATCCGGATGTTAATGGCGTTGAGTTGGGCTGGGCGGTTCAGTGTCACCCGTCCCACGCCGGGGCACGGCTCGTCAAATATAAAAGTCTCATACGGATGTGTCGCTATCATCGCTTTGCCTCTTCCGCTATTTGGACAGCATGGCCCGCAGCTCCCGTTTCAGGATTTTCCCTACGGCGCTTTTCGGGAGCTCATCCATAAATTCGATTCGCTTCGGCACCTTGTAGGGCGCCACCTTCTCTTTCATGTACTGGTCGATCCTCTCCCTCATCGCATCGCTCTTTTCGTGGCCCGGCTTCAATACGATCGCCGAGACAACGATCTCGGACCCCGGTCGCGCGGGGTCGGGCAGACCGATCGTGGCGGCCACATCGATGTCCGGGTGCTCCATGAGGACATCATCAACCTGCCGGGTAAAGACCTTGAAACCGGAGATGTTGACCATGTCCTTCATGCGGTCCACCACATAGAAGTAGCCGTTTTCGTCCATCTGGCAGATATCGCCCGTGTAGATCCACCCGTCCCTCAAGGTGTTGGCTGTTTCCTCGGGCTTGTTGTAATAGCCGATGGTAAAGACTTGTGGGCCTTTCGCCACGAATTCGCCCGGCTCGCCGACCGGTACGACCAAGCCCGTCTCCGGGTCCACGAGCTTTGCCTCGGTGTCGGGTAGCGGAATGCCCACGGAGCCGGGTACCTTCATCCCATATAGGGGAAGGGCCGTGGTGATGGGGCTGGTTTCGGTCATTCCGCAGACTTCGACAAGCTTTCCCTTGCCGACAATATTCTCGAATTCCCGGATGTATTCGGGCGGAAAGGGCGCTGCGCCGCTGCCGCACCACTCCAGCCATGAAAAATCCAGCTTTCGGAAGGCCTCCTTTTTCATGAGCTCCATGAAAAGTGTGGGCACGTTGCCGATGGCGTTCGGCTTGTGCTTTTTGATGGCGGCGATGATGAAATCCAGATCCCTGGGATTGGGGATGGCGATCTGCGTGCACCCGTAGGCTATGGACAGCATGCCTATGAACAGCCCCGCCTGGTGAAACAGCGGAAAGGCCGACAGAATGGTGCCTTGCCCCATCTTGAGATCAACCCATACGCCAAACTGTGTAAGTTGGCAGACCATGTTCCTGTGGGTGAGCACGGCCCCCTTTGCGGGACCCGTGGTGCCCCCGGTATACTGCATGAGGCACGGTGCGCTCGGTTCGATTTTATCCGTCACGGACGTGCCTGGCATCGTTTTGAGGATGTCCATGAAAAGGATCACCTCTTTTCCGGGGACCGGCGGGACCGGCTTTGTGGGGATTTTTTTCAGGAGTTTTCCGAGCACCCGTTTGACGACGGGTAAAAAATCGGCAATCTCAACGACGACCATGGATACCACGCCGGTTCTCACGACTGCCTCGGCCGCCTTGTCGGAGAGCAGGTCCAGCGTCAGTATAATCTTAGCCCCGGAGTCGTTGAGCTGGTACTCCATCTCCTTTGCCGAAAGCAAGGGGCTCACGCCCGAGAGCAGGCATCCGGCCCTGAGGATGCCGATGATGGCGATATAGTATGCGGGAAGATTGGGGAGGTTCACCCCCACTACATCGCCGGGCTTGAGTCCGCGCGCTTTTAAAAAGTTGGCAAACTTGTTCGACAGCTTGTCGAGTTCCCGGAAAGAAAGGCCGGCGCCCATATAGTTGACCAGCGTTTTATCGGGAACGGCTCCCACAGCATCCTGAAACAACTCGACAAAGGTTTTATTCGGATAATCCAGACTTGGCGGCACATGTTTGTCATAAAACTTGAGCCATGGCTTGGCGGAATAAGGATCTTGCATGTCAGACCTCCTTTAACGATTTGGCAGCGACTCCAGAATGTTAGAGAGAAGGTTGATGGGTTTACTGAAATGCGAAAAAATAATGTTTTATATTCTATTATGCGCCACCGGAAAGTCAAGAGAAAGTTCCGCATAAAATGAAGATTTACATATAACACCGGTGCTGGATCGAGTCTATGAATCCCGACGCCCCGACAGAGATCTCAGCGGCGTTGGCCTCATCCGTATCAATGTGCATATCCAGCCTGAAGTTCGGATCAATGCGGATCACCACGTCGCCGAAAATCAATGCCCGCTCGCCCCTGATCCCCACCCGGACCACATCCCGATTGCGGAGGCCGAAGCCGAGGGCATCCTCGGGAGACATGTGGATATGACGCTTTGCGCAAATCACCCCCTTCTCCAGTTCAATCCTGCCGATTTCCCCCTCTATGGTGATTCCCGGCGTCCCGGCCAGGTCTCCCGATTCCCGGACCGGAGCGTCGATCCCCAACTGAAATTCCTCGGTGCGCGAAATTTCCACCTGCGATTCCTTCCGGCTGGGGCCGAGGATGCGGACACGGTTGACTCGTCCTTTCGGTCCGATGAGATTGACCGTTTCCTGGCAGGCAAACTGCTTCGGCTGGCTCAGGTCGGACCTGGGCGTCATCGTTTTCCCCTGGCCGAAGAGCCGTTCAAAATCATACTGGCTCAGATGCACATGATGCGCGGAAACACTGATGGGAACGGGCTTTGACCGCAGTATCCGTGTTTCTTCGACGGTCCGGACACGGCATATGGCATGAAGGGCCTTCCGGGCGATCATGCGTTCCTCGTCGGCAGGGATCACCAGTATCCGGACTTTGGCGTCCGGCGCCGAAATATCGAGGACATCCTCTCGCTCCGCGCCGTGCAGGTTACGGTCATTGGAAAGTTTAATGCCGAACAGGTCCAGACCCTGGCAGATCCCGGCACGGATTTCGGCGGAATTGGCGCCGATGCCGGCCGTGAAGATCAAGACGTCAAGCCCGCTCAGAGCGGCCACGTAGGCGCCGATATATTTACGGGTCCTGTAGCAGAAAGCGCTGATGGCCCGGGTGCATTGCACATCGCCCTGTTCCGCGCCCGCAAGGATCTCCCGCATGTCATTTTTGCCGCTGATGCCCTTCAAGCCGCTTTCCTTGTTCAGCATCCCGTCCATTTGTTCGAAATTCAGAGAAGCGCCCTTCATGAGATGCAGGATGGCGCCGGGGTCCACATCCCCCGGCCGTGTACCCATGATCAGACCTTCAAGGGGGGTCATGCCCATGCTCGTGTCGATACTGCGCCCATGGTCGATGGCGCAGAGGGATGCGCCGTTGCCCAGATGACAGGAGATCATTTTCAGCTCGTCCAGGGGCCGCTTGAGCCAGGTGGCCGCCCGGAGCGCCACGTATTCATGATTGGTCCCGTGAAAACCGTAGCGCCGGATATTTTCCTTTTCGCAGACCTCATGGGGGAGCGCATAGGTGTAGGCATGACTGGGCATGGTCTGGTGAAAGGCCGTGTCAAAGACGGCCACCTGCGGGACAGCGGGCAGCAGAAGCTGCATGCGTTCTATTCCGGCCAGATTGTAGGGGTTGTGCAGCGGCGCCAGCGAACAGGAAGAACGGATCGAGGTCATGATATTTTCATCGATGACCACGGCATTGGCAAATTGTCCGCCGCCGTGCACGACACGGTGACCGACTGCATTGAGATCACTGAGACGGTCGATGGTCGCAAATTCAGGGTCTGTGAGGGTCCGGATCATGACATCAAAAGCGTCGTTCATGGTCATGACACCCGGTTGCGGATCCTTCCGTTTTGCCTGAGGGGCTCTGATCTGATGGGCCGCATCGCCGGAACCGATTTTTTCAATCTCCCCCTCGAAGAGCGGCTGTCTCTGGATGGTGTCGAAAAGGGAGTACTTCAGGGAGGAACTGCCGCTGTTCAAAACGAGGATTTTCATTGGTTCCGAAGCCGAGGAAAAATTCAGATCATAAGGATCTTCATTGACCTGGTGGGCGGACCGCTGGAGATCCTGTTGTGCTGCAATCCGGGCATTGCTGAGCATCCGCTCCGTGATCAGCCGGGCAAATTTCCCCAGGGTCTTGGGATTTTCGGCGATCAATTGGGAAACGACTTCCCTCGGGATCTTGATCAGCCTGCAGGCGGTCGCGGCCACGACATCTGCGATAGCCGGTTCACCGGTCATGATCGACATTTCGCCGAAAAGGGAGTCTTTTTTCAAAAGGATGATGATTTCCCCTGCCGACCCTGACGGCGGCAGAATCACTTTTACCTCCCCCTCCTGGATAATCCAGAGGAAACGGCCTATTTCCCCCCGTTTTATGATGGCGGCATCGAGGGCGTATTCAATCCCTTGCGCGTTTTCGTCAAGGATGAACCATTCCCGATCATTCAGATCGGCAAAAACATCCAGTGATTTAAGAAAGGTAGAGAGCCCCACAGTCGTCACCTCGTTGTTATTTTCAAGCCCAACCGTTTGAGAATATACCACACTTTAACTTGGAGTTCTGCAGATTATTCGACTATTTTTGATTGCACCTTGCACGCTTTTTGGAAGAGGCGTGATATTATAGTTTAAGCCATAGAACGCCTTCCTTTTTCATGTTCCTTTGAGGTCCCTTCCGAAAACCCAGAAATAAATCGTCCCGGCAAGGCCACAGGCTGCGGCGACAAGGAGATTCATGTTTGGAGATATCTGCCAGAGAAACGCGCCACTCAAGGCCGCGATAGAAACGATGACATCCCGTATGAGATAGTACAGACCAAACATCCCTGCCTTCTTGTCCTCCGGGGCGAGGTCCATGATCAGGGCCTTGCGCGTTGGTTCTCCGAATTCTTTCAGACCGCGGATGATGAAGGCGATGACCATCATCGGGAAGGACTGGGAGAAAAGAAGAAACAAGGGAAAGATGGTGAAATTGAAAAAGGTGATCACGACGAAGGGCTTTTTCGTACTCCGGTCGGCGAGGTAAGCCACGGGGATATAAACCAGCACCGCTGTTGCCATCTCGATCGTGGTGAGGATGCCGAACTGGACGGCGCTGATGTTGTTGACCTTCATGCACCAGATGACGACGAATGCATAAGGGATTTGCTCAGCGAAGCGGATCAAGATATCGGCAACAAGCAGTATTTTGAGGGCAGGGCTCATGAAACGCCAGAGCTTCGAGGGACGTTTCTCCGGTTTACCCCGCAGGCAGTCGTCCTCAATCATGACCTGCTGGAGGATCAGGGATGCGAGCCCCAGGATCAGTGCGGCGACGAAAGCCAGGCGTACCCCTGTCGTTTCCCCGTAAAGGGCGATCATCATACCGCCGATAACGGGACCCAAGGCCATGGGAATGCGTCGCACAAGGGAATGGACGGAAACCCCCATTGTCCGTTTGTCTTCAGGAAGAGCCCGGGAAACAAGGCTCATCGTGGCGGGGAGCGAGATGGCTGTCCAGGAGAGAAAGAAGGCGGAGCCGATGACCACGGCCTGCCAATACGGGAAAAGGATGACGATCAGATACCCGAACATGGCAATGAGATTGAAGACCAAAAGGGCCTTTTTGTAACCGAAGCGGTCGCTGATGTAGCCGCCGGGATAGGCGTAGAGGGCGGACAGGAGGTTGTCCATGGCGTTCAGGAGACCGACAGACAAGACGCCGCCGCCCAGGGCGAGGAGGTAGATGGGCAGGAACCGCTCCGCCATTTTTTCGCCCAGCCCTACCAGGATGACCATGGCCAGAAGGGAAACCATACTTTTTTTCAAGCCGAAGAACTCGGCGATCTTGTGCCGCCAGGTCATGGCGTCATTTCTCCACATACAGAATTAGCTTAATTCCATTCCTAAATCAAAGCGCTATCTTTGTTGGCGTCGTCGTCGGCTTCCTCAACGTATGTACAATACTCATCACCTCCTCCTTGCCGCCTCGATATCATCTTTGATTTAGAAATGGAATAACATGCGTTTATCGCGGGATCAGAAAAACCGGCCCCGTGGTATTCTCTCCATCGATCTTCGATTTCCATCTCCAGCACCGCCATTTCTATCATCTTGAGCATGCTTTTTATAGAAAGAACAGCGGACATTTCGCAAGTATGCAAAAATAGTTGAAAATAGTTCTTGCAATTCATCAGGCAGGGGTGTAGTGAATCAGATGTGATAGCGTTTGTCATTGACCTTCCCACCTTTCTTGACAAGAAACTTCGGCAGGAAAATTCCGCTAATCTAAACAGAATCCAAATTTAATGCCGTGTTCGCGACTAAGTCTTTCAGGCGCTCACTCAACGTGTGGAAAGCCTTGTCTTTACCAGCCGTGCCGGTTCGAAATGGGTTCAAATCTCTCAACTGCTGGTAATTATAAAGGATGAAAATGAGTTTTGAAAGTTTCAAGTTAGACGGTCGTGTGCGGCAAGGGCTTCAAGCGGCCGGGTATGAGAAAGCGACGCCGATCCAGGCGGTCGCCATTCCCGCTATTCTGGCGGGGCGTGACGTGATCGGAACGGCCCCGACCGGCACAGGCAAAACGGCCGCTTTTGTACTTCCAATCCTGCACAACCTGCTCGCCATGAAAAAGCAGGGCAGTCGCAGGGCGACGCGTGCGCTGATTGTCACGCCGACGCGCGAACTGGCCGAACAGATCCATAGCGTGATCAACGAGCTGGGGAAATTTACGTCCCTGCGATCGGCCACGGTTTACGGCGGTGTGGGCATGCAGCCACAGGAAAAGGCTCTGCATCAGGGCGTCGAGGTGATCGTCGCCTGTCCGGGCCGCTTGCTGGATCATCTGAACCGGGGAAACGCCAGGTTGGATCAGGTTGAGGTTCTCGTGATCGATGAAGCGGATCGCATGCTGGACATGGGTTTTTTGCCGTCCATTCAGCAGATCATGAAGCAGGTGCCTTCCCAACGACAGACGCTGCTCTTTTCGGCGACATTCGATGCGGCCGTAGAGCAACTGGCCGTAAAGTCACTGCGCTCGCCGCAACGATTCTCTATGGGAACCGATGCGCCTTCCGATACCGTAGCGCATACGCTTTACCCTGTCCCGCAGCACTTGAAGCCGGGACTGCTGCAGCGGTTGCTGGATGATTTGACGGTCGAGTCCATCCTGGTATTCACCCGGACAAAACACCGGGCTGATCGCGTCGCGGAAAAAATAAAGCGTGCCGGCTATGCCGCCTCGGTCCTGCATTCAAACAAATCCCAGAGTCAGCGCAAACAGGCGATGGACCAGTTCCGGACAGGCAAAATCAAAGTCCTGGTCGCAACGGATATCGCGGCCCGGGGATTGGATGTTGCTTCCATTTCCCATGTCATCAATTTTGATATTCCCGATTCGGCGACTAGCTACATTCACCGGATTGGCCGGACGGGCAGGGCCGAACGTCTGGGCGATGCCTATACCCTGGTAACCCGTGAAGATAAGGACACGATCCGTGATATCGAGAAGATACTGGGTATGCCGATCGAAAGGAAGGTATTGGAAGGGTTTAATTATCAAGAGGCTTTGGAAAAAAACACAGGGGCGTTTCCGCTTCCGCCGGTTCATGACAGGAGTCGGGTTCGTTCGCTTCAAAGGCACTATGCCTGAGTGTATGCCGAATATTAAGCCATCGCCCTTGCCTTTTTGAGCAGAATGTAATATTTTATTCAAAAGTGCAAATCATTATGACGGAAAGGAACCGAAACCCGCAGCGACAACGGTTGATTTTACTGTGTGATGAAGTACGAAGGAATGATCATCAGGCCTCCCAGCGAGGCCTACAGCCTGCTTTTACAGGTGACCGTGGGGTGTTCCCATAATAAATGCAACTTCTGTCCAACCTATAAGGGGGGAAAGTTCCGCATCAAATCCTTTGCGGAAATTGAGGAAGACATCCTCGAAGCGAGCCGCTATCGAGCCGTGGAAAAAATTTTTCTGTGTGACGGCGATGCGCTGATTATCCCGCAGCACCGGCTGGTGGAAATCCTGTTGTCCATCCAGCAGCATATCAAGGGCGTCAAAAGGGTGGGGTGCTATGCCAACGCCAAAAGCATTCTGCGCAAGACGCCGGAAGAACTCTTGCAGTTGCGGGAGATGGGGTTGCAGATCGTCTATCTCGGCGTGGAAACCGGGAATGAGGATCTGCTGAAGAAAATCAGCAAAGGGGCGACCTATGCGCAAATGGTTGAAGCGGGCCGGCGGATCAAGGATGCCGGAATCTTTCTGTCCGCTACGGTGCTTCTGGGCATCGGCGGGATCGAAAAAAGCGTCGAACACGCCTTGGATACGGCCAGAATCCTGACGGACATCGATCCCGATTACGTCGGCGCCCTGACAGTAATGGTCGTTCCCGGAACGCCGTTGTATGAAGACTGTGTCAACGGCCTCTTTGTGCTTCCCGATACCTTCGGGTTTCTGAGGGAACTGGAGGTCATGGTCGCCCACACGGAGTTTACAAACTGCTTCTTTACATCCAATCACGCCTCGAATTACCTGCCCATTCGGGCCAGGATGCCCCAGGAGAAGGAACAAACCCTCAGCATGATTCAGCAGGTCATTGCCTCCGGCGATAACCGGCGATTGCGCCCGGAATACCTGCGGGGATTATAGGAGGATCGGGATATTTTAAGAAAAACCATTACTTCAAGGATCAAGGGAATGTTTTCGGCCAAAGATTCCACACGGCTTGAAAAAGAAATCCAGTCTATCATCGACGCCGGTGAGGAAGACGGCCTGATCGATTCGCAATCCGGCGAGATGATCCAGAGCATCCTGGAATTCCGCGATACGCTCGTCCGCGAGGTTATGATTCCCCGGACGGAAATGATCGCCATTCCCAGTGACGCTCCCATTGAGGAGATCATTGATCTAATCACACGTTATGGTCACACGCGGATGCCGGTTTACAGCGGCAGCATTGACAACATTGTCGGCATCCTGAATGTGAAGGACCTGCTCAAATTCTGGTCAAAGCCTATGGCGGAAGGCAATATTCTTTCCATCCTGAGAACACCCTATTATATCCCGGAAACCAAAAATACCCACCTGCTGCTGCACGAACTGAAGCAACACAAATACCACATGGCCGTTGTGATCGACGAATACGGGGGCACGTCGGGACTCGTGACGCTTGAGGACCTGATCGAAGAAATCGTCGGAGAAATCCACGATGAACATGATGCGAAGGAAGGAAATATTGTCGAGCTTCCGGATGGCTATATCCTTGCAGACGGCAGAACGGAAATTGAAAAAATCGAGGACCATTTCGGGGTGACCTTTCCCGAAGGCAAGTACGAAACCCTGGGGGGAATGATTCTCCATGCCATCGGGAAAATTCCTGTCACCGGTGAAAAGATAGAAACCGAACAATTCGAAATGATTATTGAATCTGCGGATGAGCGCAGCATCAGGAAAGTCAGGATGAGGCGTTTGGCCCGCCCTCAGAATGGCAGAGAAACATGAGGATGGGGCTGCGGGGAGGCGGCATTGACCGAAGGACCACTTTTTGGGCCTTGTTGTCAGGCGTCCTGCTCTTTCTTTCCTTCCCGAAGTTCGGCACGGGCATTCTTGCATGGATCGCCTTCATTCCCCTGTTGCATGCCCTGCGGGCGAAAACGCCTTATCAGGGGTTTCTGACCGGCTTCCTGAGCGGCTTGACCGCCAATATCGGGATTATTTACTGGATTGCCTACGTTGTCGTTCATTACGGCTATCTCCCGCTTCCGGTAGGGATTGCCGTCATGCTGCTGCTCTCAGCCTACCTGGCTCTCTATGTGGCGTTGTTTGCGGCGGGTGTCGTTTATTTTCATGCGCGGGGCGTTTCCCCTGTCCTTGCGGCGCCGCTGCTCTGGACGACGCTGGAGTATGCCAAATCTCATCTGCTGACGGGGTTTCCATGGGAAAACCTCGGTTATTCGCAGTATCTCTACCGGCCGTTGATTCAGGCCGCTGATATCACGGGTGTCTTCGGACTGAGCTTTGCCATCGTTTTTGTCAATGTCGTCATTTTTGACGTCTTTCATTTTTTGCATTCGCGGAGGGAGAGAAAGCGGCGGCTCAGGCGCATCACGTCAGAGGTCATTGCAGGCTGTCTCGTGCTGCTGATTCTTGTCGGTTACGGGATCTTCCGTATCCGTGATGTCGAGAAATCTCTCGATCAAGCCCCACAAATGTCCGTCAGCCTCATTCAGGGCAATATCGATCAGAGCGTCAAGTGGCGCCCCGACTTTCAGCAGGAAACGATCCGCATCTATAACGGCCTTACCCGGCAGGCCGCCCCGTCAGAAGGCGGCCTCATCGTCTGGCCCGAAACGGCCACTCCCTTCTTTTTTCAGGATCAGAATGAAATGCACCGCGAAGTGGTTTCGCTTCCCAGGCTGACAGGCAACTGGCTGCTCTTCGGCAGTCCCCGCTACGAGAGGGACGGTATTGACCTGGCTTTCCTCAACAGCGCCTTTCTGCTCTCGCCCGATGGCCGGATCGCTGGTAAATATGATAAGGTTCATCTGGTTCCTTATGGCGAATACGTGCCTTTGCGCCGATTCTTTCCCTTTATCAAAAAGCTTGTGGCGGGGATTGGCGATTTTCGGGGCGGTCCCGGCTATGAGCCGCTGAGCATGCAGGTGGGTGATCTGCCCCGGAAACTGGGGGTCATGATCTGCTATGAGGGCATCCTGCCGGAAGCAGGTCGGGCCTATCGGCAGGGGGGTGCGGGACTACTGGTGAATATCACCAATGACGCCTGGTTCGGCAACACGTCGGCACCCTATCAGCACCTGTCCATGACCGTATTCCGCTCCGTGGAGAACCGGCTGTACCTGGTTCGGGCTGCCAATACGGGCATCAGTGCAATCATTGATCCCACCGGCCGGATTGAAGCCCGTAGCACCCTGCTCGAAAAAGCCACGATAACGGGGACAGTCGGGTTTATGGACAGAAACACCTTTTATTCCACCTATGGGGATGTGTTCGTTTATGGTTGCATCCTCGGAGTGATCCTGATATTTACCGTAACGAATAAAAAAAGGAGCAGGAACTATGATTGAAGCATTACCCGAAGCCATTACGAATGTAAGAAAAAGAATCGATCGGCTTGGAGAATGTCTTTGACATTCCCGACAAAGACAACAACATCAAAGAGCTGGAAGCGTTTTCTCTGCATGAGGATTTCTGGAACGACCAGGAAAATGCCCGCGATGTCCTGAAAAAGAAGACGCGACTGAATCATATCGTCGCCCACTGGAAGGCGCTCAAAGGCTCTGTTGACGATCTCAATGAACTTCATGAACTGGCAACAGCGGAGGAAGACCAGGAGACCCTGACGGAAGTAGGCCGGGATCTGGAAAAATTGACGGCCGCCGTTCGTGCTGAAGAGCTCAAGATGATGCTGGGTTCCGAGCAGGACCCCATGGATGCCATCATGTCCATTCACGCCGGGGCGGGCGGTACCGAAGCACAGGACTGGGCGGAGATGCTTTTGCGCATGTATCTGCGTTGGGCGGAACGCAGGGGGTTCAAGACGACCATTATTGATCTGTTGCCCGGCGATGAGGCAGGCGTGAAAAACGTCTCTCTGACGATCGGAGGCGAATACGCCTATGGTTATGCCAAGGCGGAAATCGGCATTCATCGGCTTGTCCGGATATCCCCCTTTGATGCGGGCGCCAGGCGACATACCTCGTTTGCCTCTGTCTTTGTCTATCCCGAGGTGGATGACGAGATCATCGTGGAAATCGATGAGAAGGATCTGCGCATCGACACATACCGTTCCACCGGGGCCGGCGGGCAGCATGTAAACAAGACGGACTCCGCTGTACGGCTGACCCATCTGCCCACGGGCATTGTCGTACAATGCCAGAATGAACGCTCCCAGCACAAAAACAAGGCCATGGCGATGAAGTATCTGAAATCACGCATTTACGAACTGAAGCTGCAGGAACAAAACGCAAAGCTCGATGAGGTGAACAAATCCAAGAAGGAAATTGCCTGGGGCAGCCAGATCCGCTCATATGTGCTTCATCCCTATAAGATGATCAAAGATCACCGGACCAATCTGGAGGTTGGAAACGCCACACGCGTCCTGGACGGCGATATTGACGATTTCATTGAGGCCTATCTGCTGTCGGCGTAATATAGACGGCTTCGTAAAAAGTCCGGAAGCTCAAGTTGCGCTGCATCCTTCGTCACTGCGACATACGCCAAATTACGCTCACTCCTCAGGACTTGCGCGTCTTGCCTGCGGAGCTTTTTACGAAGCCGTTGAAATGGACTCATTTTTCGACTTTTTATGAGTGCTTCAATATAGAATTTTGAAATAAGTGTCGTCTATGATACACAGGACGGGATTTTTTTGGTTCAACGAGGGCGAGCAGAATTATACTGGCCGCCGGAAGGATCGAAGTTTACTGGAAAAGGAGTTCGTTGCATGCCGAGATTTGTTATAAAGCCTTTGACATTTTTTTCTTTTCTGTTGATTTGCATGGTTGCCGTCCCGGTATTTTTCATGGATTGGGTGTTTGCCATGGCGCCTCCCGGCAATGTTCTGCCCGTATCTGTGCCGAGCATGGAAAAGCTGCAGGTTGCAGAAATTAAAACGGCGCCTGCTGAACCTAAAAAAAAGATTCATCCTGAACCTGTAAATAAAATTCAGCCGCCCGACCAGCCGGCCATCGAGGACAATAATAACAATAATAATGACAAGAAAGCCCAGGAAGATGAGCAGAACATCATGGAGGACGCCCTAGCGCTATTAGCGGAGTCCGAAAAGCACTGGAAAAAAGGAGACCTGGAAAATGCGCTGGATCTTTTGGATCAGGCCTATGCCCTCATCATCGAAACAGACGGCGACCCGGTCATAGCCAGACAGAAGGACGATCTGCGCCTGCTGATCTCAAAGCGGATTTTTGCGGTCTATTCGTCCCGTCAAACGGTGACCGTCGGCAAGAGAAGCGAGATTCCCCTCATCATGAACGCGGACGTGGAAAAAGAAATCCGCAGTTTCCAGAGCCTCGAAAGAGATTTTTTTATTTCTTCCTATCACCGCTCCGGCATCTACCGTCCGATGATCGTCCGGGAGCTGAAAAAAGCAGGACTGCCCGAAGAGCTCTCCTGGCTTCCGCTGGTGGAAAGCGGCTTCAAGGTTTTAGCCTTGTCAAAGGCGCGGGCACTGGGCCCCTGGCAATTCATTCCGTCGACGGGATATAAATACGGCCTGAACCGTGATGAATGGATTGACGAACGCATGGACCCGGAGAAGTCAACGCAGGGGGCCATTGGCTATCTGAAGGACCTGCATGACATGTTCGGGGACTGGCTGACGGTTCTGGCTGCCTACAACTGTGGGGAGGGCAGGGTGCTTCGGGTCATCTCGAGCCAGCATCTGAATTACCTCGATCGTTTCTGGGATCTTTATTACATGCTGCCCTATGAGACAGCACGTTACGTGCCCCGTTTTCTGGCGACTCTGCATATCATCAGAGATCCGGGTAAATTCGGCATGGAGCTGGGGAAGCCGCTGGGAAGTCCCATTCCCTACGGAGAAGTCAAGTCAGGAAAAAACATGCGTTTACGGGATATTGCCGCGGCGCTCGAAATACCCGAAGAGACGCTCAATACCCTCAATCCGGAGCTCAGACACCGTATGACGCCCGACCGCGATTATCCGCTGAAAGTCCCCCCGGAAATGGTCGAAAAATATACGAGGATCGCTGAGAGCATTCAACGGTCGGAAATACCCAGGCAGGTCAGGATATCCTCGAAATCCGGTTTTAAACGTCATAAAGTCAAGCGAGGCGAATCCGCGGCATCCATCGCGCATCGCTATGGCATATCGGCGAACGCCTTGATGTCGTACAACAGCCTTTCGGCCAAAAGAAGGGTCCGCGTCGGGCAGCAACTAAAAGTACCGCTACATGGGGTCCGGTATGCGGCAGGCACACCTGCACAACGATCCGAGCGTAAAGGTCAGGGTGAACAGATCACCCGCTATAAAGTCAAAAGTGGAGATACGCTGTCGTCTGTAGCGCAGCGGTTCAATACCACACCGTCGGAAATCAAAAAGTTAAATAATATCAACCGAGATACCATCAGGATCGGCCAAACTATCCAGATCGGCAGTCGGGCTGGCGTCTCAAGGAGCGAGGCGGTTCTGGAAACGCAAAACGGCGGCAAGAAAGCCCTTAAAGAGGGGGCGGGCAAGACGGTTGCCCCGGAGAAGGAAGGAGCTATCTATACAGTCCAAAAGGGTGACAGCCTGGACAGAATTGCAAAAAAGAGAAACGTCAGCCTTACCAGGATACTGACACTAAACGGTATGGACAAGAAAGCCGTTATCCAGCCCGGCCAACAGATTCTCGTGAAATAACCGTATCAGAAGCGTTCAATTTCGTACCCGTTCAGTATGAAGAAGATTTCGTTTTCTTTATCCCTCATTTTTATGGATTCCTTTTTATTGTCGCCTTCGTGATTATAGCCTAAAAGATGCAGCAGGCCGTGAATCACAAGAAAATCAATCTCATCATCCAGGGAAAGACCGCCGGCGGCCGCATCCCGGAAGGCCTGTTCGGCGCAGATAACGATATCGCCGAGGACCTGGGGATTGATATCGCCATAATCACCCTCCCGGAGGGGGAAGGAAATGACGTTGGTAGGGTGGTCCCGGTTGAGATACTGCCGGTTGATCTCGCGGATCTGCTCATTATCGACAAAAAGCAGGCTGACTTCCTGATCTGAACAGGACAGGACTTCTTTCAGTTTATGGACCACGCGGCGAATCCGGCGCAGGTCAAGCTTTACCGCTTTCTGCCGGTTTTCGATGTAAATATTCATGAGAATTTATTGTCGATATTCCCTTTTGATTGAATCATGACGGACGCAGCCTGCCTTTTATTCTGCTGCTGTCCAGATGGTTATAGGCCCTGATCACATTCTGGACAAGGGGATGCCGGACCACATCAATTTCGGAGAAATGGATAAAGCGGATTCCCTCGGATTTTATCAGGATCGTTTCAGCTTCCACGAGCCCCGAGACCTTGTCTGGCGGAAGGTCACTCTGTGTCACATCGCCCGTAATGACCGCTTTCGAACCGAAGCCGAGGCGTGTCAGAAACATCTTCATCTGTTCAGAGGTGGTATTCTGCGCTTCATCAAGAATGACAAAGGAATCGTTGAGCGTCCTGCCGCGCATGAAGGCCAGGGGCGCCACTTCGATCACGCCCTTGTGGATCAGCGCTGAGGCGCGGTCAAAGTCAAGCATGTCAAAGAGGGCGTCATAGAGTGGACGCAAATAGGGATTGACCTTTTCCGCCAGGTCGCCCGGCAAAAAACCCAGTTTTTCGCCCGCTTCGACCGCGGGCCGGGCAAGGACGATCCGGTGGACCTTTTTTTCCAGCAGGGCGGAAACCGCCATCGCCATGGCCAGGTAGGTTTTACCGGTGCCGGCCGGACCGATACCGAAGACCATGTCATACTGCCGGATGGAATCAATATAGTGTTTCTGGGCAATGCTTTTAGGGGTAATCACCTTCTTTTTTGAGGAGATGAAGACGGTATCGAGGAATATCTTTTCCAGATTTATTGCACTGTTTTCAGAGAGGATTCTGTGCGCATAGTCAATGTCTGTTGCGTACAGAGGATAGCCTTTCGCAACAATTCCGTAGAGCTGGATGAGCAGTTTTTTTATCAGGCCAACGGCGAGCGATTCACCGGAAACAGTCAGGATATTTCCCTGCACAGATAGTTTCACGGATTCGATTTTTTCGAGATATTTTAAATGTTTGTTATGTTCGCCGAATAGATGTATGATATTTTCGGTGTTTTCAAAGCAGATTTTTTCGACCAGATGAGATGCGGGTTTTTGTTTCAAGTCGTTTTCAGTCCTGTTTCAGGTTGCACCAAAAGAATTCTGACGCTGGGGCGTGGTATTCATGTTGTGCGCAGAGGCTATCATGCGTCATTTCTGATTGCAATCATTTTTGTAATTTGATGCGCTTGCCAGACCTATGATAACGGCCCGGCTGTTGCCGGATAAAACAACAGGGCCGAGTTATTCCATTTCTAAATCAAAGATGACATCGAGGCGGCAAGGAGGAGGCGACGAGGCGTATTGTACATACGTTGAGAAAGCCGACGACGCTGCCACGCTTTGATTTAGAATTGGAATTACTTCTGTAAGAAAAGGTGTGCATAGACTTTGGCATTTCCCATCATGTTGTTGATCAGGCAGTGCTCGTCGGGCTGGTGGGCCGTGTTGCCGATTCTGCACCAGACGGCCACGGGGTAGCCTTCCTGCCGGAAATAAGCGGCCACGGTTCCGGCGCCGATTCCCTGCGGCATCGCCTCCACCTGATAAACATCCCGGATTGCTTCCTGCAGCGCCAGCACGACCGGCGCGTCTCCAGGGGTAGGGGAGGGCGCCTGAACGGCCTGTACTGTTTCGATTTCGATGGTTACGCCGAACTGTTTCTCGATATCGTCGGACATTCGCCTGATCTGGCTGAAGACGTCCGACAAAAGGTATTCCGGCAGAATTCTGCTGTCCAGATAGAAGACATCCTCTCCCGGAATGGTGTTCACATTGGGAACGTTCATCTCTTTTTTCGTGGGCTGAAAGGTGCTGGTAGGGGGATTATATAAGAGATTAACGGCGCCAAAGATCCGGTGAAGATCGTGCAGTCGCACGACGAGATGGGATGCTGCCAAAAACGCGTTTTTGCCAAGCTCCGGCTTGCTGGCATGGCATTGCTTTCCGATGGTTCTGAACTTTAGCCAGTAGATGCTTTTTTCCGCGATTTCAATCAACGAGCCGGCTTCATTTCCCGAATCCGGGGCCACCAGGATATCGCTTTTTCGGAAAGGGTTATCCTGGTGCTGCAGAAGATAGGCAAGACCATACTGGCTGGCCGTTTCCTCGTCAGCCACGAAGGCCAATCCGATGCAGCTTTCTGGCATTACACCCGTATCCATCAGCGCCTTGGCTGCGAAGATGGACGCCACAAGATCCTGTTGGTTGTCTTCGGTTCCCCTGCCGTAGATCCGGCCTTCCTTCTCATACCCCTTGTAAGGATCTTCACTCCAGAAGGCCATTTCTCCGGGCGGTACGATGTCCAGGTGCGTCAGAACCCATGTTGTTTTATCCGATTTTCTTCCAGGTCGGGTAACGAGGATATTCGGACGGATGCCCGAGGGGACACGCCCATCGGGAGCGTTGATTTCCTGGATATGATTGAACCCGAGCGCACGCAGTTTTTCCACGAGATACATCGCTTTATCACATTCGCCCTGACCTCCGCTATCGGGTGACAGGGCCGGGATGGCCGTCAGTTCGATCTGCATCTGAATCATGGCATCCCGGTATTGCTCAATGTGCTGCTTTACCTGTTCGAAAACGCCGGCGTCAATCATGATGAACTCTCACATATTTGAAATGAAATCATAAATCTCCTTCAATTTTCTTAACTTCTCCGAGGGTAGAAAGCGGTTTATCAAATGCCTTTTCATCCCCCAGGACAAGCGTCACGGCCTTTTCCCGACTCAGGTAACGGACTGCGGTTCGCTGCAGGTCTTCCGCTGTGACCTGGCCGACCCGCTCCGGATATTTCATGAGAAAATCCTGCGGCAGAGAATCAAATTCAAGCATCATCTGCTGGGAAGCAATCTGATCGGCTGCCTGAAAGGAGAAAATAAAGCTGTTGTTGATGGATTTCTTTGCCCAGGACAGTTCTTCTGCGGTGACGCCTTTTTCTTTCACATCTTTGATAAGATCGCGCAACAAGGCCAGGACGGTCGTCGTGGCGGATGAGCGGGTCATTGCATAGGCCCCGAAAGCGCCGTAGTCGTGCCTGGCTTTGTAAAAACTGCCCGTGCTGTATGCCAGGCCGCGCTCGCTGCGCACTTCCTGAAAGATGCGGGAACGGAATCCGCCGCTCCCCAGGATGAAATCAAGGACCGTGAAAGCGTATAAATCCTGATCCCGTTTTGAGGGTGCCAGGCGGCCGGAGACGATAACGGACTGCGGAATCTCTTTATGCAGGTAATGAATCGCACCGTTTTTCCTGTCGGCAGGCGGAGGGATTGCTATCGGAGAACCCGGCGTCTGCCAGTCGCCCAGATAACGGCCCGCTAGACGGAGCGCCTCCTCTGTGGTCACATCTCCCGTAATCGCCAGCATTACATTCTTTGGATGAAAAAAACGCTGATGATAGTCAACCAGATCAGAACGCTTGATGCTTTTGACGGACAGCGCGGTGTAAAGGTTGCCGCGCGGATTGTCCCGGTAGAGGAGCTTCCTGAACTCACGGAACGCATACCCAGACGGGTTATCCCGAAGGCCCCGGAGCCCTTCGATAGTGAGATCTTTGGCGAGTTGAAGCTTGTCTTCGGCGAAGCGGGGCTGTTTCAGAATCCGGGAAAATATATCAAGACCAAGTTCGAGGTCCTGCTTCAAAACGGACAGATGCGCAGACCCCATGTCCATTTCCGCTGAAAAGCTGCAAGAGACGCCGTGAAAAGCGAGCAGGTCGTCCAGGGCATCGCCGCTCAAAGACCCTGCGCCGCCCGTGCGCATGACCCGATGCGTCAGTTCGGCGAGGCCCGCTTTCTCAGCGGGGTCATGTACGGAGCCGCTTCGGAAAACGGCTGAGACATTCACAAGGGGGAGTTCGCGATCCTCCAGGACATAAACAATCATTCCGTTGTTGAGCGTATGGCGCTGCGCCTGCGGGGGGTTGAAGCGCAAAGGTTTGTAAGTCAGTCTGTCCGGATGGGGGGCCAGGTGCCGTTCCGCGGCAGTGACAGGCGCACCAAGCAGCAGACTGAATAAACACAGGAGTATGGGTATCTTAGTTTTCATTTTTCGGTTTTTGATTCAGCGGCGGACCAGGCTGTACGGAAAGCGCCCGTTTGGGTACAAGCGTCGCCACCGTCCTGTTTTCTTTCCTCAGGTATTTTTGCGCGGCCTGCATGATCCCGGCAGGCGTAATTGTATCGATTGCCTTGATATAGTTTGTTAAGTAGCGATAATCTCCAATTAGTACCTCATAATAAGAAAGCATGCCCGCCAGACCGCTGTTGGAATTGAGGCTCCGGATAAAATCGACCTTCATCTGGTTTTTCACTTTTTGCAGTTCCTGCTCCCCAACCGGCTCCCGCGTGAGTCTTTCCAGTTCCGCATCGATGGCCTGCTCCAGTTCCCGGCATTCATGGGGCTGGCGGGGGGTCGCAAAAATTGCAAAAAGATTGGGGTAACGCGCCCCCGGCATGCCGTTTGCCGTGTTCACGCTCTCGGCGATCTTCAACCCCTCGACCAGCGTGCGGTAAAATCGCGATGTCCTTCCCTTGGACAGAATGGCCTCGATCACATCGAAAATGTAATCATCCTGAGCGGGCGGGGGCGGCTTGTGATATCCGATCATGAGTTGCGGTTTGGCGTCAAAAATCACTTCCACGCGTCTTTCACCGGATTGTGGGGGCTCCTCGGTGATGAACGGCGGTTCTGTCTTCTGCGCCGGGATGTTCTCGAAATATTTACGGATGACGGCAAGTGTTTCCCCGGGATTGATGTCGCCGACGACGGCAATGACCGTGTGACGGGGCGCGCGTGCCTGATGGAAGAAGGCCGAGACATCGTCCATGTTCAGAAAGCGCATATCCGATGGCCAGCCCAGGATCGGGCTGCCATAAGGGTGAGCCTGGAAGGCGGCGGCAAAAAACTGTTCGGCCAGTTTTCCCTTGGGGTTGGTTTCGATCCGCTGACGCCGTTCCTCCATAATGACATCCCGCTCTGTGTAGAACTCACGAAAAACGGGATTTTGCATCCGGTCGGATTCGATGCGCGCCCACAGCTCAATTTTGTTGGACGGCAGGCTGACATGATAGGTCGTCAGATCCTGGCCGGTGCTGGCGTTCATCTCTTCGCCCCCGTTTTCGGTATAGATTCTGTCCAGTTCATTCGGAATTATCAACTTCTTATGCGCTTCCTGCAGCGTTTTGAGTTTTGCCTGGAGCGCTTCGAGGGCTTTGGTATCAGCACCGTCCGCTTTCCTGCGTTCAAGATCGAGCTGCCGGCCCGTTGTCCGGATTTCTTTCAGGACTGCGCGTTCATTTTTATCATTGCGGGTTCCGATGGTTGTGGTTCCCTTGAACACCATGTGTTCCAGCAGATGCGCCGTCCCGGATTTGCCGCTGATTTCATCCACGGCGCCCGCCCGCTGGCGAATGTACAGGGAAACCGTTGGGCTCAGGGGCCGCTCGAGTAGCAGGATCCTGATTCCGTTTTTGAGTATGAATTTGAGGACACGGCTCTCCAGATCAGTCTCTGCGGCATACATGGGCTGCAGCAGGAAAATCAGAAGAATCAAGAGGATAGCCGGAATGAGGGCGTTGCGTATTCTCATAATCGGATTACTGTTTCGGATTCAAGTGTGTGTACACCTGGACGGCGGGGTAAAGGAAGCCGACGAGACTGATAAGGATGATCAAACTGGATGAAAAGAAGGTCATGATGAAGTACAGCGGATTCGCCAGGCCATAGGAGGCGACAAGCGTCAGCACGCCCATGATGAGAAAGACGATGGACAGAATCGCTATGGCTGCTTGTTTAAACCACCAGAAGTAAGTTTTCATCATAAACATAAAGCGTGTCGATGGGGAGCGAACATCATAGGAACATTATCACAGGATTTGTAATCTCCTGTCAAGACATTCTCGATAACGAGGCTTCTCGTCTGCTCCTGCTTTTCGCAAGTGGGTTTTCGGCTTGACTATCATAAACAATTAGTTTATAAGCGTTCCCATGATTAGAACATTCGCGAATACTGAAACCGAATGTTTTTATATCACTGGGAAATCCAGACGATTTCCGCCCGACGTTCTAAAGCGGACGGTAAAGCGGTTGACGCAGATCGACGCAGCAACGGTTATCGACGATCTCCGTATGCCGCCATCTAACCGCCTGGAATCTTTGATAGGAGTTCGCGCCGGGCAATGGAGCATCCGCATTAACGAACAATGGCGCGTCTGTTTCCGGTTTAAAAACGGCGAGGCTTACGATTTTGAAATTGTTGATTATCACTGAGGAGGTAAAGCCATGAATCCGAAAAACAATCTTCCTCCGGTTCATCCGGGTGAATTTCTTAAAGAGAATCTTGACGAATTACGGATCTCTCAGGCTGAGTTTGCCCGCACCATTGGACTTTCGGCCATGAGAATATCCCACGTCGTCAAAGGGAAAAGACCTGTCACCGCTGAGATGGCCTTGCTTTTCGGCAAGGTCTTTGGCCAGACGCCTCAATACTGGATCAATTTGCAGGCGACCTATGACCTCAAAATGGCCGAAAAGGTTGTCAGCCGCAGGATCGCTGGAATCCAGCAACTTGCGCATGCAAGATGAGCGGAAATGGCAGGCGACGCCCTTGCCTGAGCACGGCAATGAGAATGCAGGCGGCGTGACAGGGCTGGAGCAGAGGAATGCCTTGGCGCGGCTCCTTCTCACCGCTTCATGTTTCTTGTTGATTTGTTGAGCAAAATAGCTTTCATAATTCATAAGAAGTATCAAGCCGGTTGGGCAGGGAATCTAATACAAGGCGAAGGGGTGACCGATACGACCATGTCACCGAATATGGTACGAACTGTGCGGTTTTTAAGCGTGATTTTTTCAGTGTGACGTTATATTTGTGTCTTCCTGTAGTCAAGTATACAGCTATTTTGACATTGATCCACCCTTTCAAACAGTTATCAATAATGTGATTCCTTCGACAGTTGTGATATAGAGAACCTGGCACGTAGATGTTTTCGGCCAACGGATACATGTTTGGAATATTGTGGCACCGCTGGAAAGTCAGGCAGTAGACGGAGGATAAAACCTCAACCAGGAGGTATTTCCATGAAGATGCAAGAGATTCGCGGAATTGCACAAAAATGGGGCGTTAATATTAAGGTGGGTCGTTCAAAGCAGGATATAATCAGAGATATTCAGGTTAAGGAAGGTTATTCGCCTTGTTATCGCACAAAAGATGAATGCGAGAACGATTGCCAATGGAAACAAGATTGTCTGAGCAGAAATTGATGATCGTCTGCCCGGATGACCGCTCTTGAAAAATCTTAATAAGGCTTTTTTATTGAAGCCTTCTGAAAGCAACAAAGTGTCAACATTAATAAAAATGCAGCATTTCAGTCAGTTATCTGATCGTTGTACTATCTCTATT
>CAVWGC010000007.1:0-215633 GCA_963754515.1 uncultured delta proteobacterium | reverse complement strand
CCACGGCGCAGTATCGCATCATCGGATAGCGGATAATCAATGCCGTGGAGAAGGCGCCGAAGCTGCTCCTGATCGATCCGTGGGAGAGCCTCGCTGGCCGGGTCCGCCGGGGCTGCATCTAGGGCATAATATCGGCACCTGATGTTCGGCTGTTCTGAAAGTTGCATGATAAACATCATCATCGAAGAGGGCCTCTTGGATCGGGAGCAACTGCTGGAGAACCGGACGGAGGGATCGAGGTGCTCAAGGCCTCGGGAGCCGGTTACAGCCCCGGGTCGAATATTTCTGGATTCACATCCGCGACCACCCCGAGAAGGCGGCCCGCACGAAGATGCTGCGGCTGACAAGGCGATGATCGTCTCGACGCCATGGGCACCACCAGCACACGACGGGGACGGACAACGTCAAAATCCGCGGAAACCCCGCCATGCTGACCGGTCATGTCGGCAAGCCTTCGATGGCGAGACCCGCTGCGGCAGCAGACGTCCAGGGCGCCGCGCCATGGGCGCCTTCGGAACTCGTCCCTTCCGGGTGATCAATCGGTGGGGTCCACGTTGCCGCGAGGAAGAAGTTCGAGGTTGCCAGGGGTTTGGCGATCGACGACAAGCCCTGGTCCGACGATCGGGGCGACGACGACGGCGGCGCTCCGGACAGGTCGGGGTCCTTCACGTCATGGGGGAAAACCGATGATGCAGCGATCCCGACAGCCCGCATCCCGAACAGGGCGCTCTCCAGTCCTCGATTTCCTGGTGGTCCAGGGACATCTTCTTTCCGAGACCGCGGCGAAGGTGGTACGTCGTCCGCCCGCGCCCTCGTTTGCCGAGCGGGACGGCACGTACACGAACACGGAGAGGTGGGTCCAGTTCTCCGCGGAAGGCCGCTCCTGGTCTGGTCCTGCTGGACTGGTAGATCATCTGCCGTGGGAAGCTGCCTCTTCCGGTGACCCCATGGATGATGGTCTCGACCGCCGATATCATGAAGGAGATCATCTGCTGAAACGCCTCCTACATGGGGAGCGACCTGGATCGAGGGTCGAAACCTTCTACGGCCTGCACGTGCCAGAACGAAAAGAAGCATCCTGGTACGGCTGATCTGCACCGGGACCGGCTCTCCAAAGGCAGGAGAAAATCCTCCCCTGCGACTTCCCGCCGCTGGGAGCCGCCTGATGAGGAGAAGTACTACTCCCGCCGACGACTGGGTGCATCTATTTCGACTTCCACACCGGCACCATGACCCGGCGGATCAGCATGCTGGCGAGGGAGGCCCAGCGAATCCAGAAAACCACACCGAGGACGCCGAGCAGTGGGCATCGGAAAACGACATGGTCGAGATCGTGTCACGCCGGGTTCCGAGAAGCACGGGCGGAAGTGAACGACACGCGCGCCGAGAAGTTGTTTCTTCCATGTTCCACTTCGACGAAATTTCTTATTCATGCCCTGACCGAACCGGCATTGGATCCTTCGGCAATATAAGAGTACAAAGGGGCGGCGCCGTAAAATGAGGAGATGCGCATGAAAAAACTGGCCAAGAGCTGAACTCAAGAACCTCCTGAACATTGGGCCGGAGAATATCGCGTCCTGGCGCTGACCGCGAGAACCTGATGGAGACTGCTGTTACAACAACCTTCGACGAGGGAATTTCTTTCACCTGGATCACAAAAGAGTCTGGGTGACTGCTGAGGTCTCGTTTTCTTCCCGCAGAGTGAGGCGATCCTCTCCGGAGTGGAAAAAGGTGAATACGCGGAGGTCACTTCGGCAAACAAGCAAGCTGCTGTCGGCATTGTAACGCCAGCGACGGCAACCTCGAGTCCGCCAGTTTCATGACCTGGGACCGGCTGTACGTCCACTCCTGAAACCAAAAGCGACGCGGCCGACAACCGTGGTCGGGCCTGCCCCTGGCCCGGAGAACGAGACCTGTTTGTACCACGATGCAGAAAGGTTCCGTGGCCAGAGAAGGCTTTGGATTGCAGTTCCCCGACGATGCAAACTCTTCATCATCCAGATCGGCAGCGGGAAGGGCGAAGCTGGTACTGGGCTCCGTTCCCTTGTGGATCTGGATGACGACCTGGTCGACAAGAAGGTCGAAGTCTTCCGCACAGGTCTGTTGGGGCAATCGCCGGGCGGATTCTGTTCGTAGGCGATGAGCCGGCTGAGCTAGACCCGCTCGACTAGGGGGCGTGGGAACACTCGCAACAGAAACGCATCCAGTGCTGGTGGTTGTATGTTTGTCTTGTCGGACATGCTCCTGTTTCAACGGCTGCCTGACCACCCGTTCGGTCCCGGGCAGGGGCTTCGTGAAAGTGCTGGGACGCGCGTCTTTTCGGCGGGATTGATAGCGAGGTGTCTCGTTACAATCCAAGATCCACCCAGGCCTCGCGAAGTACGTCATGGACAGGAGCTGCTCAACTACCATGGAACGGAGATTCCAGGAAGGTCTGTGCGGATGTACGGGTGCGGATGCTGTTCCCACTCCGCCCCGTTCATGCCGGACGCTGGCCATCGCGATGCTGATCGCCGAAACGGATAACGATGCGAAAGATTTGAATCCAACCATCGGAGGCCGTAATGCTCGAAGAAAAGGAGCACCTGATTGTCGACGACGACGAAGACGATGGCGACGCGCCGAAGGATCCGCGTCGGAAAACAACGGCGATGAGGTGAATCATGTCGTCGATCATTAGCGACGGCAAAAGGCCTGGAGGTAAAAACCGAACCGGTCACCTGGACGCTCATGATGGACGGTACACCGATGGGTTTGATCCGCGCCAACAACCTGAAGCACGACGAGGCCGCCGAACGATACCCATGATGATGGTCACCGCGGTGACGGAGAAGACGGTTTCAAATTCTCTCAGGAATGGATCAAACGAGGCGGACGCTGATGGTCGTCATGGGAGATCTCCGTCGGCGGAGCTGGTCTTCCCGGGTGACAGAGATGATCGGCGAAACTGGTCCACCAGCCGGTATGACCCGGCGGGCGGCGATGTCCTGAAGGCCTCGGATTGCGAACTGGTCTCATCATGCTACCCCTCCGACGACACCGCAGCCGCGACGCCGGCCGATCAGCGGCTGTCCTGGAATCCCGCCGTCGGGGCTGGAGTGGGCTCCCATGAAACGGAACTTCGGCGGGGCCTTTCCGATGCAGAATCGACACAGAATCCCACAATCCGCTGTCGAAGCCGGTAGCTGGAGATACCGGCTGATCGTGGACTTGGACGGATCGCAACCTGCCTCTACCGGCCTCGCTGGCCGCCCTGGTCGGGGGATGGACCATCAACAAAAGCACGATGGCGAGTTCAGTACCGGGTGCGCCAGGACATCAGGATGGCAAAACTGATCCCTACAACCAGCACCCGCCAGATGCCTCTGAATCGAACTTCCTGTGGAAGGATCGGATCTGGACTGAAGCCCTGGTCGATGGAGGAAAGAAAAGACCTGGAAAAGTCGACGGCCTGATCCGCATGTTCAGACGACACACAGGACCGTGAAGACTGGCTCCCCGATGTGCTTTCCGTCGTCGACATCAATGGTAAGTCCTCATCGGGTTGTTAATCTGAATACGACGGGATGACATGTTCGGTACTCTGTGCTCGAACGGATCGAGAACCCAACAGGGCGCCGCAAGCTATCCACCGAACTGATCCCCATCGACAAAAATTGCCCTTGAAAACCGTTGCTCGCCGAGCGGCGGCTGATCGAAAACGTCAAGAGCAGCAAAGTCTTTCTGATCTGGAAGAAATAAAACCTCGGGAAGGGGATGGTCAATGCGGGCTGCCCATCCGATCATGGACAAGAAGTAAAACCGCTCGCTGTTCTTATTGGTGAAACTCGCAAGCAGGGAAACGACCCCCATCGTGGACAAGATCAGGGAAACCATCTACGACGAAGAGAAATACCGAGGCCGCGAAAACTGGGTTGTCATCATGGATCAGGGCGGGTTCGGTTGCTACAACGTGATGACCACGAAAAACAAACGGGCGATTGAGACAACGCTGTCGAAGAGGTATACAACCGGGTGATCCTGGAGGGCAGGACTGGGTGGGCCGGCCTTCGCGGTGAACGAGCGGAACATCACGACCGATAAGCGCCAACAGCAACGACCGGAGCTATCGGAACCTCGACACCGGCGCATCTGGAGGGCGAAATACCGCGACATCATGTGGAAGATGATCCGGGTCATCCTGGAATCACAGCCCGGCACGACGATCGCCTTCATCATTTCTGTGCGGATGGGGAGATCGATCGTCAAACGAATCTGTATCCTGAAAAGGAAAACTGAGGTGGTCGCCTTCGTGGTACCGACGACCGCTGTCGCCGCACGAAACTCCGGGTTCGACATGCTGGATGAGGCATTCAATGACATGTCGATATCCTGAAGGACCGGGTCAGCGATTGAGAAGGCCCATGAGCAACTGACCCGTCGGGAAAACTGAGCGCGCTGGGACAGATGGCTGCCGGTGTCGCCGATGAGATTAACAACCCCTCGGGGGAATCCTCCTTTATGGCAACCTGGTGCTGGAGGATATCCGGAAAACGGTACCACCCGGAAAACATGAAGAAGATCATCGACGAGACGAACCGGTGCAAGAATATCGTGCAGGGCCTGCTGGACTTCGCCCGAACGCCGACGGTCGTCATGCTTCATCTGCAGATCAACGAACTCGTAACGGCTGCCCTGAACCTGGTCAAGGATCAGTCGATCTTCGACGGCATCGAGGTCGAAACCCATTTCGCGGAGAACCTACCTGAGGTGAACGGCGATCTTTCCCGTCTTGAGGAGGTGTTCCTCGATCTGTTCATCAATGCCGCCGACGCCATGAGGGAGAAGGGCGGCAGGCTCCGGATCACGACCTCGTCCTACGTCGACAGGGTCAAGGTGCTCATCACGGAGACCGGAAAGGGATCGACGAGGCGCACCTTCCCCATATCTTTGAGCCCTTCTTTACGACGAAAGGCCGGGCCAGGGCACAGGTCCGGGGCTCTCCATCGCGTACGGGGTGATCAAGAGGCATAAAGGCTTCATCGACGCGGACAGTGCGCCCGGCAAAGGCACCACGATCATCGTTGTCCTGCCTTCCTGTGCGGACGGGGACAGCGGCAAAGGGACGAGCAGAGATTTTCCGGCGGCCTGACGGAAGGAATACCGTAACCATGACGAAGAAAAGCAAGCGGATTCTCATCATCGACGACGAGGAGGTCATCCGGGACGGATGCTGCCAGATCCTTTCCCGGAAAGGCTATCAGGTGGAAAGCACGGGGGATGCCCACCGGGGGCTGGAGATGGCCCTCCGGGATGTCTATGACGTCATTCTGCTGGATATCCGGATGCCCCGGATGGATGGGATGGAGATCCTCAAAAGACTCAAAGGCGAAAGAGGCATATCGGCAAAGGTCATCATCATCACCGGTCACGGAACCGTGTCGCTGGCGGTCGAGGCAATGCGGCAGGGCGCCTTTGATTTTCTCATGAAGCCCTATTCCGCCTCTGAACTGCAGGGCGCCATCGAAAGGGCACTGGAAAGGAAAGACGCGGATCTTCCGGGAAAAGAGATCCCGATGCTGGTCGGAAGCAGCGACTACACGAAGGAGCTCAAGGAGTCGGTGAGGCGGATCGCGCCGACGGACAGCACCGTCCTCATCACGGGGGAGAGCGGAACCGGAAAAGAGCTTGTCGCCCGCACCATCCACAACCTGAGCCGCAGGGCGGATAGACCTTTCGTCCCGGTGGATTGCTCGTCCCTGGTCGAAAACCTCATGGAGAGCGAACTCTTCGGCCATGTGAAGGGGGCATTCAGCGGGGCGACCGAGTCCCGGGAGGGCCGGTTTCAGATGGCCGACCGGGGGACCCTCTTCCTTGATGAGATCTCCAACATCAGCCTCAACATCCAGGCGAAACTGCTGCGAGTGATCCAGGAACAGGAGGTCCCCCGGGTCGGTAAATCGGCGCCCGAGAAGGTGGATGTTCGCCTGATTGCGGCATCCAACAGGGATGTCCGAACGGAAATCGAGGCCGGCCGGTTCCGGGAGGATCTGTTCTACCGAATCTCCATCATTCCGATCCATATCAGACCCCTACGGGAACATAAGGCGGATATCATACCCATCGCCCAGCATTACTTGGATGTGTATGTCACCAAGCACGAAAGCAGGGTGCGCCGCCTCTCCGAGGAGGCGAAGAAATCCCTCGTCTCCTATCGATGGCCCGGAAACGTCCGCGAGCTGAAGAATACCGTCGAACGTCTCTGCGTCCTGTGCGATCAGGAAGTCGTCAACCCTTCGGAGGTCTTCTATTACGGACAAAGCGCTGAGGCCAAGGCCCCGGTCGTGGACGCCTCCTCGGGCAGAATGACCCTGATCGATGTGGAAAAGAAGCATATCATCAAGGCCCTGCGCCATTTTCAATTTCAGATCAATACAACAGCAAAATTCCTCGGCATCGACCGGAAGACGCTGAGGATCAAGATGCGTAATTACGGTATCACGGTGGAGTCCCCGCAATGAGCCGTCTGCCTTTGCCCGGGGTTATCTTCCTCGTTTATGGGGAGTTTTACCCCGTGGAGGGTTGCCTGCCGCCCGTTTGTGAGTTAATATCTTAGATAAATCAACATATTGAAATCTGGCATCATCCTTGCTCCTGTTGGTTAGCACCTTTCCGTATCCGGTTTCCCGTCACTTAGACGTCCCGACGGGCAAGGCAGCGGCGCTGGGGATTCGATTCCACGATTCGCTGTCCATTATCTTCTGCGGGGGTGCGGGGGCATCCAAAAAAACGATGGAGGTGATAAGTCATGACCGCAAAGAAAAGAATTCTTCTGATTGACGATGACAAAGATTTCCTTTTTGCGACGAAGCTGATTCTCGAGAAGGGGGGGTATGAGGTGTTCTTGGCGGAAGACGGAAAGACCGGCGTGGAGATGTGGAAATCCGTAGCCCCCGATCTGGCCATTATCGATATGATGATGGAAACGTGGGGGGAAGGGTTTTCCGTCCTCTCCAAGATCCGTGCCATGGATACCGGGAAGGATACCCCGCTGTTCATGCTGAGCGCCGTGGACCTTCAGGGGCCTTACAATTCATTTGAGCCGCCACCGGAATTTCCCAAGGTCAACGCGGTTCTGCAAAAGCCCGTGAAGGCGGAGGATCTGCTCGGGTACATCGCTCGGGAATTGGGTGGGAAGAAGATGTCATGATGAACTCGCCGACCCCTCTCGTTCTGATCATCGATGACGAATCATCCATCCGGGATGGGTGTCGGCAGGCGCTGGAAAAATCCGGCTATGCCGTACTGGATGCGGGGGAGGGGGACGAGGGGATCAAGATCGCCCGGGATGCTAAACCGGACATTGCGTTGATCGATCTCAAGATGCCGGGAATCTCGGGGATGGAAATCATCGATATCCTCTCCCGGGATGTGCCGGATATGGTCCTTGTCATGATCACGGGCTACGCGACGATTGTCTCGGCGGTGGAGGCCATCCAGAAGGGGACCTACGATTATCTCCCGAAGCCCTTTAGCCCCGATCAGTTGCGGGCGGTCGTCCGGCGGGCAATCGAGCATCGCAACCTGAAAATCGAGACAAGGCGGTTGCGAGAAGATAAGGAACGAATGGAAAAGAGTTTTATCACCTTCGTGAGCCACGAAATGCGTTCCCCCCTGGTCGTTATCCGTCAGTACATCGAAGCGCTCAAGGCCGTTGCAGGGGATCGACTCGACCGGGACATGACGGAGATCATCGAGAGGTGCGGTGCCCGCATACAGGGTCTCGAGACCCTGGTCGAGCACTGGCTTGACATCAGCCGGATCGGGGAGGGTAGCTTCGTGTGGAAGAAGGAACCCTTGAACCTGCTTGATTTGATCGGGCGAAGCATGGGGGAAATGGCCCCCATCTGCAAGGGGAAGGGCATTCTGCTCAAGACGGACCTTCCGGATCAACTTCCGGAAATCCTCGGGGATCAGGAAAGTCTGCTCCGAGTTTTCACCAATATCATCGGAAATGCAACAAAATACACCCCGGAAAACGGCGAAATCACCCTTACGGCAATGAGCGACGATTACTATGTCACGGTCCGCATATCCGATACGGGAAGGGGGATTCCTGCGGACAAGCTCCCTTTTATCTTCGAACCGTTTTTTCGGGTGAAAGGAAAAGAAGAGCGCCAGAGAGGGTCAGGACTCGGACTGACCTTCTGTAAAAGAATCATGGAATTGCATGGTGGTGAGATCGCGGTTGCGTCGACGGAGGGTCAAGGATCAACATTTCTGCTGAAGTTTCTTACACACATGCGGTCGGAGCTAACGATGGATCATTCCGCAACTCCTATCCGGCCATTCTGAGGGGACCGGGCGTGACCGGGAGCGCAGCCCGCAAGCCCCGCCTTGCAGGCGGGGGGGTTCACTTGTCGCCCGGTCCTTGGGAGAAGCTTTCATGGGTTCCGGTTCTATGACTTTCCGTCTTTATCCATGATAGAAGCAGGCGTCATGCAGGGCGCCGAACCGGCGTCGATACAGATCGTTTTTCAATCAGAAGAGGGTTTTCCAAAAAAAGGATCATGCCGTTTCGGGTCATCATTCATGAGAGCAGTCATGAAATACTACGATGAAAAGTGTTATCAATTTCACGAGAAGGATCTCTCCGACCGATGTTTCACATGCGGTCAGGGTGCGGCGAGGTTGCTGATCGTCCGGCAGATTGCCGGCATGATGCTCGTTCACCTGTGTCCCAACTGCATGGTCGACCATATGGACGATTATCTTCTGGACAACACGCGGCCCTGGGTCGGTGAAAAGTAAGGTCATGCAAGCGGAAGGGCGAATGGCCAAGGGGTCTTCATGCCGCAAAATAGAACGGACCGGCGTTTCCGAGGGTGATTGAAATCATATTCAATAATGGAGGACACAAGATGTCAGAGGAACGACTGGAAAGTAAGAGATGGTTGATTGCAATCGCTGCAATCGTCATGCAGTTGTGTTTGGGGACCGTCTATGCATGGTCCGTCTTCAAGAAACCCCTGATGGCCTCACACGGCTGGGGTGAAACATCCGTTCAGATCACATTCATGATCTGTATCGGCGTGATCGGTCTCGCCGCCGCATTTGGGGGGACCCTTGTGGACAAGAAGGGGCCCAAGTTTGTAGCCACCATCGGCGGTATTCTGTTCGGTATCGGCACGCTTCTCTCCGGTCTCGCCGATCAGATCGGAAGCATCTGGCTTCTGTATCTTGGTTTCGGTTTCATCGCCGGTCTTGGCAACGGTTTCGGCTACATTACCCCCATTGCCACCCTGATCCGGTGGTTCCCCGACAAGAGGGGCCTGGTAACGGGTCTGGCCGTCATGGGTTTCGGCGGCGGCGCCTTTTTCATGGGCAAGATTGCTCCTCCTATGGTCATTTCCATGGGTGTGACAAACACCTTTTACATCTGGGGTGTCATCTTCCTGGTTCTGTGCACCGGAGCTGCCCAATTGTTCAAGAACCCACCCAAGGGATGGCTGCCCTCTGGTTTCACACCGAAAGCATCTGCCGTTTCTGCCGCAGATTCTTATACCTTTGACGAAGCCATCAAAACCCCCCAGTGGTGGATGCTCTGGTCAATGCTTTTCCTGAATGTTACTGCCGGAATCGGCTTGATCTCGCAACTCTCCCCTTTGGCCCAGGATGTTATCAAAAAGTCCGATCCGATGATCACGGCAGCGGCCCTTGCCCTGGCAGGAGGATCGATTCTCGCGTACGCGTCCATCTTTAATGGTCTGGGACGTCTCTTCTGGGCGTGGACATCAGATGCCATTGGAAGAAAGAATGTTTTCATAACAATGTTTGCCAGCCAGGCAATTCTGTATTTCATTCTGCCCCAGATCAGCAGTCAGCTTATGTTCACCATATTCGCATGCTATCTGCTGGCCTGTTACGGCGGCGGCTTTGCTACCATGCCGGCATTTGCCGCAGACTCCTTCGGACCCGGCTACATCGGCAAGGTCTATGGGGTCATGCTGACCGCGTGGGGCGCGGCGGGTATTGTCGGACCGTTGGTATTTGCCGAAATCAAATCTATTGCAGTCTATGTGGCTGGCGGACTTCTGGCGGTCGGTTTCCTTATTGCATTGAGCTACAAGAGACCGGTGCCGAAATCGGTAAAAGCATAAACAAGGAATCTCTTAATGCAGGGCGGATTTTCCTCTTTTCCAAAAATGGTAAGGGGAAATCCGCCCTATCTCCTGAAAATGCGAGGGACATGTTCTCACATGTTTCAAGCAGAAGTTATCCTCACGAGTCCCCCTTTCACAAAGGGGGATTAAGAGGGATTTTGCCAAGGGGTGATAAACGGTAACCCCCTACCCTCTTTTATAAATAGGGGAAATATTTTAAGAATTGTACGGGAGGAATGGAGAAATGGGAAATATGCTAAGTTCAGTAATTAATATGGCCATTGACAAGGAACAAGAGGCATATGATTTTTATATGAACCTCTACAATCTGGTAGAAGATAAGGAGGCGAAGAGCACCCTTGAGTATATCGCCCAGGAAGAAGCAAAACACAAGGATTTTCTGACAACCTGCCAGGAAGGCCGCTTCTGTTCCGAAATATTGAAGATGGAAACACCTATCGATTTCAAAATCATTGAGCATATCGAGAAGCCCGATATTAAAAAGAACATAAAAAGCTCGGAAGTTTACCTCATTGCTGCCAACAGGGAACTCAACGCATATAATTTTTACAAAAGCCTGGCGGACAGCTATCCCGCGGGTGATGTAAAAGAGCTTTTGACCAAAATGGCGAGCGAAGAGTTAAAACATAAGGAAAAGATGGAGTATCTTTACACCAATACCGCTTTCCCGCAAACTGCAGGCGGTTGATTATTTTTTGAAACATTAATGAAAAGAGAGACTGCCGTTACTGTGTACTCGATTCATTCAAAATGTTAGGTAATGGTAGAGTTCGCGAAGTGGCTATCGCATGTTTCTGTTGGTAATCTATAATTTTTTTCTCTGATTCTGTTTAGTTGTAGGTGGAGACAATAACCGGCAAATTTCATTTTTCCCGCTATCGCGCTCGTGAAGTACGGGTTGTAATCTGCTATAAATATACATTGGCCTCCCTTGTTGACTTCAATAAACAATCGATGATCTATCGTCAAAGGCATGGAAAAGGTCGGTTGACATAAGCGAGGGACACAGGTGCTGATTACACCGTTTGATCAAAAGCACACGTCGCCCGGATGAATTATATTTCATCCCCCTGCATTTCCATACAGGGCAGCATCGGCCGCCTGTACCATTTCACCAATACTTTCGTGGTCTTTGTATTGAACCACGTCGGCACGAAGGGTCACACCTTGAATCTTTTCTTCGAGGATACTTTTCCGAATATGATCCGCGATCAAAGAGGCCTCTTGCTCGCCTGCTTCCGGCACAATAACGGCAAACTTGCCTTGATCGTAGTAAAAAGCAAGGCCGATCGTGTCCGTCAGGCAATCGCCGATGATACCCGCGATGACCTTCATGGCCTTTTCACCGATCCGGGTTTCCCTCCCCTGATCGTCCCACAGAGAAACGCCCGTATCTATACAAATCAGCGACAGCCTGTTTTCGTATAGCCGCGACCGGGACATTTCCTCATCCAACCTCAGGTCGAAATATTCCCGGTTATAAAGACCGGTCAGGCGATCGACAATTGGCCGGTTTTCGATCGCTTTTCTCCTGTTTGCGATCGCGTCCCGCCTGGCCTGCGCCAGGATATCCCGCATCATGTCCGGATAACCCACACACCCTCCGTTGTTGTCATTGGTTTGTATCTGCCTTTCAAAAGAGAATGGCCCAGAAGATCAGGACTGTCAACATCAATCCCAGCAGCAAACTCCCCAGGCCGAACGCCGCAGAGATGAGCTTCAACGGAATGCCGGGATGGTTCCGCTTGACGGCATCCAGACGATTCGCGGCAACCAGTCGGTCGTACTCGAGGGGCCTTTGCGTCTGAAGTTCCTCCATGCTGTAAGTCCCCGTAAAGATGATCCGGTCCATCGGGAACCTCGTCGGAATAAAATGCGTATTGAAGAAGTGTACCGTAAAGATAAACAGCGCGGCCAGCAGCGCTTCTTCGGAATGGACCATGGTCGCGATGTTGAGTACCCACCCCGGAATGATGTAGGAGGACCACTCGGGTTTCCACAGGAGCAGCCCCGATCCGCCGATGGCGAACATGCCCCAGAATACGGCCATAAAGTCAAACTTCTCCCAGTAGGTCCACCGGTCGAATTTCGGCATCTCGCCCCGGTCGAAAAACCAGCGGAACATGCCCTTCATATCCTCCCAGTCCTTCAGGTTCGGGAACAGCGAGTCCGGACCCAGGAGCCGGCCGGTCCAGCCGCGGGTGCTCTGCCCTTTGGGGAAAAGAAATTTAAACGAGAACCACGCCACGCAGGCAACGACAGCAATCAGCACCAGGGCCGCGGCGCGGTGAAACAGCCCGGCCTGATGGGCGCCTCCCCAGAGGTCGATCAATATCCTGGACCATGCCGCTTCGGGGTACTTGATGGGAAATCCCGTCATTACGAGCGTGAAGAAGGATAGAATGAGCAGGACGTGCATGATGCGCTCTTTCGGCGAAAAACGCTGAACATGCTGAATCTTTTCCGCAGCGGACAACGAGTAATGAGGACTGATTCCCGATTTTTCCATGCGGTGTGCTTCCCAGTAGGTCTTGCGCCACCACAGGAAGGTGTGTGTCCAGAAAAAGAGAAAGGTGCCCCCCAGCAGCCCGGACATGAACACGAAGGTCCAGAACAGGGAGGGATAGTTTTTGCGATCGCGATAATTCGGATGGGCCTTGTAGTCCACGAAACGTGTATGAAAGTGAGAATGGCAACGGCCACAATTCTCGACCAGGTTGCCCGGATGAATGCTCGAGCGCGGATCGCTCTTGGGCAGAATGTTGTGCGTGGTATGGCAGTCCGCACAGCCTGCCACGCGCGACGCGTAGCCGATATTCTGGACTTTTCCGTGATAGGTCTCCTCGTAATACCGGACAAGCTCGGCGGACATGTTATTGCGTTTCATCATGGCTTCGTCGGCATGGCAGCGCTTGCATTTCCCGGTGTAAAACTCCCTCGCCTCCGACGGGTATTTCTCCAGGGAAGTATGATAGACTTGGGTGTCGTGCAGGCCGTGGCAGTCAGAGCAGGCCGCCGCGTCCTGATTTCCCTTCAGGAGCGCCTCGCTGTGACCGGAGGCGACATACTCTTCATTGCTGTGACACTGCGTGCATTTTTCGATGACGGAGCGCTTGAATTGCCTGCGGTCAACAGGTTTGACGGCATGAATGTCCCGGTGGCAGTCATGACAACGAAAATCCTCCTGGATAAAATGGAAGTTCGAGCGATACTCCGAGGCGATTTGCCCATGGCACGCGCCGCAGGACACCGGCGCCGGTTTTTCTTCGCCGGTCGTATGGCGCCTCAGATTGACGACGCCCGTATGACAACTGCTGCAGCCAAGATTGCCGTGAACGGATTGCGGAAACTCAACGCGGAAGGTGTGTCCGTCATGGCAGGCCTGACATTGACTGACGGGGACGGGCGGCTGCGGGCCGGCCGCGGCGAGCGGGCGCCATATGACGCTTAAAAGACAGAAAAGCGCAACGATTGCCGCCCGTTTCATTTTGCATCCAGATCCCATGAATCCCCAAATCCCCCGCTGCTTCAGTTCTGTTTTTTAACCGGCGGCCGCTTCGCGTCGGCGAACGCCTTCCGCCATTTGTCCATGCCGCCAAAAAGTCTCGTTGGTTCAAACCCTTTTCTCGCCAGATAGCACGCCGCCAGAAAAGACCGGAAGCCCATTTCGTCCACGATGACAAGCTCCCGATCGAGTGGCAGTTCCTGATATTGACTGTCCAGACGGTAAAAAGGGATATTGACGGCGCCGTCGATATGCCCCTGCCTGAAGACCTCTTCCGAACGGATATCCAGAATAAGCAGAGGGTTCCCCTCGCCCATCCATCTTTTAAGCAAAGACGGCTTGACGGACCCGATGGCCTTGCGCGGAATCCTCTCCTGAGAAACGACCTCATAGCCGGCCGTTTTCCATCCGGGCAGCCCTCCCTTCAGGACAGATACGTCCGTGTATCCCAGCTTGATCGCTTTTGCGGCAGATTTGTAACTCCTCAGACACATGTCGCTTTCACAATAATAAACAAGTTTTCGCTGCTTGTCCCGGGGTAATTTGTCGATCTGTTTGTCGAATGTTTCACAGGGGATGCAGACGGAGCTCGGAATGCTGTGATCTCTGCACTCGATTGCGCTCATCGTGTTGATCAGCATGAACTCGGCGTTTTGCGCCAGCATCTGCTGGAGCGTCTCCGGCCGGATCTCCTTCCATGCCGGTTGCTGCGCCCACACCGGCGTCAACCATAAAAAGGCCGCGACCACGACAAGCAGCATGCGGATCGGATTAATTTTTCGCATCCATTCTCCTTTTGTCCTCACTCAAACATGGGAACCAGTGACATTCCCCAGTCAAGCATCTGGGGTTGCGCATTGGGCTCACGGAGCGCGGGATAATCGTCCTTGAGAAAGCCCCGCATGTTCTTTATCTTCAGTTTGGTGAAAAAAGGCGCTTCGTCGGCGTGGCAATGCATGCAACCGCCGAGATTTCCCTTGTTTCCATACGCCGTTCGCTTCGTGACGGCAGCAATGCCGTGTTCGACGGTGTACGGCTTTTCATGCGCCATCGCCGGGCTCTCGGAGGAAACGAGCTTCCCCTTGGCGACTGCATAAACGCGATCGGATACATAGACGACATTGCGGAAGCCCCGGTTTGTCAGGGCCGTGATCATTTTGCGTATATCGTCGTCCGAAACCACGGATGGCTGCTTCACCGTCCTGCCGTCTGTCCCCTTGATGTTCAGCGTCGTAACACCCCCGATGTCCCTGACGGCCCGGCTCACCTCATGCAGGCCGATCGGCCGGATTTCCGCGTTGGTCATCCTTTCGCCGAACCACTGGAAGATCTTGGGTGCATAAGGTGCATACCGTTCCTGACGGTCCTTCCCGGTCCGGGTGCGAACGAACCATGGTTTCCACGGTTCGGCGGCCAGGGCGGCATAATCGTCCAGCCAAAGAACCCTTTCGCGGGCGTCCGCCGTATAGCCGATTTCGCTGCCCGCGCTCATATCGAGCAGATACATGCCCCTAGCCGGCTGTGCGGTGGCATGGCACCCGGCGCACTGGACGATAAAGGTATGGAACGTGGCCCCGCGGAACTTTTCGGCATGCGTGGCAGCCGGGTTTTTCGCCGCCCCGGGCATGCCTTTGCGCACGGCGGCATAGCCGCCTTCGAGATGGCAGGTTACGCAGGTCTTCATGCCGGCACCGTCCAGATCGTCCCGAACGGTATTGTGGGGAGACCATCCCTTGGCGATCTGGTGCCTGAGGCGCTCTGCCGCGTTTCCGCCCACAAGGCCGTGGCAGTCCGTACATTGAAGCTGCGCCGCTGCATGCGCATCAAAGCGCGCGTCATGGATCGACCCCGTGTTTTTGGCGTCCGCCGCCGCGTGGCACTGCCGGCAATTCGCGGAACCGACGGACTTGCTGATCATGCCGCCGCGCATACGGCCGTCATGAGTAAAAATCCGCCTGTTTTTCCAGTCATAGCTCACGACGGGCCTTTTCGAGAAGTTCCATGTCCCGTCCAGGAATTGCGGATGATCGGGGCCCGCGTCCGGATTGCTGTATGTAAAGACCGAGCCGGATACGGTCCCAAGCCCCGCGCCGGCGGTCGCGGCCCAGCGATAATTTCTCGCGCTGAGCTGCCGGTTGCGGTCCTCCATGCGATAGCCGGGCATGTGGCAGATCAGGCAGTCCGCTTCGAGCACGCCGCTTTCCCGGAACCGGCTACGCCCGTCCGGTGTGAACCGCGAACTGTAATCGCCGTCGAACGGTGAATTGTTGCGCCTTTCCGCCTGGACATGATTCAGGGAAAGATCGCGCCGCCCTTCCGATCCCCGGCCATACTCCAGCGACCCTCCGCCCGGGTGGCACCAGCCGCAGGCCGGCGATTTGACCTTGCTTTTTGTGTTGAGCTTGCCGGCCCCGATCCAGTCGTAGGTGGAAAGATCGATTTGCCGTGCATGGGGATTTTTTTTCCGCGCCAGCAGACCGGCGGCTGCGGCGGGTTGCCACTTTCCATACATGCCCGGCGACAGTATCCAAGGCTGCTTCGCGCTATAGGTATCGCTCATCACATCGAAGCCCTGCTGAAAATGATACCCCGACGTGATGGTCGCGTAACCGTGGCACCCCCCGCAGGTCTTTCCGGGACTGTAGGGGTCGGTACGGTTCCGTGCGGGCGTGATGGTTTCGCCGAGTTCGTTTTTCAACTGCACCTCGGCGTGCGGTTTTACGTCCGCCAAGCTGCCGGGGGCACCGGCAAGCAAGAAACAAAGGCAGACGACGCAAACCGAAAACCATCCGGAGCTGCAAAAGTCCTTCATGGCGCAACCCAACGAGCTTTGTCGATTAACATTTAATGAGCTCGTAACAAGTCAATTTTCCCCTCCCCCTGTGGGTAGGGGATGAAGGGGAGGGGAAAATAAAGCAATGAAATGCAATCATTTGTCACCCTCACCCCAACCCTCTCCCATCAAGGGAGAGGGGGGCTGGGGGCTTTTTTCGGAGCCGTTACATTTGGACATCAGTGCTTCACGATCATTGCTTGCATTGCCTGCCTATCTCGTGAAGCGCGTCTCATATTTCACGATTCACACCTTATGGTTCGACGGGCGAGTTCGGATCTTTCATCCATTCCATGGACGACCCGTCATAGATTTTAACATCTTTGTAACCGAACAGGTCGCTCAGCAAAAATGCCCACGAGGTGCAGACCTTGCCCGTGTCGCAGTAGGCAATGATTTCCTTTGTCTTGTCGCTGCCCACAGCGGCGGTGGCCAGTGCAAGCAGATCCGCCTGGCTTTTGTAAAGCGCTTCCGGCGTGAAAAGCGCACCCACGGGCAGATTGACGGCGCCCTTGATGCGACCGACCTTGGCCACAAAGGGAAGTTTTTCCTTCCCCTCAAAGAAAGCAGGCCCGCGCGCATCCAAAATTACCGCCTTGCCCAGGCGGCTCATGACATAGTCTTTGCTCACAAAAAGCCCACGGTTGATTTTTCCCCTGTACGCCTTCGGTTTCGCCTTGACCGCGTCCGTGGATACAGGCTTGTTTGCCTTCACCCATTGATTTATACCACCATCAAGGATGGCAATGTTATCGACGCCCGCATATTTCAGTGTCCAGGCGACGCGCGTCATGTCGAAACGATCCGGCATCGCATCGGTCTTGCCGACGATGACGACAATCGAATTCTGGTCGATGCCCGCGGCGCCGATCATGTCGAACAGCTCGTCGTTGGCGGGAAGCTCATTTAAAAGATCCCCCTTCTTGATAGCCCATGACCCGTAAAATACGTTGACGGCGTTGGGAATATGGCCGGCTTTGTATTCCTCGACCTTCCTGACGTCCAGAATGACGACCTTCGGATTGGCCAGATTCTTTTCAAGCCAGTCAGCCGAGACAATGGGGGCGACATCGCGCGCAAGCGCCGCCATCGGCAGCAGCAGCAAAATAGCCAGCATAATTCCAAGCACTCTTGACCTTTTCATAACGAACCTCCTTCATCTGCTTAATGGTTTTGGTTTGATGATTAACTGTTCATTCGCTTTTGATCCATTTTCAATCAACTGCTCCTTTGTCAGGAAATTTTTTCCCTCCACATGACAGGTGTCGCAGGAACGGGTTCTGTCCGTCCGCTTCCTGATGTTGTGCGCGGGCGTATCCCAGTAATTGGGCAGGGCGTCGAAATGTTCCATCTTGATGCCGGCCGCCTTGAAGGTATTTCTTACCGTAGGGATCAGGCGCAGCGTGGTGACCGTTTTTTTATCCCTTGGGCTCAACCCCAGGATAAAGCCGGGCTTCGCTTGCGAGTGCGATTCAATATGACAGTCGTAACAGTTCCTGTAATTCCCCGAAGCATGGCAACCGTAGCAGGAGACTTTTCCTTCATGTTTTTCATGGGACAGCCTGGCCGTTAATTTCTTTTCCTGTCCCGGCTTATGACAGTTTTTGCAGGATGGTCTTTGTTTCACGTCTTTTTTCGATAGATACACATTGCCGTCGCCATGCATCTCTTCTTTTGTATGGCAGTCCACGCACATCTTTCCTTTCTGATAATGTACGTCCGGACGTCCCCCGTATTCACCCGTAAACTCGGGATAGACCCGCCCGCCGTGACAGAAGGCACAGGTTTTGCTCTCATCTCTTTTGGCGAATTTATGACTCTGGATGAGGCCGATGCCGATCCCGCCGACGGCAGGGGCTTTCACGTGGCAGCCGCCACAGGATGCATGGCAGCTCCGGCAGGATTGCTCAAATACTTTCGTGTCGAACTGCTTGAGCTCGTCGGCTGAAAACCGCTGCATGACGCCCTGACGCTGGCCGATTGTCGTATAGTGGAGGGCTTTCCCGTAGTTATCGGTAATCTGTTTGTGGCAGGCGCCGCAGGTTTGTAAATTGTCCGACGGCCGCTTGACGAGCCCCTTATGGGCCGTCTCCCGATCCGCCGCCGCGTCGTCGCCCTTGTGGCAGAACTTGCAGCCCATGGAGAAGTGGATATCCTTTGCGATCAATTCCTTATCGACCAGATACCCCCTGTACATCTCTTCCGCCTTAACAGGCGGAGGCGCCCCTGCTCACCCTTCGCCCCCGCCAGCTTTCATAGCCGGAGGTTTGAACAGAGATTTCAAGATACCTTCGTTTGTATGGCAGATCTGGCAACTGCTCGCGCTGTCAGCGATGGTCGATGAGGATGGAAAAAGGATGACAAGGAGGAGGACAAACCACAAAACGAACCTTACCTTCATAAGATACTCCTCACCGATCGTATCGAAAAGCGGAGCAATTCAAGTTGCAGTTTAATGAAAAGTTGATTTTATCTGCCTGCTTGGGTGTTATTCAACCACTTGTCCGTATCTTTAAGGGAAGTTTGTTGAATTTTGGAGGCGGCCTTTCTTCTGGCGTATTCCCCGCGAGACGTTGCCGTAGTATCCGTAGTACCGCACCATCTGCTCTCCCCGGTTCGGGATATGGGAGCACATGGCTGCGCAGCCTTTCCTGTGCGTGAAAATCCTGCTTGTCTTTTTGTCCCTGGCCGTATAAACGACATTTCCCTTACCGACGCGGGCAGCGGTTCAGGTCGGTGACACGTTGTCTTTGTTCAGAGTTGGCGGTGTTCGTAGGGGTCCTGACGCACCAATTATAATGAGTGTTGAAATTGGACAGCCAGCGCGGTCCGGAGTAGCCACAGCGCCGCTCCAGGTTCTGTTGATTCTGCGCAACCGCGTTGCGCGCGTAGCTATCACAGAAAGCATTACGTCCGCCGGGTTGCGGCCCAGGGGACGTCCTGCTCGTGCAGCGGTTCAGGTCGGTGACACGTTGTCTTTGTTCAGAGTTGGCAGCGTTCGTACTGAGCCTAAGGCACCCATTATAATGATTGTTAAAATTGGACTGCCAGCGCGGGCCGGAGTAGCCACAGCGCCGCGCCAGGTTCTGTTGATTCTGTGCAACCGCGTTGCGTGCGTAGTTATCACAGAAAGCATTGCGTCCGCCGGGTTGCGGCCCAGGGGGCGCCCCCCCCGTAACACGCTGAAGGTTCCGCTGGGCTATTGCGAGGGCAGTTGCAAACTGGGTGCGGAAACCCGAGCAGCGCGGATCGCTGTCGCCTTGGCGGAATAAGAGCAGGGCCTGCTGATAGCGTCCGCGGGCGCCTGCGAGGTTTTGCTGCTCACGGGCCGTGTTGCCGGCTCTGTTCTCCGCATCTCCGCGCGCATAGAGTTGTCGGCAGAATTGGTCGTCGGCCGAACCCGGCCCAGTGCCGATCGATTGCAGGTATGTTTGGAAACGGGCGCACGTCGCATTTGGGGAGGGTGTGATGTTGCAACCGCATCCAAAATCACCCCAGTTCCGCTGAAAGCAGGTCTGCCCTGAAATCGCCTGGCGCACACCCCGAGCTCGACATGCTGCCTGCGCCTCAGCCGGACTTCCCATTAGTGTAAAGTTACCGCCCTGTTCAACATACCAAACCCGAGGTGCGACGCTGTTGTGGCGCACGAACGTCGGTTGGAAACGGTTACTTCGGCACTCGTCGGCAAATGCTCCGGTCGGTGCCATCACAATGATCAACAGCGCCGTCAGAAATAACCGTACAATTTTGAAAAGGTATTGTTTTTCCACGATGGGAATATATGAAGATGAATTGTTTGTGTCAAGAAGATTTTGGCCACAGAATTTTGTTGAAATTTGTTGACAACAAAATAATGGGGTATGCAGATCAGTTAATGTGGAATGCATGACTTTCGTGCTGCTATTTTTGTTGACAATGTTACGATTTAATTGCAGACAATGCTCCCCAGGTGATCCGGGGCCACAATCAGCGAGCCCCAATCACTCCCATTATATTGCAAAGAGGTTTGTCATATTGTCGAAAAAAAATCCCGTCTGGTCTTTTTTCGCCTCCGTGAAGCTGGCCATTGTTCTTCTGATCCTGATCTTGGTGGCGTCAATCCTCGGCACCCTCATCCCCCAGCAGGAGGCTGCCGGCCACTTTATCAGCCGTTTGAGCCCCGGCATGGCCGATCTTCTTCGTAGCCTGCAATTATTCAATATTTTTCATTCCACCTGGTTTATGGTCCTTCTGGGGCTGCTCGCCCTGAACCTCATTATCTGTTCCCTGGACCGCTTTCCCATGGCCTGGAGGTGTTTCAGGCATGAAAGCGTACCAGACCGGGATGACGTCTTTGAAACAATCCCGCCCGATCAGGTGGTCGTCAAAGAAACGAGCCTCTCGGAAGAAACAAGCCGACTGGAAAAGCTGCTCGGGAAGAAGGGCAGAGTCGGGTGTAAAAATATGGACGATCGTTCCTATCTGTATGTTGAAAAAGGCGCCTATTCGTACTTTGGCGTCTATCTCATTCATATCAGCGTCCTGGTCGTGATGGCCGGTTTTATTGTCGGCTTCTTCTTTGGTTTTGAAGGCTATATGAACATTCCGGAGGGAGAATCCTCGAGCGTCGTTGCACTGAAGAGAGGAGCGGGCGATAAAAAACTTGATTTCGCCATCCGTTGCGACCGTTTTTTCGTCGACTTTTACGAAAACGGCGCCCCCAGGACATACCGGTCCGATCTTACCTTTTTGGAGGGTGGCCACTCACGCCAGTCCTCTTCGGTTCTCGTGAACCATCCCGTGACGTTTGCAGGGATGCGCTTCTACCAGTCCAGTTACGGAATGATCCCTACCGACGACCCGGTCATGACCGTCATGCAGGATGATAAAATAATCAAAGACGTGAAAGTCGCCATCGGCATGGAGTTTGAGCTTCCTGAAAAAAAGGCAAAGGTGCAGATGACGCGGGTTGAAAAAAACCTGATGAGCATGGGGCCTGCGGTGAAACTGAACATACAATCGCCTGCAGGCCATATTCAGTTTTGGGTCTTTGAGGCCATCGAGCAGATGATTCAGGCCAATCCGGGCCTTCTGGAGCAGGTTCCTCTCTTCAATCCCGGCGCTTTTGCGCCCTACATCTTTTTTCTGGAGCAGGCGGACAGGCGGTATTATACGGGAATTCAGGTGGCGCGGGATCCCGGCGTCCCGGTGGTCGCGACAGGCGCCCTGTTGTTGATGATCGGCCTCGTCATCGTTTTCTTCTGTTCACACCGGCAAATCTGGATCCGTCTGGACAGAAAAGCAGACAGCACACGCATCAGCATCGCCGGTAAAAGCAACCGGGACCCTGTCGGGCTCAAACGCGACATCCAAAAGTTACTGGATGCGGCAAAATCGAAAGAGGGATCGGCCAGATGAGCAACACCGTCATCCTGAGCTGGACTACATTTATCTACCTTGCCGTGTTTGCTTTCTATCTTATCCGGATGGTCAGCGGCAAGGAACTTTGGGGGCGGCTGGGCACCATAGCGGCGCTGATTGGCCTGTCTGCGCATACAGCGGCCCTGATCCTGAGGTGGATTGCTTCATACCAGATGGGCATCGGCCGTGTTCCGTTGTCGAATTTTTATGAATCCCTGATCTTCTTTGCCTGGTCGATCATGATGCTGTATCTCATCATTGAATGGCGGACGAAGAGCAGAAGCCTGGGGACCTTCGTCGTCCCCGTCGCCTTTCTGAGCATGGCTTTCGCCTCCCTCTCTCCCAATATCAGCAGCCGCATTCAGCCCCTGATCCCGGCCCTGCAGAGCAACTGGCTGGCATCCCATGTCATCACCTGTTTTCTGGGCTACGCCGCCTTTACCGTGGCCTTTGCTGCGGGTCTCATGGCGCTCCTGAAGGGGATGGTGCCGGACAAATTAGCCCTGGACGGGTCCGCCATCGGCAAGATAAATGTCAACCCGCCCCCAACGTATTTTCAGCGATTCTTTGGACGCATTCCGGAACCCGACATCCTGGATGAACTGATCTATCAGAGCGCCGTCCTCGGATTTGTTTTCCTGGCAATCGGCATCATAACCGGCTCCATCTGGGCACATTACGCCTGGGGATCTTACTGGAGCTGGGATCCGAAGGAAACATGGTCGTTGATCACCTGGCTTATTTATGCCATCATGCTGCATGCCCGCTATGTCCGGGGCTGGCGGGGGAGGCGCATGGCCATGATGGCCATTATCGGCTTCATCTGCGTTCTGATCACATATCTTGGTGTGAACTATCTGCCAGGCCTGCACAGCTATCAATAAGCGGAGCGTGCATTAATACAATCCATGCTGCAACTGAAAGGAGAAGATATGAATATCATCAAGATTATGCCCTGCCTGGACATGAAAAACGGCCGCGTGGTGAAGGGGGTCCATTTTGTGGACATCAAAGACGCCGGCGATCCGGTTGAAAACGCCGCCTTTTACCAGCAGGAAGGCGCCGACGAACTGGCCATACTGGACATCGCCGCGACCCTGGAAAACCGCAAAACGCGCCTGGAGTGGGTGAAGCAGGTGGCCGCCGTGATTGACATTCCGCTGACGGTAGGCGGCGGCATCAACAGTCTCGAAGATATTGAAATGGTGCTGGCAGCCGGCGCAGACAAGGTTTCCATGAACAGCGCCGCCGTCTGGAATCCCGACCTTGTCCGGCAGGCGGCGCAGAAATTCGGCTCCGGAAAAATTACCGTGGCCATCGACGCACGCAGAAACGCCGCCATGCCGTCGGGCTTCGAGCTGGTTGTTTCGGGCGGGACAAAGCCGGTGGGAAAAGACGCCATCGCCTGGGCCGGGCAATGCGAGGCGCTGGGCGCCGGAGTCGTCCTACCGACAAGCATGGACGGCGACGGCACGCTGACCGGCTATGATCTGCCCTTTACACGGGCGGTTGCCGACGCCGTGAAGGTCCCCGTGGTTGCCTCAGGCGGCGCCGGGACTCTGGAACATTTCTACGAGGCGGTCGTGAAGGGGGGCGCCGGCATTTTACTTGCCGCCTCGGTCTTTCATTTCCGCACCTTCAGCATCCGGCAGGTCAAGACCTACCTGCGCGACAAAGGTTTGACGGTTGCGCTATAAGCGGGTTTTATAATCGGGATGAAAAGTTGAACAATTCTATTGAAGCTGTTTCATTTTCATACCTGACGATGGTTCTAGAGGCCGTATCGACGCAGACCTGTTTGAAATGTGACAGGCTGATGTTCTTGATTTTGCAGAGGATGGCGGCAATGGTGAAGTTGTGGGAGACGACCAGGACATCCTCGGATTTGTCGATAATGCCTTCGATGACTTTCCATGCCCGCTTTTGCACTTCGATGAAGGATTCCCCATTGGGCATCTGTACGGAAGCGGGATCGGACATCCATCTCTGCAGAAAACCCTTCTCGCAGACCATGAGTTCCTGAAAGGTCAGTCCTTCGAAATCGCCCTGATCCATTTCCATCAAGCCCGGCTCGATGTAAACGGGCGCATGGTGGTACTCGTTGATGATCCGGGCCGTGTTTTGGGCCCGGATCAGGGGACTGGAATAGATCGCAGAAATCGGGGTGGCCTTCAGGGACAGGGCAAGCTGCCGGGCCTGGTGCACGCCTGTATCGTTCAGGTCTATGTCGCTGAAACCCTGAACCCTGCCTTCCCGGTTCCAGATGGTTTCACCGTGCCGGACGAGAATCAACTCCATCATTCCGCTAAAAACCCAGAATGGCCGGAAGATCCACCAGGGATTTAATTTCCACATCCGGTTGCGACGGCAATCGCTCCCGGCGCTGGCCGAAGCGGTTGATCCAGGCGACATGCAGGCCGGCGTTGGCGGCGCCCACGGCATCCCAGGCATTGGCGGACAGGAAAACGATCTGTTTCGCCTTGAGCTTCAGCCGTTTCGTGGCCAGACGATAGACACGGGGATCCGGTTTGTAGATGCCGACTTCCTCCACGGACAACAGCGGATCAATGAGTTTCTTCAGGCCGCTGCTTTTGACGGCCGCCTCGAGCATGGCCGGCGTGCCGTTCGACAGAATGGCAAGCTGCACCCCGTGCTTCTTCAGCGTGTTCAGGGAGGCTTTGACATCGGGATAGCAATCGAGCTTCAGATAGGTGTTGATGATGTCATTGCGCAATTTCCGATCCGAGACTCCGTAAGCGTCGAGGGCGTAATCCAGCCCATCCTGCGTGACCTGCCAGAACGGTATGTAGCACTTCATCAGGCTTCGTTGCCAGGTGTACTCTAACTGCTTGGTCCGCCACAGCGCGGAAACCTGATCGGCGACGGCGCCCAGCCTTCCCCGGTGTTTTCCGACGGCGGAATTGAAATCGAATAGCGTGCCGTAGGCGTCGAACACACAGGCCTTCACATTTTTAAATATGAATTTTTCAGCCATTTTCCCCTCCTTTAAAACCTTTCAATTGAGCCTCTGTTCGTCGTAAGATGTATAGTCGATCAGAAGCGCCACAAGCCGGCCTATGCCATTTCCGCCTTTCGTGACCTCTGCCGCTCAATCAAGGGCAAGCAGCCACTGGTAGATCGGCGCCAAATCTTTTACAACCCGTCCTTTTTGAGGAACCAGAAAGACAAAGCACTTCTTCTGACCGGGAATCAGGGCAATGTGTTTGACGCCCCCCGGATCATCAATGCTGTCAATGAGCGCCTTGAGCCTGTCATATGTTTTTTTGCTTCTGTAATAAGTGTAGTACTCGATCTTTCCCCATTTTATGACGGCCTTCTGCAACTGGTCGATATTCACGATCTTTGCCTTCCTGAGCTTGGCATAACCGGCCTCGATGATGTGCCCCTCATCACGCAGCTTCTCCTTAAAATGAAGCGCCATTAAAAGGCCGTCGTACTTGTCGATGGCCAATGCAATGGGCAAATAGGGCCACAGGTGTCTCGGGAGAAATGTGAATTTTGCATCAATCCGCTCAAGGGGACTCTCTTTCCTCAGGCTGAAATTGCAATAGTATTCTTTTGTTCCCCCGATATTGCCGGATTCTTGTTTTTCCGGCTTGATCACTTCGATGAGCTCATCAAATGTCGCTTCAAACCGTTTTCGATTGATATGATTGCCCCAGTAATAACCGATGGTCAGAACAGCGCTGATGAGGGCAAGAACAAAGAAAACGGGCTGCTGGGTAAAAGGCTCCGATCCAAGCATTGCGGGTTAACTCCTTCGGCATCGTTTCGTAATGTTGCAGTTTTTTTACGCCGGACCTTACCTTTCCTGAGATTGAATGTCAAATGTTCTTGTGGGCAGAGATGACCCCAGGGGTTCCCATCACAGAAAAAACGCATGACGAGTTCGAAGTCCATTTGAACATTGACTTGCTGGTCAAGCCCATTGACACCCGCAGAAAAGCATGTTAAACGGCACGCTCTTTTCATCAGGCTTATCGAATGCCCCCGTAGCTCAGTAGGATAGAGCAACGGATTCCTAATCCGTGTGCCGCGCGTTCGAATCGCGCCGGGGGTACCAAGAAGATTGAAGGGTTTAGGTTATTTTACCTAAGCCCTTTTTTTGTGTAAACAAGTGTGAAAAACAATCACTTTCCGGGCAGTCCTGCGAGGTCCGACTATTTCACCGTGTACCCGCGGCCGTCGAGGCAGGCGCCCATGGCGCGCTGGTAGTCCGCCCGCTTCTCGATGCGCTGATTTGCTGAGGCGCTGCCGGGTGGTTGCGTCGGGTCGAAACCGGTCTGGTCCACGGCCCAGCGGTGGCACGCATAACGGTCATCGGCCTGCTGCTGTTCGCTCTGGCCCAGGCGGGGATAGATGAACATCTGTTCCACCGGCGGCGGCGCCTGGCTGACCTCCTCCTTCGGAGGCTCGACGACGACATAGCCGCTTCCCCTGTGCGTGTAGTACACTTCGTTGGCATAGTAGTAAGGTACGCCCCGCACCCAAATCGTTGCGTAGTATGGGGGCAGGAAGGAGAGGAACAGGCCGACCGGCGGCGCGACGATGACGAAGTTGGGCCCCTGCGGGCGGTACCAGGCGCCTCCTGAAAAGTAGAACCGTGCGCCGCCATGGACCACTGTCCGGTAGTCGCGAGGCACTGTTCGGACCACCTGGGCACGAACCGGATAAGCGCGGTTGTGCTGGTAACGGGAATCCCGATATTCATTCTGTCGGAAATCACGAACCTGCTGGGGACGGAAATCCTGACGCTGGCGAGACCCGCGGTCCTCCGCCTGCGCTATTTGTGTCATTCCTGAAATCAGAATCCCCGACAACAGGATCAGCATCATTCCAAATGTAAAGCATTTGTTTTTTTTGAATGTTATCGTCATGATAATACCCTCCGTATAACCAAGTGTCTGTTCCCGGGACAGATAGCCCGTTTTCTTCACCTCACGTTGTAGCCGGAACCTTCGAGGCAGGCGGACATGGCTCGCCGGAACAACAGCGCCTTCTCTGCAAGCTGGGCATTTCGGCGCCGGTCTTGCTCATTATAGGCCGCCTCCATCTGCCGGGCGGATTCCTGCCTCGCCACATCCGAAGCGGCCCCGGTAATAGCCCCTCCGGCTGCACCGATCAGCGCACCTTGTGCGGCATGTCTCGGTCCACCGATCAGGGCGCCCAGCACGGCGCCCGCGATGGCAAGCGTTGCGGTATCATGCCCTGGCGGCGGCATCGGCACCACCCTGACGCGCTGATCCGTCGGGATCGATGACTGGCCCGGATCGAAGCCGGTTTGTTTCACCGCCCAGTTGTAGCACTTGTAGTGGTCGCGCGACTGCTGCTCTGCCGTTTGTCCCGCTCTCGGGTAAAAATAGACCTGAGTCGATGGAATCTCCGGGCTTGGCCCGAGCCTTTCGGGTGCCGGTCGAGACACCTGATACGGCCTCTGATAACAGGCCGACAGGGTCAGAACGCCCAAAAAAAGCAGAAACCAGCAGAACCAGATCCCGGAAACCCGTCGCCTCGACAGGGTCTCAACCGACGTCCCTCCTGCGTTTATAATAGCCATTTTCATCCTCATTTATTACAAAATGCCGCCCTGAGCATCTATCCATAAGAGAAGGGAGCTTGCCTCCGCTGCAAGCGAATGCTTGTTTGTAGGACCTTCGATCCGCTTTGCTGTGTTGATACAGCAAAGAGTGTGCCGTGCCTGTTTTCTGATATGGCAAGATATTATTACTCCGGCAATTAAAGATATCAAATGTCATGCCGGACTTGATCCGGCATCCACGCCAGTTCTGGATTCCGGCGTTCGCCGGAATGACGGCGTTGACATGTATTGTTGCCGGAGTATTAATGTCAAATGATTTTTTGTTGATTTTGGACAATCGGAGATGTCTCTTTTAGAGCAGAATGTGGGTAAAAAGTATCCACTTAAGGTATCCACCTGTTGAAAAAATATACAGGATCTCACGTATCAACAGCATGGACGTCCTGATCCGAATGCTTTTGCTTATAAAAATCCCAAGCCTCCTGATTTTCCGGGCTTGTCATTCAATAAGGCGGTTACAAGCATTATCCGGCTACAGCAGCGGCAGTGAACTGGTAATACTTGATGAATCGATATACTGAATGATCCTGTCCGCGATCGTCTTGATGGTTGCCTCGAACTTGTCCGGTTCTTTATCCAGCAGCGTCATGCGGAATCCCTGGAGTGATGTGAAGAATGAGGTCAGCGGCACCACGCAGATCCCGGTCGAGCCCAGCAGGTAATAGACAAACCGCTTGTCAAGCTCGATCTTGTCATCCACCAGTTTTTCAATATATTCTTTAATATCCGGCTGTTCAATGGGCAGGGTCTGCCGGTTGTTCATGACGGACTCGTTGAAAACCGCCGTCATGTAGAAGGCGCCGTTCGTTCGGTTCACCGTCAGATAGGGAACATTTTTGAGGATATTATATGCGATATTGGACAGTTTCTCATAATGTCGGATGCGCTCGTTGAGATATTTCTTGTATTCCGGGTGGTTCATGATTCGCGGAATTGCAATCTGCGGCAGCGTAGTCGAACAAACCTCCGACATCTTCTGGTGCAGAATGGTGTCAATGTAATTGTCAAAGACGGGATCCTTGCCGGCATTATAGACTTCTATCCATCCGCAGCGCGAGCCGGGCCAGGGGAATTCCTTGGAAATGCCCTTCATGCTGAATCCGGGGACGTCTTCGATAACATCGGACAGCGGGACGGTTTTCTTGTTATTGTACGTAATATTGATATAGGTTTCGTCGAAGATCAGGAAGAGTTGATATTCTCTCGCAATTTTGACGATCTGCCTGAGCGTCTCCGCAGGATAGACAAATCCTGTCGGGTTATCCGGATTGATCACCAGGATTCCGACGATGGCTTTATGACTTTTGACCTTCTGCTCCAGTTCGCGGATATCCGGATACCAGTTACTGTAAGGGTTCATGCGGTAGGTATTGGGCGGAAAGGAGGCGTGCAGGACTTCGGCCAGCAGGTGCGTGGAGTAGGTTGGCTCCGGCAGGATGATGCGCGCATCCACGCGGATAGAGCTGTAAGCGCGGGCAATGGCGTCTCCCAGGCCGTTGAAAAAGATGATATCCTCAGAGCTGATCTGCGCTTTGCCCCTCTTGTTGACCTGTTCGGCCAGGAACTTCCGTGTTTCGTTCATGCCCTTCGTGGGGGAATAGGCGTAGGACAGGTCATCCCCAATGATGTCAATGAGGACCTCCTTCATCCAGCCCGGGATTTTTTCGCCCTTGCTGATGGGGTCGCCGATGTTTTCCCAGAAAACTTCAACACCGTATTCCTTGAGCTTGTTGGCTACGGCGACGATGTGGCGGATTTCATAAGTCAGCCCGCTGCCGCTTCTTGCAATGTCAAAACGCATAAGTTCCTCTTCAAGACAAATAATTTTAATCTGGTCTTAATATCACAATTTTACAAAATTCATAGTTTTTTTCGTAGGAAATTGGGAAGGGGGAGTCAGGCGGTGGAGAAAAGATCGGGGTTTTGTGCCAGCACCGCCGCTCCGATGGCCCCGTTGACCTGGGCGAACAGCGACACTTCGACCGGCGCGGCGATAATTTTTTCGAAGGCCCGGACGACGCCGATATTCCTGGCCACGCCGCCGGTCATCGCAATCGGAGTCCTGACGCCTACGCGGTTGGCCATTGCCAGCACCCGGACGCAGATCGATTCATGAATGCCGGCGATAATATTCTCGCGCTTTTCCCCGCGGGCGATGAGCGAAATAACCTCAGACTCGGCAAAAACGGTGCAGAGACTGCTGATTTTGGAGGGGGCTTCGGCCTCGAGGGAGAGACGCCCGAATTCGTCCAGGTTCACTTCCAGCGCCCGGGCCATGACTTCCAGGAAACGACCCGTCCCTGCCGCACATTTGTCGTTCATGACAAAGTTGATGACCCGACCTGCTTCATCCAGCAGGATGGCCTTGCTGTCCTGGCCGCCGATATCGATGACGGAACGAATCTGCGGATTCAGATAGCGGGCGCCGGCGGCGTGGCACATGATCTCCGTGACGGCCTTGTCCGCGAAAGAAACGCCCTTGCGGCCATAGCCCGTGGCAATGATGCGGTGGACATCCGGAGGCGACAGATTTACGTCGGCCAGAACCATTTCGAAGGCCTTTCTTCCCGCGGCCTCCGCGTTGTAGCCCGTAAAGATCACCCGGTGGGCAAGCACCTGGCTGCCCTCCATGATCACCGCCTTCGTACTGATTGAGCCGATATCAATGCCCGCTGTGTACATGCCTTGTCATCCCCATTGGCCCGCGGCAATGTGCAACCCCTGAATCCTGTCTATTTACCTTCTCTGTCGGATCAGGCTGATCAGGTACTCCCCATATTGATTCCTGGCCAGCGGTTGTGCCAGAATCAGCAATTGTTCCTTGCTGATATAGCCTTTGTTATAGGCGATTTCCTCCAGGCAGGCCACTTTCAGGCCCTGGCGATGTTCAATCGTGGCGATAAAGTTACCGGCCTCGAGCAGGCTTTCGTGAGTGCCCGTATCGAGCCAGGCCATACCACGGCCCAACAGTTCCACTTTGAGCTGGCCGCGGTTCAGATATTCCCGGTTGACGTCGGTTATTTCAAGTTCGCCGCGTGCCGACGGCTTCAGATTTTTTGCGATTTCCACGACGGTATTATCGTAAAAATAAAGGCCGACGACCGCATAGTTGGATTGTGGGTGCGCCGGTTTCTCTTCTATGCTGACAACCCTTTCCTGATCATCGAAACTGACAACGCCGTAACGCTCCGGGTCCTTGACCCAGTAGCCGAAACAAAGGGCGCCGTCGGTGAGTTTACCGGCTTTTTCCAGAATCCCTGACAGGCCATAACCATGGAAGATATTATCGCCCAGAACCAGACAGACGTTATCTCGTCCGATAAAAGCTTCTCCGATGATGAAGGCCTGCGCAAGGCCGCCGGGATGAGGCTGCTCGGCGAAAGAAAGGGATAAGCCCAGCTTTGACCCATCGTCGAAAAGCTCCCGGTATAACGGCAGATCCCGGGGGGTGGAAATGATCAGGATTTCACGGATACCGGCAAGCATTAGGATCGATAGTGGATAATAGATCATGGGCTTGTCGAAAATCGGGAGGATTTGTTTTGAAATACTGGTGGTAACGGGATAGAGTCGCGTTCCCGAACCGCCCGCAAGAATGATGCCTTTCATTTTTGACGCCCTCATTTTAAGAAAAATTCCGTTAGATTATTCATGTGCGGCGACGCCATTTTTCAAAGGTTTCGCCATATTTATTATCTACCGACTGCACTATACACAAATTGCCCGGCCCGTGTATTAAAATTTCATCTGCCTGTCAAGCCAGGATTTGGAAACAAATATAGGGCGATGGACGTCCCACTTTGTTTCTCTGCAGCCAGTGGGTCAGGGAGGCTGCCGCTTGCATTTAATTTGCGCTATTTTCAGCGGCAACGAAGCCAGTCGAGAAAGCGGCCTGGAGGTTGTAACCGCCGGTTTCGGCATCGATATCCATCACCTCGCCGCAGAAATAAAGCCCGCGAATCAGACGCGAAGCCATGGTGCGGGGATTGATCTCTTTCAGGGAGACGCCGCCTGCTGTAACAATGGCCGAAGACAGGGGCAGCGGCCCCTTGATGTTGAAACGCAGTGATTTCAGCAGGATAGCGATTCTTTCCCGTTCGCTCGCCGCGATCTGATGCGCCGGTTTATCGGCAGGAATGCCCGTCATTTGCATGAAAGGCTCGATCATCTTCAGGGGGAGCAATCCATTCAAAATGCGGCGGTAAGCCCGCTTGCCGTATTGATCGAAATCGCGCTGCAGGCGGTCCCGAAGCTGACTTCGGTCCAAGGCAGGTTTGAGGTCGATGGCGACGCTGACGGGGCCCCCGGCCAGCGCATCCACGATGTTCAGGCTCATGAGCAGCGTCACAGGACCGCCGATGCCGAAATGCGTGATCATCATCTCCCCCAGGCGACTTTCGATGACGGGTAGGCGGGGCCGTTTTCCCGGGATGCCGCGACCGGTGTCGCGGGTTGGCGCTTTCTCATCTTCGATGTCGTCGGTGCGGCACTGGAAAGCATTCAGGCGAACGTTGCGCAGGCTGACCCCCTGCATGGATTTGGCCAGTGTTATTTCTTCAACGATCAGGGGAACCAGGGCGGGCCTCAGGGGAACGATAGTGTGGCCAATGGCTGCTGCCATATCATAGCCGTCGCCGGTGGAACCCGTGCCCGGCCAGGTCGCACCGCCTGTAGCCAGGATGACTGCATCGGCGGGAAGAAAAATATGGGAAGTGTCCCCGGTTTTTCCGGTTTTGCTGTCTTTTCTGCTCATGACCCCTGTAATGCGGGCGTTTTGAACCATGATCTCCGTCACACGGACACCGGTTCTGACTTCCACGCAATGATCATCGAGGTAGCGTTGGAGCGCCGCCACCACATCGCGAGCGTCGTCGCTGGCGGGAAAGATCCGGCCGCCCCGCTCCACCTTGGTCTGTACACCGTAGCGTTTCAGAAGGGCCAACAGGTCGTCACGGAAAAAACAGTTAAAGGCGCCATAGAGGAAGCGGCCGTTGGGACCGTACATGGCGATGAATTCTTCCAGGGGTCTACTGTTCGTGAGGTTGCAACGGGTCTTGCCGCTGACGAGGAGTTTCTGTCCCATCTGACCGGTCTTCTCGAGCAGAATAACCCTGGCGCCGCGCTGTGCTGCCCTACCAGCCGCCAGCATGCCCCCTGCCCCGCCGCCGATAACGACGACGGTTTTTCGCTTAGCTCCGGCAGGAATGGAATGCGTCATGCAGTCGCTCATACCCCATTAAGGATGATGCGGCGTATGAGATCCCAGTCGGCATCGTTGTCCATACAGTCATATTTCGTGGTCAGAACCACCTGTGGAATAACCCGGCGGTCCATGAGGTCTATGCCCTTGAGGGTTAACCGCGTCGATCTTAGCCCTCGTCCGATCTCAAAGCCGCAGGTTGTGCCCAGGGCGGCCTTCAGTTGCTTCCGATCAGCCAGCCTTTTTGTAAACCCTATGCTCGGTGTGATGTAAAACTGCATGCCCCGCTCCTCACAGAGCGCCTTGATTTCACCGCACTTGCAGAGTTTGCAATTAACGCAGAGGATGCCGTCTTCCTTGGAGAATTTTGCCGGACATTTCCGGCTGACCAGGCAATGGGGCAGCATGACCGCCTTGTTCGTTGCGGGCGTCCGGTTGAAAGCTGCGCGGTAATAGGCGTTGGCTGTCCGCACCAGGTCCAATAGCGCCCCCTCTTTCGCAAAAAGCGACCGGACGGGAAACAGAACAAGGGTTCGCAGAAATTCAAACTTGGTTATGTCAGACATCATGGCGCGTCTAATAGATTGATTTTTATACCTTCCCAGCGTTGTTGCGGCGTGACTGTACCGGATAAATGGAATATCTGTCAAGAAAATAGCGACTTCTGCCCCGTGAGGGTATTTTATCGTTAAGCAACTTTTTTAAAGTCTGCCCGGAAGCGAATTCACTTTGACAAGATGGACAATCTGTTTTATGTTCCCATGCACTGTGGCCGAGGGTCATTGAAAATCGCCTGAAAGGGGCATCTCTATTGCATCCGGGAAAAACGGTTGTTATTGTGAATCCGTCTTCGGGGAACGGTTCCACGGGCCGGGAATGGCCTCGGATCGAGGCAATGGCGCGAGAGCGTCTCGGGGAGTTTGAGACCCTCATAACGACAGGGCCGGGCGACGCCACCCATCTGACCCGCCGAAAGCTCCTGGACGGCTGCGACCGCGTCGTTTGTGTGGGCGGCGACGGTACCCTCAACGAAGTCGTCAACGGTTTTATGGATGAATCGGGCCCCATCCGGCCGGAGGCCGCGCTGGGATTCCTGCCGAATGGAACGGGCTGCGACTTCTGCCGGACCAACTTTAAAAACACCGATCTGGAAAATTCCCTGAACATGATCCGCGCTGGCCATTTCCGTGCCATCGATCTAGGGCGGGTCAAATATCAGGATCACGAGAACCGCCCCTGCATCCGCTATTTTCATAACATTACGAGCTTCGGGCTCGGCGGGGAAGTGGATGACCGCGTCAACCATACCAGCAAGGCCTGCGGTCCTTTTCTTTCCTTCATCTGGGCGACGCTTGTCGGAATTTTCGTCTACGAAAGGAAGCACGTCCGTTTCCGTGTGGATGACGGCGACCCGCAGGACGTCACGATCCTGAACATTGCCGTAGCCAACGGCCAATACCACGGTGGGGGCATGCAAGTCGCGCCCGATGCGCGCGTGGACGACGGCCTGTTCCATATCACCGTGATCGGCAATCTGAGCCTGCCGGAGATTTTCTGGCATCTTCCCAAACTCTACAACGGCAAGATCAAGACAATAAAAAAGGTATTCACCCTGACGGGCCGCAAGCTGGTCGCCGCCTCGGAGCAGACGGTTCTGCTCGACGTGGACGGCGAGCAACCGGGCCGCCTCCCCGTGGAGATCGAGATCGTCCCTGCAGCCATCCTTATGATCATGTCATGATGAATAATTCCCCACCTGCTGGGGAGTTGTGCTTCATTTATGCTGGTCCGATCTGTCATGACTCCTCTTCGTATGTCTTTTTTATGAATAAACTCGTATATTTATGAACATTCCGCCCCCTCTCCGGCTTATGGTACGCCAATTGCATTCTCATTACAATTGTATTTGAACACGTTATGTAAAGTGGGTGTTCGCCGCGGGCTTCAGGCAGTGGTATGGGATACGGGCTGAAGCCATTTCTATTTTGATGACAACGTAGGAGAATCAAGGCAATATCCGGACGGAGGCAAGAAAATGAAACGCTTCATGGTCTTTACGGCAGGATTGATTATCCTTCTCGGTGCATGGGTCTTTGCCGCTGAGCAGGCCGCCACGCCTGCACCCGCGAAGGCGGTTTCCGGCGTAACCACGGCAGCGAAAATCACTAAAATGAGAGCCCCGGGGACCATTCTGAAGATCACCGATTCAACACTGATCATCGAGCGAAAAGTAAAAAATAACGTGGAAACGATGGAATTTGTTCTCGAAAAGCCGGTGAAATTCAAAGTGGGCGATAAGGTTCGCGTCACTTATCTGGAAGACAAAGACCAGAAGATCGTCACTAGGATCGTCAAATTGTCTGATTTAATTCAGAAAAAACCGGTCAGCCCGGGAAAGGAAATGAAACCGGCGGCGGGAAGCACAGTCCCGGCAGGCACCCCCCCAGCAGTAAAATGAACGACCGGGTATTTTTGATTGATCTTAAGGGGCAGGAAGAGATATAGTCTTTCCGCCCCTTTTTATTGGCTGCAACCCCTCCCCCTGGGAAGCGGGCGAATCAGGATACACGCCCTTTGGACCATGCGGAGCAATGATGGCTCCGTAAAAATTTTGATTTTAATCATGATTCCGGTGACTTTTAGATGACACTGCGCGTCCGTCTGATGATCCTGACCATGATCGGGCTTGCCATGACCATGGCCGTCTGGGGATGGATTCAGATCCGGGCGCTCGACAAGATACTTATCGATCAGCAGACTAAAACCCTGACGGGACTCGCGGATACCGTCAGCACCTATTACCAGTTTTTTCCCACCCGACGGGGCTTGGCCGCCATGGATCGCGCCCTCAAAGACCTTGTACAGGACAATGTGAATCTGGCCCGGATCGATATTTTTTCCCTGAGCCGGACAAGCGTCGATTTTGTGGCGGGCGCCGGCCGTGTCCCCTACGAATGGCCGGAGTTCACCGTGACAAAAACCGGTGAAATACGCAAACCCGAGTACATCAAACTGGACACCGACGACGGCCCGGCCCTGGGCCTGCTGTACCCGGTCGCAACCGACAAAAAGGATGAACGCATCGTCGTGGGGGTCATCGTCTTTTCCCAGGCAAACACCGAGATTCTCACGCGGGCGAAACACCTGCTGATGTTCAGCTCCATAGGACTGCTGCTTGTGATCCTGCTGATTCTATCTGCCAGTTACAGCTGGCTGATCGCGCGGCCCCTGAATGTCATCATCCACACCATCGACGAATTCCAAGCGGGCAATTATGTCCGGCGCATTCCATTCCGGCGGCGCGATGAATGGGGGCAGTTGGCGGCGCATTTTAACGAGATGGCCGATGAAGTGGAGCGGGTGCTTGAGAAAAACCTGGAATTAAACCGGCGCCTGGAAGAGCGGGTCCAGGAAGCGACGCTCAATGTGGTGCAGCTGCAGAAACAGGTGAACCAGCTCCAGCAGCTTACGGCCCTTGGCTATCTGACGGCAACCCTGGCCCACGATCTGGGGACGCCGCTGCACTCCATCGCCGGACTGGCCCGGCTGCTGCTGGAGCGCGGGGAATGGCCGCCTGACGTGAGACGGAAGATCGAACTCATCGTCCAGCAGACGGAGCGGCTGAATACGGTCATTCAGAACGTCCGCCGTGCCACCCGCCCGCCGGAACCACATTTCGAATCCCTGTCTGTGCAGGATCTCTTCAACGAAACCCTGCCGCTGGTGGAACCACTGATGCAGCAATCCGGTATTGTTCTTAACGTGAGGGAAGAACCGGGCCTCCCGCAGATCTATGCCGATCGCTACCGGCTGCAGACCGCCCTGTTCAATCTGCTTCAGAACGCGGCGGAGGCCATGCCCGCGGGCGGAGAGGTTACGGTCTCCACCTTTGCCGAGGACGCGGAAAGCACTGTGGCCATCCGTGTCCGGGATAACGGCCCCGGTATTGAAGCAGACGTAATGTCAAAAATCTGCGAACCCTTTTTCAGTACCCATACAGAAGAGGGGATGCGGGGACTGGGACTGGCCATCGTTCAGGACATCATGAAGATCCACGGCGGTCGCATTGATATCCACAGCCGCCCCGGTGAAGGCGCGGAAGTGACCCTGTTTTTTCCCATGATTACGACGCCGGGCGCACCGCAGCCACCCTTCGCAAATAACCCTTCTGCCTCCGTGGAGGCGCCACGCAGCACGAACCTCGATTTTCATAGATTTTAGTGGGCTTATTTCTCAATTCTCATCATAAAATTAACCGACGGCTTTTTGTATGAGCAGTGGGATAAAGGTGTTCAGATCTTCGACGATGCCGACATCGGCCACCTGAAATATCGCCGCCCGGGGGTCCTTGTTGATCGCCACGATGACTCTGGAGCCGCGCATCCCGGCGATGTGCTGGACGGCGCCGGAGATGCCGCAGGCGATATAGAGCTTTGGCACGACGGTCCTGCCTGTCAGGCCGATCTGATGTTTATGGCCCAACCAGCCCCTGTCGCAGACTGCCCGCGAGCAACCCACTGCGGATTTCGGGAAAAGATCCGCCATCCGCCGGATCAATGCCAGATTTTCCTCAGCGCCGATCCCCCGACCGGCGGATACGATCACGTCGGCCAGCGCAAGATCGAGGTCCTGCGCCACGGCGGGGATCAGACCCAGCGACCGGATCTTTTGAGGACGATCCGGAATCTTCAAAACTTCCACACGACCGACCGCTCCGGGATCTTTAAAATATCCGTCGTGTTTCATACCGGGCAGAGGCGAAGGATCCGGTCTTTCCTGATATTCCGTCGCGGCTTTGAACGCCCCCGGCAGGACGCAAAGCACAGTCACATCCGTCTGCGGCGCGATGTGCATCCTGATTTTTCCGTTGTAGATGGAACGGGTAAAGCTGACGACGCCGTCCTGCCGCTGGAAGTCTTCAATCGCCGTGATGCAGGCGGCGCCAAGGCGAACGGCCAGTCCTGGCGCAAAATCGCAGCCCCGGGACGTATGGGGAATGCAGATATAGCGCGGCTTTCTTGCTGTAATCTGCGGTGTCAGCGCCGCTATCCACGTTTCGGCATTGTAAGGATCGAGCGCGTCGCCCTCAAGCGCGACAACATCCATTCCCGTTTCATGCGCCAGATCGCGTGCGAGATCCCGAACCTCCCTGCCTGCCGCCATGATGTAAACCGCCGCGGAATCGTCACCGGCCAGCGCCCGCGCAAAGGCGATCAGTTCGTGCGTGACGGGCAGGATCCGGCCGTCGGACAGCTCGGCAATGACAATGATTTCCTGATTCATGAAAGCTCCCAGGTGCCTCTGAAAGACGGCTTCGTAAAAAAGTTCCGCAGGCAAGGCGCGCAAAGGATGGGGACACGATTCTGTCATGTCACCATGAGGCGTACTTTTAGCGCGAAGGATGCAGCGCAACGCAGCATCCGGACTTTTTTACGAAGTCGTCCGCTATAGCAAGGCGCGTTCCTGCAATATCCACAGCAGCTTCTCCGCTTTTTCCATGGGGCTGCCCGGCAGGATCACTCCCGTTTTCAGCGGGGCCGGTTCTTCGAGATTCACGATCCATTCTCTGGGAGCCGTCAATGAAAAGGGGTCTGCTGCCGGCGTTTGCGCTGCGTCAATCGTGATGAGTGCCTGGGAGCGCGCGCGCAATACATGCGACAGCGCCGGATAGCGCGGGCGGTTGATGCCCGATTGAAGCGTCAGCAAGGCCGGCAGCGTCAGCTCAAAGGCCTCGCGGCGACCGCCTTCCAGTTCCCGCTCCACGTGGATCGCGCCCGAAGGATGCGGCAGCCTGATCGATATGACCGCCGTAACCCCCGGATATCCGAGGATTTCGGCAAGCATCGGGCCGACCTGGGCCTGCATGTCGTCTTCGGCCATAACGCCGGCCAGAATCAGATCGTATTGTCTGTCACGTGCGTAGGCCCCGATGAGCGAGGCGATTTCAAATGGCGTCCGATAGCATTCATCGCTCAGAACGAGGTGGATGCCCTCGTCGGCGCCCATTTCCAGCGCCCTGCGGACCGTTTGGGCGGTCCGCTCAGGGCCTGCGGAAAGGGCATCGATGCGCGTCCCCGGGAAAGCTTCGCGGATGCGAAGGGCCTCTTCGAGGGCAAATTCGTCGTAGCGGTTCATCCTGAACAGCGCCCCAGGTCCCACCTCTATCCGCTCTCCGGAAGCGCTGATCCGAAAGACGCTTTCAGGATCGAGAATCTGCTTGACACAGACAAGTATTTTCATGCGGGTTTATCGTCCTTCCGAGACCTTGAAAACGGGCTTCGCCGCGTGCGAACCACTTTCACCGGTTTTGCAAATCACTCCTTCTACCTCAGGATGCGGTCGAGGGCTTCCCGGTACTGGCGAAAATCTCCCAGATTGTTGTGACCGCCTTCGGGGACGGCGATCAACTGATGTTCGGAGCGGATCAGCTTGCTCAGGCGCTCGCTTTCATTGAAGGGAATGACCTTATCCCTTTCGCCGTGAAAGAGATAGACCGGGCAGACAACGTCCGCGATCCACAGATCCGTCCGCATGGAATACCGCACCAGCAGGCTCAACAGCGGTCGCGGAAAGAGGGAGTAGTAGACGCGCCGCCAGATCCAGCAGACTGAGATAGGGCGACTCCAGAATGACCATGCGCGGCCGGTTCGTCCGGGCCAGATGGACGGCAAGCCCGTTCCGATCGAGCGGCCGTAGAGAATGATCTGATTCTCCGGAAAGGTTTTTTTCACATAGGTGTAGGCCGTCTCCGCATCCTGGAGCAGCATCTTTTCACTTTCGATCCGGCCGGTGCTTTTCCCGAACCCGCGGTAATCCGGAATGACGATGTCGTAGTCCCGTCGCGTAAAATCCTGCGACACGTCCCCCCAGTTCTTCAGGCTTCCTGCATTCCCGTGAAAATACAGCACAATCCCCTTCGGCTTTGCCGCCCTGAAATGCAGGGCGTTGATCCGAGCGCCGTCAACGGGCCAGTTCAGCTCCTCAAAGCGCTCCTGAAAGGTAAACTTGAAATCCGGTGGCAGTGCTTCGGGAGCAAAAATCATGTTTTCCTGTTTGAAATACATGAATCCGCCCGCCATCAGGACATAGATTGTAACGGAAAGAAAGATGAATCCGAATAATTTTTTAATATTCACATCAACCTCCATTTTTTCAGTTTCTGGTGCAGGGTGCGGCGCGTGATGCCGAGGCGGCGGGCCGCTTCGCTCTTGTTGCCCTCGGCAGCCGCCAGACTCCTTGAGAATCGCGGCCTTTTCCACCTCTTCGAGCGGCGCTTCGCCGTCCGGCATCGCGCCCGGTGCGGCGGCTGCCTGGCAGCGCCTTCTCGCCGTCCGAGATCAACGGCAGTTCCGCCTCGTCGAGATATTCCGACCGCGACAGAACGACGCCGCGCTCCACGGCGTTCATCAATTCGCGGACATTGCCCGGCCAGGCGTATCGCAGCAGGCGATCCATGGCCTGCGGCGTGAATCCCTTGATCGTCTTGTGGTTCTGTCCGGCAAAATGGATCAGGAAGTGCTGCGCCAGCAGCGGAATATCCTCCCGGCGGGAGCGAAGCGGCGGCACGTGCAGGGTCACCACGTTCAGGCGGTAGTAGAGATCCTCCCGGAACCGGCCCGTCGCGATCGCCTGAAGCAGGTCGCGATTGGTGGCGGCAATGACCCGCACATCCACCTTGAGGAGCTCATCGCCGCCCACGCGCGTGATCTCCCGTTCCTGCAGGACCCTCAGCAGCTTGACCTGCATGCCCGGTGACATCTCGCTGACCTCGTCCAGAAAGATGCTGCCGCCGTCGGCCTGGCGGAATTTTCCCTCCTTGCGGCGGTCGGCGCCCGTAAAGGACCCCTGTTCGTGTCCGAACAGCTCCGACTCCAGCAGGGTTTCCGTAATGGCGGCGCAGTTGATCCTGATGAAAGGGCCGTCCTTGCGGAGAGCTGTTGTAATGGATGGCCCCGGCGATCATTTCCTTGCCGGTTCCCGACTCCCCGGTGATCAGGACCGTCGCCTCCGAGGGCGCCACCTGCGCCACCGTCTCCAGCAGGCTGATCATGGCCTCGGACCGGCCGATGAGATTCCGCCGATCGAAGCGGCTGCCCAGACGTTCCCGCAGCAGGCGGTTTTCCTCTTTCAGCTGGCTGTGATCCATGGCCCGCTCCAGGGTCAGGCGCAGTTCATCGAAATCCAACGGCTTGGTCAGGTAATCGTAGGCCCCCTTTTTCAGGGCCTCCACGGCCGTTTCGACGGAGGCGTAGGCCGTCATGATGATGACCGGAATGGCCGGGTTGAACGCCTTGATTTGAGCAAGGGCCTCCAGACCCGAAACCTTGACCATCCTGACATCCATAAGGATCAGGTCGAAAGGCCGCTCGCGCACCTGTGCGATCGCCGCACCACCGTCGTCGGCCTCGGCAACGGCATAGCCCCAGCCGGAAAGCAGCGTCCGCAGCATTGTCCGATGCGCCAGATCGTCATCGACAATCAGAATGGTGTTTTTGGGTTTCCTCAAAATTTGCCGCCCCCCTGCTTTTGATTCTTCGCCGGCATCAGGATCGTAATCGTGGTTCCCTGATCCGGCGCACTCGCGACATGAATTTCTGCATTGTGGGCGTCGATGATCCTCTGGACAATGGCCAGGCCGAGGCCCGTTCCGGATGGTTTTGTCGTGAAGTAGGGATCGAAGATGCGTCCCAGATCCTGCGGTGCGATGCCGACGCCCGTATCCCGAACCTCGATGCGCATGCGCTCATCGGGCAGCTCTGTCAGGGTCACGGACAGCACGCCGCCCGTTTCCATCGCACCCAGGGCGTTCAGATAACAGGTTCAGAAAAACCTGCTTCATGCGGTCGGGATCGATGCCGGCCGCGGGAATATCCGCCGGCAAGTCCGCCTGCAACGTGATTCCCTTTTCACGGGCCTGCGTTTCGATCATTCGCAGCGCATGCCGGATGATGGTCCTGGACTGGGTTTCCTGCCGCTGCATCGTCATGGGCCGGGCATAGTCCAGCAACTGGCTGATCACACGATTCAGGCGGTCCACTTCCTGGATCATGATGCCGGCCGTTTTTTCATCCTCGGGATTGTCCCGGTATCGTTCCCTGAAATAGGTCGCAAAGCCCTTGATGGAGCTCAGGGGGTTGCGGATTTCATGGGCCACTCCGGCGGCAAGGCTGCCCAGCGAAGCCAGGTGCTGGTTGCGGGCGATCTCCTTTTTCAGGCGCCGGACCTCCGTGATGTCCCGGAAAAGAAAGACGATCCCGGCGGCCTCGCCTCCCTCTTTCAGAACCGTGGCGATGACCTCCAGGGGGACCAGTGCGGCCATCTGCAAAGGGACAGTCGATCTCCCCGGCAATGATCCGCTTCTCCTTTCCCAGCGACGCGATTAGATGACGGCAGGTTTCCGGCAGAATCTCATCGGCCCTTCGACCGATGACATCGCCAGCCGCCTGCTGCAGGATGGACTCGGCCGTCTGGTTGAAGGCGACGATCCGTCCGGCCTCATCGATGGCGATAAGCCCCATGGGCATGTTTTTCACCAGGCTGTCGGAAAAGGCCTCGCACGCGGGACAGGGAGGTCCGGGCAGAACTGTAACCCTGGGCCAGCAGCAGCGAAATAACCCCGGAGAGGCCGATGAGCAGAAAAATCACGGCCATCATGACGGCATGGCGATAGTCCGCTTTGCGGGCCGATTCGATGGGTCCCATATCCAGCCCCACAAAAATGACCATCCTTGCGGAGTGAATATCCGTCCCGGCTTCAGACTGCATCCGTGCGGCATCCGGCCTGATCCGGTCCTGAAATTCCCGGTCGTCTTCGCGGACGGGTCTGAACTGCCGGTAAATTTCAAAGGTATCGGCGCCCTCGGGATTTGGCGTCCGGCGCCATTGCAGTTGATCGGATGTCGAGATGCGCGTCAGATCGAGATCCGTGCCGTAGGTTTCGCCAAGCTGGGACGGATCGCTGTCGGCCAGGATGACGCCTTTTTCGTCCGTGACGACCAGATAATCGATGCCCGGCTGTTGCGCCGTTTCCATGAGGAGTTTCTGAAGCTGAAAGTGTCCCCACTTCAGGCCGAGGCCGGTCCGGGCGCCCGCCTCAAAGGACCGGATCAGGGCGTCACCCCTGTCCACGAGGAGCCTGGTGGTGTAGGCCTGCTGGCGGTCGAGGCTCTGCCACGTCATCAAAAGGAAGATCGGCGCCAGGACAAGCACGGCCCCGATGATGATCCAGGGGGAAACCCCGACCAGGCGTCTTTTGTTCATTCTCCTTTCCTTGCATTGGATACTAATTATCCAGATGGATACCACAAATGGATACTTATGATCCAGTTTTTCTTTTCCGATCGACAATTTTCTGATTGCATTCTGGCTCAATAAAAATATTACCTTATAAATTCAGTCAGTTTATGGATAAGCTGGCCTGTTGGCACATTCGTTGCTGTTACAGAAGCAAAACAAATTCAGACCAGTATATTTGAAAGGAGAACAGAAAATGAAAAAGTTATCGATGGTATTTTTAGCCGTTCTCGTCGCAACAGCCCTGGCCTCAACGACCTTCGTCTACGGGTGGGGCGGCGGATGGGGACGCGGACATGCACGGGGCGCCTGTGACGGAGGCCCGGGTTATGACAGAGACATTCAGGCGATCCGGAACTCGGCCTGACAGACGAGCAGACGGCAAAGATCAGGGACCTGCGCGAAGCGCACCTGAAAGACATCAAGCCCCTGCGCGACAAGATGTTCAGCAAGCGCGGCGATCTGAGACTGCTCTGGCTGCAGACGAATCCCGACCGGGAGAAAATCACGGCCGTGCAGAAGGAGATCGGAAGCCTGCGGGATCAAATGCAGGATAAAATGACCAGCCATCGTCTGGCCATGTTCAACGTCCTGACGCCTGAACAGCGGACCAAAGTCCAGGCGTGTGTGGCGGGAAAAGGCTTCGGTCCCGGTGGCAGAGGATTCGGGCCGTGCGACGGCAGCGGTCCCGGCTTCGGTCCCGGTGCGGCCCCCGCGGCAACCGTTAGGATTGTTGAAAAAGATGTATCAAAGCAACCCGGGTGAAAGTGAACTTGCCGGGTTGCTTTTTAATACCGGAATTCTCCGGTGTGAAAAATCAGCGATCATGTTAGGTTCCCGGGATTTCCGGGCACCGATAGATTAATCCAGTTGTTGCAGTAACCCGATAAAACGAGCGTCCGCAATTCGAACAAGATGGAGGCTTTCATGAAAAAAATCATTCTTCTGCTCATCTTCGCTGGGATTATTCCTGCCCCTTTCCGGCGGCGGCACGGAAGTGCCGATCAAAAAGGGCGAGACGCTTGAACTGGAGCGCTGTATCGAAATCGCCCTGAAAAAACATCCCGCCATCCGGCTGCCACCAATACCCTGAAGGCCGGCGAAAGCCGGGTGGGCCTGGCGAAAGCCGGTTATTATCCGCAGGTGAGCGGCTCTGCCAGTTACAGCCGGACGGATCCGACTTCCACTACCTCGGACGGCTCTCCACGACCGCCGGAAGCGTCTATGACAGCTACGGATCCAGCGTGGCTTTAAGCCAGAATCTCTTTGACTTCGGCAAAACGTCCACGCAGGTCAAAATCCAGAACCTTAATCTGGACGCCTCCCGCTCGGATTTCGAAACCACTAACGCCCAGGTGGTCTTCGGGGTCAAGCAGGCCTACTACGGACTCTTGCGCGCCAGACGCAACCAGGATGTGGCCAGGGAAGTGGTGGGGCAATACGAACAGCACCTCGGCCGGGCCAGGGGATTTTTCGAAGTCGGCCTGAAGCCGAAATTCGACGTCACCAAAGCCGAAGTCGATCTCTCCAACGCGAAACTCAATCTGCTCAAGGCCGAAAATGCCCTGCGGCTCGCTCAGGTGACGCTCAACAATGCCATGGGGCTGCCGGAAGCGCCGGACTATGAGATTCAGGACAGCCTTGCCTTTCCAGCGTGTGGAAGTCGATCTGGATCAGAGCGTGAAGAAGGCCTATGACCGACGGCCGGACCTCCAGTCCATTCTGGCGAAGAAAAAATCCCTCGATGAAACCATCACCCTCCAGAAGAAAGGCTACACCCCCTACGTGACAGGCAATGCCGGCTATGGCTGGGGCGGAGACAGCTTTCCGCTGGACCAGGGCTGGAACATCGGCGCTACCCTGAACATTCCACTGTTTTCAGGGTTTTTCCACCAAATACCAGGTGGATGAGGCCAGGGCCAATCTTGACGTGCTCAAGGCCAACGAAGAGACGCTGCGTCAGGGCATCTTTCTGGAGGTCAAGCAGGCATGGCTGAACCTGCAGGAGGCGGCGGACCGGATTGTCACAGCGGAAGTCATCGTTCGGCAGGCAGCGGAAAATCTTGAACTGGCCGACGGTCGGTACGCAGCAGGAGTAGGCAATCCCATCGAGGTCACCGACGCCCTCGTGGCGCAAAGCAACGCAAAGACCAACTTCATCGCCGCGCTGTACGACTACAAGATGGCGCAGGCGACTATGGAAAAGGCAACCGGAGAAAAATGACAACTACGTAAAAAGTCCGGATGCTGCGTTGCGCTTCATCCTTCGTCGCTGCGGCGTATATCAATATACGCCTCTCTCCTCAGGACTCGCACGCCACGCCCCTGACCTTTTTACGAAGTCGTCTGAAGCCTGACAATTTAATTTTGGCACAAAGAAAGTGTTCAGCATGAAAAAGAAAACGATTGTTATCGCGGCGATTCTGGTCCTGATCATTGGTCGCGGGCGGGGTTTACCTCTTCAAGAACAGGGGGGACGGGGTGAAATTCCGGACGGAAAAGGTCACGCGGGGCGACATCCGCGCGTCCGTGACCGCCACCGGAACCATGAACGCCGTCGTGACGGTGCTCGTGGGCACGCAGGTCTCCGGCACGATCAAGCAGCTCTTTGTGGATTATCAACAGCATCGTCAAAAAGGGACAGTTGCTCGCCCTGATCGATCCGGCGCTGCCGCAGGCGAAGTAGAGCAGGCCCGGGCCAGCCTGCAATCCGCCAGGGCGAACGTGGAAAAATCCGAGACGGCCCTTCTGGACACGAAAAGGACCATGGAAAGAAACCAGACACTCCTCGCCAGGAATTACATCGCTCGCAGCGACTTCGACACGGCGGAGACAAACTACCAGTCGGCCCTGGCTCAGGTGAATGTGGCCAAAGCCCAGGTGGAACAGGCCCGGGCGACGCTGCAGGTGGAGGAAACCAATCTGCAATATACCCGTATCCTCTCGCCCGTAGAAGGCATCGTCATCTCGCGCAATGTGGACATCGGACAGACCGTGGCTGCGAGTTTCCAGACGCCCACCCTCTTCAATATCGCCCAGGACCTGACGCGCATGCAGATCGACACGAATGTGGACGAGGCGGACATCGGCAAAATCCTGGTCGGACAGCCGGTGCAGTTTTCCGTGGACGCCTATCCTGACATTACGTTCAGCGGCAAGGTATCGGAAATCAGAAACGCCCCGACGACGGTCCAGAACGTCGTAACCTATATTGTCGTCATCAAGGTGGACAATCCTGAGCTTAAGCTGAAGCCCGGCATGACGGCCAATGTTTCCATTATCACCGCCACGAAAACAGACACCATCAAGATCCCGAATGCCGCCCTTCGTTTCAAGTGGACAGCGGAAAAGGCGGCCGACCGTGGAAAGACCGGGAACTCGGTGAAAAAAACAGAGGCCGCGAAGGATTCGCCCGCGCGCAAAATGCAGATCCTCTGGATTCTCGACAATGACAAACCCCGGCGCGTCCAGGTGACGATGGGCATCAGCGACGGTAATTTTACGGAGATCCTCTCCGGCGATCTGAAGGAAGGCGATGCCGTGATCATCGAAGCCGTCGGCGGCGCCAAAAAGAGCGGGAGCGCCGGCGCAGGCGGCCCGGGATTCATAAGATGACGCTGATCGAGACCCATAACCTGACGAAGACTTACGCCATGGGCGACAACGCCGTCCATGCGCTCGACGACGTTTCACTGACCGTTGACGCATGGCGAATTCGTCGCCATCATGGGGCAGTCGGGTTCCGGCAAATCGACCTTCATGAATGTAATCGGCTGCCTGGACGAGCCGACAGGCGGCCGGTATCTGCTGGAGGGAATCGACGTCAGCCACCGCGGGCGCGATGAACTGGCGGAAATCCGCAACAAGAAAATCGGTTTCGTCTTTCAGGGTTTCAACCTGCTGTCCCGGACGTCCGCCCTGGAAAACGTGGAACTACCCATGCTCTACAACGGCTTTTCCCCGAAGGAACGACACCGGCGCGCGATGGAATCCCTGAAGGCCCTGGGACTCGAAGGCCGGGAGCATCATCACCCGAATCAGCTCTCCGGCGGTCAGCAGCAGCGTGTGGCCATCGCCCGGGCCCTGGTCAACCAGGCACCACTGCTGTTGGCCGATGAACCCACGGGCAACCTGGACACCAGAACCAGTATCGAGATTATGGAGTTGTTTGTGAAACTCAATGAGGAATCCGGAATTACGATCCTGCTGGTGACCCATGAACCGGACATCGCCACTTACAGCAAACGGAGCGTCCGGTTTCTGGACGGCAAGATAGTAAGCGACGAAAAGACGAGACATTAAAATGATCAACATTCCATCGACTTTTAAAATATCCTTGCGGGCCCTGCGCGTCAATAAGATGCGCTCCGCCCTGACCATGCTCGGTATCGTCATCGGCGTGGGGGCCGTCATTACCATGCTGGCCGTCGGAACCGGCGCCAGCGAGCGGATCTCCGAACAGATTTCCAGTATGGGCAGCAATCTGCTGATCGTTGTGCCGGGCAGCAGCACCTCCGGCGGCATCCGTATGGGCAGCGGCACGCAATCCACGCTGACCCGGGACGACGCGGAAGCGATCGGCAAGGAATGTCCTGCCGTCGCTGACGTGGCCCCTGTCCACAACGGCGTGGCTCAGATTGTCTACGGCAATCAGAACTGGTCCACAGGCGTTAACGGCACCACACCGAGTGTCCTGAACGTACGCGACTGGACGCTGTCCGCAGGGAGATCTTTCACGGATCAGGATGTGCGAAACGCGACGAAGGTCTGCATCCTCGGACAGACCGTGGTGGACAACCTCTTCGGCAATATGGATCCCATTGGCCAGATCATCCGGATTAAAAAGGTCCCCTTTACCGTCATCGGCGTGCTGAATAAAAAAGGCCAGTCTCCCACAGGCCAGGATCAGGACGATACCGTTGCCATCCCGATTACGACGGCTCAGAAAAAGATCTTCGGAACCCCTTTTGCCGGCATGGTGCGGATGATTATCTTAAAAGCCAGAAGCGGTGAGGATCTACCGGCGGCCGAGGAGCAGATTAAAGAACTGCTGCGACAGCGACACCGGATCAGCGCCCGTCAGGAGGCGGATTTCACGGTGCGGAACCTTACCCAGATGATGGAGGCCAGAGAGCAGGCCACCCAGGTCATGGGACTCCTGCTGGGGGCGATTGCCTCGGTTTCGCTGCTCGTCGGCGGCATCGGCATCATGAACATCATGCTCGTGTCCGTCACGGAACGCACGCGCGAGATCGGCATCCGCATGGCCGTGGGCGCCAAGACCTGGGACATCCGGCTTCAGTTCATCATCGAGGCCGTGACCCTGTCGCTGATCGGCGGCGTGGCCGGGATCATCACGGGGATAACCGGCTCAAAATTCCTGTCGGCCATGGCGGGCTGGGCCACGATCGTCTCGCTGCCGGCCGTCCTGCTGGCCTTCGGCTTCTCGGGCCTTATCGGGATATTCTTCGGCTTCTATCCCGCCTACAAGGCGTCGCTGCTCAATCCGATCGACGCCCTGCGCTACGAGTAACGTTCCGGTCCGAAATCACCCTTCTTCTGATCAATTTTCTGTTATCACAACCATATGAGGACATGATTATACTGACAGCAAACATATGACTCTCACTTTCACCTTATCAACAAGCTCTATTACATTAATAGGTTGTTGATAATTTATTGCTAGTCAATGAGGGAGGCCAATGCGTTTGCGTAGTAGCTTTCGATAATGCGCGAGGGTGTTCTCAGAAAAGATAAAACGTACCGTTAGTTGACGCTAGTAGAGTAGAGAGCTGGCGTAGTGGTTGATTGCTCTATCTCCAGCTCCCCCTCGTCAATTCCGTACGTTCGGTTTTCCCGAATACGGCTTACCGATTATCTTCATCCGGAGGCCTTCACATTTTGTACCCAAGGAGCCTTGGTTGGAACTTCATACAGCGCCAAGGAATCATAATAGCACCTGTCCGGATACGCCTTGTTCCCAAACCTGCAGGCCGGCTTCGAGGGACCTCCCCTCATCTCTTGTGCAGCCTCGTGGCGCACTTACCGTTTGAATTGTTCCTTCGGCTATGACTCAGAACAAACCCTGTCTTTCCCGTTCTTTTTTCCCTGATACATGAGCTGGTCAACCCGTTGAACGAAGTCCTTCCTGTCTTCCTGCGGTTTGTACTGCGCAAGACCTATGCTCACCGTCAAATGGACGCCCTGATCCGGCACCGGAGAGAAATGCTCCTTTTTGATCTCCGTCCGGATTCTTTCCGCTATAACAGCGCCATCCACACCTGTTGTCATGGGCAGGAGGATGGTGAATTCTTCGCCGCCATAACGATAAGCGGAATCTGCATGGCGCAGGCATCTATTGATCACCTGACCGAGTCGCATCAAGACCTGGTCTCCCTCGATATGGCCGTAAGCGTCGTTGAATGCCTTGAAATTGTCGAGATCAAGCATAAGGAGGGTCAAAGGCTGTTCATAGCGGTTCGACCGTTCCAATTCGATTTCAAGCTGAAAGTAAAAATGCCGGGAATTGTAGAGCTGGGTGAGATCATCGATAATACTAAGCTCGCGGTATCTGTTTTCACTAGCCCTCAACGCCGCCTCTATCCGCTTGAGATCGGTGATGTCGTGGAAGATGCCAACAAGACAATGGACTCCCCCGATGATAGCAAGGGAAGCGCCTATATGGGCATAAAAGGTTGACCCGTCTTTTCTCAATACCAGCAAGTCCTCGGCAAAAAATTGCTCCCCTTTTGCCAATTTCTCAAACTGATCAAGAACAAGAGAGATATCCTTCGGTAGGTGGATATCATAGATGGTAAGACTTTCGATCTCTTCTTTTGTATACTCCAGCATGGAACATATGGCAGTATTCCCCCGAAGAAACTTTTTGGTTATAGGATCAGCAATCAGAATCCCGTCACTGGCCTTATCAAAAATTGTCCTGAATATCTCCTCGCTTTTCAAGAGCGCTTCTTCTGCCTGCTTGCGCTCTGTCCCTATTTGTTCAAACTCTTGAATTTTCCGTCTTAGAGAAGCCAGTTCCTGGATCAATGCCTGCTTGGTCTTGGATTGATCTTTCATAGGGTTGCCCCGGTGTTGAAATGATCTGTGCGGCTGCAAAGATAACGAGAGATGAAATTTACATGGTTGAGAGGTCTAGGTCAAAACCGTGCAAGAAGGGAATGCTAAAAGGGGGTTTTTGTCAAGTGGAATTATTACCTAAACACAGATTACCATCTACAATCTTGAATATTTCAACAAGCAAGGCGATTGTGGAGTTCAGGAAGGCACAAATACCACCTGCCTCAAAATATCACGCATAAAAATCTGCGCGCTTTCATCCCGAATTCATTGATCCGGCACGATCATCCTATGTGCGGATAAGTATTTGGAACTTCTGGGATCTATCGGCTTGGCCGATTTTCTGGAAAACCCTGATATCGCAAGGAACAATTCCAGGGTCCGTCAGGTTAAATCCGTTGTACCGCTTGCCAGAAATCACTCCACGTGCTGCGTTACGAGTAACGTCTCCGGCGATGCCATTTTCCAAGCGTCTTAAATGGTCAACACCCGCGTCTCAGTCAACGAGCATCAGGCAATAGAGGTTCTGTGTTTCCGACTTTTCCTTGAGTGTCTGGATGAAAAAACCGTTGTTGCGGGCGGTCTGGAACACGTCAATGCCGCACGACTCCATCGAGGGCCTGGTTTTTGCGGGAAGGCGACACGCAACCCCTTCGGCCTTTCCACATTCCTTGCACAGCACGCAGGGACCGGCCAGCATGACAAACGCCTTGTAATAGCCGTCCTTGAAAAGCTCCCCCTCCAGCCTGACGAGTGCGTCCATGTAGGCCACCATTTCCCTTCCCCTTTCTTTGGAGTAGGGGGCCTCGACATGAAACAGGATCGCACGGCTGTACGAATCGAGCAGTCCCTGCGTTTCCGCAGGCGTTGGGGTATGGGGCGGGCAACTGTACCGGTTTTTGTACGGGCAGCCGAACAGGCATTTGAACCGCACCCACGCGCCGGTCACAACCGTACCCGGCTCGATGACCTTCGCATGGGTCGCGCCGGCCTGCAGCGCCTTTTCACGGTATTTCTCAAGATCGGATGTGTGCATGAATACCTCCCTGGTTCGTTATGTTTAAAAAGACTGACCGTGAAATCCCATGATGACGGAAGCGATCGGCTGCATCTATCTTCCTGGCCGCTGTGGCTCATATCTTTTGCCCGGGAATATACCACAGATGAAAAACTGAAGCAATATAGCAAGATGGCTAACGAGATTGAAAATTAATCTTGACAGGGATGCGAATATGATTTAGCCTCATCGCGACTTAGATAAAAAGATTCATGAAAGCAGCGTTTGGTATGAAGGGTGCGTCGATCAGTTTCAGCAGTTTCAAGGCCTTGTATTTTGGCCTCGCCCTCCTTTGCCTTTTATCACATGCCGGACGCCCGTCGTTTTTAGGTAATCTTTAGACACACAAACATAACAACTACTTAAAGGCCATGGGATAAAAACCCATGGCCTTTTTTATTTTGACGATTTGAAAGGAGGAGAAAATGGAATCAAAGAAAGAAAAAAAAGGGCGGGTGCTGATTTTTGATACGACCCTCAGGGACGGTGAACAGTCGCCGGGCGCAAGTATGAATCAGGAAGAAAAGCTTCGCATTGCCTGGCAATTGGAAAGACTGGGGGTAGATGTTATTGAGGCGGGATTTCCTGTCGCTTCGGATGGAGATTTCCTGTCGGTGCAGCAGATTGCCCGGGAAGTCAGAAGGCCGCAAATTGCCGGTCTGGCCAGGGCCAACCTGAATGACATTGATCGGGCGTGGGAGGCCATCAAAGAGGCCGCGAATCCGCGGATTCACACCTTTATTTCGACATCGGATATCCATCTGAAATACCAGCTCAAGAAAACGCGGGATCAGGTCATGAAGGAGGCCTGTGCCGCCGTGGCGCATGCCTGTTCCTGCACACCGAATGTGGAATTTTCGCCTATGGATGCCACCAGGACAGACCGGGATTACCTCTGCGATATCGTCGAAGCGGTCATTGGGGAAGGCGCGACCACCGTGAATATACCGGATACAGTGGGGTATAGCATGCCTCAGGAATTTGGTTCCCTGATTGCGTATCTGTTTGAGAAGGTGAAAAATATTCGCAAGGCGGTGATCTCCGTGCATTGTCATAATGATCTGGGACTTGCGGTAGCGAATTCGCTCGCAGCGGTAAAAAACGGTGCGAGGCAGGTGGAATGCACCATAAACGGCATCGGAGAAAGGGCCGGCAATGCTGCTATGGAAGAGGTGGTCATGGCCCTGGCGACGAGAAAAGACTTTTTCGGGTTTTCCACGGACATCAAGACAGAATACATCTACCAGTCATCGAGACTGTTGACCCACATTACCGGTATTCCCGTCCAGCCCAACAAGGCGATTGTAGGGGCCAATGCGTTTGCCCACGAATCTGGTATCCATCAGGATGGTCTCATCAAGGAAAAGATCACCTATGAGATTATGACTCCCAAGTCCGTCGGTATCTCGGGGACCCATCTGGTCCTCGGGAAACATTCCGGACGCCATGCGATTTCCGAACATCTCAAGAAAATGGGCTATAAGCTGAATGCCGACGAAGTAAAACGGGTTTTTGCAAGGTTCAAGGAGTTGGCTGACGTCAAGAAAGAGATCTTTGATGAGGATCTGGAAGCCATCCTTTATGAAGAACTGTCCAGAATCGATGAGAAATACAAGCTGGTTTACCTCAACGTGGTCAGCGGCAACGTGGCAATTCCTACGGCAACCATGCAGATGGAAGTGGATAAGGAGATCCTCCAGGACGCCGGCTTTGGCGTCGGTCCGGTGGATGCGACGTTCGCGGCCATCCGGAAGATCACAAAAACCAACTACCATCTCCTGAAATACGCAGTGAATGCCGTTACCGGGGGCACCGATGCCCAGGGAGAAACGACGGTTCAACTGCAATACAACGGGAAGTCCGTAGTAGGCCGGGGCGCCGATCCCGACGTCATTGTTGCCTCGGCTAAGGCCTATATCAACGCGTTGAACCGCCTCGAGTATCTCAAGAAGAACGTGAACAAGGTAAAAGTTGAATAAAGCGGGATTATATTGTAGTAAAAAATACATTACTTAAATGCTGGAGAAATGACGTGGGCATGACCATTACGGAAAAGATCCTCCGTGAGCACGCGGATATTGCGGAAGTTTATCCCGGACTGCTGATCAACGCCAGGGTGGATATCGCCCTTGGAAACGACATTACAGCTCCCATCGCGATTGCAGCATTCAGGAAGGCCGGCGGGTTGAAGGTGTTTGACCGGGATAAAATCGCGCTCATCCCCGATCACTTTACGCCCAATAAGGATATCGACTCGGCCGAGCAGTGCAAGATCGTAAGAGAATTTGCGAGAGAACAGGAAATTACCCACTACTATGAGGTCGGGGAAGTGGGCATCGAGCACGCCCTCCTGCCCGAGAAGGGAATTGTCCTTCCCGGTGATCTGGTCATCGGCGCTGATAGCCACACCTGCACCTATGGCGCGCTTGGGGCCTTTTCCACGGGCGTGGGAAGCACGGATCTGGCGGCGGCCATGCTGACGGGTGAAGTATGGTTAAGGGTTCCCGAAACCATGAAGATCGTGTTTCATGGCGAGATGAAGAAATGGGTATCGGGAAAAGACCTGATCCTGCATCTGATCGGTCTGATCGGTGTGGATGGCGCGCGTTACAAGGCCATGGAGTTTACCGGTGAGACGGTTAAACATCTCGGCATGGCGGACAGATTGACCATCGCCAATATGGTCATCGAGGCGGGGGCAAAGAACGGCATCTTCGTCCCGGATGAGATCACCCGGGCCTACGTTGACGAGAGGGCGAAGCGAGCGTACCGGTTTTATGATTCTGATTCCGATGCAACCTACGCGGAGGTTCTCGATGTTGACGTCAGTAAAATCGAGCCCCAGGTAGCCTTTCCCCACCTTCCCTCCAATGTCAGGGGAATCAGCCGGGTCGGGAATGTGAAGATCGATCAGGTCATCATCGGCTCCTGCACCAACGGCAGGATAGAGGATCTGCGAATCGCCGCCGGTATTTTGAAAGGGAGGAAGGCGGCGCCCTATGTACGGTTAATCGTCATGCCGGCCACACAGGCGATATATAAAATGGCTTTGAGAGAAGGCCTCATGGAAGTATTTATTGATGCGAACGCCGCTATTGGTCCGCCGACGTGCGGCGCCTGTCTTGGCGGTCACATGGGGGTTCTGGCAAGCGGAGAGAGGGCTGTCGCCACGACAAACAGAAATTTTGTCGGGCGCATGGGACATCCGGGCAGCGAGGTCTATCTGGCCAATCCGGCGATTGCCGCGGCATCGGCGGTTCTGGGAAGGATTGCCGGCCCTGATGAATTGTGATGACATCGTAAAAAGGCAAAAAACTATCCAAATTCGTCGGCTTCGTAAAAAGCTCCGCAGGCAAGGCGCGCAAATCATGAGGAGAGAGGCGTACTTAGGCGTACGCCGCAGCGACGAATGATGTAGCGCAACGCAGCATCCGGACTTTTTACGAAGTCGTCAATTGTGAGGGATCAGGGATCAGGAAGGTGAATGGGGATGAAATTCAAAGGAAAAATCTGGAAGTTCGGTGACAATATTGATACGGATGCCATCATTCCGGCCCGGTATCTGACAACGTCTGATCCCGAAATCCTTGCCGCGCACTGCATGGAAAACGCTGATCCGGAATTTGCAAAAAAAATCATGATCGGCGACATCATCGTTGCAGGAGAGAATTTCGGCTGCGGCTCTTCCCGCGAGCATGCCCCCATCGCCATCAAGACCGCGGGCATCGCCTGTGTGATCGCGGGGAGTTTCGCCCGCATCTTCTACCGGAACGCCTTCAACATGGGGCTGCCGATCTTTGAATCCCAAGAGCTGCGCGACCGCGTGGCCGACGGCGACGAAATCGAGGTGGACGGCGACGGCGGGTTGATCACGATTATTGGTGATAAACGCACGCTGCGCGTCGAGGCCATTCCGCTTTTCATGCAGGAGCTGATCAAGGACGGTGGCCTGATGCAGCATCTTGTGAAGAAAAATCATGGAAAAGAAAACTTTTAAAATCTGCGTTTTCCCCGGCGACGGGATCGGACCGGAGGTCATGCGGGAGGCCCTGAAGGCGATCCGGGTCATATCCGACATCTCCGGTGTGACCTTCGATATCCGGGAAGGCCTTGTCGGCGGCGCCGCCTGTGAACGCTGCGGCGAACCCCTGCCTGAGGAAAGCCTGAACCTCGCGCTGGAAAGCGACGCCGTTTTGCTGGGCGCCGTGGGCGGACAGAAATGGGACGGCCTGGATTATCAGCATCGGCCGGAGCGGGCGCTGCTGGGACTGCGGGAGAATCTCGGTCTTTTTGCCAACCTGAGGCCTGTCGTCGCCTTCGACGACCTGCTGGACACCTCTCCGCTGAAGCGGGACCTCGTTGCCGGGATCGACATCATGATCGTGCGGGAACTCACCGGCGATCTCTACTTCGGTAAACCGCGCGGCATCCGGGTCGAAAACGGCCTGCGCGTGGGCGTCAACACGCTCATCTACACGGAAGCGGAAATTGCGAGAATCGCCCGCCTGGGCTTCGATCTGGCCCGGTCGCGCCGCAAAAACCTGGTTTCCGTGGACAAGGCCAATGTCCTGGAAAGCATGCAGCTCTGGCGCGATGTGGTCATCGAAGTGGGCCGTGACTATCCCGACGTGACGCTCACGCACATGTACGTGGACAACTGTGCCATGCAGTTGATTCGCTATCCCGCCCAATTTGACGTCATCGTAACCACCAACATGTTCGGCGATATCCTCTCCGACGAGGCCTCGATGCTGTCGGGCTCCATCGGCATGCTGCCCTCGGCCAGCCGGGGACTGAATATGGCCATGTACGAGCCGATCCACGGCTCCGCCCCGGACATCGCCGGGCAGAATATCGCCAATCCGCTGGCCACGATCCTGTCCGTCGCCATGATGCTCGATCTGTCCTTCGGGATGGCGCCGGAAGCGACCCGCATCGGGGACGCCGTGCGGCTCGCGCTCAGGCAGGGGTTCCGGACAAGGGACATTTTTTCCGAGGGAACCCGGTTGCTCGGCACAGCGGCCATGGGAGACCGGATCGTCGAGAATATCAGGGAGATCGCTCAAAGATAAACAGCATATTTTAACAGACTTGTAAAAAACAGCAACGGCCTTGAATGCGGGACGGCTTCGCAAAAAGCTCCGCAGGCAAGACGCACAAATCATGAGGCGAGAGGCGTACTTGGTCGTACGCCGCAACAACGAAGGATGCAGCGTAACGCAGCATCCGGACTTTTTACGAAGGCGTCATGGATAAGGTCCGTTATTTCAACAATATTTCTATAAAAACGCCCCTCGCGCAGATTTACCGGCGGCTGGGTTTCCGGAAGGGCGTCACCGAACTGAGCCCAAAGGATCAGGCGGAGACGGAAAGATATATTGAAACGGCCCTGTCGCTCATCCGGCTGCAGGGCGCGGCCCGGCGCCTGCCTGTTCTGCTGGAGGGCAAAGCCAACATCAGACTACCGGAGGAGGTGATATTTGAAAGCCGCCGGCTTTTGAAATTCCTGGGCGGCAGCGACGAGATCCTTCTCATGGGGGCGACGGCCGGTCCGGAAATCACGGCGGCCATTCAGGAAGACGCAGCGGGCCGCAACGTCACACGCGGGGTGGTCCTCGACGCGACGGCCAGCGAAACCGTGGATGCAGCGCTGGACTGGATCATGGCCTTTTACAACCAGACCCTGCGCCGGCAGGGCAAGCGCCTGCTGCCTGCACGCTATTCGGCTGGTTACGGAGATCTGGCACTGGAAAACCAGCGGACGATGTATCGCCTGCTGGCACTGGAAAAGATCGGCATCGAGATCACGGAAACCTGCATCCTCATCCCCGAAAAATCCGTGACGGCGATCACGGGAATCACATCATTAGGAGAAGGCCAGTGACGAAAAAATCAAGAATTATACATCTATTAAAGAATAATATCCTCATTCTGGACGGGGCGTGGGGGACAGAGCTTCAGAAACGCGGGATGCCGCCCGGCGTCTGTCCGGAGTCCTGGATCATGGAACACCCCGAGACCGTCCAGGAGATCCACCGGGCTTACGCACTGGCGGGCGCGGATATTGTCTACGCCTGCACCTTCGGCGCCAACCGCCTGAAACTGGGCGAGTATGGAATCGAAAACGTCCGGGATGTCAACAGGACCATCGCCCGGTTGGCAAGGACCGCCGTGGGGAGGCAAACCTTCGTTGCCGGAGACATCGGCTCCACGGGCCGTTTTGTCGAACCCTTCGGCGATCTGGCCTTTGAGGAGGCTGTGGCTGTTTTCAAGGAACAGGTCCTGGGGCTCCTGGAAGGCGGCGTCGACCTGTTTGTCATCGAAACCATGATGGATATCCAGGAGGCGCGGGCCGCCCTGATCGCCGTGAAGGAATGCAGCGACCGCTTCGCCCTGGTCACCATGACCTATGAGCCCAACGGTCGGACGCTCGGCGGGACCGATCCCGTGACCGCCCTGATTACACTACAGAGCCTCGGCGCCGATGCGGTGGGCTGCAACTGCTCCACCGGGCCGGACGACATGCTGCCCCTCATCCGGGCCATGAAGCCCCATGCGAGCGTGCCGCTGGCCGTCAAGCCCAATGCGGGGCTTCCCCGGCTTGTGGACGGCAAGACGACCTTTGAAATGTCTGCGGCGGAATTCGCCCCGTTCGGCAGGCGCTTCGCCCAAGCCGGCGCCAACCTCATGGGCGGCTGCTGCGGCACGACACCCGCGCATATCGCGGCGCTCCGGCAGACCGCCTGCATGGAGAAACCCCTTGCCCCGCTGCGTAAGAGCATTGCCGCCGTCAGCTCACCCCGGCGCCATTGTATCCTGGAGATGAACAAGCCGCTGTGCGTCGTCGGGGAACGCCTGAACCCCACGGGCAAGAAGGCCCTGCAGCAGGAACTCCTGGCGGGCCACATGAGCCTCGTCCGGCAGATTGCACGTGAGCAGGAACAGCAGGGGGCCGACCTGCTGGACGTCAACGTCGGCGTGCCGGGCATCGACGAGGTCAAGGCCATCCGGCAGATCATCAACCTGCTTGTAACCCAATCGGAGATGCCGCTCGTGATCGACTCGCCCAAGGTGGAAACCATCGAGGCCGCCCTGCGCCTGTATCCTGGCCGGGCGCTCATCAATTCCATCTCCGGCGAAAAGGACAAATGCCAACAGCTCCTGGCGCTGGCTGCAAAATACGGCGCCATGTTCATTCTGCTGCCGTTGACGGACGGGGAGATCCCGGAGACCGCGGAAAAACGCAAGGTTGTCATCCGGGACGTTGCCCGCCAGGCCCGGCGTTACGGTCTGACAAAAGATGATTTTGTCGTGGATGGGCTCGTGATGACCGTCGCGTCCAATCCGCAGGCCGCACTCGAAACGCTTAAAACGGTGCGGTGGTGCGCGGAAAAACTTCAATGCCGCACGATCCTGGGTCTCTCCAATGTCTCTTTCGGGATGCCGGAGCGCCGGTGGGTCAATGCCGCCTTCCTCGCGATGGCGCAAGCTGTGGGCCTCACAATGGCCATCGCCAATCCGGGCAGCGAAGAATTGCTGAATATGAAGCGGGCCGGGGATGTGCTGCTGCTCAAGGACCGCGATGCGGCGGCCTATATCCGGCATTTCACGCGCTCATCACAGGCGGAGCAGACCGAGACGGCGGAAACGCTTCCCCCCGATCAAAAAGTCCGTCAGGCTATCCTCGACGGCAACCGCGAGGACATCGTCGCGCTGGTCGAGGCCGCACTGACGGCGGGCGCGGAGGCCGGTCGCCTCGTGGATGAGGTCATGATTCCGGCGATCATTCATGTAGGCGATCTCTTTGACAAAAAGATATGCTTCCTGCCGCAGTTGATCGCCAGCGCCGAGGCCATGCGCCTGGGCGTCTCGCACCTGGAACCCCGGCTTTATCACCCGGCCGCGGCCCGCGCTCACAAGGGCGCCGTTGTGCTGGCGACCGTCCGGGGAGATATCCACGACATCGGCAAAAACATCGTGGCTTTGATGCTGAAGAACCACGGCTATGAGATTATCGACCTCGGCAAGGACGTGCCCGCAGAGGCTGTCATCGCCGCCGTGAAACAGCGGCGCGCCGATGTGGTGGGCCTGTCGGCCCTGATGACCACAACCATGGTTCAGATGAAAAAGGTGATCGATCTGGCCGCGGCGGAAGGGCTGCCGGCGCGCTTTATCCTGGGCGGGGCCGTAGTGACGCAGGCGTACGCCGAGTCACTGGGGGCGGCCTATGCCAGAGACGGCGTCGAGGCGGTGCGCGTCGTGGAAAGGCTTATTACAGAAGCAAAGGAGATTGCATAACATGCCCATCCGTAACCTGAAAGAAAGACTGGCCGACATGATTATCGTGAAATCATTCAAATACAGCGACGATCCGCCTTTTACACTGGCTTCGGGCCGGACCAGCAATTATTATTTCAACTGCAAGCCCACGACGCTCGATCCGGAAGGCATGAACTTGATCGGCGAGATTATTTTCGAGATGCTTGCAGGCGCCGACGTCACGGCGGCGGGCGGCCTGACCCTCGGCGCCGATCCCATCGCCAACGCCCTGTCCGTCATCTCCTGGCAGAAGGGAAAACCGATCAAATCCTTCATCGTCCGCAAGGATGCAAAGGGACACGGGACGAAATCGGCCATCGAAGGGAACGTGCAGGCGGGCGAGCGCGTGGCGATTATCGACGATGTCATTACAACGGGCGGCTCCACGATCCAGGCCATCGAGCGGGCCCGGGAGGCCGGGCTGGTCGTTGACCGCGTCATCGCCCTGATCGACCGTGAAGAGGGCGGCCGCGAAAACATCGCCGCGCACGTTGCAAGGGTGGACGCCGTGCTGACACGGACGCAGATCATGGCCCGCTATAAAAAATGACGGCTGCGTAAAAAAAGTCCGGATGCTCAAGTTGCGCTTCATCCTTCTTTGTTGCGGCGTAAGTTTAAAGTATGCCTCACTTGGATGGGGACACGACTCTGTCATGTCCCCATGCACCTTGCCTGCGGAGCTTTTTACGAAGCCGTCTTACTCGGCTCATTCTTTGACTTTTTTATGAGGCGTCAGAAATAGCAGGTGATGCGATCGGTATCATGACAAAGAAAACCAAGATCATTGTACTTGCCGCCGTTGTGATTTCGGTGGTAGCGCTGGTGATCGCGGCCGGGTTTTGGGTGCCCCGCATGCTTGACCCGGAGACCCATCGGGCCGATCTGATCCGGACCGTCAAAACCGAACTGAACCGGGATGTCCGCTACGCCAGAGGCGAGTTTTCCCTCGGGCTCCGCCCGGCCTTCACCTTTACGGATGTGGTTATCCTGGAAAAGGACGCACAGACGACCTTCATCGCGGCGGACCGGCTCAGCTTCAAGATTTCGCTGCTGCCCCTCTTGCGAAAGAAGCTCGTCCTGCGGGACGTTGCGCTGGAGAATCCGCGTATCGCCCTTATCCGGGAAGCCTCCGGCGCGTTCAATGTGAGCGATCTGCTCGACGACAAAAAACGGGATCTGTCTTTCGGCGTCAGCCGCCTCCAGATTCACAACGGCGTCCTTCATTTCACCGATCACCGGATTGCTCCGGAAGCGCTGAAGACATCGCTGGAGAGGATCAACCTGCGCATGAGTCGCCTCGAGCGCGGGAAGGCGGCCGATTTCTCCATCATCGCCACAGTTGTCGATGATGAAAAAAGCGGGAATATCGCCCTCGACGGTTCCATAGAAATCGCCCAGGCCTCGGAACCCCTGCTTAACAGCCGGATCGATACGGTCGTCAAGGTCGGCGGCCTCAATGCCGACCATTACTGGCCGTACTACAACCGCCATGTGCCGTTCAGGAAGCTCACCGGCAGACTGGACATCGACACCCGCTTCCGCGGAACCGTCAAGGCGTTTGAGTCCAGGGGGGCCGTGACGTTGCATGATCTGCATCTTGATTACCCGTCGGTCTTCCACGCCGCGCTAAAGCCGAAAACGGTTCACGCCGTCTATGAGATGAAGCTGGATCCGCGCAATATCGCCGTGACCCGTCTGGACGTCACCGTGGACAGTGTCAACATCCGGGGAAGCTGCATGCTCAAGGACATCCATACCGATGATCCCCTGATCGACGCCAAGGCCGTTACGACCGATATCCGCTGGGAATCCTTCAGTCATTACGTGCCTTACGGCATTATCCCCAAAGACGTGGCGGATTTCATCGAGCAGAAAATCAAAGCCGGAACCTTCCGCCTCGATGAAGGCCGCCTGTACGGCCGGGTCAGCCAGATTGCTTATATGGAAAAGGGCGACAACTTTAACGTGTTGAATATCCGCGGACGGGCGCAGAAGAGTGTCCTGGAATATGCGCCAGATGTGCCTGTATTTACAGATATTTCCGGAATCCTGGAACTCAAGGGTAAGGATTTTATCCTGCGCGACATGACCGGAAAATTCGGCGACGCACCCTTCAGTCTCGACGGAAAGCTGGCCGATTACTGTCTGGAGACACCGACGCGCTACCCCTTTACGATCAAGATGGCCCCCACAGCGAAGGAATTGGCCTGGCTGCTTGGCGACGAGATCGGGAAAAAACTGCACTATGCCGGGACATCCGAGCTCTTGCTGTCCGGGGACGGCGCCGCAGCGAATTATAATTTCAGCGGCGCCTGGGATCTGTCGGCGACCGATTACAGATATTCGGACTGGATGGCAAAGCCTGCGGGAAAAGCCAATCACCTGGGCTTCAAAGTCAACGTAAAGAAAGAAGAAACCGTTTTCTCCGCTATCCAGTACGACCTGTCTCCGCTTGCACTGACCGCCTCGGCGAGGTACCGTCACACGGGAAAGCGCGCGTTGTCCCTGACCATTGACACGAATCCGGTTCCCATAAGGGAAATGGCGCCCCTGCTGCCGAAAATCGAAAAATATGAGCCCGATGGCGAGGTGCGTCTGGCCGTCAAGGCGCGCAGCAGCCGGAACAACCCGGCCGACCTGCGCTGGTACGGAGAGATCGCACTGACCGGCGCCTCCTTCAAACCTGCAGATTCGATCAAACCGGTGAGCAATATAACCGGTAAAATCCACTTACGGGGCGACACCCTCGAAACCTCGCAAATGGCCCTGCAGCTTGGCAGCTCTGCGATTTCCGCGCGAGGGAGAGTCGCAAAACTTAAAGACCCGACATATTCTATTGTTTTTTCATCCGCACAGGTGGATGCTGCCGACCTTGGCCTGCGCCACCCGCAACAGCCCGTTTTGCTGCAGCACGTCAGCGGGTCCATTGCCTTCAGGGACAGGGAACTGCAGATCGACGCCCTTACTTTTCAGCTTAATGATTCCATCCTCAATATCAGGGGCGCCCTGCAAAACGTGCCGGAACAACTGACGGCCGACATCAATGTGGCTTCGCCTTACCTGGACTGGCGCGATATATTGATACTCACCCAACTCAAACGTGAAGACAAAGCCGGACAGCCCCAAACAGACCAGGCCGGGCCGACCCTGAAAGCCGCCATCCAGGTCAATGCGGGTCGCATGGGCCGGCTCGCCTTCGAGAAATTGCAGACGAACCTGAGCCTTGATAAAAATATCCTTTATCTGAAACAAACTACTTTCGACGCTCTCGGGGGAACGCTGGCCGGAAACGGTCGCATCGACCTCGCCGACGCTGGGGCGTCTCGCTATCACTTCAACTTTGATCTGGACAAGTTGTCTGCTGAGAAATGCCTTCAGTTCTTTGAGGTGAAAGAAAAGTTCATCACGGGCGCTTTCTCGGCGAAGGGAGATCTTACGGCAAAGGGAGGCAACGGTGTCGATCTGGAAAAGACGGCCCTGGGCAATGTCAGGATTCAGATCGAAGAAGGCATGCTGATGAGATTTGCCGTGCTGTCGAAGATTTTCTCGATTCTTAATGTTTCCCAATTATTGAAGTTTCAGCTTCCGGATATGGTAAGCGGCGGTATGCCCTATAGCAAGATCGTCGCCACGCTTTCCTTCAAAGATGGCATCGTATCAACCAAAGACCTTTTTATCCATAGCGATGCCATGAACATTTCGGCGGTGGGCATGATTGACATGCCGGGAGGGCAATTCGTCGATACGTTGGTGGGCGTGCAACCGCTCCAGACGGTTGATAAGGTGGTCAGCCGGATCCCCGTGGTCGGATGGATCCTGACCGATGAGAACCGAAGCATCATGACTGTTTATTTTGAGGTGAAGGGGAGTCTGGACAACCCCACCGTAACAGCCATCCCCGTGAAAGCAATAGCCAGGGGGGTCTTCGATATCTTCAAAAATATCTTTCAGTTGCCCGCTAAACTTTTCACGGACACAGGTGAAGTCATCTTCGGGCGCTAAGATACATCCGATAAGGAATTTAAGATGGGACCGCGGATGTCTTGTCCAGGATCTTCCGGGCCGTTTCGACATCGCGACGGATCTGTGCGACCAGTCGGGCCGGGCTGTCGAATTTCATTTCGTCGCGAATCCGGTCGATGAACATCACCTCCAGCCTTTGCCCGTAAATATCCTCATCAAAATCAAAAATATGGGCCTCGACGGACAGGGCATTATCCGCAAAAGTCGGATTGAACCCGATGTTTAAAACCCCCTGGTGGGTTTTGCCCGCCAGGAGCAGCCGGACGGCATAAATCCCGCGGGCGGGAATCAACACCTTGTCGGGCTGGATATTGGCGGTCGGAAAGCCAAGGCCCCGCCCCCGCCGGTGACCGACAATGACAACGCCGCTCAAATTATAAGGCCTGCCGAGATACAGGGCGGCTTCTTTCACCCGGCCGGCTAAAATCAGATTGCGCGTGAGCGAACTGCTGATCACGATATCCCCGACTTTGAAGGCGCCGATGACCTCCACGGCAAAGCCCAGTTTTTCCCCGGCAGCGGCAAGCAGAGTTTCATTGCCCTCCCGGCCCCGGCCGAAAGTATAGTCGTGTCCGATAAATATCTTTTTGATGCGGAGCCTGTCCCAGAGGATGGAATGGATGAATTCCTGTGCCGTCGTATGTGAAAATTCGACAGAAAACGAGATCAGCAGCAAACCGTCGATGCCCGCTTCCGCGATGCGGACGATCTTTTCTTCGAGGGAAGTAATCAGATAAAAGGGCTGCCGTTCGGGGTGCAGCACCCTCTTGGGGTGGGGTTCAAAGGTGATCACCACGGCCTTGCTTTTTTCCTGACGGGCCTCCCGGAGCACCTTATGAAATATGTGCTGATGCCCACGATGCACGCCGTCAAAGTTCCCGATGGTGACGACGGCCCCCCGGAAGTCTTCGGATATACCGTCGAGACTGTTGAAAACATCCATGATTATTACACATTTGCCCTTTCCCGGCCCTGATTGCGGGCGCTACCATAGCATTACTGGTTTTAAATTCAAGATCATTTTTGACGGCGGCGCAAGTCGAGCCCGGCCTTCTTTCTTGACTTGATGCGAATCCGTCCTTTTTTCTTGACAAGGCCGGGACGATCATTATAGGAAAACAGACCACATGCCGAAGTGGCGGAATTGGTAGACGCGCTAGGTTCAGGGTCTAGTGGGTGAATGCCTGTCCGGGTTCAAATCCCGGCTTCGGCACCATAAGAAAAACGGGGGGTTAGCTGATTCATCGGTTAACCCTCTTTTGCGTTTGAGGGTGCTTGGTCAACGTTTTTGTCAACATTCTTCAGATACCCTTCCATTTGGTCAACAGCCATCCGGGTGTCCACTGCATCGACGGTGTCATATCACAGGAACATTTCCCGGGTAGAGTGGCCCGTGATCTTCATGATGACCGATTCCGGAGCACCTGACCGCCTCATATTTGTATTGAAGCAAGAACGGGTGTCATGGAAGATGAAGTCGCCTTTTGTTCCCCTGCCGCATGGAAACCCAGCATTGCGGCAAGATCTGCTGAGTGCGTATTCCCCACATGCGTCGGGATGAATTGTAAAACTCAACCTCATCCCGGAAGGCCAGTACTTCTCTGTGGCTGATGCTAAAGACACCTTCATTATAGTTAGGTGTCTCAACTTTCGCACATGTTTAAGCGAGTCTATCTATCTGTTCTTTAACAAATAAGCGGCGTTATTTTGCCAAGCAAGTAGCCACCGTGCCACATAAATTGGCGGTAGTTCCCTGAGAAACCGGTCGATCAGGGATCGGATTATTTCCCTGGTCATTTCCGTGGCGGCGCCCATGGACTGTTCCAGAAACATCAGCACGAGGGCCCGTGTTTCAGCGAAGGTCGCCTGCTGGAGTTCTTCGCAACAGGCGTGAAACAGGGTTCCAAGCGTTCGGTGATCCTGGTTCGTCCTCTTGGCGAGGGCCAGCATGACGTATCGGCAGCACACCCCGGTGGCATGGGCGACAAGTGCATCATAGGACCGCCCCTGGCACTCTTTGGCAAGGTTGAGAAACGACTTGGCCATCTTGAAGAACACCTCGATGTCCCATCTTCGTTTGTAGACCGTGACGATCTCCTCGTCGCCCAAGGCGATATCGGTGGACAGCAAGGCCAGCCACTTTTTGGTGCGCCTGTCCCGGACGAACACGATCTTTGCCGGTACGGGAACGCCTTTATCATCCTCGCCGATCTCGACCATGACCGAGGCGAGAATCTTTGCGCGGCCTCGTCGCTTGCGGATCTTCCTGTAGATGGCCGCTAGATGGAGATCTTCCCCCTCGTAGCGATAGAAGATCTTTTCCGTGACCTTGAGCATGCAGAGGGTATGCACCCCCTTCGCGAGCAACTTCCTCATGGTTACGGGAAAGGCAAACCAGCTGTCGAACAGAAGGTGACTGGCTTGAATCCCGCTTGCAACGGCCTCGGCCACCATCTCCACAAGGACATCGGTTGCCTTGCGGATGCCTTCCCGGCGACGCTTCGCACCATTGGTGCGACGGTCAATATCCGTACGCAAGGGAACCAGCCGGTTCTTTTCCTTGCTGGAAGCCAGCAGCGCACAGGAAACGGGCAGAAAGCTGATGCCGTCGGACCACCCCAGCGTGAGCATTCTGAATCCGCGGTAATACCGTTTATCGGTATGATCGAAGACCCGCGAAAGCAACTCGACATGCTTGCTCCGATTGCGGCGGTAAAGCGTATCATCGGCGATCAACACCTTCATGTTGGCGGCGTCGGTCAGCGGCTCAAGCTCCTGGCAGATTACCCGGGAACTCAACAGAAGAAGGAATCTGCGCCAATTGGTATGGACCGAGTTGAGAAACCGATACACCGTGTCCTTGGCCATGCCGCAGTTTCTGTCCGCCGTCATCGTGCGAAACAGATTCTTTCCGGCAAAGACCAGTGTGAATAAAACACGGAATACTGCAACCGGAGAAACGCCCTTTTGCTTGTCACTGTTGCTGCGCTTTAACAGCCTGCCGATTTTCTGATTGAGAAAGAACTGATGAATCTGGTTTTCACAGGAAACGATCTCTGATACAATCTGGCTCATGGCGTCACCTCGTGTGATCAAGATTTTGTTTGGTAGCAAAACCTATATATCACACTTTGTGACGCCATACTATCAATAAATACAATATATTACATGTTTTTCGCTCCTGCGAAAGTTGAGTTATTATGATAATGGATAGACCCAAAAATTATATTGCACAAAAAGAGCTGGCAAAATCAATTGACCAGGCTACGTCTATTTTTGATGCCTATGAGGAATATCGTCCCGAAGATGTAATTGAAATATTACTTCCTGACTTCGGCCGGGGAATTACTATTGGCCCATACGAAAATATATGGTTCTTCACGAGATGTTAAGACTGAATTGTCATTTATATTAAAGTTCCTAACTCTTTAATCCAGTGTGAGGATTTATGGACCGATTACCGAAACCCCTTATCCAGAAGAGTGCGGGGAGTTGTGTTTCTGAGAAAGGAATTATTCATGAAAACTGATCTCTTTTTCTATACCGGTACGGGTAATTCCCTATGGGCTGCTCGCACTGTTGCGGACGAACTTGGCAACGCCGAGATAATCCCCATTCTATGGATGACCAGTAATCCTATTCAGAGCCGTGCCGATGCAGTGGGTATCATATTCCCTGTCCATGTGTGGGGTTTGCCGCAAAGGATTATTGACTTCGTTAACTCATTAACCATAGATGAATCCAAGTACTATTTCGCCATCGCTGTGAATGCCGGTCAGGTTGCCGCTACATTGCTGCAAATTGATAAACTTATGAAATCCCGGGGATTATTTCTTTCAGCCGGATTTGATATTGCTATGCCGTCAAACTACATACCCTGGGGTGGGCCGGGACCTGAGGATAAACGTATGCGGAGGATACACGAAGCTGGCGAAAAGATTCGAAAAATCTCTACGATAGTTGCCAAAAGAGAGCAAGGCCCCATTGAAAAAGGGCCACTCTGGCAGAATATTTTGTTTTCCTGGTTTTATAAATTATCATTTCCCTACATTCCTAAAATAGATAAGAATTTTTGGGTCGATGATAAATGTAACTCTTGTAACATCTGCAAAAAGATCTGCCCTTGCGGAAACATTGATATGAAAGCGGGAAAACCTATGTGGTTGCATCACTGTGAACAATGCCTTGCGTGTATTCAATGGTGCCCGAAGGAAGCAATACAATATGGCAAAAATACTCCTCAGTATGATAGGTACCACCATCCGGAAGTAAAGCTGGAAGATATGATATCAATATCCCGAAAGCCTTGAGTATGTGTGGCGGATCCGTTGATAGGCATAAATTCTTTCAAGCGGTAATCTGAAATAATAAATATTGACAAAGTATAGTAATTTGTTCATCTTTACAGAGGACGCAACAGGGGGATCTTGTTCCAGGGATAGTCTTCTTGCGGCGCTCGATCAGCACTGGCTAATTGCATTCTCATCGGCATTCAGATTTATGGGAGGTGTATTCATGTCTAAATTTGTCCGGAGCTTTCTTGCTTTTTTACTGGCCCTGCAGCTCATCCTTCCCAATACAATCTTTGCTGCTGCGGTCGGTGAATTCACATCAGTCATCGGCGGTGTCACACAGACGAGAGCTAAGGAAGTGATTTTGCCGGTTGTGAAATCGCCGGTCGAGATGAAGGACCTGATCGTCACGGCCCGCTCCGCTTCTGCGACGATGGTTTTTTCCGATGGCAGCAGGATCATGCTTTCAGAGAATACGAAGCTGGAGATCAAGGAGTTCCTGTTCAAGGACAAATCACGCACGGCTTTCTTTTCATTGGCTAGCGGCAAGCTGGCAGCCGACGTGAAGAAGTACATCGGCGGCGATAATGTGTTTGAAGTCCGTTCACAAACGGCCATTGCAAGCGTCAGGGGAACGGGCTTTGAATATGTGGAAGAGGTGAATACACAGAATCAGGGGGTGGCGACCATTAGCTGTACGGAGGGTTCGCTGAATCTGTGGGCGCTTTCTGCAACTGGTGAGGTTCTTTCCACGGCCGTTCTTCTCGCAGATCAGATGGCTGTTATTACTGCCGGTGTGATCACCATTTCAGCGATTGGAGCGGCAGCGACGCTTCCTGCTGCCCGAACGACGGAAGCGACGAAGGAGACTGCGTCTGCAGCGGCTGCCGGCTTGTCAACAGGTGCAAAAATAGGAATTATTGCGGGGGCAGCTGCCTTAGTCGGAGTTACTGCCGTAGCCATCGCCGCGGGCACCCGCAGCATTGCCAATAACTGTATCGGAAGTGATACTGCGGATGTAAGATTCAGAAATATCAGTGATATAATCTTGGAAGCTATACTGGATGGTACGAGAGTTGCGACGCTTGCTCCCGGCGAAACAAGTCAATGGACAGTAAAAACCGGCTTGCATTCAATTGGTTTTAGAAATGCGGCGACTCATGTGTATATCTGTGGCCCATTTCGCCCAGATTTGGAAAGATGCAAGGAATATACTTATTCGTGTCCATGATAGTGACGTTTTCGGGATTTAATCAGCCACTTAAAGGCAAGTTGGAGAAAGCTTTACAGCGATTGCCGTTCAGAAGCATCAGCATCTTTCGCCCTTCCCTGATTCTTGGAAAACGAAAAGAATCCCGCTTCTATGAGGAAATCTCCAAACGGGTGGCAGGGGTCTTCTCTTTTGCGATACCGGAGAAATATCAACCGATCGATGCCGCCGATATCGCCAGCGCCGTATTGCAGACGGCCCATGCAAACCGGCCAGGTGTGCAGATCCATGAGTCCGATGAGATAAAAAGCATTGCGCATGCATACCCTTCATGAACATTGATGAAATCCGATCCGTCTGGTGATAATCAAGTCGGTCAGCGCAGCAGCCGCTGACGAACTGTTTACATACGATGAAAAACTCCCCAGCGGTTGGGGAGTATTGCCCCATCCGCTGTGGTTTTCCCCAAGGCGCGAAGGGTGGCGGCCTTGCGGCTGATGATATTTTTACAATATAATCAGATATTTAGCATATGCGGCTTTTTTCGTCGTCATTGTGGTATGCGGCTTGCTTTGTACAAAGACAAAATAAAATTTTATCAGGAGGTAGTTTAAAATGAAACGTTTAGTATTATTGGTCATTGGTCTGGTATTCCTTTTCACGACATCGGTTTTTGCACAGGCTCCTGCGGCGAAAAAAGCAGAGCCGGCGAAACCAGCGGTAGCCGCCGAGAAGAAGGCAGATGCGAAGGCGACTGATGTGAAAGCAGCCCCGGCAAAAGACACGAAACCCGCCGCGGCAGCAGACGAAAAGAAAGATGTCAAGAAGAAAGCCAAAAAGGCAAAGAAGGCCGCAAAGAAAGCCGAAAAGAAGGAAATGAAAGAAGAAGCGAAGCCGGCAGCACCCGCACCCGCACCGGCACCCGCACCGGCAAAGAAATAACCCCATTTCAAAACTTTCCCCTGAAAGGGCACGGAGCTAAACTTCGTGCCCTTTTTTTGTGTCGGTTGATTAAACTTCATTGTCACGGCTTTTTGTGGTAAAGGGTTGCCCATCCCTTTAAAATCCGAGTTCCGATGAACAGAAAAGACATTTTCAAGCTGCTGGTCCTGATCCTGCTGATTGCAGCGGGTATATTCTTTTTTGTTTATTTCGATCTGCACAGCTTTTTTTCGGATCGTACAAAAATCATCACCTTTCTGACCAGTTTTGGTCCCGTCTCAGTTTTTGTCTTTATCGGGATCCAGATTCTGCAGGTTCTCGTTGCGCCGATCCCGGGAGAAGTCTCAGGTTTTATCGGCGGCTACATATACGGGATATATATGGGAACCCTTTATTCCACAATCGGCCTGACCATCGGTTCCTGGCTTGCCTTTACACTTTCGCGGACGCTTGGACTGCCTTTTGTCGAAAGAATTGTAAGCCCGAAGATCATCAACCAATACGATCACATCATGACGCATCAGGGACCGTGGGTGGCCTTTCTTCTGTTTCTGATCCCGGGCTTCCCCAAGGACGCCCTGTGCTATGTCTTGGGCTTGAGCCATATCAGAATCATGACCTTCCTGGTCATTTCCACCGTAGGCCGCCTGCTGGGAACGCTGATGCTGTCCGTTCAGGGGAGCTGTCTGCGCAACAACCAGGACACAACCTTCCTTATTGTGATGACTATCAGCATCATTCTTGCTGCGCTGGCATACTTTCTCGGAAAAAGATGGTATAAAAAATATCACAAGCCGCATCCGGGAACCCCAATAGATCGGGATAACGAACCAAAACAGGGCTGAGGACGGAACGCAGATGATTGAACAATTTACTCAGGGCCTCTCCGTTTATCTCAAGGAATCGTTTCTCCTGGCGTATCTGACGGTTTACCTGGGCGGCGTCCTCGTGAGTTTTACGCCCTGTGTTTACCCCGTCATTCCCATCACGATCGCCTTTATCGGCGCCCGGGGCGGCGGATCCCGGGGGCGGGGCCTTCTGCTATCGGTCGTCTATGTTCTCGGAATGGCTGTGACCTATACGGCGCTGGGAGGGATTGCCGCCCTGTCGGGAAAGCTGTTCGGCCAGATACAGACAAGCCCCTGGATTTATTTTGTCATGGCCAACCTCTGTCTTCTCATGGGTTTATCCATGCTGGACGTCTTTATGCTTCCGGTCCGGATACCTCAATTTATCGCCCGTATCCAGCCCCGGGCACAGTCGAAAGGGCTGGTCAGCAGCTTTCTGGTCGGCGCCGCATCCGGTCTGGTGATGGGACCCTGCACGGCACCGGTTCTGGCGGTTCTTTTGGGCTATGTGGCCACCCGGCAGAATCCTTTTTACGCCATGAGCCTGCTGTTCGTTTTCTCAATTGGCATGGGAACGCTTCTGATCATCCTGGGAACATTTGCGGGACTTCTGGCCAATTTGCCGAAATCGGGCCCCTGGATGGCTAAAATCAGCCATCTCTTCGGCTGGCTCATGATCGCCGCCGGAGAATATTTTCTGATCCAGGCGGGAATCCTGTGGGGATGAGAAAGCCCCTTTTTCTAATAAAGACGGCTACAATATGAGGGTTTCAGTGTTTTTACGAGGCAGTCATGCTCAAAATTTGGAAATATTTTAGCATCTCGGGCGAGGTAACATGGAATGCATAAAAATAAGGCGCTTTCTCTGTTCATCCAGTGGGTAATTATCATGCTGATTTTCGGGGCGTTGTCCTGTTCCGATAGTCGGCAACCGCCGGTCATCCCGAAGGCTGTCGAAGGCAAAATGCCCGATTTTGTCCTGACAGATCTGAGCGGCTCAAAATTCATGCTGAGTGAACACAGGGGGAAGCTGGTCCTGATCATCTTCAGTACGACATGGTGCCCCACCTGCCGGTCCGAAATCCCCCGCTACAAATTTTTTCATAACACCTATGCGGGCCGGGGACTGATTGTGGTCAACATTGACATCCAGGAATCCCGGGACAAGGTTTCACGGTTCGCCGATAAATATCAATTGCCCTATCGCGTGCTGCTGGACGAAACGGGCCTTGTGGCGCAGGCCTATCAGATCGTCGGTGTCCCGACCCTGATCCTGATCGATCAAAACGGCGACATGGTTTCAAGACAGTATCAGGCGATCGAGGGGCTGCTGGAGAAGCTTTATAAGAATTCATAAGCAGGTCTCTGAAGCGAAACCGGCATCATCTGCCCTGAGGCACCGAGATTTCGGGGTGTCCAACGAGCAGGATCATCCCCACGATATTTTTCGTCAGATCGGCGGCCGCCTCATCATAATTGCGCAGTTCCCGACCCGGGTGCAGGGTTGTAATGGCCGCATGGCCGACAATCAGCTTGCCCCTGCGGCCCAGAGCGGTTCGGGTGGAAATCCCCCAGAGATTGTGAAAAATCAGCGGTTCGCCGTCATGAACCCCCATATAGAGCATGATGTGCCCCTTGCGCCACAGGAGCGTGAGATAGGGAACCCCCTCTGAAATGATTTTTTTCTCTTTTTCCTCGGCAGACAGGGTGCTCAGGTCAATGAACGTTCCCACTTTCAGAGCCTGGTCGCCGGAGTTTCTGGGCAGCCAGATGCCGAAGGGGGCAAAAAGGTCCCGCGTCATGGCCGAACAGTCCCGGTTGCCATACAGGCCGCCCCAGCCATAAGGCTCATTGAGCAATTGATTGGCCATGCGCGCCATTTGAGCCTCCGTCATCGGCACGGGTTTGGCGGCGGCATCATCCTTCGGCAGGGTGACTTTCTTCAGAACGGCCCGACGATCTTGATCGGCGACGGCCATAAGTATTTCCACACCCTCCTCTCCGTTATTCAACAGGGGAAAGATCGTCCCCAGGGAAACCCGGAAGAGAAAGAGGCCTTCCCCGTCGCAGATCGGCGTCTTGTCCTTGACGATAACGGCATAGCGCCCCGTTTCCCACTTTTTCATGAAATCGGCGGGAAGGAACGCCACATCCTGAGCCCGCATCCAGCCAAAATAGTATCCGGTTTCCGCCCACACCCACTCTTTGTCGCGGCTGATGTGCGAAATGAAGACAGGCGTGTTGACCATGACGGCAGTGGCCTGGAGGTTGTCGAAGGGATGTCCGGACACCGCCTGGCTTGAACGGTTAAAATGCGGCCTTTCGGTCGGAAGCGACCGCAAGCTGGATTGCCGGATGGTGATTGCGGGATAACCGTTGCCGGAGTACTCCTGCAAGCGGGCATTGCGCTTCAGCCTTTTTATCCAGTTGCCGGCGTGCTTGCGGCCATTTTCTCCATAGCCCGGATTCTGTCCATATTTTTCAAACTCCAAGGCAATATCGGCCAGGCCGCTTTGAGGCCGATCCTGATGCCAGGGAGAAAAGTACCGGTTATTATAATCCTGATCCCGACACCGCTGTTCTTCCGGGCTCATCAGGATACCCGGCGCTTTTCCGTCAAGATAGGCGTTGTGATCCTGCTTCAATTCCCGGATATCCCGGATTGTTTCATAAGAACTGAAACAACCGGTTGACAACAGCAGAAACATTGCGGCAACCATCAAAACAAGTGATCTGATCATGGTTCTCATCCTTCCGGCGCAGGGCGTCAGCCTCATATACCTTAAGCCAATATCAAAGTTTGGGCAATCTATTTCAATATCGATTTTGCTATCGCAACACGAGCAGAGCGTTACACTCGGCTCAATTTATTGTGGCAATGCTGCGGCAATTCTGTTATACTTAACAGCAACGCAAAAAGGGGGAAATGATTTTATCATCGAGCTCACGTTTGAATGAGGAGGCAAGAAATGATTACTGCGAACAATCTGAAAGAGTTTAAATTCTTCAAAGAATTCACCGACGAACAACTCGAGAAACTGGCCGCCATCGCTGTGAGCGAATCCTATGAGGCCGGAACCCAGATGTACAAGAAGAGCGATCCGGCCAGAAGCCTTTTCATGTGTCAGGAGGGCAAGGTGGTCATGGTCATGGATAATTACATGGGGCCGCATCGAGCGCCCATGCAGATTACCGTGGATATCGTCACAAAAGGGGAGTCCATGGGATGGTCCGCCGTCGTGGAACCCTGCCTGTACACACTGGGGGCACTGTGTATCGATAACTGCCGGCTCATCGCCCTGGATGCGGCCAGATTGCGGGCGCTCATGGAAGATGATTGCGAACTGGGCCTCAAGATCATGCAGGCCACGGCCAAAGTGATTGCCAGCCGGCTGACCCATACCAGAATCCTGCTGGTGGGCGAGCGCGGACTCTCTCATTTGACCGATTATTGATAAATCCATAAAAGTCCAATATCGCTCTTTCCCCTCAATGGGGAGAGTGGACCTGGGAATCAAGGAGGCACAACACCATGGCAGAAAAGGTTATCATTTACGGCAAAGCAGGTTGACCCTATACCGACGAGGCCAGGGCGGCCTATAAAGGCAAGGCAGTTTATATTGACGTCAAGAAAGATCCAGCCGGGCTGCAGCAGATGCTGAAGCTCTCGGGCGGCGCGCGACGGGTACCAATGATTGTCGATGGAGAGAAGATCAGCGTCGGCTACGGAGGAACCTGAGGGGTATAAAAGCCCATCGGTGATGGACGGATAAAATCAAATGGAGGCGCCTACATGAAAAATCATACCCTTGAATCGCTCATCGAACTGGCCATTGTCAACGAACAGGAGGCCTATGACTCCTACATGGAGCTTTACAAGCTCGTGGATGACAAGGCTGCCAAGGACACATTGAAGTTTCTCGCAGAAGAGGAAAAACAGCACAAGGCCTATCTGCAGAAATACCGGGACGGCAGTTTCCGGGAAAACAGCCTGCCGCTCAATGCGCCGGTGGATTATAAAATCGCCGAAACCACGCAGAAACCGGAGCCCCGCAAAGACATCCTTACCAATGAGGTTTACCTGATTGCCGCCGGCAAGGAGCTCGATGCCCACAATTTTTATAAAAACCTTGCGTCCATGCATCCGGAAGGGACCGTGCGGGAGATGCTGCTGCGCATGGCCGATCAGGAACTCAAACACAAGGAAAAAGTGGAATATCTTTATGCCAACACCGCCTTTGCGCAAACGGAGGGTGGTTGAATACAGGAGACGACATGATGAAACAGACATTTCTCCGGAAAATGATTCTGATCCTGAGCGTTGTCGTCACGGTAACGGCGCTGACGGCATTTCCCGTTCCCGGTCTTTTTTCTTCCCCGCAATTCCCCGGCGTGCAGGAGGCAGCGGCGGCCGTGAAAAAGTCACCCGCCATAGAAAGGCCGGCCTCGCTGGCGGATCTGGTTGACAGACTGCGTCCCGCCGTGGTCAACATCTATACGACGGCAACCCTCAAGGGCCGTCGCGGCCTTCCGCGCGGAAGTGAAATCCCAGACCATCCTTTTTTCAGACAGGATGATTTTTTACACCGTTTTTTCGGCGATGTCCCGGAGAGGGAATTCAAGCAGAAAAGCCTGGGGTCGGGTTTTATCATTTCCAGCGACGGCTATATTTTTACGAATAATCACGTGATTCAACAGTCGGACCAGATCCGGGTCAAACTGGCCGACGGCAAGGAATATGACGCGGTGATCAAGGGGCAGGACGCCAACACGGACATTGCTCTGATCAAGATCGACCCCGCCGCCTACTCGTTGCCCGTATTGAAAGTTGGCAATTCAGATAAGCTGCGCGTGGGGGACTGGGTTTTTGCCATCGGCAATCCCTTCGGTCTCGAACAGACCGTGACGGCCGGGATCGTCAGCGCCAAAGGCCGTGTGATCGGCTCCGGTCCCTATGACAACTTCATCCAAACAGACGCGTCGATCAATCCTGGAAACAGCGGCGGCCCGCTTTTCAACCTTGACGGCGAGGTGGTCGGCATCAACACGGCCATTGTCGCCCGGGGCCGGGGAATCGGATTTGCCATTCCCATCAACACGGCAAAGGATATGTTTGAGGATCTCAAAACAATAGGGAAGGTCACCCGCGGCTGGCTGGGTGTTGCTGTTCAGGATATCACCCGCGAAATTGCCGGAGGCTTCAATCTGAAAGACACCCGGGGGGCGCTGGTCGGAGACGTCATCAAGGGAGAACCGGCGGAAAAAGCCGGCATCCAAACCGGGGATATCATCGTCGCCATCGATGGCCGGACCATACAGGATACCCCGGAACTGCTGAGGATCGTCGCGGCGATTGCGGTCGGCAAAAAGGTCATCGTCTCTGTGCTACGCGACGGGCAGGAAAAACGTTTCGAAGTCACCATCGGGGAACGCAAGGAAATAAAGGATATCGCTCGGCAGGTCCAGCCCCGCGATCAATTGGGCATGACGGTTCAGGAGATTACGCCCGAGATGGCCGCCCACTTCGGACTTGCAGAGAAAACCGGCGTGGTGGTCACGCAGGTTAAAGAGGGAGGCCCAGCGGACGAGGCCGGTCTGCGGACACAGGACATCCTACTGCAGATCAACAGGGTCAAAATCTCGTCCATGAAGGATTATTTTGTAGAAATAGCCAGAGGAAGCCCGCAGGAGGTCCTGTTGATCCTCGTGAAGCGCGCAGGAACCAGTTTCTTCGTGATTCTGCGAAAAGAAAGGGCGCCAAAATCACAAAACAAATGACAACCATGACAAGCCCCCGCGCCCGGCTGCCGCAGGTCAGGACACAAAATATCGGCGACGCGGATTTGACTTACCTTCTCTATGACGGACAGGGGCCCACCCTCATCATGTTGCACGCCACCGGATTCCTGCCCTGGCTGTGGCATCCGATTGCCAGGGCCCTGACGCCTGTCTGTCGGGTGATCGCTCCGTATTTCTGCGACCACCGGGAGTCCGACCCCGAAAAAGGCGGACTGGACTGGATGATCCTCGCCCGGGATTTTGCCGCTTTCTGCAAAGGCCTGAATATCGATGCCCCTTACCTGGTCGGACATTCCATGGGCGCGACGGTTCTGACCATTGCCGCCGTACAATACGAGCTGGCGCCTGCCGGAATGGTTCTGATCGAGCCGATTTTTTTACCGCAGGACTTCTACCAGGCCCGAATCCGGGTTCAGGACCATCCACTGGCCGCAAAATCCATCAAGCGCCGGAATCACTGGCAGGATGAGACGGAAGCGCTGACCTATCTCAAGTCCAGAACCCTGTTCAACAAGTGGGACACGGAAATACTGTCTCTTTATGTCCGGTACGGCATGAAGCGCAATGAGGAAAGCGGCCTGGAACTTGCCTGTTCGCCAAAGAAGGAGGCAGCCCTCTTCATGGGCGGCATCCGTTATGACCCGTGGCCGCTGCTGCCGCAAGTTTCCTGCCCCGTCCTGGTGCTCGAGGGCGAGCACAGCGAAAACCGGGCTTTCATCGATCTGCAGAAAGCCATTTCTCTGTTCCCCAACGCGGCCTACCGGCTTGTCCGCAATGCAGGGCATCTGATTCCCATGGAAAGGCCCGGGGAGATCACGGGCGTCATCCGGGATTTTTTTCAGTTTGTTCCCGGGGACGATACAGATATTCCCGAGGCCGGCATGGGGAAAAATTTCTTACACACTGATAATGCGGAAATATAATGGCTTGTAAATCCACCTTTTCTGCTGTAAAAGGCAAGGGACATTAAGTGAGTTTGCCGATTAAAACATAACTTTTTTTAAGGAGGAGCGCGCAATGGTAAAATCAAAAAAAGGCGATGTGTTAAGTTGTGAAGTCTGTGGTCTGATTGTCACGGTTGACGACATCGGCCTGGACATGGCGGAAATCGATTGCTGCAAAATGGGCATGGCGAAAGGCAAGGCTGCCGCCGATAAAGCGAAGAAGAAAACCCTTCTGGCGATGGCAAAAGCCCCCGCGAAAGCCGTTAAACCCGTCGCGGTAAAAGCGAAAACACCAGCCATACCAGTCGCCAAGGCAGCGCCAAAAGCAAAGGCGAAAGCACCAGCCAAACCAGCCGTTAAGGCAGCACCAAAAGCAAAGGCGAAAGCACCAGCCAAACCAGCCGTTAAGGCAGCACCAAAAGCAAAGGCGAAAGCACCAGCCAAGAAACCGGCAGTCAAGGCTGCGCCGAAAGCAAAGGCGAAAGCACCGGCTAAGAAACCGGCAGCCAAGGCGCCTGTCAAAACCAAAAAGTAGGCATGACATCGTCCCGGACGGTCATACCCATGTTTTAATAAAAAACCTCGTCTCTGCGGTTTTTCCAGGGGCGGGGTTTTTATTTTAAACGTCATCCCCCTCTATCATGAATAAACGCAACAGGCGCATCAGCCGCGATCGCGACGATCCGCAGAAAGAGGATTTTGAGACCTTTTCGCGGGAAAACCGCTGGTGTGCACGGCATGGCTATTTCATTGATCTGACCGCCTGTGAGGCCAGGGCAAAAACGCGGACCTCCTGCGGAAGGTGCATCGCCCGCTGGCAGCAACTGAGCTTTCCGTTCATGGAGTCGTAAAAATTCCCCACCTCTAAACCTTTGAAAAACGGCTCTGCCGCGGGTCAAATTATTTTTTTGTTAACGAGATGATACGGCCTGAATATGTTTGAAATCGTTCAATGCGTCTTATTTCTGGAAATATAAAAAACCTTTGTTTCATCGCGTCAAGAACCTTTTTCACCGGTTATGCAAGGCTCTCTTAATTTATGCTATATCTTGCATTGTTTTCGAAAATTTGCGTAGCGTGAAAAAGTCACGAATTTATTTCCTCAAAAGTACATTTTTGTATTGACAGGAGCATTCTTTACGGGTAGGAGCATCGGCAAAGGATGGCCGATTGCCGATGGTTCCCGTTTTTTCCAGTCAGGACGAGATTGAAAGAAAGACCCTGCTGATCCTGCGTATCCTGCATGAAGCCGGAGGGCCTCTGGGCTCCCGCATCCTTGCACGTAAGATGCAGGACAGGGGATATGCGCCCAGCGAGCGGGCGGTCCGTTATCACCTGAAGCTCATGGATGAGCGCGGACTGACACGGCTGGTGGATCAGAGGGATGGACGCATGATCACCGCCCGGGGCATTGACGAGCTGGGCGAAGCCCGGGTCCGCGACAAGGTCGGGCTCGCGATCTCGCGCATCGAAATCCTGGCCTTTCAGACCACGTTCAACCCCGAAACGGGCGACGGCCTGCTGCCAATCAACATTTCCTTCTTTTCGACCGCCTCCTTTCCCTCTGCCCTCAAGATCATGCAGCCTGTTTTTGCATCAGGCTTCGCCGTCAGCAACCACGTCGCCATCGCGCGCGCGGGGCAATATCTGGGAGACGTCCTGGTCCCGAAGGGCAAAATCGGCATTGCCACGGTCTGCAGCATCGTCGTCAACGGCGTGCTGTTGAAGCACGGCATCCCGATGGATTCCAAATTCGGCGGTATTCTGCAGGTGAAGAAGCGCCATCCCCTGAGATTCACGGAGCTGATCCATTATTCCGGATCATCCCTTGATCCGTCCGAGGTCTTTATCCGCGGAAAGATGACCTCTGTCGGTAGCGCAATCGAAAAGGGAGAGGGCATGATCCTGGCAAATTTCCGGGAAATTCCGGCGCCCTGCCACGCGCTGACGTGCGATCTGCTGGCAAAGATGGGAAAAGCCGGCATCAACGGCGTCCTGGTCACGGGCAAAATCAGCGAACCGGTCTGCCAGATCCCCGTGGAGGTCAACAAAGTGGGGATCATCCTGATCGGCGGTCTCAATCCGGCTGCCCGCGTCCAGGAAGCAGGCCTGGATGTGGAGAACCAGGCCATGTCCTCGGTCATGGATTACGGCGCGTTGCAGCCGTTCGACGAGCTAATGAAAAGCACTTCAATATAAATTTTTTTAAAGGGGGTTTCACCATGTCAATCATCAAAGATGTACTCGCAAAGGTCAAGCAGATCGATCCCGACCAGCCGGAGTTCCATCAGGCCGTGGAAGAGGTCATGGAAACGCTGGAGCCGACGACCAAGCGGCATCCGGAATTCGTCAAAGGCCAACATTTACGGCCGCATCGTCGAACCGGAACGTATGATCATGTTCCGAGTTCCCTGGGTGGACGACAAGGGAAAGGTCCATGTCAACCGGGGATTCCGCGTCCAGTTCAACAACGCCATCGGCCCTTTCAAGGGCGGCCTTCGTTTTCATCCATCGGTCAATCTCGGGATCATCAAATTCCTGGGGTTTGAGCAGATCTTCAAGAATTCCCTGACCACGCTGCCCATGGGCGGCGGCAAGGGCGGCTCCGACTTCGATCCCAAGGGAAAATCGGACAGCGAAGTCATGCGCTTCTGCCAAGCCTTCACGCGGGAACTTGTCCGCTACATCGGGGCCGAAACGGATGTGCCTGCCGGTGACATCGGCGTGGGCGGCAGGGAAATCGGCTACATGTACGGCTATTACAAGAAGATCCGCAACGAGCACACCGGTGTTCTGACCGGCAAGGCTCTCGAATACGGCGGCAGTCTGATTCGTCCCGAGGCGACCGGCTACGGCACGACCTACTTTGCCGCAGAAATGCTGGCCACGCGCGGCCTCAACTTCAAGAACAAGGTTGTCGCCGTCAGCGGCGCCGGCAACGTGGCCCAGTACACCGTGGAAAAGGTCAATCAGCTTGGCGGCAAGGTCATCACACTTTGCGACTCCACCGCTACAATCGTCGATGAACAGGGGATCGATGCCAAGAAATGCGACTTCGTCATGGAGCTCAAGAATGTCAGGCGTGGACGCATCAAGGAATACGCCGACAAGTACAACACGTGCTGCATCGAAGGGGCCAGCGTCTGGGACGTCATCCGGGACCAGGGCATCAAGGTGGACATCGCCCTGCCCTCCGCAACCCAGAACGAGATAGACGCCTCCCATGCCGCTGCGCTCGTAAAGAACGGCTGCATCTGCGTGGCCGAAGGGGCCAACATGCCCTCCACGCCTGAGGCCGTCAAGATCTTTCAGGAAAACAACGTCCTGTACGGACCCGGCAAGGCCGCCAATGCCGGCGGCGTGGCTACCTCCGGCCTCGAGATGAGCCAGAACAGCATGAAGCTCTCCTGGACGAGGGAAGAGGTGGATAACCGCCTGCGCATCATCATGAAGAGCATCCACAAGGCCTGCGTGGAAACGGCCGAGGCCTACGGCAAGAAGGGCGATTACGTGACGGGCGCCAATATCGCCGGTTTCACAAAAGTGGCCCGGGCCATGCTGGCCTACGGCGTCGTTTAACCGGCGAGAGCTTTGCATAACCTGTGAAAAATGGTTCGCAAGCGGCGGATGAAAGCTTTTTCGTTGATGGGGACACGACGCCGTCATGTCCCCATGACTCATTTATGGATTTCATACATATTTAAGCCTAATCGAATTTGTAGCGAAAAAGATTTTGAGCCGCGGCGAAGCCATTTTTCACAGGCCTCTCAGTCTGCACCTGCAATAATCCGTAACTCGCAGAGCCGAACGGGCCGTGCAAACACAATGGCGCGTAAATCCTTATTATTGTCCGGCGGCAAAGGCAACGCTGTTCAAGGCCGTATAAGAACTTCACTGAGTGTCGGGTGGGGAATAACCCATTTGCTTAGCTCCTTTTTCCCCAGATTGTTTACGATCGCAAAACTCATTGATGCGATTAGATCCGCCGCCGTATCGCCCACAATGGTCACACCGATAAGCTTGTCCCCATCAAAGAGCATTTTTACAAACCCCTGCCCCATCAGTTCCGTGCGGGCGATGATGTTGGCGGCGTAGTCCGATTTCACAACTTCAACATAGAGGCCCTGCCGGCTTGCCTGCCTCTCCGTAAGGCCGACGCGGGCGACCTGGGGATGGGAATACACGATGGCAGGAACGGACGCCTCGTCGCAGATGACCGAACCATCGCCGAATAGGGCGCTGGCCAGGGCCTTTCCCTGTTGAATCGCCCGGTGCGCCAGCATGGCGCCGCCTGTCACATCGCCGATGGCGTAAATGCCGGAGATGTTCGTCATCTGCTGCACATCGACAGAGATTCCCTTCCGGTCGTACCGGATGCCGATCCGGTCTAATTGCCCCTGATCCATAAGGGGTTTCCGGCCGGTGCAGATGAGGACCATATCCGCGGTCAGGTGGGTATCGCATTCCCGATGCACAACGTCTATTTCAACCCCGTCGTTCGTCTCATGAATCGTCCGGAGCTCTGTGGAGGTATGGATTTTAACGCCCAACCGTGTCAGCTCCTGTTTCAGCAGGGCTGAGACATCTTCGTCCTCAGAAGGCAGGATTTGCTCCAGCAGTTCGATCAATGTCACCTTCACGCCCAGTTCTGCCAGAAAGGTTGAAAATTCCACCCCGATGACGCTTCCTCCGACGACGATCACGTCCTCCGGCAAGGTTTCCAGGCGAAGGAAGCCGTCGGAGGTCAGGATGCGTTTTGATGTTTCAATGCCTCGCGGAAGCATGGGCTCGGACCCCCAGGCGATGACGATGCGCGCACCCTCTAGAATCCGGACGTTTCCGGCCGTGTCGGTCCATTGAACTTCCCGCGGAGACAGTATTTTCCCCACCCCCTCCTTCAGGGCCACACCGGCCTCGCGCAGCGACTTCTCCACGCCCAGGGCGGAGATGCGGACCATCTGCTGCTGATGGCGTTTCATGGCGGAATAATCGAACGAAGACGAACCGATGGTGACGCCGAGGCGCTTCATTTTCTTCAGAGCCGCATAGTGCTTGCTGCAGGACAGAAGCGCCTTGGTCGGGATGCAGCCCCGATGAGTACAGGTCCCGCCCCAGAGGTTTTTCTCGATTATCGCCGTCCGGGCGCCATGACGCGCGGCATGTTCCGCCAGGGCATGACCGCCGGGCCCTGCCCCGATGACAATCAGGTCAAATATATCCAGCATGACGAATTTCCTCCGATCGCGTTTTAATTGCACCAGCAATCTAATGAAGCGCCGCCGGGTTGTCAACGAATTTAACCTTTTGTCTTTCACTGGACGGATCAACGTCCTATTCGGCGATTGTCCGGTGGCCACAATTTACAGTTGCAATTATTTTCCTTTTCGGGCATTCAAAATATGAGTACGATAAGGGGGTTTTCCATATATCCTTTACAAAGGAGGGAGTACTGATGAGCGCAAAAATCGGCGAACTGATTTTCCTTCAGCAACTTGCAGGCAGATTTAAAATTCCGGTTCCGGGTTTTGTCGTGGAGCCTGTGAATCAATCGGACATAAAAAAGAAATTGCAGGAATGGGGAAGCGGAATTGTTAAACCGGACGTGCTTGCGGGAAAACGTGGAAAGGCCGGCACGGTTCGCAAAGTCAGTGATTACCGTGAAGCCATGCAACTTTTAAAGAAAGTGGCTGCAGCGGAAGTCGGTGGACTGCAACCTCGAACAGCGTACATGGTGCAAGAGGTACCGGCGGATATGGAGCTTTTTACGGCCATCACCTATAATTCCAAATTTCTTTCCCCCTCTTTTACGGTTTCACTCAAAGGCGGGATGGATGTCGAATCCATCCCGGATTCGGACAAGGTCACGATTCCCGTAGATGTCTTCCGCGGATTAAATGCCTATCAGGCTTCAGAAGCGCTGAGCAAACTTGGTTTGCAGGGCAGCCTGAACTCCATGCTGGCACGCTTCTTTGTCAATCAGTGGGATATGTTCATCTCGACCGGCATGCAGTCCTGTGAAATCAATCCGTGGCGCGTCACCAAAGACGGAAAGGTGTTTGCCTGCGATTTTAAAGCCACGTTCGATGAAAGCAATTTCAAATTCCGTGATCTCGGGTTTGAATTCCCGGAATACCCGAGCACGGAAGAGGCTTTTGATGAGGAGATGCGCCTCTGGTCCGCGGCGAGCCATCAGGGACAGGCCCATGTGTCATCACTCGGAGGGAAAAAGATTCTCCCGATTTTGTTCGGCGGCGGCGCCAGCACCATTGTCATCGAAACGCTGGCCCAGTGCGGCGGCGATCCGATGTTTCTGTCTGATTTTGGCGGAAACCCGCCTTATGACCGGATGAAGAAGACCGCCGAAATCTGCTTTCGCCATAGACTGGCCAATGCGTCACTCCTTCTCATTCTCGGCGGTAAAGCCAACAACACACAGATTGACGTGACCTTTGCCGCCATTGCAGACGCTCTGGAAGAATGGGTCGCCCAGAATGGGCCCATTCATATTCCCGTCGTCATCGGACGAGGCGGTCCCGGACTTGTCCAGGGGCTTGCGGTCATGAAAAAAACCCTGGAAAACCTCAATCTGCCGTTTGTCTTCTTCGGACCGGATACGCCCATTACACTGGTCGCTGCGTATGCGGCCAAGTTGGCGAATTACAGCGAGATCGAATGGAAGGAGGACCAGAAATGAGAGCGAAATCACTGAGTGACATCCTGAAAAAAGGGGATCGTATCGCCGTATCGAATATTACCGGCCGTGAAGCTTCCAAGGTCTCGATCATTTCTCAAAACTACTGCAAGAATATCGTGGCCGGATGGGCGCTTGGCAAGGACGGTCAGACCGTTAACGTTCCGGGAGGCAAACCGATACCCGTCTTCGGCCAGTTCGAGGACCTGTTGTCAGCCCTCCCGGATGCGAAAAAACCAAACAAGATCATTGTTTATTCACCGCCTGATGCAGTCTATGGCGATGTCAAGGAGGTGCTGGAACACGGCAAAAAGTTTGTTGAAACCATCTTCGTCATTACGGAACATGTATCCATCGAAGTAACGGCGAAACTCAAAGCGCTTGCCGATAGCGCCGATATCGATATCGTCGGCTGCAATACGCTCGGCGTCATCAATGCTTACGACCGCACGCGCGTCGGCGCCGTCGGCGGAGATGCTCCGGATGAGGCATTCGTCAAGGGAAGTGTTTGCATTATTTCCAACTCCGGCAATATGGTCAATACCATTGCGACCTACCTCAAGCCTGCCGGATTGGGTGTTTCCTACGGAATCTCAACCGGCAAGGACCCCCTGATCCTGACGCCGATCAAAGCGCTTCTTCCCCTTGCCATGATGGACACCCGCACACAGCTTGTCATCCTCTATGTTGAACCGGGCGGATCCTATGAAGAGGAGGCGATCGCCTACCTTAAATCTCTCAAATGCCCGAAACCGGTCATTGTCTATATTTCAGGACAGTTCGCCGAAGGACGCAGTATCTCTCTGGGGCACGCCGGTGCAGTCGTCGAAGGGCCCAACACCACGGCTTCGGCAAAAATGAAAATGTTCGACGACTATTTCGGGGCGCCTGTTTTTGACCCGGATCATCCGAAAACGTTCATGCCCATCCTCAAGGAAAAAAAGCGTGGCGTCCGCGTCAACGCGCTGCATGACCTTGTCAATGCGGCCATGGCCGTGACGGATGCATGCGGGATCAAAACGGACTTCTCCCCGACACAGCCGATCGGGCTCAACCCCTGGTTCAAGAATTTCGGCGCCTTTGAACATAAACTCCCCCGCACCATGATTCTTCATCCGGGCGCCATCCCGGAACCTTATGGTTCTCTGGTTGAGCGATATGTCAAGTCCGGCTTCGGCCGGATATCAACACGGCAATCCATGCGCAACGCATCACATGCGTCCTCAAATGACGGTGTTACGCCGCGCATATACGGCTATTCCGTCATGAACCTTATGAATAAAGGCTCGTTTGTCGAATCAGTCCTTCTCTACTGGCTCGGCCATCCGCTCAAGCACGCGTTTGAAATCCGTTTGTTCGAAATGGGGCTGATCGCATCGTTGACGAACGGGCCGGGCACGATTTCAAGCCAGGCGCCGAAACTTTCCGCTTCGGCCGGAAATGCGCCGAATACGGCCATGATCGCAACTCTGGCCGCCATTGGAACGGTTCACGGTGGAAACGGCCAGGAAGCAGCCAGAATGCTGATCGATGTTTTCGGGAAAACCGGGTTGACCGATCCCTACGACAAGAAAAATGCGCCTGACCTGGATGCGATTGTTCGTGACTACGTCAAGAGATTCAAGGAAAGGAAAGTGGTGGACAAGGAGGCCGGTCTTAATTACGAAAAAGTCCCCTGCCTCGGACATCCCGTGTTCAACAAGGAAGCGGTCAACTTCGATCCGCGCGAAAGAGTCATCGCCGCATATATGGACGAGCATAAAATCTACAACGTGTTCCATGATTTCTATCACCGGTTGACCCGCGGCATGACCAGCGCCGGCGTGACCAGCAAGGTCCACGCCGTAAATGTAGATGCTACACTTACCTGTATTCTGATGGGTATTGCGTGGCCGCTTTTGGTGGAGAAGAAGATCACCGTCGAACGTGCGCTCGATCTGCCGTTTCTCGCCTTTGCGCTGGGGAGGGTGGCCGGCGGTGCAGGCGAGTATCTTGACCATCGCGAAAGCGGGACCGATATGGACATGCGTATTCCCGTGAGTGAATGCAAATTCCTCGGACGTGTTCAGGATTAAAAAAATCTTCACGGAAATAATATTGCACAGGAGGGCAGGCCATGGGCAAATCAATCACCAGAAAAATCCTGGAGTCACATATTGCAGAGGGATCCTGGAACCCGGGATCGGAAATCGCCATCCGGATCGATCAGACGCTCACGCAGGATGCAACCGGCACCATGGCCTACCTGCAGTTCGAAGCCACCGGCCTGCCGAAAATCGCGACCGAACTGTCGGTCAGCTACATCGATCATAACACCATTCAAGTCGGCTTCGAGAATGCAGACGACCATAAATATCTGCAGTCGATCGCCGTTAAATACGGCATCATCCTCTCTCGCGCCGGAAACGGCATCTGCCACCAGGTGCATCTTGAACGTTTCGGCAAGCCGGGGAAAACGCTGCTCGGGTCCGATTCCCACACGCCGACTTGCGGCGGTGTCGGCATGATCGCCATTGGCGCCGGCGGACTGGATGTCGCACTGGCAATGGGTGGCGCGCCCTTCTACCTTGTCTGCCCCAGGGTCGTTAAAATCAATTTGACCGGCAGGCTCAAACCCTGGGTTTCGGCCAAAGACGTGATCCTCGAGGTGCTTCGCATTTTCGGCACCCGGGGCAACGTCAATGCGGTTTTCGAATACGGCGGTCCCGGGGTAAAAACTCTTTCCGTACCCGAACGTGCGACCATCACAAACATGGGCGCGGAATGCGGCGTCACCACGTCGGTATTTCCCAGCGATGATATTACAAAGACGTTCCTCAGTGCGCAGAACCGCCCCTCCGACTTCTCAGAGATCATCGCCGACGGGGATGCGGAGTATGACAAGGTCGTAGAGATCAACCTGTCGAAACTTGTGCCGCTGGCAGCGACACCGCACTCACCCGGAAATATCGCCACGGTCGAGTCGCTGCAGGGAATGACGGTGGATCAGGTTTGCATCGGCTCCTGCACCAACTCGTCTTACAAGGATCTTGCAACCGTCGCGCGCATCATGAAAGGCCACGTCGCTGCACCGAACGTGAGCCTGGTTATTGCTCCCGGTTCCCGGCAGGTCATGCAGAATATCGGCAAAGCCGGTTACCTGGGCAGTCTCATTGCCTCCGGCGCGCGCATCGACCCATCGGCGTGCGGGTTCTGCATCGGCAACAGCCAGTCGCCGTCAACGAGAGGGATTTCGCTGCGCACGTCCAACCGTAACTTTGAGGGCCGGTCCGGCACCCATGACGCCCAGGTCTATCTTGTCTCATGCGAAACAGCAGCGGCAGCGGCCATCACAGGAAAAATCACGGACCCGCGGAAACTCGGAATGAAATATCCCAAGGTTAACATGCCGGGAAAATTCATCATTGACGACAATCTGTTTATCTTCCCAAAATCTGTCGAGGGCCCATCCCTGGTCGAAATTTTCCGCGGACCGAACATCGGCGCCCCTCCGACCAATACCCCCTTCCCTGCCGATATCCGAGGTACGGCCGCCATCAAGGTCGGAGACAAGATCACCACCGACCACATCATCCCGGCAGGCGCAAGGATGAAATACCGATCGAATGTGCCCAAGTACTCCGAGTTTGTGTTCGAGACGGTTGATGCGGGGTTTTCTGCGCGCGCCGGACAGATTCGGGATGCGGGCAGGCACAATATCATTGTCGGCGGCGAGAGCTATGGAGAAGGCTCATCGCGCGAACATGCGGCCATTTGCCCGATGTTCCTCGGCGTCAAGGTCGTTCTGGCCAAATCGTTCCAGCGCATTCATACGGACAATCTAATCAATTTCGGCATTCTGCCCCTTACCTTTAAAAATGAAGCGGATTATGAAAGAATCGACCGGAACGACGAGCTCGAAATTGTGAACGCAGCCGAATCAATCGCCGACGGCAAAACACTGGTGGTCAGGAATAAAACCAAGGGAATGAATATCGAAGTCGTGTACGGTCTGACCGAACGGCAGAAGGAGATCATTCTTGCCGGCGGTTCACTGTCCATGCAAAGAAAGAAGGCATAGGCGTCGGGGACAGATTTGAAATCTGCCCCCAGTCATGAAGGAACGATCATACTCAGGAGGCTTTGGTGATGGCAAAGAAAATCAGCACAAGGAACGTAATTGTTGAGATGGACGGCGATGAGATGACGCACGTCATGTGGGCCATGATCAAGGAGAAACTCCTTGCCCCCTATGTGGACATCAGGACCGAGTACTATGATCTCGGCCTCAGGAAGCGCGACGAAACCGACGACAGGATCACCCTGGAAGCTGCCGAGGCCATCAAAAAGCACGGCGTGGGCGTGAAGTGCGCCACCATCACCCCGGACAAAAATCGCGTCAGGGAGTACAACCTCAAGCAGGAGTGGAAGTCCCCGAACGCCACGATCAGGGCTCAACTGGACGGCACCGTGTTCCGCAAACCCATCCTGGTGAACAATATAAAACCCGCTGTCCGCTCATGGACTCAACCCATCATCGTGGGAAGGCACGCTTACGGAGATGTATACAAGAACACCGAGTTCAAGGTGCCCGGTCCCGGAAAGGCGGAGCTTGTTTACACCGACGATAAGGGATGCGAGCTCTTCCGCGGCACGATTCAGGAGTTCGACAAAGGCGGCGGCATCATCCAGGGCATTCACAACACCGATTCTTCCATCTGCAGCTTTGCGAGGGCCTGCATGGAATATGCGCTGGACCAGAAGGTGGACCTCTGGTTCGGTGCTAAGGACACCATCTCGAAGACCTACGACGGAACCTTCCGCGACATCTTTGTGGAGACCTTTGAAAAGGAGTACAAAGACAAGTTCAAAAAGGCCGCTATTCAGTTCAACTTCACCCTCATCGATGATACCGTGGCCCGTATCATGAAATCCGAAGGCGGCATGCTCTGGGCCTGCAAGAACTACGATGGGGACGTCATGTCCGACATGGTTGCCTCGGCCTTTGGCTCTCTGGCCATGATGACTTCGGTACTGGTTTCACCAAACGGCTGGTTTGAGTACGAGGCCGCTCATGGTACCGTGCAGAAGCACTACTATAAACATCTGCAGGGCGAGAAGACCTCCTCGAACTGCATGGCTATCCTGTTCGCCTGGACGGGCGCACTCCGGAAACGTGGTGAACTTGATGGAACAGAGCAGGTGGTCCTCTTTGCAAATACTGTTGAAAAAGCAGCTCTTACCACGGTTGAAAGCGGCATCATGACCGGTGATCTTGCAAAACTTGCAGAACCGCAGGCAAAGAAGATCTGCGCCACTGAGGAGATGGTCGACGAGATCGTTAAAATGTTGGATACGATCTGGAAATGAATGGGACTCCCGGAGTCTCCATGATGAGGATGCCGGGAAGTCCTCTTTCACTTTGATCTTTATGATTTGCGGCGATTATATCACTTTTGAGGTTCATACGGTTTTTCGTACTTGCGAAAGACGTATGGCTTCCTGAAAGTGTCAGATTCGATTTAATCGCAGAGATACATGACTTCAATGCGATCTTGATGAATACCTTCCGCGAACATTGACAAAACACTTTACATTTTGGGTCCATTATTCCATTGACACACAAGATCGTTCTTCGTACACTCCCACTGTGAAAAAGCAATGCCGTATCAATATTTTAATAATGGGTCTATTTAGAAATCCTGTTTTCAGAGGACTGACCTTGCCGGTAGCCCTGTTGGTCTTCCTTTTTGCCTGCTCATCTCAAAAATCGCCCCCTGCAAAACGCCCCTTTCCGGTAACCGTGGCCACGGCTGTCCAGAAGACCATCCCCATACAGGTAGAGGCGATCGGCGCTGTCGAGCCCCATCAGACCATCTCCGTAAAAACCCAGATCACGGGGCAGATTACTCAAGTCTATTTCAAAGAGGGCCAGGACGTGAAAAAAGGTGACCCTCTTTTCAAGCTGGACTGCCGCACCTATGAGGAGATGTTGAAGCAGGCGGAAGCTAACCTGATCAAGGACACGGCCCACATGCAAAATGCCCGGCAAGAGTTGAGCCGCTACGCCTTCCTGGTGGAAAAAGGCTACGTGGCAACACAGCAGTACGACCAGATCAATACGAACTGGGCCGCCCTGGAAGCGACGGTGAACGCCGATAAGGCCCTCGTGGAAAGCAACCGCGTCCAGCTTCAGTACTGCTCCATCCATTCCCCCATTGACGGCCGGACGGGATCGTTGAAAGTAAACCGGGGAAACATCGTCAAGCTCAACGACGTGGAAGTAGTCGTGATCAATCAGATACAGCCCATCTATGTTACCTTCACCGTTCCCGAAAAGGAACTGGCGAGAATCAAGACCTACCAGGCGCGGCGGCAACTCCCCGCCGATGCCATCATCCCGGGGGACGGACGTCCCGAAAAAGGGGAGCTCACCTTCGTCGATAACGCGGTCAACAGGGCAACAGGCATGATCACCCTCAAGGGAACCTTTGCGAACCGGGAAAAGCGGCTCTGGCCGGGCCAGTTTGTCAATGTGGTGCTGACGCTGGACATGGAGCCGAACGTCATTATGGTTCCCTCGCAGGCTGTGGAGAAGGGCCAGACGGGCCAATATTGCTTCGTCGTCAAGTCCGACAATACAGTGGACATGAGGCCCGTGGTGACGGGGGCCACGATCCGGGGTGAAATGGCAATCCTCAAGGGTGTGCAGGCAGGAGAAAAGGTGGTCACGGACGGGCAGTTGCGGCTGATTCCGGGAGCCAAGGTCAGCATTAAAGAGACACCCTGAGATGGTGACGGAGCAATAGCATGAATATTTCGAGGATCTTCATCCTCCGTCCCATTATGACTACGCTGGTCATGGTCTCGATCCTCATTGTGGGCCTTGTCGCCTATCGCGCCCTGCCCGTAAGCGAGCTGCCAACAGTGGATTTTCCCACTATCCGCGTTTCGGCGAATCTTGCCGGTGCAAGCCCGGAAACGATGGCTTCCGCTGTGGCCACGGTTCTCGAACGGGAGTTTGCAACAATATCCGGTATCGACTCCATGACGTCCATCAGTTCCATGGGCGTTACCCAGGTTACCATCCAGTTCAATCTGAACAGGGACATCGACGCCGCGGCCCAGGACGTCCAGACGGCCATCGCGGCGGCGACCCGCCACCTGCCCCAAAACATGACGGCGGCCCCGGCTTATCGGAAGTTGAATCCGGCAGAGTCGCCCATTCTTTACCTGGCCATGAGTTCGCCCACCCTGCCCCTCTCCAAGGTCGATGAATATGCCGACACGCATTTGGCGCAGCGCATCTCCATGCTCAACGGCGTGGCCGAGGTCCAGGTTTATGGATCTCAGAAGTACGCCGTCCGTATCCGCGTCGATCCCAAGGCGCTGGTCAGCCGCTCCATCGGCATCGATGAGGTCGTCGCGGCCATACAGTCGGGAAACGTCAATCTGCCTACGGGCAACCTCTCGGGGGCTCACCGTGCCTTTACCATCCAGGCATCGGGGCAGCTGACGGACGCGGCAGCCTACCAGCCGCTCATCGTGGCTTACCGGAACAATGCGCCCGTGCGGCTCGGCGAAGTGGCAACCGTCATGGACGACGTTGAAAATGACAAGGTAGCTACCTGGCTCAACAACGACCGGGCCATTGTGCTGGCAGTCCAGCGCCAGCCGGGCACGAACACCGTCGAGGTGGTCCAGGCCATCAAGGATCTTCTCCCTCAATATCGGGCTGAAATTCCGGCGTCCGTGAATCTGGACATCCTTTATGACCGGTCCATCTCCATCAAAGAATCCGTCCGGGATGTGCAGATTACGTTCTTGATCGCCCTGATCCTGGTCGTCCTCGTCATCTTTCTCTTTCTGCGCAACCTCTCGGCAACGGTCATCCCCAGTCTCGCCCTGCCCATTTCCATCATCGGCACCTTTGCGGCGATGCATTTAGCCGGATACAACCTCGACAATCTTTCCCTGATGGCCCTGACCCTGAGTGTGGGTTTTGTCGTCGACGATGCCATTGTCATGCTGGAGAATATCGTACGGCACATGGAAAAGGGTGAAAGTCCTCTGGAAGCCTCCCTCAAGGGCTCAGCGGAGATCAGTTTCACGATTCTCTCCATGACCATCTCCCTGGTTGCTGTTTTCATCCCGGTGTTATTCATGGGCGGAATTGTCGGCAGATTGCTTCACGAATTTGCCGTCACCATCGCCGTCGCCGTTCTCATTTCCGGATTCGTCTCCCTCAGCCTGACGCCGATGCTCTGCAGCAGGTTTCTGAAGCCCGCCGGGGAACAGCAGCACAGTCGTATCTATCAGATATCCGAGCGGTTTTTTGAAGGCATGCTCCACCTTTATGACGTTACTTTGAAATGGGCCTTGAGACGCCGGCTTACAACGCTCATCCTCTCGTTTGTTTTTTTAGTCGTCGCCGCCGGCCTCTACGCCGTCATTTCCAAGGGATTTTTGCCGAGCGAAGACACGGGCCAGATCACCGGTTTCACTGAGGCGGCACAGGGCATATCCTTTGAATCCATGGTGGAGCACCAGAAAAAAGTCGTCCGCATCATCGAGAAAGATCCGAATATCGAGAAGGTGATGTCGCGCGTCGGGTCGGGGGGCGGTTCGTCCATGAACACGGGACGTTTGACGATCCGCCTGAAACCTCGCCAGGAAAGGCGCCAGAGCGCCGATGAGATCATTCAGAAGCTCCGGCCGGAGTTGGCCGCGATTCCCGGAATCCAGGTCTATCTGCAGAACCCGCCGCCCATCCGGATCGGCGGCTATCAGACGAAAAGCCAGTACCAGTATACCCTTCAGAGCCCCGACATGAATGAACTTTATAAATACGCCCCCCTTCTGGAAGCAAAGCTGAAAGACATGCCCGGATTACAGGATGTGGCCAGCGATCTTCAGATCAAGAGCCCTCAGATTTCCATAAACATCAATAGAGACAAGGCCTCGGTCCTCGGGCTCAGCGCTGGTCAGATTGAGGCCGCCCTGGAAAGCGCCTACTCTGCAGGCCAGATATCAACGATTTATGCACCCAACAACCAGTACCGCGTCATCATCGAACTCGATCCGCAGTACCAGATGGATCCTTCGGCGCTTTTGCTTCTTTATGTCCGCTCCTCTTCCGGGAACCTGGTCCCCCTGAATACGATAGCAACCATGGATTGGACAGTCGGGCCGCTCACGGTCAACCATCTGGGGCAACTTCCCGCAGTGACCTTATCCTTCAACCTGGCCCCCGGGGCATCCCTGGGCGACGCCGTGGATACGGTGGAAAAAACGGCACAGGCCGTCCTGCCCGCGACGATAACCCGTACCCTCCAGGGAACCGCCCAGGCATTCGCGTCCTCCATGGTGGGACTGGGGATGCTGATCCTGGCTGCAATCCTCGTGATTTATATCGTCCTGGGCATCCTTTACGAGAGCTTCATCCATCCTTTGACGATTCTGTCGGGCTTGCCCTCGGCCGGCCTCGGCGCCCTCCTGACGCTCCTCATCTTCCGGATCGACCTCAACCTTTACGCCTTGGTAGGCATCATCATGCTCATAGGCATTGTCAAGAAAAACGCTATCATGATGATCGATTTTGCCCTGGACGCGGAAAGGAAGGAAGGGAAGAAGCCGGAAGAAGCAATCTACCAGGGCGCTCTGACCCGCTTTCGCCCCATCATGATGACAACCATGTCGGCCCTGATGGCCACGTTGCCCATCTCCCTCGGCCTGGGCGCAGGCGGAGAATCCCGTCAGCCCCTGGGCCTTGCCGTGGTTGGGGGGCTCATTTTTTCCCAGATCGTGACGCTCTACATCACCCCGGTGGTCTATACGTACCTGGATTCGATGCAAGTCAGTTTACGCCGAAATTACCGCCGCATACGGCCTGCCCGCACATCATAAATATTTGCCCCGAGTTTTTTCAAGCCACGTCTCCCGTTCCTGGGCCGCAACCAATACCCGTTTCCCCTTCTTCCGCCGTTCCTTCTGTTTCACAACCCTGTTCTTGTAATCCTGCCGCGCGGTCAGTATCCAGAAGAACTTTGAGTATGCTGGCCCTGATTTGATGAGCACACTGAAAATATAGGTGTCGGGGTAGAAATGCTTATAATACGAGCAGGTGGAAAAACGGTAAAATACGGTATCATTTTTGCGCTTTCACGATCACGTAAGGGCAGGTAGCCAGCTTTTCCGTTCTGATCTCTGTGAACCCGGCGGTCTGTGCGAAAGATACGATCTCCTGTTGTGAGAAACTGTGGTCGAAGATGATGTGACGCAACCCACAGAAAAGGAGAGCGTCCCAGAAAAACCAGGCGGTGAAGCGCTGCATGAAACGTCTCAGATCCTCCTCCGAAGCCTCCCTGTCTGTTTCCGAGATGACCGCCCACTGACCCGGGGCAAGAACGCGGTGAATCTCCGCTATGCCCTGCTGCGGGCCCGGCCAGTGTTTAATGGACCCGACGGTCACGACCGCGTCGAACCGGTTGGTCGCGAAGGGAAGATGCATGGCATTTCCCAGCTCGAAGCGGCAATTGTCGATTCCCCTGCGTTTTCGCAGCCGTTCCGCCGCACGGACCTGCGTGGCGGAAAAATCGATGCCCGTCAGGGATGCCGCCGGGCGCCGGGCGGCTAAAAGCAGCGTGATGTATCCCGGGCCGGCCCCGACGTCGAGGATCTGTGACGGTCCGTTTGTATTGATCTCTTCGGCGATATGATCGTAGAGTTCGAACAGGGCGTTGTAAATCTGTTGATTGTAGATGGGCCCGAAGAGGTCCCACATCCAGCGTGCGTCGCGGGCCTTAAGCAAGAGGTTCTTGAGCATGAATAGTAAATCTTTCTGTTTCGATGCCTGCGCCGGCGGCATGGTAGGAACTACGGACCAGGGGGCCTGCTTCAATGTGCCTGAATCCCATCGCCGCTGCCTCCTCCTTGAGGGCTTCAAATTCTTCGGGGTGGTAGTATTTCCGGACCGGCCAGTGTTTCCGGGTCGGCTGCTGATATTGTCCGATGGTGAGCCTTTCACAATGGGCCCCGGCAAGATATTCCATTAATTCCAGAATGTCGGCATGCGATTCGCCGAAGCCCACCATGAAGCCTGATTTCGGGACGATCTTTTTTGACGAATCATCGCTGATCCGCTTCAATAATTCAAGTGATACGCGGTAATCTCCCTGCGGACGAAGGTCCTTGAAAAGGGCAGGCACGACCTCCAGGTTGTGATTGATGACGGCGGGACCGGCGTCCATGACCTCTTCGAGGGCCCGCTGGTTGCCCCGAAAATCCGGGATCAGGACTTCCACCCGGCAATCCGGGATTCGTCCGCGCAGGGCTGAGATGCAGGCGGCAAAATGGGCGGCGCCGCCGTCGCCCAGATCATCCCGCGTGACAGAGGTGATCACGACATAATGCAATCCAAGCGCCTGTACGGCCTCAACGAGACGGGAGTGTTCACCAGGGTCGGGCGGAGAAGGAACGCCGTGGGCAACATGGCAATAGCGGCAGTTGCGCGTGCAGACATCCCCAAGAATCAGGAAGGTCACTGTTCCATCCCCGAAACACTCCGCGATGTTGGGACAGCGCGCTTCCTGACAGACGGAATGGAGGCGGTGCTCCCGAAGCACACCCTTAATCTTTTTATGCGGATGACTGCCGGGGAGCTGGACTTTCAGCCAGTCCGGTTTGCGCAACGGGGGTCTTAAGCCCTGCATCAGAAATAGTACCAGATCGTGTCATAATCGGCGATGTTCTCGCCGTCTTCGGACAGCCTCTTGAGGTAGTCATAGATGGGAACATCCGTATAGAGATAATCCAGGGCGGTAGCCAGCCGGACCTCCCAGGAATAAAAACGGTAAATACGTCGGCCGTCATGCAGGATCATGATCACTTCGTGGTCCTGCCAGGCCTGTAGTTGCGTCTTGCCGAGACGCGGGACGTTGAAGACCGGTTCGTCCGTCCGGACAAGGCCGGGCAGCAGCCGGGCCTCCTCGCGCCGCTCCTGCTCGATCCTGGCGATGGGGACGCGGAAGTCCGCGGTCTCTTCCTTTCCCTTGGTGCTGAAGGAGTAATAGGGATCAATGCCTGACACCTTGAGCATCTTACGCAGCAGGCAGGTCTCGAAACGCCTGCTGTTGTAATAGGTAAAGACCTGCTGGTTGTAAACATTCATGCCCAGACTCTTGATCTTTTTCACCGCCTCCAGCGAATCGGGCGTGATTTCCGCCGCATGTTCGAAATGCGTGACAATGGCGATCTCGCGTTTTCCCCATTCGTGGTATTTTTTAAAAACGTCCAGGAGTCCCTCATTGATCCGGAAAGGAACGGTGACGGGAATCCGCGTTCCGATCCTGATCCGCTCGACGTGTTTAATGGCGGCGACCTCTCCTAACAGCCAGTCCAGGTAATCGTTTTTGAGCGTCAGCGGATCGCCTCCGGTGATGAGCACTTCCGAGATGCTTTCATGCTCACGGATCCAGGCCAGCGCCTCCTGGAGCTTCTTGCGGCTCACCTGGACGTCGTCGTCGATGCCTTTGATTTCCCAGTTCCGCTGGCAATAGACACATATCTGCGGACAGGAATTGTAAGGTTTCAGGATCAGGATTTCCGGATAGCGGCGCGTAATGCCGTCGATGGGACTCGTCGATTTTTCGCCCATGAAATCCATGTCGATCCCCTTTTCCCGGCTTTCCTTGACGCCCTGACAATAACGTCGGCTGGGGATGACCTGGGCGCGGATCTGGCGGTCTGCGTCCGTGCGGCCTGATTTATTGAACAGGGACAGATAGTAGGGCGTGATTTCGAAGGGAAAGTGCATTTCCTCGGCGGCGGCGAGCCCCTCAACCTCGTCGGGCTCCAGCCGGACAAGGTCGCCCAGTGTCTTGGCATCCTTGATAATATGCTGGTAATGCCACATGTAATCCTGCCACTGGCTCTCCCCGGCGCCAAAGTAGCTCAGGATTTCCTTTTTCAATTCCTGTCGCTGGCGGATAAGCGGACGGTCGAATCCCGTCCGGTAACGCCGGAAATGACGCCGGATGAGCGACGCGTAGCCATCCAACTGTTCGGAGCGGGTCACCGCGGCCTCGCGGCCATCCATCATGCTGAAGACTTCCTGCCCGGTGACGTGTTTGCCCGATTTTCCCGTAATCCCCCGGAACAGCACGATAAATTCACATAAAAAGCCTTCGTTGATCATCTCCAGGGCGCCGGGTGCTTCTTTCGCGAGCTCAAAAAGCCGCGCCAGCGGCGAGACGCCCGTCAGGTGTTCATTTTCCGTCCGCATAACATTGGACAGGACGCGGATGCATTCCTTGGCGTTGCGCTTCTCGATAATATTGAGATTGACGAAGTAGGTGTCGGAACGCATGTTGAACAAATCGCGTTCGAGCCGGTTGATATAGTCGAACAGAATGAAGCGGGCTTCTTCCAATTGATTGGAATTCTTGAGGATGCTCTTTATTTTCGGCTCTGCCGCCCAGAGCTTTTCAACGAGTTTTTCCTTGGGATGGCGAATCCAGTTTTTCATATCCGTGCCTCACAAAGTTGCTGCTTAAGCTTGTCGAATTTCCTCTCCAATATATTCATGCCCGCACAAAATCAAGCCTTAATCCCTTGATGAACTCGCAACAAGTCGTATAATTGTCCAAATTCGACGGCTGCGTAAAAAGTTCCGCAGGCAAGGCGCGCAAATCCTGAGGAACAAGGCATACTCTTACGTACGCCGCAGTAAAGTAAGGATGCAGCGCAACACAGCATCCGGACTTATTACGCAGCCGTCATCCCTTCCAGCAAACGTCAGGCTCGCGGGCCGCCCTGACCTCGTCCAGGCGCTTTACGGGCGTCGTCAGCGGCGCGGATTTCACCCGGTCCGGATCCTCAAGGGCTTCCCGGGCAATGGCGATCATGACATCGCAGAAGGCGTCCAGCGTCTCGAGGCTTTCCGTTTCATTGGGCTCGATCATGATCGCTTCCGGGACAATCATCGGAAAATAGATGGTCGGCGGATGATACCCGTAATCGAGGAGCCGCTTGGCGATATCGACGGTATGGACGCCGCTCTGGCGGACCTGCCTGTGACCCGTAAAGACGCATTCGTGCATGCAAGTCCGGTCATAGGCCAGATCGAAGTAGGGCTTGAGCTTTTCCTTGAGATAATTGGCATTCAAGACAGCGACTTCACTCACTTTTTTCAGGCCATCCGGCCCCAGCGACCGGATATAGGCGTATGCCTTGACCATGACGTTGAAGTTGCCGTAAAAGGCCCGCACGCGCCCGATCGTGTTTGGAAAATCATCGATCCATGTGTAGCTATCGCCGTCTTTGACGATGCGCGGGACGGGAAGATAATCGACGAGCTTGTCGCTCACGCCGACGGGGCCACTTCCGGGTCCACCGCAGCCGTGGGGTGTGGAGAAGGTCTTGTGCAGGTTGAGCTGGATCACATCGAAGCCCAGATCGCCGGCTCTCGTTTTCCCCATGAAGGCGTTGGCGTTGGCGCCGTCGCAGTACAGAAGGCCGCCCCGGCTGTGAACAATGTCGGAAACCTCCTCGATATTGCGTTCAAATAGGCCAAGGGTATTGGGATTTGTCAGCATCAAACCGACCGCATCCCCCGTCATGAGCTCGCGCAGATGCTCGATGTCCACGCCCCCCTCTGCGTTGGAGCGAACCGTGACGGTTTCAAAGCCGCACAGTGCGCCGGTCGCCGGATTTGTGCCATGCGCCGCGTCAGGGATTAGTATCCGGCGGCGGTCATCCCCTCGTGTTTCAAAGTATTTTTTCATCATCATGACGCCCGTGAGTTCGCCATGCGCCCCGGCTGCCGGCTGCAGCGTAAAATCAGCCATGCCGAAGATTTCACTCAGGAACGCCTGCAGATCAACCATCATCCGCAGACTTCCCTGCGCGAACTTGGCCGACGCCAGCGGATGCAGGGCCGTAAAGCCGGGCAGTTTTGCCGCGTCTTCGTTGATTTTGGGATTGTACTTCATCGTGCAGGACCCCAGCGGGTAGAATCCCACATCCACGCCGAAATTTCGCCGCGAGAGCGTCGTATAGTGGCGGATCAGATCCACTTCGGCTACTTCGGGCAGGTCCACGTCTGCGCGCAACAGTTTTTGATCGATAATCTGCTCCAGTGCGACTTCCGGCACATCACAGGCGGGAATGCTTCCGGCAGTCCTGCCAGGCCGGCTCTTTTCAAAGATTAAATCCATCAGAAGCCTCTCTTTTTGGTTGTTTACTTCTCCTGTGTCTGTTTCCGCATCTGGTCGCCCAGCAATTGCTGCAAATTGGCCAGGGATTTGGCGTTCGACGCCCCTTCCACGGTCTTGACGGCGATGTCCTGGACCTTCTGATAAGCATCTTCGAGTTGCTGTGAGAGTTTGGCCATGCGATCGTTCTGTTCTTTTGCCGTTTTCTCCAGCGATTCGTTGCGCGTTTTGGCCACATTGCGCTCGCCTTCGAATTCCTTCTTCAGTAGGTCTTCCCTCGCTTTGGCCTCGAAGGTGATCCGTTCGGCAGTTTCCTTGACGGCCAGACTGACTGCCGTATCCAGCTCTTTGGGGAACTGGGCGGTGCGCTTGCGCAGATCGGCTAGCTCCTCTTCCCTTTCGGCGATGGCTGTCTCCCGCACCTTCATCTCATTTTCCAGGGCTTCTTTCTTGTCCTTGAGTTCCTGCTCGATCTTGGCCTTCTCATATTTGTACAGGTCGGTTGCAAGCTGCTGTTCCCTTTTGAAATTATAGTCGAATTCCTCCTTCTCCCGGACCTGCCTCTTCTTTTCGGCGGCATCCCGTTCCTTGATGGCGGCCTCGTGAATTTCTTTTTCCTTCTCCCATTCATCCCGTGTGGTTTCGATCTCCCGTTTCAGTGCTTCTTTCTTGACATCCATCTCGCCTGTAAAGTCCTGGCGCTTGAGATTCTGAGCTTCTATGAGAGCCGCAAGCGTCATGGCCGCCTTTTCGATTTCATAGAGTTCCTGAATATCCCGCTCCTTGGCGGCGATGGCATTCTGGATCATCAAGAATTTATTGACCTCTGCATCGAGCCGGTCATAAAGCTGCGTCAGCATCTTGTTGACGTCTAATTTCAAACCGTTGATTTCTTTCGCGACGCTTTCCGAACTCAACGATTCGGCGACCGCAACGGCCTCCTTCGTCTTCTTTTCCTCCATTTTTCTCTCCGGCCTCAGTTCCCGGCCTGCTTTTCCTGCAACTGCTTCAGCACGGTGTTGTACGCATCTAACATCTCCTGCTTCGTGTTGGTCATCGCTAATTTCTTTACGTCTTTCTTCTCGTCCATAGATTTATCCTTTCTTTTTCAATCAAGATAATGCTGAAGGGCCATTTGAAGTCCTACAATCTTCAATAACGATAGAATTAAGCCATCGGGCCACAGATATGATTGTAAACCACGGCGAATATTCCCTGTCGGCTGAATGACTGGTTAGGCGGTCATGTCCATTGTCGAGGGCTGACCCCGTTTTCCCACAGGACAAAAGACAATAAAATAAAGCAAGCATGACCCTATAGAGCTTCACTCTCAAGCGAATTGTTAGCCCTCAAAGCATCAGGTTATGAAATTATTTTTTTTAATGCCTTATTGCAAAAGTTATTCAAACTTTCATCTGCTTGCATTGCCCTAATGGCAAGTGCTTTGTGCAAGGCACTATCAACTCGCAATTGAAATTTACCTGAAAATTTTTTTGTAGAAATATTTGAAGGTAGTGGTCTATAATCTTCTCGATAGATTTCAATCCACTCTTCAAGAATTTGGCATAATTCATGATAAACTTTTTCTTCGTTATCCCCATGGCAACACTTTCCAATCCAACCAGGAATTGACCCAACATAGCATTGATCTTCTTCCGACCATTCAACAATTTTTAAAAAATGTGCCTTATCTTTCATTTTTGAGACTCCTTAATTTTCACTTCAATTTCTTTTTCCTGATAATGCTTTGCATCATCTCCAAGTTTACCTGAAATAGTCATGGCAACACCTTTGGGATGAATGTAATTTCTGTGGCTTCCTTTTCCACCCCGGTTTATAAATCCAGCCTTCTCAAGGTCTTTAACAAGTTGCCTGATTTTCCGTGTCATGGAGTTATAGTATCAATGTGGTATCAATCTGTCAATTGGTTTTGTTGCAAGGGCTGCGCATAACGGCGAGTTGAGCGGTTCGACGGCAGGCTGCCGAGCTTGCTCGGCGTGGCTGCTGGCGAATGCGCTCGAACGATTTGTTGGCGCCGTGCGAATCAGCGCGCGGTCGGACTAATCGGGCGAGTGCGAAAGCGCAACTCGCCGTTCGGTCGCTCGCAGCGCGTCGCTTACAAATAATATACGGATTCCGCTTTTCCCGATAATTCGGATATCATTATAACGATGGTCACTATCTCCCAGAAGATATACATCTAACAATAACGGGACAATAACCATCCGCATCCCGCCTGATATGCTGTCAATATGGACTAAAAATGAATTTCATAAAATATGGGAAGTTTGTCAAAAATAGACTCTCTCAAACATTTGCCGTGAAGGCCTACATCACAATTGAAACAATCCGGTCCATGTCTGCCCGGGACAACATTTCCGTGGCGCATAGCAGCAGGCTGTCTTTCAATTCGGGATAAGCTTTTTCAAGCGCGTAACCGCCGATGATTCCTTCGTTTTGCAATCTCCGGTTGACGGCGGCCGGGTCGGGGCAGCGCATGGCAAATTCATTGTAAACGGGGCCGGAGAAGACCGGCACCCAGCCCGCAAGCCGGGATAGCTGCGTTTTGAGATACTGGGTTTTCCGGAAATTCAACTCTGCCAGTTTCTTGAGGTTTTTTCCGAGGCAGACCAGATAGACTGCGGCGGCCAGGGCGCAGAGGGCTTCGTTGGAGCAGATGTTGGACGTCGCCCTTTCGCGCCGGATGTGCTGTTCCCGGGTCTGCAGCGTCAGCACGAAGCCGCGCTTCCCGTCTTTGTCCACCGTCGCCCCGGCGAGCCGGCCGGGGATTTTGCGCAGGAATTTGTTTGTGCTCGCGAAAACGCCGAGATAGGGGCCGCCGTAATTCATCGGATTGCCGAAGGCCTGCCCTTCCCCGACGACGAAATCCGCGCCCATTGCGCCGGCGGGTTTGAGGATGCCCAGGGAGGTGGCCTCCGTAAAGCCGGAGACGAGCAGCGCCCCCTTTGCATGCACATCGGCTTCGATCTCAGAAATATTTTCGATGATTCCAAAGAAATTCGGCGTCTGGACGAGGACAGCGGCGGTATTGTGATCCACGGCCTCCGCCAGGGCGGACCGATTCAGCCGTCCGTCCGCACCGTAGGGCACGTCAATCACCTCATAACCATTCGACCAGGCGTAGGTATTCACGACCTGGCGGTACTGGGGATGTACGGAGCGGTTGATCACGATCTTTGTCCGGTTGAGCGTCTTGGCGGCCAGCACGGCGGCTTCGGCCATAGCGGAGGCCCCGTCGTACATGGAGGCGTTGGCCACCTGCATCCCCGTCAATCCGGCGATCATGGTCTGATATTCATAAATGGCCTGGAGGATGCCCTGACTGATTTCGGCCTGATAGGGTGTGTAGGCCGTGTAGAATTCCGAACGCGAAATGACATGCCCCACGACGGCGGGGATGAAATGGTGATAGGCCCCGGCGCCCGTCAGCGTAACGGCGGGGATCACATTCTGCGAACCGATCTGCAGCATCAGCCCCGAGACCTCCTGTTCGGATAGCGCGGGCGGCAAATTGAGCAAGCGCTTGAGTCTGAACTTTTCAGGAATGTCGACAAAAAGCTCGTCCAGGTCGGCGATTCCAATGGTCTGCATCATCTTTTGCTGATCTTCCGGGGTGTGGGGGACATAATCCATCGGATGCTCCTTTAATCATTGACGACTTCGTAAAAAGTCCGGATGCTGCGTTGCGCGGCATCCTTTGTCGTTGCGGCGTACGCCCAAGGTTCGCCTCACTTGCATGGGGACACGACTGCGTCATGTCCCCATGCGTCTTGCCGGAGCCTGCCCCGGCGAAAGCCGGGGGAGCTTCTTACGCAGCCGTCGAATCAGTGTTTTTCTTCCTGTATCAGGGCGTCGTAGGCGGCGGCGTCCATCAGGCTGCTGAGTTCCGCCGGGTCGTCCATCTTGAGTTTGGCGATCCAGCCCTTGCCGAAGGCATCCTGATTGATCAGTTCCGGCTGGCTCTCAAGCGACAGATTGACCGCGATGACTTCGCCGCCGACCGGAGCGAAAACATCAGACACCGATTTGACGGACTCGACAACGGCCAGAGGGGCCGTCTGTTCGACCTTCTTCCCTACGGGCGGCAATTCCACAAAGACGATGTCCGTGAGCATTTCCTGGGCGTAATCTGTAATGCCGACGGTCGCCGTCCCGTCGCCGTGATCGAGCGCCCATTCGTGTTCTTTTGAATATTTACGGTCGGTTGGATTTTGTTTTGCCATATTTATTTCTCCCTTTAGATGAATACATTGTAAAAAATGTGTTTATCCGTCCTTTTGTAGAAAGGCAGTTTGACGACTTTTGCCCGGACGGGGCGCTCCCGGATCAGAATGTCGATTTCGGTTTCCGGTTCGGTGTAGATGACGGGCACAAAGGCCAGCCCCACGGCCTTATTGAGCGTCGGGGCCAGCGTGCCGGAGGTGACTTCGCCGATTTCACGACCGTATTTAAGGACTTTATAGCCCTGCCGCGCGATGCCGCGATCGACCATTTCGAATCCGACCAGTTTGCGGGAAACGCCTGTTTTCTTCTGCAGACTCAGCGCGTCGCAACCGATGAAATCTTTTTCCAGATCGGTGATCCAGCCGTAGGTCACTTCAAAGGGCGATACGGACTCGTCCATCTCATGGCCGTAAAGCATCATGCCCGCCTCGAGTCGCAATGTGTCCCGGGCGCCAAGCCCTACGGTCTTCAGCCCCGCCCCGGCGCCGGCGGCCAGCAGACTGTCCCAGACGACGCCGATCTTCTCGCCGGCGGCATAAAGCTCAAAACCGTCCTCACCGGTATAGCCGCTTCTGGAGACGAGTGACGGAATCCCTGCCACGGTCGTGTTCAGGCAATGATAATATTTCAGCGGGGTCAACTCCGCTTCCGCCAGGGACTGAAGAATCACCTGCGCCCGAGGACCCTGGATGTCCAGTTTGCCAAGTTCTTCCGTCCGGTCGACAATCTCGACCCCGGAAAACCTCTCAGATTCTTTAAGAGCTTGCAGACACTGGATATCCCTGTCCTTGCAGGCTGCGTTGGTCACGAGCATGTAGTGATCGTCTTCGAGCCTGTACACCGTCAGATCATCAATGATGCCGCCCTGTTCATTCGTCAGAACACAGAGCTTCATCTGGCCGACGGCCTGCTTCTCCAGATTCCGGCTGACGGCCCGCTGCAGCAGCACGAATGCCTGCGGCCCTTTGACGTCGATTTCTCCCATATGGCAGATATCGAAAAGGCCTGCATGGGTCCGGGTGGCATGGTGCTCGTCGATGACATTGGTATACTGGACCGGCATGAGCCAGCCGCCGAAATCGATCATTTTTGCGCCCAGGGAAAGATGGCGCTTATATAGGGGAGTTTTTTTCATAATTGACGACTTCGTAAAAAGTCCATATGCTGCGTTGCACTTTATCCTTCGTCATTGCGGCGTACGCACAAGTACTTCTCATTCCTCAGGATTCGTGCGCCTTGCCTCTGGCGCTTTTTACAAAGCCGTCCCAGATTTAAGGTTTTTGCAACGTTTTGCCTATCTAGTCTCCTGACAAAATCCGATCAGGCCGTTATCGGGGAACCGTTTCTACCAGAATTTATAGATCAGGGACAAAAGAACAAGTACAGCCACGACGACAATGAAGAGATATTTTTTCTTGAAAAACCGGGATCCGATGATGACTTCGCCGCAATGCTTGCAGATGGTGACCTTTGCGTCGATGGGCTCGTGACAGTGGGGACAACGGATGATTTTCTGTGCCTCGTCTTGCCTCTGGATGACGCTTTTTTTCAGTTCCCGGTGAACGTCATAGGTCCATTCACAATCGACAGTGGGACATTTACCCTTGAAGGGCATCGTGTCCGTCCAGATGAATGTCTTGCGGCAATCGGGGCAGGCAATCTTCTGCATGGCTGGTCTCCATTTGCTTTACTGGCCAATGGGTCATTCCCTTTCTGTCAGGACCTGACCGCATAACGTCCGCGGGCGACACAGGACTACTACAAGTGGCGGCAGATTTCAAGATGTAAAAAACACAGAGGCATCGCGGCTAAATCGTATCATTCTAGTCAACAGGCTGACCGCCGGCAAGGATTAATTCGTTGATTATTTCCCATAATTGCTATATACGCCTTCCGCTGAAGTTTATAACCAAGTCGTTATGTGCCCTATGATTCAAGCGTGCGCGAAACGGCAACAGGGGCAAGTCATGATTCAGTTTCACGGCGTCCATAAATGGTTTAAAGACCTGCATGTGCTCAATGACGTCAACCTTCGCGTCAAACAGGGCGAGGTGGTGGTCGTCTGCGGGCCCTCCGGATCCGGCAAGTCGACGCTGATCCGCGCCATCAATGGGCTTGAGCCGATTGAAAAGGGGAAGTTGCTGGTTGACGCGAAGGACATTTCCGATCCAAAAACGGATATCAACCGGCTTCGGGCCGAAATCGGCTTTGTATTCCAGCAGTTCAATCTCTATCCGCACTTAAGTGTCCTTAAAAACATCACGCTCGCGCCGATCAAAATCAGAAAAATCCCGAAGCAAGAAGCCGAAGAGCAGGCGATGGCCCTGCTGGAACGCGTCGGCCTGACGGAAAAGCGGGACGCCTATCCCGCACAGCTCTCCGGCGGACAGCAGCAGCGCGTGGCCATTGCGCGCGGGCTTGCGATGAAGCCCAAGATCATGCTCTTTGATGAGCCGACGTCCGCTCTGGACCCGGAGATGATCGGGGAGGTCCTGCAGGTCATGAAGGGCCTGGCGCATACGGGGATGACCCTGATTGTGGTCTCCCATGAAATGGGATTTGCCCGGGAGGTTGCCGATCGGGTTGCGTTTATTGATTTTGGCGTTATCCTGGAAGAGGCGCCGCCTGAGGAGTTCTTCAGGAATCCCAGACATGAACGGGCGCAGCTCTTCCTGAAGGAAATTTTGTCACCGATGCATTAAACGTTTAACAAGGAGGTAAGAACATGAAAAAACTTGGTATTATGTTGTTAGCACTGGTGTTTATGGCAGGTTTGGGCGGCTCGGCCCTGGCGGATACCCTTGCCGCTGTCAAGGCAAAGGGTGTGATGGTCTTCGGCGTCAGGGACTCCATCCATGGATTTGGGTATATTGATGAAAAAACAAGGGATCTCATTGGTTATGATGTTGATTTCTGTAAAGCCATCGCAAAAAAGCTGGGCGTCAAGGCCGAATTTAAACCGTTAACCGGGGCGACACGTATTCCCCAGCTCCTCGCCGGCAACGTTGATCTGGTCGCGGCGACCATGACCAAGACCGCGGAGCGGGCCAAGCAGATAGACTTCAGTTACACCTACTTCCTCACGGGTCAGAAGTTCATCACCCGAATGGGGACCGTCAAGAAGCTGGCCGACCTCGAAGGCAAGAAGATCGGCACGGCCAAGGGCACCACCTCTGAGCAGAATGCCAAGAAGGCCCTGCCGACAGCAACAATCCAGGCCTTTGATGAGCATGCGCCGTCATTCCTTGCGCTCCAGCAGGGCAAGGTCTTTGCCATTACCACGGATGAATCGATTCTGGCCAATATTCTATCCAAAGCCCCGGACAAGGAAAAATATGAAATCCCAAATATCCAGATTTCAGATGAACCCTACGGGCTCGGGATGCGCAAGGGCGACAAGAATCTTGTCAATTTTGTCAACGCGACGCTGCTGGAGATGGAAAAATCCGGCGAAGCAAAACAGATCTATGACAAGTGGTTCGGCCCCAAAGGCAAGGCCTTTATGATGAATCGCGGAGATTTCAAGATTGTGGCGGATAAATAAGGATTAGGGAGTTTCGCCGCCTGTGTTGAATTATCAATTTGATTGGGCAATCATCACTTCCGGACAGTATTTCGAATGGATCGTTTCGGGGGTTAAAGTCACGCTGCAACTGTCCGTGGTGTCGGTTGCCCTTTCTTTTATTCTGGGATTGCTCATCGCCGTCATGCGGATGAGCAACCTTCGGCCCGTCCGCTGGTTCGCCCACGGTTACCTGGAGTTCTTCCGGAACACGCCGCTGCTGGTCCAGATATTCTTCTGGTATTTCGGCTCTTACAAGATCCTCCCCATGGTGGTCAACGACTGGATGAACACCATGAATTTCGAATTTGCGGCAGCCGTCATCGCGCTGACGATTTATACCTCCGCCTTCATTGCGGAAGACATACGCTCGGGTGTCCGCTCGATCCCCAAGGAGCAGATGGAGGCTTCCCGTAGTTCCGGTTTTTCCTACCTGGGATCCATGTACTACATCATTCTGCCCCAAGCGGTGCGGCTGACCATTCCTCCGCTCATCAATCAGTTTCTCAACCTGACGAAGAACTCCTCGCTGGCCATGACCATCGGGGTGGCGGAGGTAACCTACCAGGCCCGGCAGGTAGAGAGCTACACATTCAAGGGGTTCGAGGCCTTTACGGCGGCGACGCTGGTCTATCTGGGGCTTTCGCTGATCATTACCTGGCTCGTGACGCTCTACAGCAAGCGCGTCCTGAATCCGATAGGGATGAGGTAGTCATGGAAACCGGTTTCGATTTCAGTGTTATCTGGACCAACATGGCACACTTCATGATCGGGCGCTATCCCGGCGGTCCCATCGGTGGTGTGGTCTTAACGCTCTATTTGGCCGTGGTCGCTCTGGTCCTTTCCTTTTTCGGCGGATTGATCCTGGGCCTGATGTGCGTCACCCACAACCGCTTCATCCGTTATCCGACACTGGTGGTTGTGAATGCCGTACGCGGCATCCCGCTGCTTCTGGTCATCTTCTGGATGTATTTCCTGCTGCCCTTTCTGGCCGGGGGAATCGTACCGGAAAACTGGACGGTCATCGCGGCGCTGGCTGTGTTCACCTCGGCCTATATGTCGCAGATCGTCCAGGCGGGCATCGAGGGCATCCCCCGGGGGCAGACCGAGGCGGCCCTGTCCACGGGTTTGCACCCCTGGCATGTCATGGTTTTTGTGATTCTGCCGCAGGCGCTGCGCAACATGATCCCGTCTTTTGTGAACCAGTTCGTTTCGATGATCAAGGACACGTCGCTGGCCTTCATCGTCGGCGTTTCAGAGCTGACCCATGTGGCCACCCAGGTCAACAACCGGACCATGATCTACCCGGCGGAAATCTTTCTGTTCATTGCCGTGATTTATTTCATCATCTGCTTTGCCTTCACGACGCTGTCCCGCTGGCTGGAGCATCGACTCGCCTGGCGCAAGGCAATATAACTATTTAATTTGAATTATTAATTGTATTTCGAGAAAGGTCGGCAGGATTTCAACACCGCCGCCACTAACCCTTTTTGAACATACGGTCGAAAAAGACCTTGTTTTTTTCGGGCACATAGGCGGCGCCCTCGTAATCGACGATCAGCTTTCCCTCCAGGTGGTCCATTTCATGCTGAACAATCCGGGCGAGAAAGTCGGTGTAGCGCCTGTTTATTTTCCGGCCCTCCCGGTCAAGGGCCCGGACCTTGATCTCGGGGAAGCGGTCGATTTCCACCTGGAGATCCGGGCAGGACAGGCAGCCCTCCAGGCCCTTGACCGGCTCTCCTCGGGCCTGGGTGATGCGCGGATTGATCAGGACTTCACAATCCTCAGCGTTGTTGACGCGGCCCTTTTTGTCAAAATTCCTGTTGCGGAACGCAATCACGCGTTTGCCGATGCCGATCTGCGGAGCGGCCAGTCCCAGGGCGTCAACCATCTCCAGAAAAGATTCCAGCAAGTGTTGTATGTCCCGTTGAGCCTGCGGGTCCAGCGGCGCGGAAATTTCCGCACAGGGCGTCCTGAGTATCCGCGCGTCCTCGTCATTCATTTTTTCATCGCGCCAGAGCGCCAGAACTTTTGCCTTGGCCATAAGCGTCGTCACCTTCACGAATGGATTTGGGTGGGTCTATAACACCATTGCAGAACGAATTCAAGCCACGAGCTTTTTCCTTTCAGTCCGCCGATTCAAATCGACGGTCTTGCTTATTTCTGCCAAATTTTATTTAAAAAGCCTGTTTGCTTCATCGCTGTGATATAGCCGGTGCAAGTCCTTTCGGACAAGAAAAGCTGGATTCGCATAGAATTCCATGTTAAAAAGAGCTCGCCGTTTCAGATTTGCCTGAAAGGAAATATGTCACAGCATGAATAAGCATGACCTTAAATTACGGCCGACCTGTTCCCGGTGCGGAAGCGATAAAATTGCCTTGAAATCCAGGACCCATGTGGGCGATAATCGAACCGATGATGTGATCAGAACGGAAATGCTCGGTTGTGCGGTTATACTCAAATACATGGCCTGCGAAGCGTGTGGGAGAAATATGACCAGGGCGGAATACGAAAGATTTCAATCAACCATCATGAGTTCGCCGCATAGTTAAAAGCAGTCCTTTGGGAGAACATGGTAAAAATGACTCTCCCAAGTTTGCGGTGTTTTGGAGCAAGACATGCAAGACGACAAACTCCCGGTGGACAGCCGGCCGCCGCTCGAACGTAGGCTGGCGACAATCCTGGTGGCCGACGTCTTCGGTTACAGCCGGATGATGCAGGTGAACGAAGAGCGTACCGTCGAGATCTTCCGAGGCCATCGCGAGATTTTTGACGAGCTGATCAGGCAGCACCATGGACGAATTTTTAATACCGCAGGCGACGCAGTGCTTGCTGAATTTCCGAGCACGGTCGAATCAGTGCGGTGCGCTACCGAAATTCAGACTGCGTTGCGCACGCGCAACGAGCATCTGCCGGAAGAGCAGCGCATATGGTTTCGCATTGGCATAAATCTCGGTGACGTGATTGTGCAGGGCGGTGATCTGCTGGGTGATGGCGTCAACGTTGCAGCACGCATCCAGACCGTCGCAGAGCCCGGCGGTATAAGCATTTCGGGCAGCGTATACGATCAGATACAGAATAAACTAACGCTGCAGTTCATCTCTATGGGCGAGCGCAGCTTCAAAAATATCGTGCAGCCGATCCGTACCTTCTCGATTGTCGAGGCAAATGGCGCAGCGATCCCGGCAACCTCGACGCCCGAACGACAGAAGGGCCGGAAGCTGACCGGCATCATTGCCGCCGTTATCGCGCTTATCGCGGTCGCAGGCGGCGGTTATTGGATCTTTCAAAATTACGAAACGCGTCGTGCCCAGGAGCTTCAGCAGGCAGTCGATCTGGAACGCCAGTCCGCGGAGGCAAGACGAAAGGCTGCAGAGGCGCAGGCCAAAGAGAATGAGGAGCAACTAACGGCAAAGGCGCAACGGTTCCAGGCGAAATTAGAGTCAGAGGCATATCAACGCCAGGCCTCAGAGGCACAGCAACGCAAGGTAAAGATAGAGGCCGAAACGCAAGAAGCCAAAGCAGCGCTGAATCGGGCAGAGAACGAGAAGAAGCGTCTCGATCAGGAAATCAAACGCGCAACGGCGGAGAAGCGCGCTGCGGAGTTGACGGCGCAGGAGAAGACAACGGGCAGGTCGCCGGATGGCAAGACCGCGCCTGCTGCTACGCCGCCCGCAAAAGATGTCAAGGCGCAAGATCGATTCGATGGAACTTACGAGGGTCATTTTTGCAATGATCCTGGCGGTTTCCTACAGAAAAAACTGTGTTGGCCCGCTGCCTTGAAGATTGAGCATGGCAAAGTCCTGGCAACATGGATCCATCGAGCAACCGGGAAATCCTCCTATCTGAAAGGAACGATTTCCGCCGATGGAAGTCTTTCCCTCACGCTCGAGGGTTGGCAGCGGGAGGGTAGGCCGGTCAGCGGTAATATGTCTGGAAAGTATGACAACAACATGATCCGCGCATCCGGTTACTGGACAGGCGGCTTGCCGGTGACTGGCGCCTGGAAGCGGGTTCTTTAAAGATTCGAACTGAACCGGAATGGAACGAGCGGCGCACACCCAAGTACGCCTCAGGGGACAGGTTTAAACCTGCCCCCTTTCGCCTTGCCTGCGGAGCTTTTTACGCAGCCCTCGTTTTTGGCCCATTTCCCGACTTTTTACGGGTTCGGGAAAAGTGCCTTGACATACAACAAAACCATCCCTTATACTTCCACCGTGAAAAAGTAAATTCTCATCAAAAAACCAAAGTCGCGGCTTATATGCGTAGAAAGGGAGAATAAAATGCCTACTTGCGGTGAATGCAGTCTGCTGCTCAAGAGCAATGCCGGGATATATGTTTGCGCCGGCAAACAGACCCTGTGTTTTATTGAAAAGCTGACCCCCGAGACGGACGCTAAATCGTGCATGAGATTTAGCAGAAAAACGCCTAAGAAGTCTGATGAAACAAGCAATCCTCAGCGGTGAATTCGAGCCGGCACTCATGAGTTTAATGGACAACGGGAGTTTCCTTGATTAATCAGATCATCACGCGAAAGGTGCGGCAGGAATTTGCCAGGTCGATGCGCTTCGAAGACGGCGTCGCACCGCGGATTCCGGAGGTGACACGGCAGAAACCGCGTCTGCTGTATCTGCATATCCCCTTTTGCGAGAAGCTTTGCCCCTATTGTTCCTTCAACCGTATCGTTCTCGACGAATCCCTCTGCCGGGATTATTTCCGGGCCCTGCGCCTGGAGCTGCTACTCTATAAAAAAAGGGGGTTCGCCTTTCAGGGCATTTATGTCGGCGGCGGCACCCCGACCGTCCTGATCGACGAAATGGAAGATACGCTCGCACTGGCTTGCGAATCGTTCCAGATCCGCGAAATATCAGTCGAAACCAACCCGAATCATCTGACTGACGCGAATATCGCCGCATTGAAACGTGTGGGCGTGAACCGACTTTCCGTGGGGATTCAAAGCTTTGACAACGGACTGCTCAAGGCGATGGACCGCTTCGACAAGTACGGCGGCGGCGAAGCCACCCGCGACCGGCTCAAGCAGATCCTCGGACAGTTCGATACCTTAAACGCCGATATGATCTTCAATTTCCCCTCCCAGAGCATGGACGTCCTGAACCGCGACCTGGACATCCTCATGGAGATCGGGATCGATCAGATTACCTACTACCCGCTGATGGTTTCGGATTCCACGCGCGCAGCGGTGAGCAAAACCCTGGGACGGGTGGATTATCACCAGGAAGAGCGGTTTTATCACCGGATCGTCGAACGGCTCGTGCCCGCCTACCGGTTCTCCTCGGCCTGGTGTTTCTCCAAAAAGACGGCAATGATCGACGAGTATATCGTCGATTACGATGAATATGCCGGGCTCGGCAGCGGCTCCATCGGCTACCTGAACGGAACCTGCTACGCCAATACCTTCAACATCAGGCAATACATCGCCCAGGTCAGGCGCGGCGAAATGCCGCTCATGGCCTCCCGCAACTTCAGCCTGAAGGATCAGATCCGCTACGATTTCCTCATGAAACTCTTCGGGATGAAACTGGACATCCCGGCCCTGCTGAAAAAATACGGCGATCCCCTCTTCCGGCATCTCTGGCTGGATCTGGTGGCATTCCGTCTGGCAGGCGGCCTGCGGTATGATCCACCCGATTATTATCTAACCCCAAGGGGGCGGTATTACTGGGTGATCATGATGCGAGAGTTCTTTATTTCCGTGAACAACTTCCGCGATTTCTGCCGTGAACAGTCGTCATGATGAAGATCATGAGCCGGATCTATGCCATCGGGGATATTCACGGCTGTGCCGACCGGCTGGAAGCGCTGATCGCCCGCCTGGACATCGACGCACGGCAGGATCGGCTGATCTTCATCGGTGACTATATCGACCGGGGTCCCGATCCCGGGAGGGTGGTCGATACGATCCTTGAACTTGGGAAAACGATTGAGCATGTCATCTGTCTGCTCGGCAATCATGAGCAGATGTTTCTCAATTACTATCTCGATCATCGCGATGCGAAGTTGTTTCTGGCAAATGGCGGGTCCAGCACGCTTGCGTCCTACGGATTCCAGCGATCAAGGCAGGATCCATCCTTCCTGGTCCCTGAGCAGCACCTGCGATTCTATCAGTCGCTATTGCCCTATTACGAAACAGCCGATTATATTTTCGTCCATGCCGGGCTCAGGCCCGGCGTCCCGTTGCCGGATCAGAACCTGGATGATCTGCTGTGGAGCCGCTTTGAGTTTATCCTGTCGGCCTATGATTTCGGGAAAAAGGTGGTTTTCGGGCATACGCCGTTTGCGGTTCCGCTGGTGGAACCTAACAAGATCGGCATTGACACAGGCGCTGTCTATGGCGGTCGGTTGACTTGTCTGGAGCTGCCGGCCATGATTTTTCATCAGGTTTGAAAATGGATGTGCCGTATGGTAACTGACTATCCGGAATCGGCGGCGATGTGCTTGCCGGCGGTGGCGCGGATGACCTCTTCGATCTGCCGATACGGCAAGAGGGCCTGCAACGTCATGAAGGTGGGATAAACCATTTCAAAGCGGTTTTGATGGTAACGGCGCAGGGCTTCCCGCGGCGTGATCCAGAGGTGGTCGATCAATTCGATGCCGTCGTGGCGTGCCTCCTGCCCGGCCGGCGCCTCAACGACAAAGAACCGGACGTCATAGCGGATGGGCAAAAACCCGGGCGTGATCCAGTGGGAAAAATAATGGAGCTGGTCCACGGCCAGCGTCAGCGCCTCTTTTTCAAGGATTTCCCGGAAGCTCAGCTTTTCCTGCACGAGGAGGGGTCGGTAGCGCACATAACGCTCTGTGTTGTCATGGTCGAAAGACAGTAAACGGCGGTCCTCACGGTAGGCCAGCAGGAGGCCGACTTCTTCGAAGGTTTCCCGGATGCCCGCCACCCAGGTCCCCAGGGCCATCGCAGGCGTGGGAATGCCTTTCAGGGCGGCAAAGGCGGCGGACGGTTCGACGCCCCGGCAGAGCACTTCCATTTCCGGCGAGCAGTCCTGATCATCGAGGGCGCCGCCGGGAAAGACATAGGAGCCCGGGACAAATTTGCTCTCCTGGCTTCTGAGGACCATGAGGACTTCGAAACCTTCGGCCGGCTGTTCCTCGCGGCGACGCAGAAGAATAACCGTGGCCGCCTCTTTCGGTCTGGCAAACATGTTTTTTTGCTCCTGAGAATAATTTACTTTATCACTGATGATAATGCAAGCGGCGATGAGACCTTAAAAATCGGATAATACCATACAAAGGAGGCAACAAATGAACTGCAAAATAAAGGTATTTTTCGCCGTAATGATTGCGGCCGCGATACTTGCCGGTTCAGCGGCCCCGATCCATGCCGGACAAGGCGCGGGACCCGATCCCCGAGTGGACGCGCTTTTTCTCGGCACTAAAGGCGAAACCGGCGATTTCTTTCTTGATATGCTGAATGTGATGATGAAAGAGCATGTAATGTGGCGACAAAGTTTCCATCCCGAAGATCCACAGGCCATCAGCGGTAAAAACCTCGCCTCACCGGAAGCGGCCGATGCCCGGAAGAAGCTGAAGAAGGTTTTGTCATCGCTCTCCACGAGGCTGCAAAAAGGTTCAAACCCCTGGTTCTCACCCAGATACCTGGGGCACATGAACGCCGATCTGCTTCTCCCCGGCGTTATCGGCTACATGGCCGCCATGCTCTACAATTCAAACAACGTCGTTTATGAAGGCGGGCCGGCCACGACCGAAATGGAGCTTGAGGTTGGATTGCAGTTAGCCCGGTTGCTTGGATACAATCCCGAAAAAGCATGGGGAAACATCACCTCCGGCGGCACGAATGCCAACTTCCAGGCCCTCTGGTATGCCAGAAACCTGAAATCCCTGCCCTTGGCCGTCAAAGTCGTCGCGCCGGAGCTGGTAAAGGGGCTAAACGAACAACGCCTGCTAAACATGCCGGTCAATCAGGCTCTGGATCTCCTCGATAAAGTCAAAAACAGCCCCCAATACGAAACCATCCTTAAACATACCGTCAAAGGAAAAGGCGTTGATCCCAAAAAGCTCGGAAAACTTCTCGTACCTCAGTCCAGACATTATTCCTGGGACAAGGCGGCTGACGTCTTCGGCATCGGCAGCGAAAACATCATTGCCGTTCCCGTAAATAAAAATTACCGCATGGACATTGAAGCTCTGGATCGGACAATCGCCGGACTGGTAAAGAAAAAAATCCCCATCCTGGCCGTGGTATCGGTCTTGGGCAGCACGGAAGAAGGGGCGGTGGACGAAACACACCGGATCGTTGCACTGCGGGAAAAATTCGCCCGTCGCGGAATCGGCTTCTATTATCACATTGACGCCGCCTACGGAGGCTATATCCGAAGTATGTTCATTGACGAATCGGAGGCGTTTATGAGCTTGGATCAGGTGAGAAAAACCGCGCGGGAGCGTTACCTTATTTCTGAAGCCGCATCATGGCCGCAGGAAAGCGTGTATGAAGCATACAAAGCCGTGCCGGAAGCTGATTCCGTGACGATTGATTGTCATAAGCTGGGCTATATTCCCTACCCTGCCGGAGCGGTTGTCTTCAAAGACAAGCGGATACTGGCCGTTCAGACCTTCCATGCGGCCTACGTCCAGGATTTGCGGGCAAAAGCCCCTGTGAGTATTGGTCACTATGTCCTCGAAGGTTCAAAGCCGGGGGCGGCCGCCGCCGCAGTCTGGACCGCGCATCAGGTGTTACCGCTTAACATGGGCGGCTACGGGCAACTGCTCGGCCGTACGATCAAGACGGCAAACATGTTATACGAATCAATGGCCAAGACGGAACCTTTCAAGGCGCAAAACGGCCGGACATACAAGTTCGTGCCGCTGGTCAAGCCCGATCTGAACATAGTCGATTACGTGCTCAGGGAAGTCGGAAACACCAGCCTGGAAGCCATGAATAAGCTGAACCAGGCCATTTACGACGAATGCTCCTACGTATCCGGAGACTTGATGAAAAAGGATTTCATTACCTCCAAGACCGTCTTTTCTCCGGCGGAATACGGCAGCACGCCGCTTGATTTTGTCCGGAAGTGCGGGTTAGACAACGCTGAATGGGGGAAAACGCCCTCCGTTTTGGTGCTGAGATCAGCCATCATGACGCCGTATCTGGCCGATGAAGCCGAATTTACACGCTATTTTGACAGTCTGGTTGAGATTTTGAAAAAAGTCATTACGAAGGTTCGCGGGTAGGTAAGCGGATAACGGAGAAACAAACTTCAACTTGTAGCATCGGGAGAAACCGGTCTGCTCAACTCAATTCAGGAGGCAAAATTATGAATCGTCGAGAGTTTATCAACCTTGCGGGCGCTGTGGCAGTTGGAGTGGCGGGAGCCGATACGCTGAAAGACCTGATGATCAAGGGGCCATCGGGGATAATGGTCGGTGACGCCTTTGCAGCTCCCCTTCCCATGAATCGCTTAAACGCCTTTGCCAAAGAAGTGATCAAACGAAAGCAACATGCCGTGGGCTATCCCATCAATCAGAACCTCAACATGAAAGACTTTTATAAGTGGTTCGTTGACTCCGGGCTGTGCAATGTTTCGATGAACAACGTGGGCAACCCTCGAAAAGAAAGCGCCCTGATGAACAGCCACGCTTTCGAGAATGAAGTCATAGAATATTTCGCGCCATTATTCGGCTTCAAGCCCGGCGAGGCCTGGGGCATGGTGACCCACAGCGGAACGGACGGCAATATGCACGGCATGTATTTCGGGGTCAAATACCTCCAGGCAAAGACGAAGCAGTTGCCCATTGTCTATGTTTCCGACCAGGCTCATTACTCCATCAAAAAATTGGCGGACTTGCAAAACCTCGAACTGAGGATCATCCCGGCCGTTCCTATGGGTCAAATGGACGTATCCGCCTTTGAAAAGGCGATCGACCCGTCAAAGCCTGCGCTGGTGGTCGTTGCCATCGGGACTACGTTCAAAGGGGCTATTGACGATCATCCCGCTATTGCCGCCGCTCTTCGCCGGGCAAATCCGCCCGCTGTTTACACCATGCTGGATGCGGCGCTCTTTGGCGGCTATCTGCCATTTTCTCCATTCAGGGACGTCGTCAACAGGCAGAAGCTTTCTTTTGACGCAATTGCCGTCAGCGGGCATAAATTCTTCGGGTTCGATGAGCCTCTGGGCCTTTTCATCACAACGAACGAGGTGTTCAACAGCCAAAACCCGTTTCGGGTACCCTATCTCAACGATGCCGTTCCTACCATCACCTGTTCCCGTTCGGCCTTGGGGGCCTTGAAGTTCTGGTGGCAAATAACCCGTAACGGCGAGAAGGAATATAAGAAACAAGCCGCATACATTCTTGAAACCGCGCAGTATCAAAAGGACAGGCTTGACGAAATGAAATATCCTGCGTGGCTGAACCCCATGTCGAACACTGTCTTTTTCAAACGGCCGGGCGATTGGATCATGAAAAAGTGGGATCTTGCGCCGGACCATGATGACAGGCTGTGCGGCGATCTGGCCCATGACATCCTGATGCAGCACGAAAGCAGAAAGACCGTTGACGAGTTCATCGGCGATCTCAAGAAAGACGTTTAAAAGCGGATTTGGACATTCCTTATGGCGGATACAATCGTCATCGGAGCGGGTTACGCCGGAATGAGCGCCGCAGCCCTGCTGGCGAATGCGGGCCGGAAAGTCCTCGTCCTTGAAGCGTCAGACGCCATCGGCGGCAGGGCCCGCTCATACACGGACGAGGCGGGCTATGTATGGGAATACGGCGCCCATTCCCACAGGCTCTCACACATGGGCATCGCAAACGCTGTCTTCCGAAGGCTGGGCGATGCAATCGATTTCCTTCCCGAAGCCAAAGACGCAAAGCTGATATTCAGGGGCAGGCTCTGGGAGAGACCTGCAGGCCCCGCGGGGTTCCTGAAAACGCCCATGCTCTCCGTTGGAGCAAGGCTGGCGCTGCTCGTTTTGCTGATCAGGATCAAAAAGGCCGATCCCCTCAAGTGGTATGATAAAACCCTGCTTGATTTTTATAACGCATCGTTTCGGCATCCCGATCTCGAGGCATTCCTGCCGTTTCTCGGCATGACCATCATGTGCCCGTCGCCTGATAAAGTCAGTGCAGGCGAGGTCATTGAATTCCTGCAGCGGGTCTTTAAGGCCAAAGTCGGCGTCGGTGAGCCCAGAGGCGGCTCCGCCCAGCTATTCTCAAAGCTCAAAAAGCACATCGACACAAACGGCGAAATACATCTCAATGAAAAGGCCCAAGAGATCATGACTGAAAACGCCGAGGTGACGGGCGTTAAAACAGACAAGGCAACGTACAGAGCCAAAAACGTCATCTTTGCCGCGAGGCTGCCCTTATTGCCGGACCTGATTGACAACCGGCAACTGCCAAAGGCCACGCTCGCTTACGCAAAGAATCTCGAGCACAGCTCCGGCCTGACCATCGACTTCATTACAGACAGGCCCGTTACAAACATCCGCTCCGGTATCCTCGGCGTTGATATCCCCATATGGGCGCGCTTCCAGTCGAATGCCGATGATTCCTTCACGCCGCCCGGCAAATATCTTTCGACCTGGGGCATCATGCTTCCCTGGCACTTTGACGGCGATCAGAAGACCGTCGAGGAGACGGAAAAGAGGCTGAAAGACACCATCTCGACCATTTTCCCGGATTTTATGCCCAGGGTCGTCAAGGAAAGAAAGGCCGTTGTGCCTGTCTTGAACGGCAATGTCCTGACGCCGGCCCAGTCGAAACCCCACAGACCTGATATCGAATGCCCCACCATCAAGGGACTTTATCTGATCGGCGACACCGTCCGGGGCGACGGCTGCTCCGGCGACATCAGCTTTTCCTCAGCCATGATAGCGGCAGACAAGATATTGGGGGCGTAGAGAGGCGGAGCCAGGTTTTACGAACCGCGCTTTTATCCCTTATCACCATAATATCCGAAACGATTTTAAGATATATCATTTTGTAATCATGGAATATTTTCCTTTGAATAGAAGATGACCCATGTTAAGGTGAAATCCAAATAATCGGAAAAAGCGAAGTTTGTATATTAATTGTTAGATGGAATAAAAGAAACCGTGATACGTCGAAAGCCAATCTTTAGAATCTGGGTTGAAGGGTATCCTCAATCGTTTCGAAAGAGTAGAAAAGAACGATACACTGAAAAAATCCGGCAAGCTGCCCTTGCCGTTGTGTCATCTCCTACCCGCTCAACTCGAATAGACATCGAAATTTACTACCATACGCAGAAAGGAATCAGAGCCGATGTAGATAACGTTATCAAGCCAATCCTGGACGCATTAATAGGTATAGTCTACTTGGACGATTCACAAGTGCGCTCTGTTAAGGCTGTCGCTCTACCATACAATGAAGCATATTCGATTTCGGGAAACGAGTGGGTAAGTGATGAGGTGCTTCACAAGCTTGATTCGGACGATCCAGTCTATTTTATGATCAATATATATGGAGGACTGGCAATTCCAGGTGGGCCAGGTTTATAAAATATCTAACTTTTTATTTCACTGGAGCGCTAACGCGCCCGGTGAATTTGTCGTTAGCTTTAGAGAACAAAGATGATGATATTGATATAATGACGTCGTGGTGCTATGGTGACATAGCTACATAAGGAGGTGACGTTATGGCCATACAGGCTAAACGAGCCACGGTATATTTGGACCCCGAGTTGCACAAGGCACTGAGGCTGAAAGCGGTTGAAACCTCACGGTCGGTATCGGACCTTGTGAATGATGCCGTCAAGGAAGCCCTTGCAGAGGATGCCGAGGATATCGGGGCATTCGGGGAAAGAGTCGGAGAGCCTCTCATCGCCTATGACGAAATGGTGAAAAGACTGAGGCGAGATGGCCGCATATAAGATCTACTTCAGGGAATCAGTTGAGAAAGATTTCAGCGCAATTCCCAAGAAAGATCTCGAGAAGATTCTCCATCGTATCGAGGCGCTGGCGGATAATCCTCGGCCTCCAGGCTGTGAAAAGCTGACCGGTCAGGAGAGGTATCGTGTTCGTCAAGGCCGATACAGGATCGCGTATTCCATTCAAGACGAGATGCTTACCGTTTGGATAGTCAAAGTTGGTCATCGAAAAGACGTTTACCGATGAAGCGAAATAATTTTTGCCGCCGCTTAGCTCCGCCGTTTGCCATCAACATAATTGACAAAGGCGTATCGATCATGATATCGTAGCACAAAATAGATCGATGGAGGTATTGGTATGCAATCAGTAACCGTATCACCAAAATATCAAGTCGTTATACCTAAGACTGTTCGGGAGGCATTGAAGCTTTATCCAGGCCAAAAAATGCAAATTGTTGAATATGCCGGTCGCATTGAACTTATACCGGAACGCGATATCAAAGAACTCCGTGGATTCCTCAAGGGCATTAATACGGAATTCAACCGTGAGGAAGATAGGGTATGAATATCGTTGATTCTTCCGGCTGGCTTGCCTACTTCGCTGATGAACCTAATGCCGAGCATTTCTTAGCCCCGCTCAGTGATTCGGCTTTACTTGTCGTCCCAACGGTAACGATTTACGAGGTCTTCAAGGTCATTTTCCGGGAGTCCGGCGAGAATGAAGCGCTGCAGGCAGTTGTGGCTATGCAAAAAGGAACAGTTGTGGACATGAATGCGCCGTTGGCAATCGCCGCTTCGAAGCTAAGCTTGGAGCATAACCTTCCCGTGGCGGACAGTATCATTCTCGCAACGGCGCAGGAGTTCAAAGCTATTCTCTGGACTCAGGATTCAGATTTCAAAAATATAAGTAATGTGAAGTATTTTCCCAAGAGATAAGAAATGGCCAACCAATCAATCCACAGGACCCCTCGTTCCTCGGGCCGGTGATTTTTTCGTTGGACGGATGAAAATGAAGAATGCGTCGTAACGACAGAGAAATAACAGACAGGAAAGATATTGACGGCATCATCAGGCGTTGCCGGGTTTGTCATCTTGCAATGTGTGACGATTGTCTGCCTTATGTTGTTCCCCTCAGTTTCGGTTATGATGGCTGCTTCCTCTACTTTCATGCCGCACGTGAAGGAAGAAAAATTGGCATTATCAGGAGGAATAATCGTGTATGTTTCGAGTTTGATATCCTTCATGATATTATCACGTCGGAACAAGCCTGCAACTGGGGAGCAAAATACGAGAGTGTCATCGGATCAGGCACCGCTGAGATATTGGATACCTTGGAAGCCAGGATCAATGCACTTGAATGGATCATGCGTCAGTATGGAAGCGGCACTTGGGATTTCACGGAAAAAATGCTGAACAAGACATTGGTTCTTCGCGTACAAATACTTGAAATCAGCGGCAAAGCCCGACAATGAAGCACTTCAGCCGACAAATCGCTGAAGACGGTCGGCATTTTGCCTGCACAGGAAGCGGGGCTTCCCGCATGCTCAGGCCGCCGCTTAGCTCCGCCGTTATACCCGGAAAAATTCTTGACTGCTCCATATATTGTACGCTATACTGTACTGAATATAGAACTTATAAACGAGGTGCCTGATGCAAAGACTAAATATCAATCATGATATCAAACCATTGTCTGAGGTAAGGACGGGTATTGCAAACTTCATAAAGCAAGTCCACGATACAAAAAGACCTGTGATAATTACTCAACATGGGAAAAGTGTTGCTGTTCTTTTAGATGCACATGAATATGAGACGATGCAAGAGAAACTTGAGCTTCTGACAGATATTCAGATATCCCTGAGCCAGATCGAATATGGGCAGGGTATAGATCATGAGGATGCAAAAGAACAAGTTTTGAAGCGAGTCATAAAATGAAAATAGTCTGGTCCCCATTGGCTGTCGATAGGGTTTCAGAAATAGCGGGTTATATTGCTCAAGACAAACCATCGGCTGCAGAAATATGGATCAATACAGTTTTTTCTAAAGTTGAGCAGCTAAAATCTTCTCCTGAAATCGGCAGGGTTGTCCCTGAAATTAGAAACAAGCAATTTAGAGAGCTGATTTACGGCAATTACCGCATCATTTATCGCATAGAAAAGAAACAAATCTCTGTTCTTACGATTCGCCATGGCAAGCAAATATTACCAATACAAGAAATTCTGGCATCAACCGGATGAACCGGAAATGGCAGCGAGGATAATATAGCTAGGACAACATCATGGATGATCATAGAAAAGAACTGCTTAAGCATCTGCCCAAAATCGACGACATCCTGCTGATTCTGGAAAAACAGGGCCTTTTTGAAAGGACTGCAAAGGAGATCGTCAAGGAGGTCTGCCGCGCCGTGGTGGGCGACCTGCGCGAGCGCATTCTTTCCGGGACGGTTGATCTGGATCAATGGCGCATGCCTCCGGGCGAACAGGTTGCGGACCGGGTTCGCGAGCGGGTCGAATTGCTGCATAAGCCTCGTCTGCGCCGTGTTGTCAACGCCACGGGCATCATCCTGCACACCAATCTTGGGCGCTCGCCGCTTTGCCCCCAGGCTGTCGCCGCGATCGTCGAGGTCAGCCGGGGATATTCCAACCTCGAATTTGATCTGCAGCAAGGCCGGCGCGGGCTGCGTTATGACCATGTGCAGGGCATTCTCTGTACGCTCACGGGGGCCGAAGACGCCCTCGTGGTCAACAACAATGCCGCCGCCGTGCTGCTCGTGCTCAATACGCTGGCGGCGGGGAAAGAAGCGATTGTCTCACGTGGGGAACTGATTGAAATCGGTGGAGAATTCCGCATTCCCGAGGTCATGGAAAAAAGCGGGGCCCGGCTCCGGGAGGTGGGCGCCACCAACCGGACGCACCTGAAGGATTATGAAAAGGCCATCTCAAAAGAGACGGGGCTGATCCTCAAGGTGCACACCAGCAATTATAAAATTGTCGGCTTTACGGAAGAAATCGCCCTGCCGGCGCTTGTCGCCCTCGGAAAGAAACACGGCATTCCGGTCATGGATGATCTGGGCAGCGGCTGCCTGATTGACCTCGAACGTTATGGTCTGGAGCGGGAACCCACGGTTGCCGACACGCTGCTCACGGGCGTGGATGTGGTGACGTTCAGCGGCGACAAGCTTCTGGGAGGCCCCCAGGCCGGGATCATCCTGGGGAAACGTGAAATACTCAGGAAAATCAAAAACAATCCACTCAATCGCGCCCTGCGCATCGACAAGCTGACGCTGGCGGCCCTCGAAGCGACGCTGATCCAATACCTCAATTCCGAAACGGCAATGTCCGAAATCAGAACCCTGCAGGCCCTGACCGCGCCCGTCAGCGAAATGACACGGATGGCCAGGCGCCTGCTGAGCGGTTTGCGGCGGCTCAATCTGCCCGGATTTACCTTCAGCCTGCAAAAGGGCGTTTCGCTGGCCGGTGGCGGCTCGCTGCCCACACAGGAAATCCCGACCGCGCTCATCAGCGTTCGCTGTGCATCGCTTCCGGTCAATAAAATCGAAGAGCGACTGCGACAGCTCAATGTTCCGATCATTGCGAGGATTGTCGACGATGCATTGCTGCTCGATTTGCGGACCATTGCCGAAGAGGAATTCGCCCTGATCAAAAAGGGCTTTCACACGTTCAAGTCATCATGAATCCAGCGCAGCGGCATACATATATCGTCGAAACGGGGGAACAGGGCCAGAGGCTCGATGTGTTTCTTGCGCGCCGCGACCCGTCCCTGTCCCGGTCCCGGGTTCAGCGGCTGATCCAGCAGGACGCCGTCCGGGCCGGGGGCCGTCCGGTCCGGTCAAGCCACAAGGTCCGGGAAGGCGAGACGATTGATTGCGAAATCGCGCCGGCGGATGAATATGACGTTGTGCCGGAAGATATTCCGCTTTCCGTGATCTATGAAGACTCGTCCTTGCTGGTCGTGGACAAGCCCGCCGGCATGGTTGTCCATCCCGCTGCGGGGCACCGCCAGGGAACCCTGGTCAATGCCATTCTCTTCCACTGCCGGGACCTGTCCGGGATCGGCGGGCTGTTGCGTCCGGGAATCGTCCACCGGCTCGACAAGGACACTTCCGGACTGCTTATGGTGGCAAAGTCGGACCGCGCCCACCAAGCGCTGGCGCAGCAGTTCAAGCTGCGACAGGTAACAAAAACGTACCTGGCCCTGGCTTATGGCGATGTAAAGGAGGACCAGGGCCTGATCGACCTGCCCGTGGGTCGGCATCCCCAGGACCGCAAGAAGATGTCCACCCGGAGCAGCCGCGGGCGGGAGGCTGCCACACGCTGGCAGGTGCAGGAGCGGTACGGCGCGGCGACCCTGCTTGAGGTGGATATCGAGACCGGCCGCACCCACCAGATCCGCGTGCATCTGCACGCCATCGGCCATCCCGTGGTGGGCGACAGCGTTTACGGCGACGCCCCTCGGGCCAACACCGTTAAAGAACCTGCTTTGAGGACCGCTTTAAAGACGATGAAGCGGCAGGCCCTGCATGCCGCGCATCTGAGCTTCAGCCATCCCCTGACCGGCGAACCGCTCGCTTTCTCGTCATCGCCTCCGGCTGATATGGCGCAATTGTGCAACGCGCTGCGCCGGCTGACGAATCGGTAAAAAAGAAAGAACTGCCATGTTCCGCATCGCACAGAAAGCATCCATCAAATATATCGAGTGCCTCGCCGAAAAGGAGCTGGATTTCGTGATCCATGCCTTCTGTACGCGGCAGGGCGGTGTCAGCGGCGGTTCGTTTGCCAGTTTGAATGTAAGCGCCCGTGAGGGAGACGGCAACGATCAGGTCCGTCAGAACATCGAAAGGATTGCGGCGGCCTTCGGGATATCCGTTTCGCAATTTCTACTTGTCTGTCAGGTGCACCGGGATGGCGTATGGGTGATCGACGGCGAGACGCCGCTTTCCGCACATAATCCACCGCCGGAATTGGACGCCGTTGTGACGGACCGTCCGGGGTTGGCCCTCTGCATCAAAACCGCCGACTGTGTGCCGGTTTTTCTGGCCGATCCCCTCCGCCGGGTCATCGGCGCCGTCCATGCCGGGTGGAAGGGAACAGCCCTGCAGATTGTCGAAAAGGCCGTCGGGGAAATGGTGCAGTGGTTTGGCGTTCGTCCGTCCGATCTGTTCGCCGCTATCGGACCGGCCATCGGACCCTGCTGCTATGAAGTCGACACCGGCGTGTATCAAGCCATGAGCCGCCATCCGGAGCGGGATTCCTTTTTTCATGCCCGCAGTGAGGAAGGAAAATGGATGCTCGATCTTTTTCTGGCAAACCGGAAGCAGCTTCTGCGCTCAGGTCTGCCGCCGGAACACATTCGTACCGCCGATTATTGCACGTCCTGTCATCCGGAGCTTTTCTTTTCACACCGCGCGCAGGGCGGAGATACCGGGCGGCAGTTGAACTTTATCATGATCCGGTGAGCATACTCAGGATGATTTCAAAAAGAGCTGTTTCAAAAAATGCTTGACAGGACTGCATTGTTTATTATAGTAGACCCTCAGCGTTCAAAAGGCGTTGATTAAGTCCTTCCTTAATGGAAAGCTTCAAGAGACCAGATGAGCAACCCATAAAATCCACGTTCTTATTTAAAATACCGTAATTTACGATCTTTTCCGTCATCTCCTATGAGAACTTCGGGTCGCACAAAAGCAATCGTCCCAACTGTAAACGACGTTTCGGAAGCAGCGTCGCCGGATAAAACTTCGCATAAGGAATTTTTCATGAATATTGAAGACATCAAAAGACAACCCATCAGCGAACTGACTTCGCTGGCCAAGGACCTGAGCGTGGCGGGCGCCAGCGGCATGCGGCGGCAGGATCTGATTTTTTCCATTCTCCAGGCGCAGGCCGAAAAGAACGGCGTTATTTCCGGGACCGGCGTCCTGGAAATTCTCCCCGACGGGTTCGGATTCCTGCGGGCGGTTGACTACAACTACCTGCCCAGTCCGGATGATATTTATATCTCGCCGTCTCAGATCCGGAGATTTAGCCTCCGCACCGGAGATACGGTGTCCGGAGAGGTCCGTCCGCCCAAAGAGGGGGAAAAATATTTTGCCTTGCTCAAGGTGGACGCCGTCAACTTTGAAGGTCCGGACGCCGCGCGGGACAAGATCCTCTTTGACAACCTCACGCCGCTTTATCCGGAAGAGAAGCTGAACCTGGAGAGCGATCCGGAAAACCTGTCCACGCGGATCATGGATCTGTTCACCCCCATCGGAAAAGGTCAGCGGGGCCTGATCGTGTCGCCGCCCCGGGCAGGCAAGACCGTCCTGCTGCAGGACATAGCCCGCAGTATCACAACCAATCACCCGGAAGTGACCCTGATGGTGCTGCTTATTGACGAGCGTCCCGAAGAAGTCACAGACATGCAGCGCAGTGTCAAGGGAGAAGTCATCTCCTCCACCTTCGATGAACCGGCCACACGGCATGTGCAGGTGGCCGAAATGGTCATCGAGAAAGCCAAGCGGCTCGTGGAGCATCGCAAGGATGTGGTGATTCTGCTGGACAGCATCACACGTCTGGCCAGGGCCTACAACACGGTGGTCCCGCCGAGCGGCAAGGTGCTGTCGGGCGGTGTGGACTCCAATGCCCTTCACAAGCCAAAACGGTTCTTCGGCGCCGCGCGAAACATTGAGAACGGCGGCAGCCTGACGATCATTTCCACGGCCCTCATCGATACGGGCAGCCGCATGGATGAAGTCATTTTTGAGGAATTCAAGGGAACGGGCAATATGGAACTACACCTGGATCGGCGCATTGCCGATCGCCGCGTGTTCCCGGCTTTCGATCTCATCCGTTCCGGGACGCGCAAGGAAGAGCTCCTGGTCCCGAAGGCTAATCTCAACAGAATCTGGATTCTCAGACGGCTGCTGCAGGAGATGAATCCGGTGGACGCCATGGAGTTCATTATGGATAAGGTCCGGAAGACGGAAACGAATCAGGCGTTTCTGGATTCCATGAATTCGTAAACAAATATTTAGTAAACAAATATTTAGTTGTGTTTTTTTTTAAAATGTTTACAATACAGCCCCCTGCCATCAAACCGTAAAATGTTGCGGCGGCAGGGGATTGTCATTGAGGAGGATAGAGAGTTGCCATGAAAGAAGGAATTCATCCGGAATATACGGAAACGACCATTACCTGTGTCTGCGGCAATGTCATTGAAACCCGGTCAACGAAAAAGGAGATCAAGGTGGAAATCTGTTCACAGTGCCACCCCTTTATGACGGGTAAGCAGAAGATCATGGATACCGCCGGCCGGGTCGAACGGTTCAGGAACAAATACGCCGGCCAGGGGCAGAAAAAAACAGCTTAAACAACCCCGCGCATCGCTTCAGGACGATTCATGGCGCCCGTCGAGCCTTTCAGGAGGGGCCATGCTCACCTGGTCGCAGGCCGGCGCTTCTGTCCATTCTTGATGGACTCAAAAAAAGTCCGAACCCTGTCCAGGTTCGGCAGCTTTGTAAAAAGCTCCGCAGGCAAGGTGCATGGGGACATGACAGAGTCGTGTCCCCATCCAGGTGAGGCGTGCTTTGGGCATACACCGCAATGACGAAGGATGTCGTGCAACGCAGCATCCGGACTTTTTTTGCGAATTCGTTTTTCTTTTCCCTCCGGTTTATTAATATTCTATCGAAATCATTTTGTATAAAGGGAATATGTTTAAAAGACTCGAAGAAATCGACGCCAGGTATCGCGAGATTGAAACTTTTTTAAGCGACCCTGAAGTGGTGAGCAAGCAGCCGCTCTATCAGAAGTATGCCAAGGAGCATTCGGATCTTTCCGACCTGGTGGAGGCATTTCGGGAATACGAGTCGGTTCGGGAACGGATCGAAGAAGGACAGGCCCTGCTGCGCGAAAATGACGAGGAGCTCAAGTCGATTGTCAAGGAGGAAATGCCCCAACTCCGTGAACGCCTGACTCAGCTTGAAGAACGGCTCAAAATCCTGCTGCTGCCGAAGGACCCGAACGACGACCGGAATGTCGTTCTCGAGATCCGGGCCGGAACGGGTGGCGATGAAGCGGGCCTGTTTGTGGGGAATATGTTCCGCATGTACGCCCGGTACGCGGAAATACGCCGATGGAAGGTGGAGATCATCAGTTCCACACCTGCGGGCGGCATGGGAGGATTCAAGGAAATCATCGCTCTCATTGCCGGCCAGGGCGCATACAGCCAGTTGAAATACGAAAGCGGCGTCCACCGGGTGCAGCGGGTGCCGCTGACCGAGGCCCAGGGGAGGATCCACACCTCAGCCGTGACCGTGGCGATTCTGCCGGAAGCTGACGACGTGGAGGTCAACATCGATCCCAATGAACTCCGGATCGACGTCTATCATTCCAGCGGGCATGGCGGTCAGAGCGTCAATACGACGGATTCCGCCGTTCGGATTACCCATTTGCCGACCGGGCTTGTCGTAACCTGCCAGGATGAAAAATCCCAACTGAAAAACAAGGCCAAGGCCATGAAGGTCCTCCGGGCGCGCCTGTTGGACACCATGGTGGCCAAGCAGAATCAGGAAATTTCCGAAAACAGGCGGAGCCAGGTGGGAACCGGCGACCGGAGCGAACGGATCCGGACCTATAACTATCCGCAGTCGCGGGTGACGGATCACCGCATCAACATGACCCTCTACAGTCTGGAAAACTATCTGGACGGGAATATCCAGAACGTGATCGACGCCCTGACGACCCATTTTCAAGCGGGGGCACTGAAGGGATCATCGGGCTGACGACGAAGCCATTTTGCATTGAACATCACAGGGGTTGTTTAAACACGCCGCTTTTAATGAAACTGCAAAAAATCGACAACAGAGACTTCCCCCTGAGGGGCGCAAGGTCAGGGTGTGCGGAAAAATGACGTACAGTGAAGTCATTACACTCGGGAGCTGCATCCATCGGGCGGCAAGGGATTTCGGTGAGCAGGGACTGGCGTCGCCCCGGCTGGATGCAGAGGTCATTCTGGCGCACGTTCTGGAGGTGGACCGTCTGTATCTGTACCGAAATCCGGAAGAATCCCTGACCCAGGAAGTAGTATCGGCCTTCCAGTCCATGACCGCACGACGCCTCCGGGGCGAACCGGTGGCCTATCTGCTGGGACGGAAAGAATTCTGGTCGCTGGTCTTTGAGGTGAACGAGCAGGTCCTGATTCCGAGACCGGATACGGAATGTCTTGTTGAGGAAGTTCTGAAGGTCTGTGCCGCTGTCGTATCTTCCGGTTTCCGTATCCTGGATCTGGGAACCGGAAGCGGGGCCATTGGTGTTGCGCTGGCATGGGAACTGCCGCATGCCCATGTCATTGCGACGGACATATCGCCGGGGGCTCTGGACGTTTCCCGGCGCAATGCAAGACGCCACGGCGTTGAACAACGGATGACCTTTCTGGTGGGCCATTTATTTACCCCTTTATCGGGAAAATTTGATATAATCGTCTCGAATCCGCCCTACATCTCCGCCACGGAATTTGAGACGCTTCCGCTGGATGTGCGCGATTATGAACCGGTATCGGCGTTGCTGGCTGGTCCCGTGGGGACCATTTTTCATGAACAAATCATTGCCGAATGCGCCGAATACCTGAACGAGGGCGGCCGGCTCTTCCTGGAAATCGGGTCGGATCAACGTCAGCGGGTCGAAGCTATGCTTGCGGCCGCAGATCTATTTGAAGAGATTCGGTTCCGCCGGGACGATGCCGGCCTGGACCGGGTGGCCGTGGCAAGGAGAAAACAGGCAGCATGGACAAAATGATCATCCAGGGCGGCCGGCGGCTCAGCGGCGAGGTGCATATCAGTGGTGCGAAGAACGCGGCCTTGCCGATTATGTGCTCCGCCCTGCTCACCGAAGGCTGGAACACCTATCACAATATCCCCGATCTCGTGGACATCCGGACGATCAAGAAACTCCTGGGCAGCTTCGGCGTGGAAATTGAGGGCGAGGAAACCGTCCGGGTGAACGCAGCCAAGCTCACGCACTGTGAAGCGTCCTATGACCTGGTCAAGACCATGCGGGCGTCCATCCTGGTGCTTGGCCCCCTTGTCGCCCGGATGGGGGTGGCCCGGGTTTCGCTTCCGGGCGGCTGCGCCATCGGCGCCCGGCCCGTGAACCTGCATATCAAGGCCTTGCAGGATATGGGCGCGAACGTGGAACTCAAGGCCGGATATGTGGAGGCCCGGGCCGAAAGACTCCGGGGCGCCGATATTTTCTTTGACCTTTCTACGGTAACGGGGACGGAAAACATCATGATGGCGGCCTGTCTGGCTGAAGGGACAACGGTGATCGGGAATGCGGCCAAGGAACCCGAGGTGGTCAATCTGGCCGAAATCCTGAATCGTATGGGGGCCAGGATCTCCGGGGCGGGCACGGACGTCATTACGATCAGCGGGGTTGATCGGATGTATCCGGTGGAAGCCTCGATCATTCCGGATCGCATTGAGGCGGGCACCTTCATGATCGCCGCCGGAATCACCGGGGGGGACGTCACCCTCAGAGGCTGCGAACCCCTGCATCTGGAAGCCCTGATCAACAAGCTCAGGGATGCGGGAATGGACATTACACCTGTCGCGGGGGGCATCCGGGCTTCGGGTTCTGCAAACATCCGCAGCGTGGACATGAAAACCCTTCCGTATCCCGGGTTTGCCACGGATCTCCAGGCCCAGATGATGGCCCTGATGGCCGTGGGAAACGGGCTCAGCGTGATTACAGAGACCGTATTTGAGAATCGCTTCATGCATGTGAGTGAGTTGTTGCGCATGGGCGCCGATATCGTCGTTCAGGGGTCCAGCGCTATTGTGAAGGGCGTCCCGAAATTGCGCGGCGCCCCTGTTATGGCTACAGATCTACGAGCCTCGGCATCCCTGATCCTGGCGGCGCTGGCGGCGGAAGGCAGAACGGAACTGTCCCGCGTTTACCATATTGACCGGGGTTATCAACGAATCGAAAAAAAGATGTCAGCCCTGGGCGCCGACATCCGGAGGGTGCGAGCCTGAAATGAGAATCATTGCCACGGGCGACAGCCTTTTTGAAGAGACATTCCAGCGGATTGCAGGGCGCGGCCGGGTGTTCGATGCCCGGATATGGCAGACCGTCAAGGATATTGTAGAGGATGTGGCTCACCGGGGGGATGCCGCCCTGTTTGCCTATGCAAAACAACTTGATCAGACGGACCTTGACGCCGCCTCCGTTGAAGTATCCGCCCCTGAATGGGAGGAGGCAGCGCGTGTTACCCGAAAAGACATGGCAGTCCTGCAGTTCGCCTGCCGGCGCATCGAAGCCTTCCATCAGCGACAGACCATCCCAAGCTGGAGCTACACCGACGAAGACGGCGTGGAATTGGGGCAAAGGATCGCACCGCTTGAAAAAGTCGGTATTTATGCCCCGGGCGGTCTTGCCGCTTATCCTTCCACGGTGCTGATGGCGGCCATTCCCGCAAGAATCGCCGGCGTAAAGGAACTCCTGCTGGTCACCCCGGTCAAAGGCGGCGCCTTGAATCCCCTGATCGCTGCGGCAGCACAGTTAAGCGGCGTCACGCGCATCTTTAAAATCGGCGGCGCCCAGGCCATCGCAGCCCTGGCCTATGGAACCGAATCCGTTCCCCGGGTGGATAAAATCGTAGGTCCGGGAAACGCCTATGTCACAGCGGCCAAAAGAATGGTTTACGGGGTTGTGGATATCGACATGATTGCCGGCCCCAGCGAGGTCCTGATCATCGCCGATGGAGCGGCCGACGCCTCATTCATCGCGGCGGATCTGCTCGCGCAGGCGGAGCATGATGAGATGGCCAGCGCGATACTCCTGACCCCCGACGAGAAACTGGCCAGGCGGGTCGCCTCAGAGGTAGGCGACCGACTGGCCCAACTGCCGAAACAGGCCGTCGCCGGCCGGTCTCTGGAGGCCTATGGCGCCGTCGTACTGACACAGAACCTCGAAGAAGCCGTGACACTGGCTAACCGTTTTGCACCGGAACATCTTGAATTGATGGTGGAAAAACCGCAGAGGTTCCTGGCGGATATCCGGCATGCCGGTGCGGTTTTTCTGGGCGGATTTACGCCGGAAGCCCTGGGGGATTACCTGGCCGGCTCCAACCACATCCTGCCTACGGGCGGCACGGCGAGGTTTTCATCTCCGCTGGGGGTCTACGATTTTATCAAGCGAACCAGCGTTCTGTCTTTTTCCGCTGCCGCCTTCAACCGATATGGCAAAAAGGCCGAACATTTTGCCCGGATGGAGGGGCTGGAAGGGCATGCCCGCTCCCTCGCCGTCCGGCGGGAGATAAAAAAGCCTTGACAAACAGGTGTCTTTGTTTAAGATGCCACCGTCGTCCAAAACACCGGAAAACACTGAGCGGGCGTAATTCAGCGGTAGAATGTCAGCTTCCCAAGCTGGACGTCGTGGGTTCGAGCCCCATCGCCCGCTCCATTTTTCCCGGTTTCATCCCGTCTTGACGCGTCCATCCATCTCCGGAAACACTAATATTTTTTCTTGCAATAGGCATCAGTTTGTGTTAGTCGGCCTAGAAATCATCGATCGGTTCTTTCTGATGAGTGGGCGTGCGCCCACTTTTTTTTTCTGAAATGAGGGTTTTTTCAGAACCGATGCAAATGCTTCGCAAACGGCGAAGAAACAACGTGGCCGCAGCGGTAAAGGGGTTTTTTGTGGCAGAGAATGTTCAAAAATATCAAGAGAAAATCCGGGAATTGGCGGAGGCAATCGTCACCGCCGAAGGAATGGAGTTAGTTGAGGCTGAATGCCTGAAGATGCCCTCCCGGTGGCTCATCCGGATCTTCATGGACCGGGAAGGGGGCGTAACGCTCGCTGATTGTTCGGAAATCAGTCATCAGCTCGGTGATATCCTGGATGTAAATGATGTCCCACCCGGCCCTTATACGCTGGAAGTCTCCTCGCCGGGCCTGGATCGGCCCCTTGTCAAAGATAAGGATTTCCTGAAATATCGAGGATCTGCCGTCAATGTCCGCCTGCGGGAAAAACTGGCGGGGATCAAGCATTTTATGGGAGAACTAATTGATTTTATTGAAGATGACGGGAAGAAATTTCTCGTTGTGGATGTTTCCGGAGCAACTTACCGCATCCCGCGGGAGATGGTCTCGAAGGCGCACCTGGTCTATAACATAGAAGGCAAAAAGATGGAGGACAACTGAATGTTTCAGGAACTTAAACGTCTGATTGAGCAGATGGGTAAGGACAGAGGGATTGATAAACGCATCATCATTGAAGCTCTCGAAGCGGCCATGCTCAATGCGGCACGGAAAAAGATGGGAATGCGCGTCGATATAGAAGCCCGTTATAATGATGAAATTGGCGAAATTGAGGTCTTCCAGTTTAAATCCGTGGAAGAAAAAGTAACGGACGCGGACATGCAGATATCGCTGGCTGAGGCCAGGCGGAACCACGATGAGGAGACGGAGCCGGGCGATAGCCTGGGCATCAAGGTAGACACCAGCACGTTCGGGCGGATTGCCGTACAGACGGCGAAACAAATTATCATTCAACGGGTCAAGGACGCCGAGCGGGATAATGTGTATGAGGAGTATAAGGATCGTGTCGGAGAATTGGTCAACGGCTTCGTCCAGCGATTCGACGGCGGCAGTATCATTGTGAACCTGGGGCGGGCGGAAGGGATTATCCCGCTTGGTGAGCAGATCCATCGTGAGACCTACAAGCGAGGCGAGCGCATCCGCGGCTACCTCTTTGACGTGAAGAAAATAACCAAAGGTCCGCAGATTATTCTCTCCCGGACCCATCCGGGTTTCCTCAAGGCCCTTTTTGAAATGGAAGTGCCGGAGATTTCCGAAAACCTTATCGAAATTGTGAGTGTCGCCCGGGAACCGGGCAAGCGGGCCAAGATTGCCGTAAGAACAAAGGATAAGGATATCGATCCTGTGGGCGCCTGCGTGGGAATGCGGGGCGCGCGGGTGCAAAGCGTCGTCCAGGAACTGCGCGGCGAAAAGATCGACATTGTTCCCTTTTCGGATGACCAAGCCAAGTATGTCTGTTCCGCCCTTTCGCCGGCCAAGGTCAACCGGGTCTTCATGTATGACGAAAGCCGGGCCATGGAAGTGATTGTTCCGGACGACCAATTATCCCTGGCTATCGGCAAAAAGGGACAAAATGTCAGACTGGCCGTGAAATTGACGGGATGGAAGATTGATGTGAAGAGCGAATCCATCGCGGCAAGTCAGGAAGAAGAAGGGCACCTCGCTCTAACGAAGATCCCGGGTATTGATGAGGCAACAGCACAAAAGCTATTCAATGAGGGATGGAAGAACGTGGCCGCTCTGGCAGCCGCCGATGTCGAATCCCTGGCCTCCATTCCGGATATCCCTCCAGAGCATTTTGCCGTCTGGATTGAGGAGGCGGGAAAGCTGATTGATCAGGAGAACCCGACCCAGCCTCGTCAAAGAGATAGAGCAGGCCGGACAGCGGTAAGAATGATAAACTCATAAAAAGTCAAAAAACGGTTGAATCTTGGCCGGCTTTGTAAAAAAAGCCCACAGGCAAGACGCGCATTTCAGGATGAGTGCGGCGAACTTGGGCGTACGCCGCAACGACGGAAGGATGCAGCGCAACTTGAGCATCCGGACTTTTTACGAAGCCGTCAAGAATGGATATATGAAGCAGGGGGTTAAGCATGTCAAAAAAGAGAGTCTATGAGCTGGCAAGAGACCTGGGCATCGAGAACAAGGAACTGATCGCTCGGCTGGAAAAGCTGGGTATTACCGTAAAGTCCCACTCAAGCTCACTTGAAGATAGTGATGTGGAGCGCTTGAAGCGGGATATTCATGCCGCCGAACCCCATGAAGTTGAGGAAAGAAGGATTAAGTCAACCGTGATTCGCAGAAGGGCTGTCCGTTCCGTGGCGGAGGAAGAGCTCCCGGTCATTCCGGAAATCGAAGTGGCAAAGGCCGCTGTCGAGCCGCCAAAGAAAGAAAAGACGGAGCCCAGGGAGCCGGCGCGGGCCATTCCGGAAAAACAGGAAAAGGCGCCGCCTTCCGGCGAACCTGTCGCCGAGGTGACAAAAGAAGAAATCCCCAAAAAACCCACAGACGCGACGCCGGTCCGTCCGGAAGGGAAGAAGCCGCCACCGGCAGAAATGATAAAAGGATCAGCGCCGCAGATGACAAAAACCGCCACGATCGTGGGTCGAAAAGAACTTCCCCAGCAGCCGGCTATCAGAATTGTTAAGGATATCACGCCGCCCAGCCCCAAGGCAGTCGAGCCTCCGTCCGTCCGCCAGGAAATGGATAAGACGAGGAAAAAAGGCGTCAAGGCCCCGGTGGAAGTTGTCATCGGGGACAAACTGGCTATGCGAAAAAAGGCTCTGATCAAAAAGGTTTATGACAAAAAAGGCAGCCGGTTTGACATTGTTGAGCGGGATGACCGACGCGATAAATGGAAAGAAGAGAAGCGACCTGCCGTCGTCAAGATGAAAAAAACGGAAATTACCGTTCCCAAGGCCGTCAAAAGGCGCATCCGGATCGGAGAAGCCATTGCAGTCGGTGAGCTTGCCAAAAAGATGGGGATTAAAGCCGGCGAGATCATTGCCAAACTGATGGGGATGGGACTGCTGGCCACCATTAACCAGGCCATTGACAGCGATACGGCAACGCTGATTGCCGGCGAATTTGGATACCAGGTTGAGACCGTCGCCGCCGAATTTGAGGAACCCCTGCTGAAAGCGGATACCCCCTCCGAGAACCTCAGGCCCCGTGCGCCGGTCGTCACGATCATGGGGCATGTGGATCATGGCAAGACCTCTCTTTTGGATGCCATCCGGCAAACCAATGTCATTGACGGCGAGGCTGGCGGCATCACCCAGGCCATCGGCGCCTACCATGTGCAAATCAAAAACAGGGACATCGTTTTCCTCGATACACCCGGCCATGAGGCCTTCACCGCCATGCGGGCCAGGGGTGCGCAGGTGACGGATATCGTGATTTTAGTTGTCGCCGCCGACGACGGCGTCATGGATCAGACTGTGGAGGCCATCAACCATTCCCAGGTGGCCGGCGTCCCAATCATGGTGGCGATCAACAAGATGGACAAGCCGGGGGCGGATCCGGAGAAAATCAAGCAGGCCTTGACGCAATATCATCTGGTTTCGGAAGAATGGGGCGGACAGACTATCTTTGCCGAGGTCTCTGCAAAAAAGAAGCAGGGAATAGAAGAGCTGCTGGAGCTGATTCTGCTGCAGGCGGATATCATGGAACTCAAGGCGGACCCCGACCTGCCGGCGCGGGGCGTCGTCATTGAGGCCAAGCTTGATCGGGGGCGGGGGCCGGTGGCGACCGTTCTGATTCAGAAGGGGACCTTGAAAGAAGGGGATGCCTTTGTATGCAAAACGGAGTCCGGGCGTGTGCGCGCCATGATCAACGATCAGGGCCAGCGGGTTTGGCAGGCTGGGCCGGCCATGCCCGTGGAGGTCATCGGATTTTCCAGAGTGCCGTCGGTGAGTGCAGAGTTTGTCTGTGTGGAAGACGAAAAAAAGGCCCGCAATATCGCCGATTACTGGATCCGGAAGGAGCGGGAACGCGAACTCTCGGCAACGTCCAAAATCACGTTGGAGCAGTTGTACGAAAAAATAAAGGAAGGCGCTAAAGACCTCAACATCATTGTCAAGGGGGATGTACAGGGGTCTATCGAAGCCCTGACCGAATCTCTGAATAAACTCAGTACGCAGGATATCAAGCTGAAAATCATTCACTCTTCCACCGGGACCATCACGGAAACGGATGTCATGCTGGCATCGGCGTCCAACGCCGTCATCATCGGCTTCAACGTCCGTCCGGACAGCCGCGTTACGGAAATTGCCGAACAGGAGGGCGTGGATATCAAGCTTTACGACATTATTTACAACGTGATTGCCGATGTGAAAGCAGCCATGGAGGGATTGTTGGATCCCATTTTCAAGGAAGTGGTGCAGGGCCGGGCGGAGATTCGCAATCTGTTTAAAATTACCAAGCTCGGTACCATTGCAGGATGTTCCGTGCTGGACGGGAAGATCTCCCGGAATGCCGGTCTCAGAGTGGTCCGCGACGGCGTCGTGACCCATGACGGGAAGATCGCGTCCTTGAGAAGGGTGAAAGACGATGTACGAGAGGTGACCACGGGCATGGAATGCGGTATCGGCATCGAGAATTTCAACGATATTCATGTGGGCGATATTCTGGAGGCCTACGTGAAGGAAAAAGTTGACAGGAAGCTGTAGTTTGCATGGTTATCGGGTCGGGCGTCATTGAATTATGGATTGCACAGAGCCATTCCCTCAAAGACAAAAGGGCGGTTTTACGCAGGATACTGAAGCGGGCGCAAAACGAATTCAATGTCTCCATCGCGGAAGTGGGAGACAACGATCACCTGCGGCGGGCAAAAGTCGGCTTTGCCATGGTCGGAAATGATCAGCGCTTCATTAACGGCAAGATCGATCACCTCTTGAACTTTATCGAGCAGATGCAGATTGCCGAGGTGATCCATAGCAGGATTGAAATCACGGGTTTTTCCGGGACGATGGAGTCCTCTGAATTTTCAACGGAGAAGTATGACGACCTTTAAACGGGCAGACCGCGTGGCGGATCTCATCCAGCGTGAAATCTCCGACATTCTGCTGAAACAGGTCCGGGACCCGAGGATTCGCGCCGTCACAATTACCGGCGTCAAGGTGACCGATGATCTGCGCCTGGCGAAGATTTATTTCGTGGAGCTGGCCCAGGATACGATCCATGCGGAGACGCTGGCCGGGCTTGACAAGGCGACCGGCTTTCTGAAGCGGGAACTCGGAAAGCGTCTTCAACTGCGGTGTGTGCCGGACCTGATCTTCAGGGAGGACGCCTCCTTTGCCTACGGAAACCGCATCGAACGGCTGCTGGCGGAAATCAAACAGGAAGAGACAGGTGATGATACACAGGGTCATTGACATCATAAACCGGAACGCGACTTTTTTGATTACGTCCCATGAACGGCCCGATGGCGACGCCCTGGGGTCTGAGCTGGCCCTCTACCACATGCTGGCCGCCAGAGGAAAGTCGGCTGTCGTTTACAATCAGGATCAGACACCCGGCGATTACCGATTTTTGCCTGGAGCCGACGTGATCGTCCATGTGCTGCCGCCGACGGAATCCTTCGACGCCGCTTTCATTTTAGACTGCAGCGAGCTGGATCGGGTGGGCCGGGATGCCGGTCGAATCAGGAAAATCCCGCAGCTCGTCAACATTGATCACCATGTGTCCAATGGCGGTTTTTGCAACGCCACGCTGCTCGATGCCGGCGCCAGTTCCACCGGAGAGCTGATTTACAGGCTGGCGGAGGAAATGGCGCTGACGCTGACGCCGGAGATGGCTATGAACCTCTATACCGCCCTGCTGACCGATACCGGCGGCTTCTGCTATGGAAACACCACCCGGGAATGTCTTGTCATCGCCGGGCGGCTTGTGGAGAACGGCGCCTGTCCGCAGTGGATCTCGGAAAATATCTATGAGAACACCCCCCTGGTGAAAATCCGGCTTCTAACCGTTGTGCTGAAATCCCTGGCGCTGGACCTGAACGGCAAGGTCGGGTCTATGATCGTGACGCAGGAAAGCTTCGCCAGTACCGGCGCCCTGCAAGAACATACGGAAGGGTTTGCGGACCTGCCGCGCACCATTGCAGGCGTTGAAATTTCCATTCTCTTTAGTGAGCTGGAGAAAAATTATTTTAAACTGAGCTTCCGCTCCAAGGGGCGGCTTGACGTGGAGCGCGTTGCCAGAAAATTGGGCGGCGGCGGACATATCAATGCGTCCGGTTGCCACCTCAGAGGAGATATCGACACGATCAAACGGCTGGTGCTGGCCCAGATCGAGGCCATCGTCTGAATGAACGGGGTTGTGGTCATCGACAAACCCGCCGGGATGACGTCTCATGACATCGTGGCCGGGATTCGCCGCTCGCTGGGCATCAGAAAGGTCGGTCATGCTGGGACGCTGGACCCCTTGGCAACGGGCGTTTTGATCGTCGGCATTAACGAGGGCACCAAACTGATTCCGTTCTTTGACAACCATCGCAAGGATTATCTGGCGACGATGCGCCTGGGCGTCGAAACGGACACCCTGGACCGGCAGGGCCGGATCATCGCGCAGCAGACGCCTTCGACAACGCCGGACGAAGTTGCAGCGGTACTTAAGACCTTTGCGGGGAAAATAACGCAGACCCCCCCGCGCTATTCCGCGATTAAATTCCAGGGACGACCTCTTTACGCCTGGGCGCGCAAAGGCATTGACATCGAACCGCTATCCCGTACAGTGGAAATCTACAGCATGACGGTGGACCGGATCGACCTGCCCGATGTGGTTTTCCGTGTCTCTTGCAGCAGGGGAACTTATATCCGCTCGATCTGTGCGGATGCGGGGAAGAAACTCGGATGCGGCGCCTGCCTGACCGAGTTGCGCCGGATGGCGGACGGCCCATTTATGGAAAAATCCGCCTTGCAGCTGAAAGGATTGACACCCGAGCGACAGAGACATCTGCTTGCTGAGGGCCTGATTCGGCTGACAGATGCCCTGTCGGGACTGCCGGCCATTATCGTGGATGCGACCCAGCTGGCCGGATTGAAAACGGGCAGTCAACCGACGGCGGATGCCCTGCGGGGAAATGATATCCCTTTTCTTGCCGGGGGAGATATGGTAAAGTTCGCGACGGCCGGGCGGGATCTGGTTGCGATTTCAAGGGCGCTTTATACGTCGCAGGAGATGTCGACCATGACTGAAAAAACGCAGATTTTTGAAATATTAAGAGTTTTTAACGAAGTTTAATTAAAGGAAATACAGTGTGAAAGGGAGGGAAAGAAGCTGTGTTAGATGTAGAAAAAAGAAAAGGCATTATTGGTAATTTCCAGTTGCACGCGTCCGATACGGGGTCGCCGGAGGTTCAGGTTGCACTCCTGAGCGCTCGCATCACCTACCTGACCGATCATTTCAAGGAGCATAAAAAGGACCACCATTCCCGGAGAGGTCTGCTAAAGCTCGTCGGCCAGCGTAGACGGCTATTGGACTATATGAAGAAAAAGGATCTGGAGCGTTATCGCACGATCATCCAGCGCCTGGGATTGAGAAAATAACTTCGGCAGTACGGCTGGGCTAACGGCAAATGGTTAAAGGCAAGGATAAATAGGGACAGAAACCCTATTTTCCTGCTGTAAAATAGGGTTTCTGTCCCTATTTATTTTATCCTTGTCCTTAACCATGGGCCTTTAGCCTTTCGCCATCAACCACGATGAAAGGAAAAGGGATCTTATGAAAGAAGTGTTCAGTACGGAGTTTGGGGGGAGGACTATCTCCCTGAAAACGAATTATGTTGCCGCGCAGGCCGACGGCGCAATTTTTGCCACTTACGGCGATACCGTGGCCCTCGTAACGGCGGTGTCTTTGAAATATGGCCGGGAAGGCATCGATTTTATGCCCCTGACGGTCGATTACCAGGAGATGACCTATGCAGCGGGCAAGTTCCCGGGCGGATTCTTTAAACGGGAAGGGCGTCTCAATGAACGGGAAATCCTGACGTCCCGCATGATCGACCGGTCGATCCGCCCGTTGTTTCCCAAGGGCTATCGATTTGAAACGCAGATCATGGCGACGCTGCTGTCTGCGGACAACGAAAACGACGGCGGCGTGGCGGCCATGCTGGCGGCCTCCGCCGCGCTGGAGATATCCGATATTCCCTTCAAGGGGCCGATCGCCGGTGTGCGTGTCGGGCGTCTGGAAGGCCGGATGATCTGCAATCCCTCTCAGGAGGCCTTGAAACTAAGCGATTTCAATCTCTTTCTTGTGGGCCGGAAAGTTCCTTCATCAACCGGCGACGGGTATGATGTCAACCTGGTGATGCTGGAAGGGGAAGCTTCGGAAGTGGATGAGGATGTCCTGGTGGATGCCATCAATTTCGGTTTGGAGAATCTCCGGCCCGTCATCGACCTGCAGGACCGCATGCGCGAGGCCATCGGCAAGGAAAAAAGAATATTCACGCCGGCTGTTGTGGATGAGGGGCTGGCGTTGAGGGTTGAGGAGACATCCTTGCCGGCTTTGGAGGAAGCCTACCGTATGCCCCGCAAGCAGGAGCGATACAGCCGGCTTGATCAGATCCGCGAGCAGGCGATCACCGCGCAGACAGCCGACGCCGCCGCTTCAAAGGGTGCTGTCGCCGCAATTCTGGAACGTATCGAGCGGCGCGTGCTCCGCACCATGATTCTCAAGGAAAAGAAAAGGATCGACGGCAGGTCGATGGCGGAGGTCCGTCCGATCAACTCGGACGTAGGCATCCTGCCCCGGACACACGGATCGGCGCTCTTCAACCGCGGCGAGACGCAGGCCCTGGCTGTCGTGACGCTGGGGACGTCCTCGGACGAACAGCGCATGGACTTTGTCAGCGGCGAAGAACGAAGAGCCTTTCTGCTGCACTATAATTTCCCGCCCTACTGCGTGGGTGAAGCCAAGCCCCTGCGCAGCCCGGGCCGCCGCGAAATCGGCCACGGCAATCTGGCCCGGAAAGCCATGCTTCCCGTCCTGCCCGCTCCGGAGGTCTTTCCCTATACGATCCGGATCGTCTCCGAGATCCTTTCCTCCAACGGTTCGTCGTCCATGGCAACGGTATGCGGCGGGAGTCTGTCACTGATGGACGCCGGCGTTCCGGTGAAGGCCCCCGTCGCGGGGATCGCCATGGGGCTGCTGAAGGAGGGCGACGATGTCGTTGTCCTGTCGGACATCCTGGGCGATGAAGATCATGCCGGGGATATGGATTTCAAGGTCTGCGGCACCCGCAAGGGCGTCACGGCCATGCAGATGGATATCAAGATCGACGGGTTGACGGAAAATATTTTGAGAAAGGCCCTTGCCCAGGCCAGAGAGGGACGGCTGTTTATCATTGGAAAAATGGATGAGACCCTCAGCGAACCGAGGGCGGATATCTCCCTGTACGCGCCACGGATTACAACAGTCAAGGTAAGGCCCGAAAAGGTTCGGGACGTCATCGGCTCCGGCGGCAAGAATATCCGTCATATCATCAGCGAAACCGGTGTCACCATCGACGTGGAGGATGACGGCACGGTTACCATCGCCTCCAGCGACGCCGAGGCTGCCGCCCGCGCCGTGGCCATGGTAAAATGGCTGACGGAAGATGCGGAAATCGGCAAGATTTATGTGGGAACGGTGAAGAAAATCGTTGACTTCGGCGCATTTGTGGAGATCCTGCCCGGTACGGAGGGTCTCGTGCATATTTCCCATCTGGCCAAGGAGCGCGTCAACAAGGTGACCGATGTCCTGCAGGAAGGCGATGAAGTGACCGTCAAGGTCCTTGAGATCGACAAGCAGGGGAAAATCCGCTTGAGCAGAAAGGAAGCGCTGGGCGTCCATGTACAGAAAGACGATTCTCGATAACGGGATCCGCGTCATCTCTGAAGAAATCGATCATGTCCGGTCCGTTTCCATCGGAATCTGGGTGCTGTGCGGCTCCCGTCATGAGAACCGCCATACGAACGGCATGGCTCATTTCGTTGAGCACATGCTGTTCAAAGGCACCCGGAGCCGGACGGCCTTCGACATCGCCTCGGCCATCGACTCTGTGGGCGGGTTCATGAACGCATTTACCGGCAAGGACCTGACCTCCTTCTACATCAAACTCCCCGACTATCATCTGGCCCTGGCCATCGATCTGCTGGCGGATATCTTCAATAACTCGCTCTTTGATCCCGAAGAAATCGCAAAGGAAAAGTCTGTGGTGCTGCAGGAAATCAACCTGCTGGATGATTCGCCGGATGATTATATCCATGACTATTTCGATGAAAACTACTGGAAGGACCATCCTCTCGGCTACCCGGTGTTGGGGCGACGGGAGCTTGTGGAGGGCTTCGGCCGGGATGCAATTGTCGGTTTCGTGAATGACTCTTACCGCGGAGAAAATGTTGTTCTGACAGCGGCCGGTCATTTAAAGCATGATGTTCTGACAGAGCTGGTCAGCCGGGCATTCTGTTCTGCAAATGGACATGGAAGGCGGAATGGCTCCGGCCCTCCCGATGCTTCCGCCGGGATATCCGTTCTTAACAAGGACCTGGAGCAGGTCCATATGATTGTGGGCTGTCCCGCCCCCTCTTCCACCAGTCCGCGCCGCTATTCCGGTTTTCTGCTCAATGCCGTTTTAGGCGGCAGTATGAGTTCGCGCCTGTTCCAGGAAATCCGGGAAAAGCGGGGTCTGGCCTACGCCATCCATTCTTACCTGACCTCTTATCCGGATACGGGCATGCTGGGGATTTATGTGGGGACCAGCGGGAACCATGTCCGGGAAGTCGCCGGTCTGATCTTTGACGAATTGCTGCGCATGACGAATGTTTCCCTCACCGAGCGGGAATTGAACTCGGCCAGGGAACTGGTTAAGGGTAATTTTCTGCTGAGCATGGAAAGCACCGATAACCGAATGACCCGTCTGGCCACAAATGAGATTGCCTTCGGGAAACATATCCCCGCCGAAGAGGTTGTGCGGCAAATTGATTGCGTAACCGCTGAAGAGATCCGGAATCTGGCCGGGGAGATGTTCAATCCTTCGGCTATCGGCGTGGCTGCGATCGGACCGGTTACCGAAAAAGATCTGACGCTCGGGATTCTGAAGTGCTGACATTTTGACATAACCGATTGGGCTTATGATTGAAGACGTGTCCGTTGCCATTCAAAAATTGCCGGGGAATGATGATTTGCCGCTTCCCCGATACATGACGGAGCACGCTGCCGGCCTGGATTTATTTGCGGCCGTCTGGCAGGACGTTGAGCTGTCTCCCGGGCAGCGGGAGATGATTCCGACCGGGCTGGCAATCGCCCTGCCGGTGGGTTACGAGGCCCAGATCCGGCCCCGCAGCGGACTCGCGTGGAAGAACGGCGTCACGCTCGTGAATGCACCGGGCACCATCGATGCCGATTATCGGGGAGAGATCGGCGTTCTGATGATCAATCATGGCGATCACGCCTTTGTCGTCCGCAGGGGAGATCGGATCGCGCAGATGATCGTACAGCGCGTGTGCCGCATCCACTGGGATGTCCGGACTGAACTGAACCGGACGACCCGGGGCGATGGGGGATTCGGACACACATAAAAATTGAGGGCCATATCCCATGAAAAAACTTAAAACCAGCAAAACCATTCAGGAAATCAACGAAAAAATCAAACAGGGAAAAGCCGTCGTGGTCACGGCCGAGGAAATGATCGACATCGTGGAACGGCACGGAGATGCGGAAGCCGCACGCCGGGTCGATGTGGTCACCACGGGAACTTTTGCTCCCATGTGTTCCTCCGGCGCCTTTCTGAATGTGGGTCATACCGCGCCCCGCATCAAGGCCAACAAATTCTGGCTCAATGATGTCGCGGCCTATGGCGGCCTTGCCGCGGTTGATTGTTATATCGGAGCGACGATGGTCGCCGAGGGCGATCCCTTGAACAGCGTCTATCCGGGTGAGTTCAATTACGGCGGCGGTCATGTTATTCAGGATTTAGTGGCCGGCAATGTCATCCGGTTGAGAATGGAAGGATACGGGACGGACTGCTATCCGGCGCGCAAGCACGAAAAGAATATCACGATCCATGATCTGCGGGACGCCACCCTGTTTAATCCGCGCAATGCCTATCAGAACTACAGTTGCGCCGTGAACATGTCCGACAAAACGATCTACACCTACATGGGGATGTTGCGACCCCGCATGGCCAATGCGAACTACTCGACATCGGCACAGTTGAGCCCCCTGTTCAACGATCCCTGTTACAAGACCATCGGCGTCGGAACGAGAATATTCCTGGGCGGCGCCCAGGGTTTTGTATCCTGGCCGGGGACCCAGCACAATCCGCATGTTCCGAGAAACAAAAACGGCGTTCCCCGTGAAGGGGCCGGAACGATTGCCGTCATCGGAAACCTCAAGGAAATGAGTCCGGAATGGCTGGTGGGCGCCAGCATGCTGGGATACGGGGTGTCCCTTTATGTGGGCATCGGCATTCCCATCCCGATTCTCGATGAAGACATGGCTCGATACACGTCGGTTAAAGATGAAGACATTGTCACGCAGATTTATGATTATAGCATGGACTATCCGAAGGGCGCCCCGAAGAGCCTGGGGGAAGTCAATTACAAGGAACTCCGCAGCGGCGCGATCATGCTGAATGGAAAAAAAGTGGCCACGGCACCTCTCTCCAGTTATTATAAAGCCAGAGAAATCGCTAATCTCCTGAAAGAGTGGATTGAGTGCGGAGATTTTCTGCTGGGTGAAGCACAGCAACTCCTGCCGTCAAATTCGAATATTTTTTGATTTTTTCCGAGATCGGCAGGAGCTGAATAGCTTAAAATGTCCTGAATATATGTAACATGCCGTTATAACGGGTAAATCAACAAGCATATCAGGCAGCCGAATTATTTGCGAAAACGATAATATTATTAATTAGTTATGTGCATAATGACCGACATCCCGGTGTAAACGTTGCGTTTTTTTATCAAAATAATTTACAAAAACATCATTTTTTTGTTGTAATTGATTATTTTTTGAGGTATCAGACAAACACGAGACACAAAATCCTTCTTAAGGACAGCAATAAAAATGAAGGTTGGCCGGTACCTTGCTGGTTTCGTTTTAGTCATGGGCTTTCTGATTGCCTTCGGAAACAGAGGGCTGGTGGACAACTATATGATGCATGAACGGCTGGCGACCCTCAAGAAAGCAAATGAGGATATTGGCCGGGATAACAAGGAACTGAAAAAAACGATTGTGCTTTTGCGGAGCAAGTTGCCCTATATCGAAATGGTGGCGCGTAATGAGCTCGGCATGGTAAAAAAGGGGGATCTTGTTTATCGATTTTCCCAGTAGGTCAGGGTCCCGGAACGCTTATCTCAATCGAGCGGTGATTGCATGTCGAAGTTGACGGATCTATTTTCACGCGGGCAGCGATCTAAAGTGAAGACGGCCGGAGACGGGCCGGGCGGCACTCAGCCCGCAGCAGAAAAACCTGACCGCTTCAAGGCGCCGGCAAAACTGGGCGCCACCCTGAGCTTCCTTCCCAATATCAAGGGTATATTCGCAGGCAAGAAACAACTGGTCGGCCTTGATGTCGGTTCCGGTTCACTGAAACTTGCCGAAATTCTGGATACCAAGACCGGCTATCTTCTCAATCATTTTTCAGAGATATCTCTCGATAAGGGGACCATTGAAGACGGGATCCTGGCCGATCCGGAAGCCCTGACGAAAAAGGTAAGGATCCTTTTCAAGGGAACCGGGCTTCAGGGGAAAGCGCTCGTTGTGTCGCTTTCCGGACATGCCGCCATCACCAAGAAAGTCACCTTCCCAACCATGGAAGAACCGGAACTACGTGATATGATTCACGATGAAGCAAGCAAGTATCTGCCTTTCGATAACATGGATGATGTCAATTATGATTTTCAGATCCTGGGGCAGAACGAATACAACCCCAACCAGATGGATGTGATGCTCGTCGCCGCAAAGAAAAGCGTTATTGCGGATTATATTGAAGCCATCGAAAACGCAGGATTGACGGTCATGGTCATGGATGTGGATACTTTCTGCCTGGAAACCGTATACGAGGCCAATTATGACTTCGAGCCCGCGGACATTGTGGCCATGGTCAATATCGGCGCCAGTATTACCAACATTAATGTCGTCAGGGGCGGCATGTCCATATTCACGCGGGACTTCACCCTGGCGGGCAACACCATCACGGAGGCCATCCAGTCCGCGCGCAGCTTGACTTTTGAGGCCGCCGAAGCCATGAAGATCGATGGACCGGACGCGGACGACGCAGCCCGGAACGCATTCCGCAGCTCCCTGTTGAGCTATGCCGACCCGATTTGTATGGAAATCGAAAGATCCATTGATTATTTTCGATCCACCTCGGGCGGCGATCACATCAAGAAAATTCTCCTTTCGGGAGGCGTCGCCGCCATCCCCGGGATCACAGGCGACCTGACGCAACGGCTCGGAATCGAGACAGAAATTCTGAACCCCTTCAGAAGGATTGATTGTAATAAAAAAGTTCTCAAGCCCGAACGAATCGATGAGATCCGGCCCATCGCCGCCGTCTCTGTGGGCCTGGCCCTGCGCAAAGTAGGTGACAAATGATCAAGATCAATCTTCTTTATCGTTCTGTCGCAGAGAAGGAAAAAAAGACGAATATTGCACGTCAGCTGGCCATCGTTATCGCCGCCACAGCGATTGTAGCGATCTTGATTGTTTCCGTTCAGATTTTCATGATGCGCAGCATTGCGAACATCGAGGGGGAGATTAAAGCCAGAGAAGCACGGCTGGTCTCTTTGAAAAAGATCCTCGGTGAAATCGAAGACATCAGAGCGGAGAAACAGACGCTGGAGAGGAAATTGGCCGTCATCAGACGTCTCGAAGAAGATCGCCTCTATCCGGTACGGCTGCTGGATGAGGTCAACACCATGGTCTTGCCAAATGATATCCGGCTCACAAAAGTGTCGGAACAGGGGCCCCAACTGAACATCGAAGGTGTGGGCCGGGACAATATCGCCGTGGCGCTCTTCATGAAAAATCTTGAACTTTCCAGATATATACAATCGGTTGATCTGGTTTCCTCCAAACAGGTGACCATATCCGGCGTGAATGTCAATCAGTTTTCCTTGTCCTGTATAAAGAAAAGGTCATAGCCCATGGCAATCACCGTTGACAGTTTAAAAAACATGTCCCCCAAGATGAAAGTGATATTGCTGGTGGTTGCCTATGCCCTGATCGCTTATTTTTATTATTTCCTTATGTTGCAGGGATCCATTGAAAAAAGGACGTCGCTGCAGGGCAAACTTGTCGAAGTGCAGGAACAGGTGAGCAGGCAGGAACGCATCGCCGCCCAGAAAGCAAAATATATCAGTGAGGTGGCGGCCTTGAAAGAGGACTTCCAGGTGGCATTGACAAAGCTGCCGGACAAACGCGAGATTCAGCCGCTCTTCCAGTCTGTGGCGACAAACGGAAAGAACGCCGGACTGGACTTCCTGCTTTTTCAGCCGAAGCCGCCGCAAATGCCCCCGGCAGCCAAGCCGAGCACCAAAGATAACCTCAAACCATCGGATCAGCGGGCGGCACAGAAAGCCGCGGCAGGGAAAACCCCGGCGAAAGCGCCGCAACAGGATAAATTCTATGAGGAAATTCCAGTAACAGTGACAATCAGCGGTCGTTTCCACAGTACGCTGTCCTTTTTCGAGACGGTCGCGAGACTGCCGCGGATTATCAATATTGAAAACATTACCATGGGAGAGGGCGCCGAGGTCAAAGGGCGGGGCTGGGTGATAAAAACCAATTGCACCATCAAGACCTATATGTTTGTTGACAAGGATAAATGAGAATAACTCAAGCGACAAGGAAATTGAGAGCCGCGTTTTTCTGGGCGGCGCTGATGCTCATGCTGGCGGGAACAGCCGGGATCTCTTCCGCGCAGGGAACCGCTGCAACGGTAAAACCCGCGACGCAGGCGACGCAGGCGCATCAGGAGCAAGCGCAAGCCTACCGCTATAATCCGGCGGGGCGGATCGATCCCTTCAGGCCCTTCGTCGATCCGGAAGCGGCTGCAAAGAAGAAAAAAGTCCGTCCCCTGAGTCCGCTGCAGCGGGCGGGCATCGAAGAATTCACCCTGGTGGGCGTTATCGAGGGCAATAAGAGCCGGCGCGCGATGGTTCAGGACGCTTCGGGCAAGTTTTATTCGCTGGTCCGGGGATCCTATATCGGCCTGAACAAGGGACGCGTAACGGCTATTCACAAAGACAAATTGATCGTCCTTGAGCGGATCACGATGGATGGAGGAAAAATAGAATCACGCAGACAAGTCATGAAACTTCGACAGGATGAGGTAAAGCCATGAAAAAATACCGGTCGCTGATGGAAATACTGATCATAGTCGCGTTCTTATGGATCGGAAGCCCATGCGCCGCGCAGACCGCATCGACCGATCCCGCTGCGGCAGCGCCAGTGAAGGTCATGGCGGCCGACGCCGGCTATCTTGAAAACATCACCTTCGATAAATTGAGGGGCAAGGAACGTGTGGTCCTGATGCTCTCAAGGCAATCCGGCGCTACCGTAGAAGATCAGGGAGAAAAGTCCATCACGGTCAAGATAGAAAATCTTTTCATCCCCCAGGATCTGCGCCGTGCCATGGGAGAAGGGTCGCTTGACAATCTCATCCGGGTTGTGCCCGCCCAGCGGACCGCAAATGGCAAACCGCTGGCGCAGATCGACATGGAACTGAACAGCCGGATCCCGTACAGCGTCCGCCAGGACGGACATAACGTGATCATCGATTTCAATGTGGACTCCCTGTCTGAAAAGCCGGCCCGGGTCTCGGCCGGCGACAAACCGTCGCCCCCGGAACAGGCGCAGGTCAAAGCAGCCGCCCCCGCACAGAAACCACCCGTCCCGCCCACCTATGCCGGCCGGCTGGTATCCCTGGATTTTCAGGGAGCCAACATCAAGAGCGTCCTGCAACTGCTTGCGGAAGAAAGCGGCGTCAATATCGTTTCCGGCGATGACGTCAAGGGCAATGTCACGGTATCCATGAAAAAAGTCCCCTGGGAAAAGGCGCTTGATACCGTCCTTGCCATCAACGACATGACGAGGCTGCAGGAAGGCAACATCATCCGGGTCATCACAAAAACCAAGCTGAGCGATCTGCAGAAAAGGGCCGACGATGATGCAAAGCGCGAGCGCTCCGCAACAGAAGATAAAGAGAAGCAGGAACAGCTGAAAAAGGCGGAATCAGGAAAACTGCAGCAGGTCTCCATCGAAGCGAAGATTGTCGAGGCCAGTACGACCTTTATCAGGAAACTGGGGGTGCAGTGGGGCGGCGATTACACGGGTTCCCTGAGGGCCGCCAAGGGGGCCTATCCCTACGCCATCGGGATCGGAACCAATCCGGCCATTACCAGCACCAGTACTCTGCCGATCGGGGGCGGGATCGGTCTTACGGGGACAGGCGCTGCTGTGAATCTGCCCGCGGCCATCGCGGCGCCTTCGATCGGCCTGGTCATCGGCGGCGCCAATGCGGTGCTCTCCGCCCAGCTTTCGGCCATGGAAACGACATCAGAGGGAAAGATCATTTCCACGCCCCGCGTCGTCATCATGGAAGGCGAAAAGGCCATCATCAAGCAAGGCGAGGAGATTCCGGTGGTGACGCCGGCATCGGCCAACAGCCCGGCCACGACGACGTACAGGCCCGCGGAGTTGAAGCTGGAGGTGACGCCGAAAATTACCAATGACGGGCGGATCTCCATGACGATCAGTGCAATAAACAATCGCCCGAACAGAGCGGAAAAAGATCCCGCGACGGGGAATATGCCGATTTTCACCAATCAGGTAGATTCGAAAGTGGTGATCCGTGACGGCGATACCATCGTCATCGGCGGCGTCCTGAAATCGGAAGAGTCAAATGTGGATGCCGGTGTTCCCTGGTTCTACAAGGTGCCCGTGCTCGGCTGGCTGTTCAAACAGGAAAATATCGAAAGAGCGAAAAGGGAGCTTTTGATCTTTGTGACGCCCAAGATCGTCAAGACGGCACAGGCTTCATGAATCAGCCCGACGGGGGCGTCGGCGCCGTGCCGTGACGGCCGGTGGCCCATGTCAAGATTTTAAAGTGAGGAGAGGACGATGAAGAAAAGAAAATCCCTGATGATCCCTGCCATATTGTTATTTGGTCTGCTTTTCATCAGCGGCTGCGGGGACGGCGTCCCGGATGGGACACTGAGTACGACCGGCGCGACGGTCGCCCTCACCAGTGACATGCCCAGCGGCGGGCTGTCGGCGGGGCAGAGCTGCATCCTCACGGCGACATTAATGGATAAAGCGGTAACATGCGACGATAAGGGGGTGTGCACCGCCGCACCCCAGCCCTTGAGCGGCCAGGTGATTGCCTTCAACTTCATCGTGAACGAGAGCGGCGCCGTCCTCACGCGTCTTGAACGGCGGCAGGACGGATGCAGTCGGCAAGGCCTACGCCGTCTACACGGCGGGGAACCTGAAGCGCGGTGTGAACATCCAGGACGCCGTGCAGGCAAACATCAGGGATTATTCCGGGGTCGTCACCATCACCCGAAAGGGCGGCGGCGGCAGCACGGCCTTCAGCATTACCGTCAGTACCCCCACTCCCGCTACGCTAGCACGGACAGGTACGTGCTTGTTGACGGCAACGGTGAAAAACAATGCCAGCGAGCCGGTCAGCGGAATTCAGGTGACCTTTACGCATGAGGGTACTGCGGGCGGGGATGTTACTCCTTTGACGGCAATAACGGATAACATCGGCAAAGCAGTAGCCACATATACAGCGGCAGCTCCAACAAGTGCAGGGTCCTATACTGAGATCATTCGGGCCAAGATTACTATCGACGGCAGCACCTATACGGCGATGGCGGTCATTACAGTAACTTCACATAAAAAAGCCGCCTGTATTGAGTTTGGACGAAGCTCCCTCCCGTGACCGGGGAGGGAGCTTCTTTTATTTATCCCCAATCCCTCTTTTTTCACAGATTTTTTTCCGGATTTCTTTCTTGACACGCCAGGGGGGCTGTGTTAGCTTCTTCCCCGTTCCGGTGCCCAGGCCCGGCAGTCGTCTTATTATCCATGTAAATACAGTCAGTTATGAGCTCGATAGATCCCGAAGGAAGTCGGCGGTTCCTGTCAAGGGTGGAGACCCTGCTGGAGGTGCGCATGTTCGATCTGGCGCAGGAGATTGCAGCGGAGCGGCTCGAACAACTGCCCGACGACGTGGACGCCCGGATTGCGATGTGCAGGGTCTGGACGCGAATGGGCAAACTGGAGCAGGTCGAGGAGATCATGCAGGACGTGGAAAGACGCATCCGCGACTGGTCCCGTCTCCATGCCGCCATGGGCGATATCTGCCGGGAATCGGGCTTAAAGAAGGAGGCTGTCCGGTTCTACCGGCGCTTTCTGGCCCTGAATCCACAGGGAGCCCCATACGCGACGGTTGTGGAAAAGCTGGACCGGCTCATGGATGCCGGCGCGGATGCGCTCCAGCCGGACGAAGATCAGGCCCAATATGAACACATCAGCGCCATCGCGCCGGATTTCCATACGATGACGCTGGCGGCACTCTATCTGCGCCAGAATCAGCCCGACATGGCGCGCGATGTCCTGAATGAGATTCTGCGGCGTGAACCGGATCACCAGGAAGCGGCCGCCAGGCTTCGCGAGATCGACAACCTGCAGACGGCGCCGCAGAGCGATCCGGACCGGCACATCCGCGAGCGGGTATTGCGGGAGCTGTCGCGCTGGCTTGACAATATCGGCAGGATCAGAGGCTATGCAACCTGAGCAGCCTCCCCCTGCAGGCCGCATCGAGCGGATCCGTGCGCTGCTGCCGCTGTGGTCCGTGCAGGCGCTGCTTTTCCTGGACATGAAAAATATCCGTTATCTGACGGGATTTACGGGCAGTGACGGGGCCCTGTACATCGGGTCCGATTGCCGGATCCTGCTTGTGGATGGCCGTTATATTACCCAGGCTCGTACTGAAGCCGGCAGTTTTGAGGTCTATCTTTACCAGGGCAAAATGGATGGCCTGGTTGACGTGATTTCCCGGCATGGATGCGGAGTCATCGGCTTCGAAGCGGAGACCATGACCGTGGCGACCTGGACCGCCTTGAAGGAGCGCCTTCCCGGTTTGACCTTTCGGCCGCTGCGGCAGGAACTGGAAGCCCTGCGGGCCGTGAAGGACGGAGAAGAAATCGCCAGAATCCGGGAAGCTGCGGCGGTTGCAGCACATGCGCTGAACGCGGTCCTGGCGCGAATCAGGCCCGGAATAACGGAGCGGGAGATTGCGGCGGATCTGGACGACGCCATCCGGCGGGGCGGGGCGCAGGATGCGTCTTTTCCGACCATCGTCGCGTCCGGTGCAAATTCGGCGCTGCCCCATGCCCGGCCGCAGAACCGCACAGTCCGCATGGGGGATCTGATAACCATTGACTTTGGGGCTGTTTTTGACGGTTATCGTTCGGATGAAACCTGCACGGTCGCGCTGGGTCGGGCGGATGCAAAGCAGGAACAAGTCTATCAGGTCGTCAAGGACGCCCATGACCGGGCGATGGAGGCCATTCGCGCGGGCGTCGCCTGCCGGGCGATCGACGCCGTGGCAAGGAACTGGATTGACAAACAGGGCTTCGGAGAATCCTTCACGCATGGAACGGGTCATGGCGTCGGCCTTGACGTCCACGAATATCCGCGACTTGCCGCTCAATCCGAGGCGGTTCTGGAGGCGGGTATGGTGGTAACCGTGGAGCCCGGCGTGTATCTTCCCGGCCTCTGGGGCGTCCGCATTGAGGATCTCGTGGTCGTCCAGAAGGACGGATGCGAGGTATTGTCAAAAATATCGAAGGATTTCAGGATAATAAAAATATAAACGACAGGATATGGTGATATGAAAGTTTTCCCGGAGGATCTGCTTTACAGTCGTGAACACATCTGGGTCAGGATCGAAGGTGATCTGGCCACAATCGGGATTACCGATTATGCCCAGGAAAATCTCGGAGAGGTGGTCTCCGTCGAACTGCCGGAAGTGGATTCCGATATCGAGCAGGATGAGCCTTTCGGAGCGATTGAGTCGTCAACCAAGGGAGTCGTTGAACTGATCTCGCCCGTGAGCGGGCAGGTCATCAGCGTGAACGATGATATCGTCGATGATATCGGCATCATCAACAGCGATCCTCACGACACGGGGTGGCTGGTCGTTGTAGGGATGAGCGACCTTGATGAGTTGGACGATCTTCTGGATGCCAAGGGGTATCATGATTTTATTGCCCAGGAGGCGGGAAGCGGATAGTTTCCTGTGAAGCGCTGGAGGCTCCTCCCGTTCGCGTATTTGCGGGCTTCCGAAAATATGGCCGCCGATGAGGCTGTTTTTCTGCTGAGCCGGAACCGTCCGTCGCCAACCGTCCGGTTTTATGCCTGGCTTGCCCCGGCGGTTTCCATTGGTCGCTTCCAGCAGATCGACCGGGACATCGACCTTGCCGCCTGCCGTAAACGTTCCGTCGACATCGTGCGCCGCCCCACCGGCGGCAAGGCCGTTCTTCATGGGCAGGATTTGACGTACGCCGTGGCGGGTATCGAGCAGCGTGATGGGTTTCCTGCAGATATCATCGGAACCTACCGCAGGATCAGCCGCTGCCTGATCCAGGGCCTGCGCGGAATGGGGATTGAAGCCCAGACGGCCGGAGAAGGCCGCGCCTTGCCGGAAACGCCGGTAAAAGCCTCCTGTTTTTCGGCGCCGTCGCGCTACGAACTGCTCGTGCAGGGGCGAAAAATCTGCGGAAGCGCCCAGGTGCGCTCCCAAGGCGCCTTTCTCCAGCATGGCTCGCTTTTGCTGACGTTCGATCCGCTGCGTACGGGAGAACTTTTGCTGCCACATTCCGAAGGGCGGGATCAGCATATCGCCCAACTTCGACAATCCGTCACCTCACTTAGCGACGAGAGGGTGCCGCTGCCGGACATGGAGGCGCTCCGCCGGATCATGAAAACGGGATTTGAGGCGGCACTGGGCGTCCGCCTCGAAGAGGGGGCGCTGACCCCGGACGAGCAGGCGCTCAAGGAACACTTGCTCAGGGACAAGTACACAAACGATCAATGGAATCTGGGGTATGTAACGGAATAGTTATGCCGTTAAATACCCTTAAAAAGGCAGGACTGATAGTATGGATATGGGAAAACTCATAAGAGCAGAAGTGCTGGCGCAGCAAGCCTATCCGGCGGAGGGCGTGAAATGCCGGATCAAGCTCGATGCCAACGAGAGCCCTTATGGACTGCCTGCGCTTCTTCAGGAAAGGCTGTTTGCACGCATGCAGGACACGGCGCTGAACCGCTACCCTGATCCGGGGGCGCCGACACTGCGCAAACGTTACGGGGCCTTGTGCGGCGTCGATGAAAACAGGGTCATGACGGGCAACGGTTCGGATGAACTCATCCAGATTCTCTGCGCGGCGCTGGCCCGCCCCGGGGCAAGGATCCTCATCCCGATCCCCACTTTCGTCATGTATCGGATCATTGGATTAAACTGCGGTCTCGGCGTCACGGAAGTCCGTCTCGATGACGCCTTTGATCTTGATCCGGCGGCCATGCTTCATATAATTGCCGGGGAGTCGCCGGCCCTGATCTTTTTGAGCTATCCCAACAGCCCTACGGGCAATTGCTTCAGCGAGGACCGAATCCGGGCGATTCTGGAGGCGTCCGCCGGGGTGGTGGTCGTTGATGAGGCCTATTTCAACTTTTCCGGAAAGACCCTCCTGCCCCTGCTGCAGCAGTATAAAAACCTCGTGATCCTGCGGACGCTTTCCAAGGTGGGCTACGCAGCCCTGCGCATCGGGTTTTTGCTCGGCGCCCCGGAACTCTTGCAGGAGTTGAACAAGGTGCGCCTTCCCTATAATATGAACGCCCTCTCGCAGGCGGCGGCCGGGTTCTTTCTGGACGAGAAGCAGGCGTTTTCGGAACTGATTGACCGGATTATCGAAGAACGGAAAAACCTCTATGCCGCGTTGCAGCGCATCGAAGGCGTTTATCCCTTCCCCAGCGCCGCGAATTTTGTTTTTTTTAGTTGCACTTTGAATGTAACTCATGTATATGAGCAGCTCATTCGCAAGGGGATCCTGATCAAACCTTTCATTTTCCCCTGGAGCAGCCGGCAATTCATCCGGGTTACCGTAGGCAATCGCGAAGAGAATGAGGCGTTTATCGAGGAATTGAAAAGGGTTATCGCCAAGTAAGGAGCGTGGTCTAAAACAGGCGACAGGCAGGGTAGATTACGGCGCATTTTTTGTGCAACGCCGTACTGCCCTTTTTTTATGCCGGTTCCGCTGAAAAGACCGGCTCCACAAAAAATAAATAAATATACGAGAGAAGGGAGGGGGAAAAACTGGAAGTCAGAGTATTTGACAATGACGTCGAAAAGGCCTTGAAGATCCTCAAGAACAAGCTGTCCAAAAGCGGCCTGTTCAAAGAACTGAAACTTCGCCGGGCCTATGAGAAGCCGTCTGTGAAGAAGAAAAGAAAGACCATCGAAGCGCGCCGCAGGCTGGCCAAAGTGCAAAGGCGTAAAAGCGTATAAACGGGGGGCCCATGGAAGAGAGACAATACCTGGTCGATGCCCTTTCCATCGAGGAATCCTGGCGAATTTTCAGGATCATGGCGGAGTTTGTGGAAGCCATTGAGTCTCTCTCCAAGCTCAAGAATGCCGTGAGTATTTTCGGATCTGCCCGCGTGACGCCTGATGATCCCTATTATCAGAAGACGGAGAAACTGGCCCGTCGACTGGCCGAGAAGGGATTCAGCGTCATTACGGGCGGCGGACCCGGGATCATGGAGGCGGCCAATAAGGGCGCCGCCGAGGCCGGCGGCCAGTCGGTGGGCATGAATATCCGTCTGCCCTTTGAGCAGAAGCCCAATGCCTATGCCAACATATCGATTGATTACAAGTATTTCTTTATCCGCAAGGTCATGTTTGTCAAATATGCCGTGGCCTATGTCATCATGCCCGGCGGTTTCGGCACGATGGACGAGCTGTTTGAAGCCCTGACGCTGATTCAGACCCGCCGCATCAAGAGCTTCCCCGTGATCCTGATGGGCAGTGAATACTGGAAGGGACTGCTGGACTGGCTCAAGAAAACCATGGTTCACAGCGGCATGATCCTGCCGGAAGACCTGCACTATATCGAAATTATCGACGACCCCGACGAAGTGGTCAGGCATATTAAAAAATTTGTCATTGTTTAGCGGTCAAGGAAATTCAAGGCCCCGACATGGAAACGGATAAAATCCTGGCTGAAATCAGAAAAGGCCGGATTGCCCCGTGCTACCTGCTCTGCGGCGAAGAAGAGTATCTGCTCCGGGATGCTCTCGATAAAATCATTGCGCTGATCATTCCCGCATCCGACCGCGACATGAACCTCTTCGTCCTGGACGGCGACGCTGAGGATATGGATCGACTCTGCGAATCCCTCCTGACGCCTCCCCTGATCCCCGGCAGGAAGGTGATCGTCGTCCGCAATACCCGTATTTTTCATTCCCGTAAAACCCTGCCCGCCGTTATTCAAAAAATCCGCGACCAGGCAAAAACAAATCCGGCCCGTGCGGCCGCCGATTTTATGCTCTTCCTGCGCATGACCGGCTGGACACTGGACGACCTGAAAGACGGCGGCTGGCGAAAAATCAGCGATGAGCAGTGGCGGCAGGCGGTTGAAGGCGACGATGGGCGGGATCGGGAAGCCTGGCTGCCCGTGATGGCGGTGTTCTGCGAAACGCATCACTCGGAAGCAGTCGCATCCGGCGAGGGTGCGGATCGTCTCGAAGCAGTGCTGAAAAGCGGCCCTCCGGAAGGAAATCACCTGATTCTGACGGCTGATGCCGTGGATAAACGCAAAAAGCTTTTTAAGACCATCGACGAAGTGGGGGAAGTCCTCGAGTTTTCGCGCGTAAAGGGAGATGCGAAGCTCAAAGGCCGGCTCATGGAAAGCGCGCGTGAGCTGCTGGCTGCAAAAGGCAAGAGTATGGCGACCGACGGCTGGCTGGCGCTTGGGAAAAAAACAGGATTCGATCTGAGAGAATCGATGGCCGCCCTGGAAAAACTCATCACGTTTGCAGCGGAAAAAACCGTGATCGACGAAGCGGATATTGAAGCGGTGATCGGTAAAACCCGCGAGGAAACCGTTTTCAATTTAACCGCCGCCCTGTCGGAAAAGAATCTTCCGGCAGGCCTGGCCGTCCTTGGAGAGCTGCTGCATCAGGGCGATCCTCCGCTCATGATCCTGGCCATGCTTGCCCGGGAAATCCGGATACTGCTTCAGGCCAGATTATTGCTGGAAAGCGGTCCACGGATCGCCTGGCAGGCCGGGATGGATTACGGCCGGTTCCAGAAAGCCCTGTTTCCGGAGATTAAGGAACGGATGGGAACGGCCACACCGCATCCCTACGCCATCTACCAGGCACTCGCCCATGTGGGTCGCTTTTCCCGGGAGTCGCTGATTCGTCACCTGGAGGCGCTCGTGGATATAGACCTGGCGATGAAAAGCACCGCAAAGGATGAACGCCTGATGCTGGAGAGGTTTCTGATCCAGGTCTGCGAGTAATAACGGCCTCATAAAAAGTCCGGATGCTGCGTTGCGCTGCGCCATTCGTCATTGCGGCGTACACAAAAGTACGCCTCATTTGGATGGGGACACGACTGCGTCATGTCCCCATGCGCCTTGCCTGTGGACTTTTTACGAGGCCGTTGCTTTTTACAACTTGTGAATCACCGCCCGGGCGGTCCTTTGCTTTTTGGAGAGGCGGCGGGAGGGGCCTTTCTTTTTCGTGCCCGCAGCGGAACCGTCATCGAGTTCCTCTTCGTCCGGCTCATCCTTTTCGCAGCGCCCATCCCCGTTCCGCGCGGCTTCGGCTTGTTGCAGCCGGGATTCAAAAACCGGCGAGGCGATCGCGGCGACGCCCCGACGGGCGGCAAAATCGGCAATTTCGCGATCAGAGGTGACCACGACGAATGCTTCTTTTCTCCCCCCGATCATGCGCTTGATGAGGTCGTCGGCGGTTTCACCCTTGCGGGAGTACAGGACACTGATCCCGCCGTAACGATCGCGCTCTTCCGTGAGAAAACCGCCTTCGCGGGCGTCAAAAACGACCGTCACGCGGTGTTCCGTCCGCTTTTTGTAGGCGGCAAGGCTTTGCATGAGGGCATTGCGCCCCGCTTCAAGGCTCATCCGGTCGAAGCGCCGGAAGACCTCGGACTGGCGAATCAGGTTGTAGCCGTCAATGAGAATGTGCATCAATAAGCGCCCCTTTGTCCTGATTGTCCTTTTACGACAATTTGTCCAAGGAATCAATTGTCATGAGGCGCCGGATGTGTTATATGGCGCAGCGAAATTGACACTGGAGTCAATGTTGCTTTGCAAGGCAACACCCTGGTCTTTGCCTGATGGGCAGGGACAGGAAAAAATAAAAAGGAGGAGAGAAAACATTATGGAGATCAAGAAGATTTGTGTTTTGGGCGCAGGACTCATGGGCAATGGAATCGCGCAGGTTTGCGCACAGGCGGGTTATGAGGTGACCATGCGGGACATCGAGCAGCGATTCATCGATGGGGGCATGAAAACGATCACAAAGAACCTCGCACGGGATGTGGAAAAGGGCAAACGGACTCAGGCCGACATGGACGCGATTCTGGGCCGCATCAAGCCGACCGTGGATATGAAGGAAGCCGCGACGGGCGTTGATGTAGTGGTGGAAGTCGTCATCGAAGTCATGGAGGTAAAAAAGCAGGTTTATACGGAACTGGAGCAGATCGTCCCGGAACACTGCCTGTTTTTCACGAATACCTCCGGCCTGAGCATTACCGAAATGGCGGCCATCACGAAGCGGCCGGGCAAGTTCATCGGGACCCATTTCTTCAATCCCGTGCCCGTCATGCGCCTGCTCGAAATCATCCGCGGTTACGAGACCTCCGATGAGACCCTCGAGATTGCCAAGGCCTGGGGAAAGAAAATCGGCAAGGAAGTCATCGTCGTCAGGGAAGCGCCGGCCTTTGCGGTCAACCGCATTCTCTGCACAATGCTCAACGAGGCTTTTTTCGCGCTCGATGAGGGGGTTGCCACGGCTGAAGACATCGACAAGGGAATGGTTCTGGGCTGCAATCACCCCATCGGACCGCTGGCATTGGCGGATCTCGTTGGCAATGAGACCCTGCTGCGGATCATGGAAGGCCTGAACCGGGAGTTAGGCGACAAATACCGTCCGGCGCCGCTTTTGAAGAAGCTGGTCCGGGCCGGCCGCTTTGGGCGCAAGACCGGCAAGGGCGTTTACAACTACGCGAAGTGAGAGCTTTGCATCACGGAGGAACGAGGATATGGATTTTGATTTAACCGAAGAATTGAAGATGTTGAAGGAGATGTCGTACAAGTTTGCCGTGGCGGAGTTTACGCCTCATTCGAAGGAGTGCGACGAGCACGAGAAATATACTCCGGAGATTCGCATCAAGGCCGCCGCAAACGGCCTCGTGGGCGCCTGGATTCCCGAGGAGTACGGCGGGGCCGGGGCCGGCATTCTGGGCAACGTGATCATCACCGAGGAGCTGTCGAAGGTCGATATGGGAATCGGGCTGAATGTCACGGCGGCCACGTTCGGGTGCGAGTCGATCTTGCAGTACGGATCGGAAGAGCAGAAGCAGGCCTATCTGCCCCCGGTGTGCCGGGGCGAATGGGTCAGCGCCGGATCCTTCACGGAGCCCAACGCGGGCACGGACGTGGCCGGATACAAGACGCGCGCGGTCAAAGACGGCAGTGACTATGTCATCAACGGCAACAAGATGTTCATCACCAACGGGACGGTTTGCGACTTCATGGTGACGCAGTGCATCACGAACCCGGAGGAGAAAAAGCACAACAGTTTCAGCCTCATCATCATTCCTGCCGATGCGAAAGGCGTCACGCGCAACAAGATTCGCGGGAAGCTGGGCATCCGCTCCAGCGACACGGCGGAGATCGCCCTGGAGGATGTGCGCGTTCCCCGGAGCAATCTGGTGGGCAAGGAAGGGCGCGGCTTCATCCAGTTGATGCATTTTTTCAACACGACGCGCGTGATGGTGGCCGCTCAGGGACTGGGCCTGTCGGAGGCCTGCCTGGAGACGAGCATCAAGTATGTCAAGGAGCGGACGGCCTTCGGGGCGCCGCTGGGCGCGTATCAGCTCACGCAGAAGAAGCTCACGGAGATGGCAATCCAGATCGAAGCCCTGCGGGGCCTGGTTTACAAGGCGGCCTGGCTGATCGACGTGGGCAGGCCTGATTATCACCTGGCTGCGATGGCGAAGTTCTTCAGCGGACAGACGGCTGTCTTCTGCGCGAATAACGCCGTGGAGCTTCACGGCGGCTACGGGTATATCGACGAATACGCCGTCCAGAAGTGGTACCGCGACGCCAAGATCCTCGAACTCTACGAGGGAACGAAGGAAGCGGAAATCCTGACCATCGGCCGGACATTGCAGGCGTAAGGAAAAAGACGGGCGGGATTTTGAAAGCCCCGCCTGTCTTTTGTGTCTGGAGGCAAACATCCGTCTCCGTCCCCACTCTGGAGAAGGGGACAAAAAAGGAGTATTATCTGTGAAAACAAGAATTACCGAACTGTTCGGCATCAAGTACCCCATCCTGCTGTCCGGCATGAGCTGGATCAGCGTTCCGAAAATGGTGGCCGCTGTTTCCAACGCCGGGGGCCTGGGTATCCTTGCCACAGGCCCACTTGATCCGCCCGGCACCCGCAAGGCGATTGCGGAAATCCGCAAGCTGACGGACAAACCCTTCGGCTGCAATGCCACGCTGCTGATGCCGGGTGCCGCCGAAAACGCCAAAGTGCTGCTGGAGGAGCAGGTGCCCGTCATTAATTTTGCCCTGGGCAAGGGGGACTGGCTCGTCAAGGGCGCCCACAAGTACGGGGGAAAAGTGATTGCCACCGTGGTCAACGCCCGCCATGCCAAACGCGCGCAGGACTACGGCTGCGACGGGGTCATCGCCACGGGCAATGAAGCGGCGGCCCACGGCGAGGACTTGACCACAATGGTCCTCATACCGAGCCTGGCCGATGCGATCAGCATCCCCGTGATTGCCGCGGGCGGTATCGCCGACGGCCGGGGACTGGCGGCGGCGCTTGCTCTGGGCGCGGAAGGCATTGCGTTGGGAACGAGGCTCATGACGACCAGAGAGAGCCCTCTGCATGAGAAGTTTAAAAAACTGTCCATTGAAAAGGATGTGACCGACACGCTGTACTCGAAGCGCATCGACGGGATCTACTGCCGGGCCATGAAGACCGACGCCGCGGAAAGGGCCATCAAAAAGGGACTCGATCTGCCCGCCGCCTTCGTCAACTCCAAAGAGGTGGCCAGGCAGATGAACATGCCCTATCTGAAGCTGTTTTTCGGCATTCTGGCCTCCGGCCTGGGCAATGCCTACAAGATGGCGCTCATGGCCAATGGCTTCAAGGCTTTCCAACTGGCCACGGAAGACGGGGATGTGGAGAAAGGCATCCTGCCCGTGGGGCAGGTTATGGGCCTGATCCACGACGAGCCGACCGTGGCGGAACTCTTCGAGCGGATCGTGTCGGAAGCGAGGGAGGTCCAGCAGAGGCTGGCGGGGAAGATGGCGGAAACGGCCTGACGGTCAATCCGGCGTTCAGAGAAACCACTAACCGGTCCTGCCCATGAGGGTTTTCATCCGGCCTATCGTGGCGGCGTAATCGCCGCTGCCGAAAACAGCGGCGCCGGCAACAAGCGCATCCGCGCCGGCTTCAAGAATGGACGGCATGTTTGTCAGCGTGACGCCGCCATCGACTTCGAGAATGACAGAAGGCGCCTTCTGATCGATGCGTTCGCGGGCCTGCCGGATTTTCGACAGCATGGTCCCGATAAACTGCTGGCCGCCGAAGCCGGGGTTGACGCTCATAATGAGCAGCAGGTCGATATCTGCAAGGATGGGATCGATCAGCGCCAGCGGCGTGGCGGGATTCAGGGAGACGCCCGCCTTCGGCCCCAGCTCCCGGATGCGGGAAATGGTGCGGTGCAGGTGGTCCGCCGCCTCCACGTGGACGGTAATCATGTCGCTGCCCGCTTCCGCAAAAGCCTCCAGGAACTGTTCCGGGTGTCTGATCATGAGATGCACGTCGAAGGGAAGCCGGGTCAGCTTTCGCAGGGACTTGACCACAGCGGGGCCAATCGTGATGTTCGGGACAAAATGGCCGTCCATGACATCGATGTGAATCCAGTCGGCGCCGGCCGCTTCGACCGCGGCAATTTCCTCGCCAAGCTTGCTGAAGTCCGCGGAAAGGATCGAGGGGGCAATAATTTTCATAGCCATTCCATACATGATTGTCGTCGGGGTGTCAACAGGGACCATTTTGTAAAATCGAGGTTTGTTGATGCTGACGGCTTCTTAAAAAGTCCGGATGCTGCGTTGCGCTTCATCCTTCGTCGTTGCGGCGTACGTATAAGTACGCCTCGCTTGGATGGGGACACGACTCTGTCATGTCCCCATGCGCCTTGCCTCCGGAGCTTTTTACGAAGCCGTCGAATTTGGACAATTATCCGACTTTTTGCGAGTTGATCAATGTTGGTTCTCTATAATATCCTGTTGACGCTTGCCGCCGCGCTGGCCGTTCCCTATTACGGCGCGAAAATTCTTTTCACGGGCAAATACCGGCACAGCATCGGACCGAAGTTCGGCTTCAACCGGCCTGACCTCTACGAAAGCATGCAGGGAACGCCGCGCATCTGGGTTCATGCCGTATCCGTGGGGGAAGTCACAGCCGCCGCGCCCATCATGGCCGCCCTGCGCGCGGATTTTCCCGGCGCCTGCCTGGTTCTTTCTACAGGCACGGAAACCGGTCAGGAGATGGCCCGCCGGCTTGTTGCCGAGGCCACGGCCATAATCTATTATCCCCTTGATCTTCCTCATGTCGTCCGCAAACTGATCCGCCTGGTCCGTCCCGATATCTTTGTATTGACGGAAACCGAGCTCTGGCCGAACTTTCTGCAGGCCTGCCGGGATCAGGGGATCAAGGTCATTCTGGTCAACGGGCGCCTCTCCGGGCGTTCCTTTCACAAATATGTCCGGACCCGTTTTTTCTGGAGACAGATCCTCAAGAATATTGATCAGGTGGGCGTCATCTCGGAAATCGACGCCCAACGTGCCCGGGCCATCGGCATGGCCCCGGAAAAAATTCACGTCCTCGGGAATGCCAAGTATGACGGCCTGGCGGCGAAGGTTTCGCCAGCACTACAGGAGGAAACGGCCACCCGTCTGAACATGGCCGCCGGCGGGCGCGTACTCGTGGCCGGAAGCACGCATGAAGGCGAAGAGACCGTGATTCTGGCGGTTTTCCGGAAACTGCTGGCGGTTTATCACGATTTCAGGCTGATCCTCGTACCGCGCCACATCGAACGAGCCGTCGAAGTGACGAACCTGGTCCGGCAAACTGGCTTTAACGGCCTCGCCCTGACGCAGATCGATCAGGGGCGGACGATGCGGGATGAAAAAGTGCTCGTGGTGGACCGGATCGGGGAGCTCTTCAAAATTTACAGCCTGGCGACGGTCGTCTATTGCGGGGGATCGCTGGTTCCAAAAGGCGGGCAGAACATTCTCGAGCCTGCCGCCTGGGGCAAGGTCGTCTTCTACGGGCCGTCCATGGAGGATTTCCGCGATGAAAAGATCCTGCTCGAAGCGGTCGGGGCCGGCATTCCCGTCAGCGACGGCGCGGAGCTTGCGGACAAAATGCTTGCCCTGCTGCGAACGCCGGAAACGCTTGCCGGCAAAGGGCAGGCCGCCGGTCAGGTCGTGGCCGCCAACCGCGGCGCCTCCCAAAGGTATGCCACCTTAATTGGAAACGTGCTGCTGAACCGTCAGGCAAGATGATTTTTTTCTGAAACCGGTGAAAAATGGTTCACAAGCTGCGAATGAAAGATTTTTCGTTGATGGGGACACGACTCCGTCATGTCCCCATGACTAATTTATTGATTATTAATAATATCCAGGCAGTATCGTATTTTAAGCGAAAAAGATTTTGAGCTGCGGCGAAGCCATTTTCACCGACTCTGCAAAACCGTCATCATGCTTCCGCGCGCCTGATATACTCCTCCCACTTCGCATCCACCCAGGCCTGCTGCTGCTTCAGTTGCTCGATGCTCATCTTCTTGAAGCGGCCCTGCTTTTCGAGGTAGTTGATGACGGGCAGGCGGTTGCCGCGTTCGGCCAGAGTTTTACTGCGGCCCGTGAAACGGAATTTCCCGTTCTCGATTTCAAACAGGACGACCACCCCGGTTTCCACCGCCAGCTTCCCCGTCTTGATCGTATCCTTGGTCTCAAAGCCCCAGCCGGGCGGGCAGGGGACGTACATGTGCATGTACCGCGTTCCCTTGATCTTCTTGGCTTTGACGAACTTCTCATACAGATCGATGGGATAGGACGGCGACACCGTCGCCAGGTAGGGGAGATCGTGCGCGTCCATGATCTTGAGGAAGTCCTTCTTGTGCTGCTGTTTGGTCAGGATCGGGGTTGTGGTCGTGACCGCCCCCATGGGCGTCGCGCTGGAGCGCTGGGTGCCCGTATTCATATAGCCTTCGTTGTCGTAACACAGATAGATGAAGTCCGTGCCGCGCTCCGCCGCCCCGCTCAGGGCCTGGATGCCCATGTCGAAGGTGCCGCCGTCGCCGGCGACGGCCATCACGGTCGTGTCCGTCTTGTTGAGGGCCTGGAGCCCCGCAACGATCCCCGACGCGGACGCCGCCGTGCTCGCGAAGGAGTTGTTCAGGCAGGGGATCATGACCGGCGTGCTCGGGTAGATCCCGTGCAGGACGCACAGACAACAGGCGGGCAGCGTCACGATCGTATTTTCGCGCAGCGCCTTTAATGCAAAGCGATAGCCCAGGGACAGGCCGCAGCCCTGACAGGCCCGGGTTCCGGGCAGAATATATTCCTTTGCGTTAAGTTTGAAGAGATTTTCCGGCATATCATCACCCCGTCATCGTATTGAGCCATGTTGTTTGTGGTTCCGCCATTCCCTGCTCAAATCCGGCCAGGGAATCTTTCGCCGCCGCGACCAGTTCGCGGGCCTTGACGTCCCGGCCGCCCAGTCCGGCGATATAATTATGGATGGGCGCCTTGATGGCCGTCCCGTAAAAGGCCGCCTTGAGGTCGGAGCACAGGCCGCCTTCATAGCCGTAGCTGATGCTCTTTTCGAAGATCACGATCCCCTTCGCGTTGCGGAAGGCGTTGCGGACATCAGCCTTCGGGAAAGGCCGGTAGGAGCGGATCCCGACGACGCCCGCCTTGATCCCCTCTTCACGCAGGCGGTCTGCGGCGTCCATGGCTTCACTGGCAAGCGATCCCATCCCGACAAGGATCAGATCCGCATCATCCGTCCGGTATTCCCAGAGCATCCCGCCGTGATCCCGGCCAAAGGCTTCGGCAAAGGCGGCATTGACGGCACGGATGCTTTCAGAGGCTTTTTCCAACGCCGCCTGAAGCTTATAACGCATGTCCATATAGCCGTCCCGCAGGACGCCTTCGCAGTCCCGGCGCTGTCCGGGGAAGAGCACCTGGTTGAGATTCATCGGGTTCTCGGGTGACAGGATCGTATGCGGCAGGTACGGCGGCAGAAAGGCCCTGACCTGGGCGGTGTCGGGAACATCCACGGGCATCATGGTATGGGACAGGACGAACCCATCGTAGCAGACCATGACGGGGCAATAGACGGACTCGGCGATCCGGTAGGCCTGAATGACCGTATCCATGATCTCCTGATTGTTGCTGCAGTAGAGCTGTATCCAGCCCGTATCGCGCTGGGCCAGGGAATCCTGCTGATCATTGAAAATCGTCCAGGGTGCGCCGACGCCGCGGTTGACGCAGCACATGACGATGGGCAGGCGCGACCCGGCCGCCCAGTGGAGCTGCTCGTGCATGTAGAGCAGGCCATTGGCGCTTGTGGCGGTAAAGACGCGGGCGCCGACGGTGGAGGCAGAGATGCAGACCGTCAGCGCGGAATGCTCTCCTTCCACACGGACATATTCGGCCTTCAACTCCCCGCTTTCCACATAGCTTGACAGGATTTCGGACAGTTGCGACTGCGGCGTGATGGGATAGGCCGCCACCACTTCCACGCTGCAGAGTTTTGCCGCCAGCGCGGCCGCCTGGTTGCCGGTGATAATCTGGACATTACTCATGGCTCTTGTCCTCCCTGATCATACTGATGGCCCGGGGCGGGCATTCTTCCGCGCAGATGCCGCACCCCTTGCAGTATTCCAGATCGATTTTCACTTCGATGCCGGCCTTGACGACCCCTTCCGGACAGTAAAGCCAGCACAGAAAGCAGGCCGGCTTGTTTTTCACGGTCGGGATGCATTTCTTGCGGTCAATGACCGGGCGGAGGCTCCGCCAGTCGCCGGTTTTTCCGGCCTCGCCGATGGAGACGGTGCCCATGGCCGAGATGTTGTCGTCTTTCTGTTCTTTCATAAAAACGCTCCTTAATATCCTTGAAGAAACCCTATTCCCCCCGGATAAGAGTTTCATCATGGGCGGCTTTCACCGCCGCATAATTCTTGAGAACCGCTTCGCGGGATAATTTGCCCCGAAGAGCCTTTTCCAGATTTTCCAGCGATACCATGCCGGCGGCACGGGTAAAGGCGCCCAGCATGGGCGTATTGACCAAGGGCGCCCCTTCCTTGATCAGGTGCTGCCTGAGGGCGACTCCGGCGGCATCCACCGTGGCCAGTCTGAACGCATCGCCGACCTTGAAATTTTCCGGCGGCTGGGCCGTATTGATGATCACGAGCCCCCCCTTGCGGACCCTGCCCAGAATGTCCACGACACCAAAGAGACTGTCATCGAGGACGACGGTGATGTCGGCCAGTTCCGTCTGCGAAAAGGTCCGAATCGGGGTGTCGGCGATGCGCGTGGAAGCCGTCAGCGGCGCACCGCGCCTTTCGGGGCCGAACGTAGGCGCCGATGTTACACCCTTGAATCCTTCCAGATAGGCGGCTTCGGCCAGGATCTGCGCCGCAACGACCACTCCCTGCCCTCCCCTGCCGTGCCAGATCACTTCGTGCATATTACGGTCTCCCCCCTGCTTGCATTATTACAAATCATCCGTCGGCATCTCAGTTGATATCCGCATAAATAAAAAGGCCATGGATTTTCCACCCATGGCCTTTAGGATACTGCTTATTATTACGGGGCTACACTTTCCTAAAAACGACGGGCGATGGGTTTAATCCCACCAATAGAAGAGAGAGGCACAATAACCCCAGGAGGCTTTTCAGATTCAGTGCGTTTCTCTTTCCCATCGAAGTCATTTTCAGGCAGTCCTAACAAAAAAGTGGATGGACATTAAAACAAAACAAATACGTTGTCAACCCATAATTTCACCCATTAGTAAACCGTGTTTGACATCACGTAATGTTATGCGTAAAATCACTCAGCGTATTGAGTAAATTGTAAAACACGCTTTGTCCATGGTGCTTATTACAGAGGATCGACAAGAATGTATCATCGCCCCATGTATCATATGCTGGTGAAGAGGTTACAGGAACCGCGCCGGTTCATCCAGATCCTAGCCGGGCCGAGGCAAACGGGGAAAACCACGATCGTGCGCCAGGTTATAGACGATAACCGAATCCCGGTCCATTACGCCTCCGCGGACGAGCCCACCCTCCGGAGCCGGGCATGGATCGAGCAGCAGTGAGAAACGGGGAGGCTCCTGGCTGCCGAGACGAAGGGCAAGGGCGGGGCTCTCCTCGTTCTGGACGAGGTCCAGAAGGTCACCGGCTGGTCCGAGGTTGTAAAAAGGCTTTGGGACAGCGACAGCCGCAATCACCAATCCCTCAAGGTCGTTCTCCTGGGTTCGGCGCCGCACCTGATTCAGCGGGGGCTATCGGAAAGCCTCGCCGGCCGGTTTGAGATCATTCCTGTGATTCACTGGTCTTACTCCGAAATGAGGGAGGCTTTCGGGTGGAACCTTGACCGCTTCATCTATTTCGGCGGCTATCCCGGAGCGGCCGACCTGATCGCCGACTGGCAACGCTGGTCGCGTTACATCATCGATTCGCTCATCGAGACGACCATTTCCCGAGACATCCTGCTCCTGACACGGGTGGACAAACCTGCCCTGCTCAGACGCCTTTTTCAACTCGGGTGCAACTTCTCAGGACAGATCCTAATCCTATCAGAAGATGATCGGGCAACTTCAGGACGCCGGCAATACGACAACTTTGGCCCACTACCTGGAACTACTGACCGGCGCGGGCATGCTGACGGGCCTGCAAAAGTTTGCCGTCCATCAGGTCCGTGAGCGGGCATCGAGCCCCAGGCTCCAGGTATTGAACACGGCGCTCATAAGTGCGCAATCGCGGCTTACCTTCGATGAGGCGCGAAAGGATCGGGAGTTCTGGGGCAGACTGACGGAGTCGGCTGTCGGGGCGCATCTGATCAATAGCGCCGCGGGAACGGGTGTCGAGCTGTTTTACTGGCGCGAACGTGGCAGGGAGGTCGATTTCATCCTGCGTTCCGGCAAGATCGTAGTCGCCATCGAGGTCAAGAGCGACTCGCACAAAGAAGGACTTTCGGGCATGAACACCTTTGACAAGACCTTCAAACCGCAGCGGAAACTTCTGGCCGGCGGCGATGGCATTCCCCTGGAAAAGTTCATGCTCACCCCGGCTTCGGACTGGATCGCCGAATGATGACGCTGGTTCGGATTTTTTTCGAAGCCGTCAGTAATTGACCTGGGCGATGCCCTTCATGCCGAGAATCTTTCTTGCCTCGTCGGGCGTGGCCGGCTCGATCGGATTGCCGGTCTTTCAGCTCCTCATGAAAAAACCGTGGATCAGGCTGGAAAGAAATCCAGCCATCGCACACCGACACGGCAGATGATGGAGAAAAGCAGATGGGAGAAAAAATAATTGACATACACATTGAACTTCCCTATATTTTTCGCGACAGATAGCAATGTTTTATCAAAAAATTACCCTTTCACAGCCCGATTCGCACAGGAGGAATTATGTTACCGATTCTCATCGTCTTAGGTCTCGCCGTTGTGTTGGGCGTATTTGTCGTCAACCTTTACAACGGTCTCGTTGGCGCCCGCAATGAGGTGAAAAATGCCTGGAGCTCCATCGATGTGCAGCTCAAGCGTCGCCACGATCTGATCCCGAACGTCATCGAGGCCGTCAAAGGCTACGCCGCCCACGAACGCCAGACGCTCGACGCCGTTATCAAGGCGCGCCAGGAGGCGGCAGCGTCGCAGGGAAGCGTTGAAGAGCGGGCGAAGGCGGAAAACGCCCTCACCCGGTCCCTGCGGTCCCTTTTCGCCCTGGCCGAGGCATACCCGAACCTGAAAGCCAACGAGAACTTCATTGCCCTGCAGGAAGAACTGGCCTCCACGGAAAATAAAATCGGATTTTCCCGCCAGTACTACAACGACGCAGCCATGCGGTATAAAAATAAGGTGGAGATGTTTCCCGGCAACATCATCGCCGGCATGTTCAACTTTCAGGCGGAACCCTTCTTTCAATTGGAAGCAGCAGGGGAGCGCGAGGTTCCGCAGGTAAGATTTTAATTGATTCGTGCGACAGATGACAGCGATGGGGTAATCCCATCCGGGAAGAGAAAGGGGGATCTATGATAGAGACGGTGGGCAACATCGGATGGTCGATGCTCTTTTCACTGGTTGGCGGCCTGGTCGGCATAGCGCTGGTGCTGATGGCTTCCGCCATCGTGCCGAAGATGATGGACCGATTGACCCCGAACATTGATGAGGGGAAGGAAATCGCCCGCGGAAATGTTGCCGTGGCGGAATACTACGGTAGAGTGGTGGGGGGCTGCATCATCGGGGTGAGTATTGTTATCGCTGCCGCGGTGTTGGGCGGCATTATCTCCGCGCTTCATTAAACATCCGTCGCACTGACGCAGGTCGGTCCATCCGGATCAGTAACTTTATGGTCCGGATAGGCGCCACTCGACAAAACGGGATATTACCCCGGATTTATATTGGTAAAAAAACCTATGAAAAGATGGGCTGCCCTTGCGGCGATGCTATTTGCTCTTTTTGCCCCCTCCCAGGCACTGGCGCGGGGCGGCGGCGGTTGCCTCGCAAAGGGCACGCCGGTCCTTACGCCATCGGGCGACGTCGCGATTGAGAGGCTGCGAGTAGGCGACCCGGTCTGGAGTATCACGGGCGGAAAGCTTCAGATCGGAATAGTCCAGGCGTTGAGCGATGTCCATACCGATCATTATCTGGAAATCGCCGCGGGAGCGGAAAAGATTCGGGTCACTTCGGAGCATCCGATCATGGTCGGACCCGGCGAATACCGCATTGCCCGGCTGCTCAAGGCCGGTGAAAATGTTTACCGGGTCCGCAACGGGAGTCTCCACCCTGTCCCCGTTACCTCTGTACGACACATCCCGTCCAATCAGCCGGCCTATAATTTACTGGTCATCCCGGGCGGAACATTCGTGCCGGCCGGTATCGTAGTTCACAACAAGGGGTGCTTTCTCCCGGACAGCATGATCCTGAAATCCGACGGGACGAAAAAGCGGATCCGTGACGTTCGGCCCGGGGATGAATTATTGGCCTACTCACCGGAGGGAAGCATTGTCCACACGAGGGTGAGAAACATCATTCATCACAAAGTGAAGGAGTATTTCCTGCTCAAGACCGACCGGCATGAGCTCAGGGTCACGGCGGAGCACCCCTTCTATGTCGGACAGGGCACGTTCAGGACGCTCGAAGCTCTCAAAATGGGTGACGCCATTTTCGCCTGGGATGGTCAATCCCTGTCGGAACAGCGCATCATGTCACTTGAGAGGGTTCACGAACAGGTCCGGGTTTTCAACCTGCAGACGGATCATCCCAACACATTCTTTGCCGGCGGCATCGCGGTCCACAACAAGGGCGGAGGAGGCGGCTGCTTCCCCGCCGGAACCCTGATCCGCACGCCCACGGGACAGGCACCGATTGAGAGCCTTTCCATCCATGACAAGGTGCGGGCCGTTGATCCGGAAGGGCGCATCATCAACAGCAGCGTGGAAAAACTCTTCACAACACTTACTCGCGTATTGCTGGTGAAAACGAATCAGGGCGTGCTTCGCACGACCATCGATCATCCGGTCGGACTAGCCGACGGGACATTTCTTGAGGCGGGAAATCTTCAGCCGGGAAACGAAGTGCTGGTCTGGGGCAAGGGCGCTTTGATTTCGGCCACCGTCCTCGGAACATCGACAGGCGAAGAAAAAGAGCTGGTCTATAACCTCAGCGTAGGCCAGCCGCACACCTTCCTGGCGGCGGATTTTCTGGTACACAACAAGGGAGGGAGTTCCAGCCGCTCCAGCTCCGGCAGCTCAGGATCGAGGTCCGGCTCCGGCAGCGGGGAGTGCGGCGTCGTGTGCATCATCGTCGTTATTTTCTTCTTTTCCGCCTTCATCCTGGTCTTTGTCGCAGTGATTTGGGTGCTTGCGACGGGTGCAAAAAGCGGCAAGAGCGATAATTTGGACTATACGTACAAGCAATCGGAAGTGGACAAAAAGGCAAAAAAAACGGAGAAGTTACTGGCGTTCCTGAGCAGACAGGATCCTTCCGTGTCGATGGAAGAACTGCGGAGCCTGGCCGAATCGACATTCCGCAGGCTTCAGGAATGCTGGCAGAAGCGCGATTTCGGCCCCATGCAGCCGCTTCTCATGCCCGACCTGTTCCACCAGCATTCGGCGCAGTTACAGGGGCTGGTCCGGAACCACGAGATCAACCGGATCGATGACCTCAAGGTTGAGCGGATCGACCTTGTCAACGTCCGCTACACAGAAAAAGCCGGTCAGCGTGAGTTCACCGCGCTGATCTCGGCTTCGGCCCGCGATTACTATCTTGATGACCGTACATCCCGGTTTCTGCGGGGGGACAACAGCCCGGCCCGGTTCCAGGAATTTTGGACCTTTCATCGCTCCGGAGATCACTGGCTGCTTCGCGAAATCGAACAGGCCGGCGAATCCGATATTCTCAAGGACGAGAATTTTGTTGAAATGCTGACCGACCAGACGATTAAGGGAATTTACGAAGAGGCCGCCGCGAAGGAAGGAAAAACCGGACCCTGGATCGATAAAGAAACAGAGGAAAAGGCCACGCGCATCGATCGTCTTTTGAATTTCCTTGTGCAGACGGACAAAATCTGGGATCGAAATCAGATGCTGGAGCGAGCGCGACAGATATTCATGAACATATATCTGGCCCGGGAGTCCGGCGACCCGTCGCAGTTGCCGCAAAACGATATGTTCCCGAATGTCATTGAGAGCTTACGCAAACAGCTTCAGCAGTGGCAGATGGAAGGCCGGACCGTGGAGTACCGGAATATTTGCGTGCGCAAAGCAGAGTTGATCCTTGTCCGGAACTACACGGATCCGCTGAAAGACGAGTTCACCGTGCGCATCAGCGCCCACGCCCAGAAAATCGAGCGCAAAGGTCAAATGATCCTGAGCGAGCAGCAGTATGTCACCCCCTTCGAAGAGTACTGGACTTTCGGCCGTCTGGACAAGGTATGGAAACTCAAGGAAGTGCTGCCGCCTGCCCGGGGAGAGAAGATGATGACCGAGGAGAATGTAGATGAGGACAGCAGCGCCGGACAGATGCAGTGGTACTACCGGGAGAAGCGTGCCGTTTGAGGTTCTTTCTTGATCAGCGAGCCCCCGTGATTCCTGGTAATCGATTCTAGAAAAAGCTTATATGAGTCAGTCTGTCAAACCGCGAAATATGATGAGATGGACAACCTGGTTTGCCCTGTTGCTGTCATGCACACTGTTCTTTTCGTGCACACCTTTGCTGGAGAGAGCACATAGCCCCCAACCTGCATCACCCGCATGCCTCCCCAGTTTTCCTTATAAGGACGGATGGTATGGCGGTGATGGCGCCTACTCCATCAGGCTGGACGACAAGCGTATCCTGTGGCTTTTTGGAGACACCTTTGTTTCCGATGAAGCGGGCAGGCAGGACCGGGTGGATATGAAGGTTGTTCTGGGAACCACGCTGGCCATTTCGACTTGCACAGCCGATGCCGGATTCCAAATTCAATATTATCTGAAAAAGAAGAACGGGGCATTTGTCTCGTCATTTGGTGAAAAGGACTGGCTATGGCCGCAGGACCCCTTCATGGCTGATGGTATATTGTATATTCCCCTCGTAGCCATTAGAGCAAATCCGGACATGCAGGGCCCATTCAAGTTTAAGATTGCGGGGCATAAATTTGCCAGGATAAAAAATATCGGGGCGGCCCATCCGGATCAATGGATCATCAATTACATTGATTTGACGCCCGCGCTTCCGAAGGGCATGATGGCCTTTGCGACGACTTCCGTTGTTCATGGGGATCATGTTTATTTCTATCCTTTCTACGCTGTGACCGATGTCCCGCCCGGCGCTTATGGGAATATCCTGGCCCGCATTCCGATCAGCGGATTGGGTAACCCGTCGAATGCCATCAGGTATTTGAACAAAGAGGGGCGATGGGAAAAAGATCTGACTCCTGCGACGGCGAAGATTGTTCTGGACGCCGGGGTTTCCGAACTCAGTGTCAGATACCATGCCGATGCCCGGAAATGGATGGCTGTGTACATGTCGACGCGAAACAACGGCGATGAGCTTTTGTATCAGGCCGCCGACTGGCCTGAAGGGCCGTGGACCAGACCGAAGGCCCTGATCGAAGCGATTCCGGAAGTCGACCCGAAAAGTGCCCGATACGATAAAAACAATTTTTGCTATGCTGGCAAAGAGCACATTGACTTTGCCCGGGACAGAAGCCTGGTTGTAACGTATGTCTGCAATTCCTTCGAGGATCCTGAAAATAACACGAGTTTCATCCGGAAAAACCTTTTCCTCTACCGTCCTGTTGTAAAAATTCTGAAGCACTGATTTCTTTTGAGCATGGCATCTCCCGATATCAAGAGATGGTTGCCATCCTCTCTACGCTGGAGGTGGCGGACGAAGCCCTGGGCAGTGGCCGTCAATGATTGACCTAGGCGATGCCCTTGAGGATTTTTCTTGCCTCGTCGGGCGTGGCCGGTTCGATGCCGAGTTCGCGGGCGATGCGCACCATCTTTGCCGCCTGCTTGCCGTTGCTTTTCACCATCCGTCCCTTGCCCAGATAAAGGTTGTCCTCCATGCCCACACGGCAGTTGCCGCTGATGAGCAGCGACTGCGTGCAGAGGGGGAACTGGGCCCGCCCGGCCACACAGACGGAAAATTCAAAATCGCCGATGAACTCCCTTGCATAGTCTGTAACATGGAATCCTGAAGGGAGCGGAACATCTCCCCGGATGGCCTGACAGGCTAAGCCGCGAAGGTCAGTTTCGTGCCGGACATATTGAGGATGAAACGGCCGCCCATTTCCTTTTCTATGTGAGCCGTGGCTTTCCGGCCCGTGCAGTGCGTCGGAATGATGTAGGCCGGATCGATCTTTTTGAGTTCATCGGTGGTCCGGTCGATGATAGGCTCAAACAGCGGTCCAGACAGGTGAAAACCGCCCATAATCACATACACATGGTCAATTCCAGTCGCCTCCCGGGCATACAACGTCGTGTTGACGATGCCGGCGTGGGCGCAACCCGAAAGGACGACCAGCCCTTTGCCTTTGATGTTCATGACCAGCGAGGTGTCGTCCTCGATGGGGTCCCATTTTTCCTCCCCCTTTTCCTGGTAATGGGCGATGGGGAATCCCTTCTCAAAGTCCGTCCGCCGCGGAATCTCCCCGAGGAAGAGGACGTCGCCGTCCAGAAGGGGCAGCGGCGCTTTGGTCTCCACGAGATTCATGCCCGCGGCGGCCACTGTTTCCCGGGTCAGGGACGGCAGGTGAATCTTGAAGGTTTCTCCTATCTTCAGATACCGGGGCGACCGGAAAATGACCGGATGAGCCACGACGGGGAGGCCCTTGTTGGGGATCGCCGCCGCCATGGATGCGAATCCGCCCGTGTGATCCATGTGTCCATGGGAAAGGGCGATGGCCTCCACTGCCGAAAGATCCGCCCCGAGGGCATTGGCGTTATAGACAGCCCCGATTTCGGAAAATCCCGTGTCAAACAGGAGCGTCCGTGTTTTTGTACCATTCGTCGTCCGGACCAAGGCGCAAAAACCGTGTTCTGAAAGAATAGATTTTCGGAACTGGCCGTCCTTCAGAGGCAGGGCCCGCTGGATAATCTCGCTGTTGTCCATGGCCGTCAGATCGATATAGTTATCTTGCAGGGTCAGAATCTCAACTTTATCAATTTCGTTGATCCGGATGGGGTTTTTCATGTCTTTCTCCTTTGAGAAAAGCGTCCTTTTGCTTTAACGCCCGCATCGCATCGTCGGACTTAGGTAAAAAGCTTCATGATCGCTTCGGCCATGAGCCGGTAACCGGCCACGGTGGGGTGTACCTGATCGTACTGCACGAGCGCCCGGAAATCGACGCCTGCCGCAATTTTTTCCTTCCAGTAGGCATGGACGCGGGCCACGGGCAGTCCGTTTGTTTCGCCCAGTGATTCAAGCTGGTCGTAATATTCCTCGGCAAAGTGGTTTTCCCCATGATCCCCGATATGGCCGGACGTCACGAGAACAATATCGGCGTCTCCGGCCCCGCGGATCTTGTCGATGATCCCCTGAATATTATTTCTGAACTGGGCTACGGTGAAGCCGTACCCCGCGTCGTTGATGGCGTACTGGATGAAAACGCAATCAGGCGCCTGGTGCAGCACATCGGTATCCACGCGGTAGAGGCCGAAATCTGCCGTATCCCCGGGGACGCCGCTTGCGATGATGGAAAACCGGCTGTCCGGATATTTTTCCCGGAGCATTTCCTCCAGAAAATCGAGATAGCCCTTGCGGGCCATCCAGCCGCAGGTGAGCGAATCGCCGATCGCGGCAATCGTCGCCGGGGCGCTGGATTGAAGTTTCGCAATGGTTTTAACAGGTTTTAAGGTCACGAGATACGCGGTCAATGAATGCTTGCCGACGCCTTTTTGATCTGAAGCAACTGCCATATATCCGTTTTATACTTCCTGAGCATATCAGAGAGGGTATCGCCTTTTTTGACAGCTCCCCCGACATCCCTGATGTTTTCCGTAACTGGCCGGAGCAAGGCCGTTTTCAGCCCGGCAGGGGTGTACAGATAGCTTCCTATCAGGATCATGGACACAAGTGATGCCACAACGGTAATATATAACAGGCGCATAAAGACTCCCTTCAGTTACTCATATTGCTTGTCTGCTCATCCGTCACTTCCATGATCCGGGCTCATTGGTCACGCCTGTAAACGGCAGCGCCGGATCGCGTGGGGAAACACTATGACATCTTTGCAAATACGCCCCTGCATGTCAAGCGTAAAACATTTGGCGGTGGTGTTATTTCACGACGAACGCGTCATGGTTATTCTTCCAATGCTGTGCTATAAGGGGATGATTGGGGTGGGCATGGGTTGCGCCGGAGCTGTCCATAAACGACTGAGGGAGGAGCATAAACTTGCGTAAAATCAAGAAAGTCTTAATCGCGAACCGCGGAGAGATCGCGCTGCGGATCATCAGATCCCTGATCAGCCTCGATATTGAAGCCGTTGTGGTCTATGAAGAAGCCGACAGCGAGGCATATTATCTGAAATTTGCCGATGAAGCCATTCTTCTCGGAGAAGAAACCGGGAAAAATTATCTCGATATCAATAAAATCATAGCCACCGCCCGTCAATGCGGTGCCGATGCAATTCATCCCGGCTATGGCTTTTTATCGGAAAACGCCGACTTCGCCGCAGCCTGCGAAGAGGCCGGCATCATTTTTATCGGCCCGCCATCCCAGGTCATTCGCAATCTTGGAAATAAAGTGATCGCCCGCGACATTGCGGTAAAAGCCAACGTCCCCTTGATCCCCGGAACGCAAAGCCTGCCACCCGGTGACGCAGGACTGAAGGAAGCGCATGAATTCACTGGCAAATACGGATACCCTGTTATTCTAAAAGCGCTGGCCGGCGGCGGCGGTCGTGGCATGCGAAGAGTCGAGAGTGATCAGGAGTTAAGAGAGCAGATGGCCAGCTCACGCTTGGAGTCTCAGGCGGCGTTTAATGATGACCGCATTTATGCGGAAAAGTTTGTCATGTCCCCCCGGCATGTTGAAGTCCAGATTCTGGCGGACTCTCAAGGCAACGTGATTCACCTGGGCACACGGGATTGCTCAATCCAGCGCCGTTACCAGAAGCTTGTGGAAATTGCCCCGGCGGCTCTGCCCCAGGGGGTGGCTGAAGCCATCCATCAGGCCGCTGTTGCCGTAGCCCGGGAAGCCGGCTACGTAAACGCTGGAACTGTGGAATTTCTTATGGATCGTGAAACCCATGAATTCTGGTTCATGGAGGTCAACACCCGGCTGCAGGTGGAACACACGGTGACGGAAATGATTACCGGCGTGGATATCGTCCGGCAGCAGATCCTGATTGCCGAAGGAAGGCGCATGGAGTTGCAGCAGCATCAGATCCGTCTGGCCGGCGATATTGCCATCGAAGTGAGGGTCAATACGGAAGACCCAAAGAACCAGTTCCTGCCTGAAGGGGGGAAATATGTGGAGATCTACCAGACGCCGGGAGGACCCGGCATTCGCCTGGACGGGATTATCTACAAAGGCTACCGCATCCCTGTCGCCTATGACTCGCTGCTGGTTAAACTGATCGTAAAGGGATACGAATGGGAACAGACGGTGCATCGCCTGAAGCGCGCCCTGAACGATTTAACCATTGTCGGGCCTAAAACCACCATTCCGCTTTATCTGGCGATTTGCGACGAGCCGGATTTCCGGGCCAGAAAATTCAACACCGGTTATCTGGAAACGCATCCCGCCATTTTCGATTATCCCGAACCCAGCTATTACGTCATTGACGATCTCGTGTTCAAGACCTTCCAGACCGGTGATGAAAAGGCGGAGGCCGCCCCGCTGCTCCCCAGAGAAAAAAAGGACTGGGACGAATGGAAAAAGAGCAAGCGCGCGCTCACCCGATCGGATATTGAAGTTCTGAAACGGGAGGGTTTCATCATTTCACCCATCAAGGGAAAAGTCAGCCGCGTGCCGGTGGCGGTCGGCGATGTGGTCCTTGCGGGCGACGTGCTGATCGACCTCGAGGCCATGAAAATGCATACGCCTATCATTTCTGAAGTGGACGGAAAAGTGGCCGATATCATTGCCGAACCCGGAGACAGCGTTGATGTGGGCGACCGCCTGATGCTTATTTCTGTCGGGACGCACGCAGCGTAGCGGGCTTTGTTATTGTCCCCCGATATTATGGGGTGCGGTTCGGGAAGATGACCAGCCGGTCTCCCGGCTTGAGATGTTCTTTTGCGGAGATGCGGTTCCAGATCAGCAGGGCCTGCAGCGGCACGTCGAAACGTTCGGCAAGGGAAGAAAGATTGTCGCCCTTCATGACCGTATAGACATGGGTTTGCCGGTCCGCCAGCCATTGATTGAAAAGGGTTGCAAGGCGGACCTGAAAGCCGTCGGCGCTGCCTGCGGGAAGCAAAAGCCGGTGGGTCCCTGCCGAGAGATAATATCCCCTGATTTCCGGATTCAGATCCTTGATGGCCTTGAAATCGGTCTTTGCCGCCTCGGCGATCAACTGAATGGGGGTATCCTGGGGGCAGGCGATTTCAACCGGATCAAAAGGCTCGGGGGCATAGAGGTCCTCCGCCTTCAGGTGAAAACCATACCGCTCCGGATTCGACAGGATCAGCTTTACCGACAGGATCCTGAAAAGATACCGCTGGGTCTCCAGCGGAAGATAGAGCCGGTAGTAGTTATCGACTTTCTGGACCAGCATTTCCGCTTTCAATCCGGATTCCCCCATATTGTAGGCCGCCGCCGCCAAGGTCCATGATCCGAACAGGGCGTAAAGTTCCTTGAAGTAATTCAGGGCGGCCGCCGTCGCGGCAAAAAAACTCAAACGTTCGTCCCTTTTGCTATTCACCTTGAGTTGATACCTCAGACCCGTTCCTTCCATGAACTGCCATGGCCCTGTCGCGCCCGCGACCGAACGGGCGTGGACCCTCAGCGCGCTTTCGGCAATCGCCACATGCTTGAGGTCGTCGGGCATGCCGTTTTCTTTGAGGGCCTTTTCGATGTGGGGCAGATACCGGCCGGCGCGCTTGATCCAGAGGATGACCTGCGGCCGGTTCCCGAGCGAGATGAGCAACTCCCGTTCCAGGCGCTCCCTGATTTCAGGGGTCTGCAACGGCACGGGCTCGCCGCAGAAATCCAAAGGGGCGCCGACACGGATCAGGTCCGGAAGATCATGTGCCGCAGGGGGGCCGGACGCCCAGGCGCACCCGGGCGAGACTGTCAGAAGAATCAGCAAAAACGGAATCACAATCAACCAGGCAGGTTTGATTTTCGCCATCGAATCACACTCGGTTCAGGCGTAGCATCCAGGACGATAATTTGTCCGGACCGCAGAAGAGCGTTCCCCAGTTGCGATAGACGATATCGCTGGAGCGCAACAGATATTCCGTCCCGGTGTATTCTGCATTTTCCGACCGGAACAGAGACAGGATGGCATCGCCCACCAGAACAAATTGACCGGATAATTTCCCCAGGGCGTCGTTTGCAGACGTCCAGAAGGTAACGTCCCGACCTTCGTGAAAGGGCACGACTTCGTAGTAATTGCTGAAAGCAACATCCTGGCTGCCGAAAATCTTCATTTCGCTCTCATTGTACCACAGGGCGTTCCGGTGCGTGATGCGGGATTCTCCCTCCACAGGATAAGCATGGCCGCTTTCGTCAAAGTACTCCCCATCGGCGCGCCACATCCCCGCCTTGAACAGATAGGTGTGGATCACTTTGTCTGACATGTTGACTCCTTTCTTTAATTAGGGACAGATACCTATTTTTCTACGAAAAATAGGTATCTGTCCCTTTAAAGTCGTAGAGAGTATCTGTCTTTTATACATGATTCCGCATCTGCAGATCCAGGGGATGCGGATTCAGATAAACCTGCATCTTGAGGTACGGCTGATCATATTTCCGGACGTAATGGCTGATCAGCGTGACCGGCACGATCAACGGAAGATATCCTATACGGAATTGATCAATGATATCAATAACTTCCTTCTTTTCATCAGCCGACAGCTGTTGCTTGAAATACCCCATCATGTGCTGCAGCACATTGGCATTTTTCTTCGGAGTGGCTTTGAGACGCAAAGCCTCCATGAGCAGCATCTGGTACTGCTGATAGACCTCATTGAGGGACGACCGATCGCCGCCCTGTGTGACCATCCGGCCCATGATCCGCTCGTGCTTCTCGCTGTGCGCCAGGATCAGCAGTTTATGCCGCGTATGGAAATCAACGAGACGCCCCCTGCTTCTGCCGGTCTTGACGCTCTCCACCCATCGCTTGAGTGTGAATATCCGTTCAATGAAATTCTCGCGGATCAGAGGATCATGAAGGCGGCCTTCCTCTTCCGCGGGAATCAGGGGAAAATGTTCCATGAAAATGCGGGCAAAAATCCCACTGCCTTTCTTTTCCGGCATTCCCTCATCTTTATAGACTTTGACCCGTTCCATGCCGCTGCTCGGCGAGTCGCTCTTGAAGATAAACCCGCAAAGATTTTCCTTCTCGAGCGACGCGACGCGCTGCCGCGCCCAACGGACCATGCGCTCGGTATGATCCTGACGGGTCCGGGTGGTGACCAGGCGCGGAGATTCGGGGTTGCCCACCAGGCGCATGGATTCCCGGGGCACACCGAGGCCGCACTCCATCTCCGGGCATACGGGGCGGTACGTCACGTATTTTCCCAGCGTGTCCGTGAGAAAGCGGTCATGTTTGTGGCCGCCGTCATAACGGACATTTTCACCGAGCAGGCAGGTACTGATGCCGAGCGTAATTTTTTCCATTTTCTATTTCATCAGATCGATTTTCGTCAGGACCACTTTTGCGGACACCCTGGGTGCGTTTGCCAGATGCCATACCGTGTATTGCTCGGCGTAGATGTTCTCGGCCGACATGCCGTCCACGGGCAGGAGAACCTGCATCCCCCTCAGGGCCGCGCCGCTTGCCGTATACAGGACAGCGCCATGGGCGGCCGTTCCCGTCACGATCACCGTCTGGATGCCTTTGTCTTTGAGGATCTTATCAAGGTCCGTGCCTATGAACTTATCGGGCCCGGATGTGACGACCGGCTCTCCTCCACGGGGCGCCAGATCTCCTGCAATATCCTCCGGCGCGGCACCCGAGGAGAGGCTGTAGATGACGGTGATGCCTTTCATACGGGCGTCCGCGAGCAGCTTCCTGACTTTCGGAATAGAAGCGATACAGCGGGGACGGCGCTCCGCATTGCAGGTCTGTTTGTTGAAATCGAGCAGCAGCAGGGCGGTCGTTTTCGGGTCAATGGCCGCCGGTTTGAGTTCCGGCGCCGGGGGGACGGCAACGCGCTGCCATTCGTCCACAATCGTCTGGGCCGCCACGGGGCTTTGAAGCAGCAAGACAGCCATGCCCGCCGCCATGATATGGATAAACAATCCCGCCTTCCATTGTTTGTGTGCGGTTTTCATCTCTCTCCTCCTTATCGTGGATATTTTATCAGTCTGGAATTTCCTGCTGCTCGGGATAACCGCTGCCGCCTTTTTCAGGGGGCGCTCTTATGCCACCATTGATCGACCCAACGAGTAAAATCAGATAAAGAGCTTTGAAAATCTAGCCGGGACCTTTGAAAAATGGCTTCGTCGCGGCTCATAATCTTGTTCAATAAGAATATGAGAATTCTTAAATATGCTTGAAATCAATAAATTAGTCATGGGGACATGACGGAGTCGTGTCCCCATCAACGAAAAATCTTTCATTCACCGCTTGCAAACCATTTTTCACCGGTTATGCCAAGCACTCGGATTACCCGGGTCTTGTCCGGCGATCACCGTCTGTGCGTACGGATGGGAATGGGTTGCAGCCAGCGGTTCTGGTGCCCATCGTAAAGCCATTTATCGGGAAATCCGCGACGCGTTACGTAAACGGGGTTTTCCGCCCAAAGGAGCATGTCTTCATAGGCCTGATGGATTTTCAGAAATGCCGGGGCGTCGCCCCCGACATCCGGATGGAAGAGCTTCGCCTGACGGCGATAGGCGTTCCGGACGAGCGTCTTGAGTTCGGGATCGCTCAAATCCGTTTTCGTCAGATTTAGATGCTGCAGGGAAGCGTCCCGGATCGCCGGCATATTGAGCAAGATAGGACGGACGGACAGCAGGGGCGTCTGGTTGCGGACGGCTTCCTCCATGACTCTCATGGAAGCCAGGTATCTTTTCCGGGTCCGGCGTTTTTCTTCCCACCAGGCTGTTCCCAGCATGTCCGCCATGCTACTGAAATCCTCCGCCGGCTTTTTCCCGGGAGAGCGGGGATAAAGAAAGCTGTAGATATCCCTGGACCCGTAAGGGAGCATATCCATCATGATGGTCAGATCGGAAAAATAAAAAGTGGCAAAACGGGTGTTGAGCGCCTGAATCAAACCGGTCCGCATGTCCAGTTTCAGCCGCAGTCGCTGACGGCAGTCCGTTGAACAGTACCGCCGCCTTCCCATATTTTCCGTTGCGCCGCAGGAGAGGCACCTGTATATTTTTCCGCCTTGCGGCGCCGTCAGACTTTTTTCCATCATTCTTCTAATCCGTGAACGATTATGTTCTTTCGCCGGTGAAAACAGCACCCACTAATGCTTATAGGATTTTATGCCATCTTTCAACCGGTTTCATTTAAAAATAAAGAATAGACCGCTTATCGAGGCAAAAACGTTCAGGTGGACAGGAACAAAAAGGCCGGCATAAAAACTATCTTAAGAAAAGGCTTGACTTCTTATATTTTTAGTTATAAAAGACGCCCGTCCTCTGAATTGCGTCGACAACGGCTGGCGGATCAGAGGGAACCGTGAAAGTTGGTATAGGCATTTTGAGGCGTAAAGGTGAACCACCATATTCTTTAAGAGTCTTGGTGGTTTTTTCTTTCCGGCATAGTGACGATCCGACTTTTAGAAAATTTATGAAAGGAGGAAGCGACTATGTCAGAAGGTAAAGTTAAATGGTTCAATGAGTCAAAAGGCTTTGGCTTCATCGAAGCGGATGAGGGCAAGGACGTATTTGTTCATTTCAGCGCCATTCAAAGCGCCGGTTTCAAGACCCTGCAAGAGGGTCAGCGGGTGAGCTTTGACATCGAAAAGGGTCAGAAGGGCCCTTCGGCGACCAACGTGAAAGTACTGTAAGAAAGTCTCTGCAGTAACGAGAGGCACTCCGGCGTACCCTGAGCGGAGTGCCTTTTTTGTTTTCAATCACGGTTTGTTAGAATAGAGAAAGGAGCTGAACATGAACAAGAATCTATATGTCGGTAATTTATCCACAGGCGTCTCCGATGAAGACCTGAAAGCAAATTTTGCCAAAGCCGGAGAGGTCGCAACCGTAAACGTCATTAAGGACAAATTTTCAGGCCAATCCCGTGGCTTCGGTTTCGTGGAAATGGCTACGGAGGAAGGGGCAAAAGCGGCCATTGAAATGTTCAATGGCGGAACACTTGACGGCAATACCATCAGCGTCAACGAAGCCCGGCCGAAAAAAGAGGGCGGTGGTGGTCGCAGCGGCGGCGGCGGAGGATTCAGGGGCGGCGGCGGAGGACGCAGCGGCGGCGGATTCGGCGGCGGCGGTGGACGCAGCGGCGGCAGCAGATATTAGGCAGAATATAAAATTTCTATAAAGGATGATCCGGTGTCAACCGGATCATCCTGATCGTTTCCGGAGTCTTTCCAAAACATCATTCCTTTTCAGCAGATGCTGTCCCGAGAAGATATCTCGCACATGTAAGTGATTTCTTGACACCTCCCGGTTTTTCAATTAATAAAGTCACGGTCATTAAAGATGTTTTCTTATTCAACACAGTCTCCGGATGCGGATTCGCTCTACAAGCTTTATGCGCCAGAAAATTTCTATTCGCCAGCAGATTGAAGCGAACGGCCTGATTCTGATTGCCATTGCCATGGTTCTGATCTACTGGTTTTTCGATTCGCTTGCATCAGAACAACAGCTTTTGACCCGGACATTGATCGCTTCGCTGGTGATTGTATACGGCGTGATGACGCAACATTTGATCAACGGACGGAAAACGGCGCTGCTTGAGAAGGAGAGGACCCAAGAGCAGTTGATTCAATCGGAGAGTCTGGCCGCCATTGGGCAGCTCGTTGCCGGGGTCGCGCACGAGCTGAATAACCCTCTGGCCAGCGCCTCCAGTCTCATTCAAACCAATATTGAAATCATTGAGGAACAGCAGGACAAACGGGAGATCGATGAAGAAATCCTGCAGGATCTGGCCTATTCCCTGAAGGAGATCGACAAGACAAAGGGAATCGTCAGAAGCTTGCTGGATCTGTCCCGGCAGACACAGACCTATCAGGAAGACGTCGATCTGAACGCCGTCATTGATGATGCCCTGCGGGTCCTGTATAATCAATATAAAGGCCTGGATGTCGCGATTGAGAAAAAATATGATCCCGACCTTCCGATTCTCAAGGGAAATTTTTCGAATCTCGGCCAGGTGTTCATGAATATTATCAAAAATGCGATTCAGGTATTGCCAGAATGCGGCGGAAAAATAACGCTATCGACATCCTATGATCGTGAAAAGGATTGTGTTGTCGCAGAATGCCGTGACGAAGGTTCAGGCATGCCTGCCGATATCGTGAAGGACATCTTTAAGCCTTTCTTTACCACCAAGGAAGTCGGCAAGGGAACGGGCCTGGGGCTCTATATTTCACATCAGATCATCATGAAGCACAGGGGAAATATTCATGTTCGGAGTGAAGTGGGAAAAGGGACGTCCGTTACCATCGTACTTCCATGCAAAAGGAGTGGGGGCTCATGAAAATTCTGATTATCGATGATGAAGAAGGTGTCAGAATCTCGCTGCAGAAGCTTTTGACACGCGGTGGATATGAAGTCCTGCTGGCCGAGAGGGGCGCGACAGGCATTGAAGTCGTCCGGCAGTTTCCTGAAGATATCGATGTGGTCATTTCGGATTTCAAGATGCCCGGGATGGACGGCCTGGAAACGTTGGCCGAAATCGCGAGGATCAATCCGGACATCGTCCGCATCATCCTGACGGGCTATGCGACGCTGGACCGCGCGATTGACGCGGTTAATCTGGGCATTGACGGTTTCCTGACGAAGCCATTTGACAATAAGGAGTTAAGGGCGAAAATTCGGGAATTCGGGACCAGGAAAAGGCTCAAGCAGCTTGTTTCAGAGCAGGTCTTCCAGGAGCTGCAGAAAAGCGATAAAGGCCTGAGCCCGCGAAGCCAGAGAGTCAGCGTGTTGTTTACAGACATCCGCGGCTTTACGGAAATGACGGAAAAAATGACGCCGCAGGAAATCACCAATATTCTGAACACATACTATTTCCTGCCCCTGGATCGGATTGTTTTCGAATATAACGGCACCCTGGATAAGCATATCGGCGACGGCGTCATGGCCATTTTCGGGGCGCCCGTATCCTATCCGGATGATACCTTCCGCGCTGTTTCCTGTGCCGTCAGAATGCGGGAAAAAATGGCCGAAATCAATCGCAGCCTCAGCGAGCAGAACCTTAAAATACCAGTCGTGATTGGAATCGGAACGGGCGAGGCTATGGCGGGAATGTTCGGATCGCCCATTAAAAAGGAATATACCGTATTGGGAGCGCCGGTCAATCTGGCGTCAAGACTGGAGCGCATTGCAACTGAGGATCAGATTTTGATTTGCCGCGATACGTATCTTCAGGTCTGTGATGCTTTCAAGTTCGCAACGATCGATCACGTGAGCCTCAAGGGGATCGAAGGCGAAAAATCGATCTTCAACGTCATTGGAAAGATTTAAAATACGGGCAGATTCAAGTTTTATCAAGACAAAGCGTTCAATATTTCATTCCAGCTGAGAGCTGATTTCGGCAATCAGATCATCGAACCTGACGGGCTTGAACATAAACAGCCGTCCCCCGATTTTTTCATCCTTGCGGCCGACTTCCGATCTCTTGGCAATGGCAGTTACAAAGATAATGGGAATGCTCTTGGTGGATTTATTGTTCAGTAATTCTTCGGCCACCTGCGTGCCGGTCATAACCGGCATGATGATATCCAGCAGAATAATATCGGGCTGATGATGGATGGCCTTTTTGATGCCCTCGGCGCCGCTGGTGGCAGTAATCACTTCGTACTGTCCGGTTTCTTCCAGATTGAGCTTGACGAAGTAGCAGAAATCTTCCTCGTCGTCGATGATCAAGATTGTTTTTTTTGCGGCAGAATGTCTGCTCTTAAATAGGTCCATTATCATCGCCTCCTTTTATTGGTTAGGACCGGCAGGGTTTTCGATCCGGCTCGCGGGCAGGTCGATGGTCACTCGCGTTCCCCGGCCGGCTTCGCTTACTATTACAATGGTTCCCTGGTGTCTGTCAATGATACCTTTTGAAATGGATAATCCTAACCCGGTGTTTCCCGCTGAGCCCTTCGTTGTAAAAAACGGATCAAAGACCTTCTGCAGCCTGTCTTCCGGAATCCCATCCCCGGTATCCGAAACAACAACCTGTACGAGGGGCTGGCCGTATTCACTCCTGGCCGGTGCGGTGCTTACGCTCAGCACGCCTTCCCCGGACATGGCATCAATGGCGTTCATGAAAAGATTGATCAGAACCTGCCTGATCTGGCTGCTGTCCATCACAACCTGCGGCAGGCCTGATGCATACCGCTTCTCCACCCGGATTTGCTTCAGATTTATCTGATGATCGACCAGCAATAGAGTCTCATCAATGAGCGGGGCAATCTCCGCTTCTTCCGTCTTGATGGCGATCTGGCGGGCGTAACCGAGCAACGCTTTTATAATATTGTCGGCTCTCAGGGCGGACTTTTCAATCCGCGCGGCCACGTCCGCCAACAGGGCATCGTCATGGAGGGCTTTCTTCAGGTATTCCACGCCCTGAACGATAATCGCCAGCGGATTTTTCACTTCATGGGCCACGCCCGCGGCCACAGAGCCCAGTGCCGCCAGCTTCTCGGTCTGGATCAACCGCTGCTGTGTTCGCTCCTTTTCCTCCAGAGCCTGCTTGCGTGAATTGATCAAGACCTGGGTAAAAATCCCGTAAACAATGACCAGCACGGCGATGGCCGCACGCGTCCATACGGGCCCTGATGAGAGTGTGTCAAACACCCAGAAGATCATAACCATCATCAGTGCGATCAGGATCAGGCCATTGCTCTCAATCTTTTGGCGCAACGTAATTTTCTTTGTCATCTCTACCAATTGAAATTTCTGTGCTGTTCTGAAATATAATATAAGGAGCCCGTTTTTTACTCAGTGATAACTATACCCTTTTTAAGGGATAAGATAAATAAAAATCTTCATTGGGGGAATGTTTTTTATCTTGCAGGCATCGCGGTCAATGTTTACAATGTCGGCCTCAGACGAGGAATCTACCAATAACCGAATCCCCTCCATCAATACGATTGTTGAGGGGGCTCTGTCCCCAATAAACGCCGCGTTAATGATCCCAACGCTGAATTGAGAGGCGCAAGCGCCTCAGATTGACGCTCCGCCTAATTCGAGACCTGACTCTGGAAAGCGAGTGGAGAAAGAGGAATTATTATGCCTTTCAACATTTTACTGGAAGATCAAATCGAGGACAGCATCAATAACTGGGATGGTCTGGAAAAAAAAAGGATGTTCGGCGGCATCTGCTATCTGATCAACGGGAACATGTGCTTTGGAGTCTGGAAAGATTATCTCATCGTGAGGATGTCTCCGGATCTGGCCCGCCGAAAACTGATGGATGAGAATGTAAAAGAATTCGATATAACCGGCAGACCCATGAAGGGCTGGGTTATGGTGGAAAAAGGTTCCTGGAATAAAAGAGTTGAGTTGGCCGAGTGGCTTGACATTGGAAGATCTTTTGCGCTGACGCTACAAAAGAAACCACCAAAACGGAAATCAATCGAGGAAATATACTATGGAACGCATGGTAAAGCCAGGTAAGGAAGCCGATCATGAAACCTGCAGCAACAGTGGGCAGCGCCCTCGGCATTACTGAAGGAAATAGGGGCGAGGTCCCCCTATTTCACCTTTCCTTTTTCAGGCCGAAAAGTATGAATTATACTTATCCAATTTGTCAAATATTTTGTTATTGTTTGTGTTAATCCGATGTTCAGATAGGAAACAATCTCGTGAGTCATTACGATAGGGGCGCTGTTCTCCTATTTCGCCGGATGTCCAATAATATTTTCTCGATTCAGAATCGGTCAATACGACTCACCGTGCGTTAATCAAGCTCGTTCCTTTCAAGCGAAAACCAGCAGTAAAAAGAACTCAAAAGAAAAACGGCACAATAAATAGGTGGATGTCCCCCCATTTCTTCATTTCAAGAAGTTCATTTTGAACCTGTTGATGTTGACACTCTGAGTCGCACTGCCTGTGGCGGTGGTCCAGCCAAAAATCATTGTTTCAAATCTCTGATGATATGGGGCGCTAATCTCTATTGTCCGGTCGAGGGTAGCATTGTCTGCAGTATAATCCATTTTGGTATTCAGGTAGTCCGCATCCTCGGCATAGTCGGAAGCACAGGTGGGATCGCCGGAGTTACATCGTTTAATCCATGTTTTGATCCGGTATTGATAATTGCCGCTGGCTTCCGGTGTCAGTTTTCTCCTTACCTCCGTGCGGAAAGCGTAAACATTGGATGGCCAATTCAGTAACCAGTTGTTTGGCCATGACAATGTCCCACCACCGCATAAGTTAACACCATTAAAATAGCTGCACGCGTCTCCTCCTGCGCTGACTCTTAAACCATTGATAGGACTTTCTGCTCCACCCGTGCCCGCGCCGTGCAGGTTGTCATCGAATGTATATTGACCAACAGAAGATGCACAACTCCTTGTGTTATCTCCCCAAAACATCAGAGCCATGTGGTTGAGACTTCCGTCGTTGCGTCCCGGAGGACACCCGCTGACGGGATTGCCTGCATTTTCATAGGAATCGAATTCCACGGCGACCTTGGGTGGCTGGATACCACGACCGCCTTGTCCATCGAGATAATATCCTGGACTAACATAGGAATCGCCCGCATATCCCAACATTTCTCCCGAACCCGAATACCCCCCCACGGAACTGGCAGTATTATTGTCACCATTGAAAAAAGCAAATGTGAATCCGTCGCCCGTTGACCCGGAAGCAAACTGAAAGACGAAAAAGGCATTAAATCCGGTACCGAATTCGCACTTCCCAGCAACGCATTTGCCCTGTGCTGCATTGCCAGAATAGACAACGGCACCAAATCTGCCCTGATAGGATGCCCCGATTTTTCCCAATGATAGGGACGTATCGGTCTTGCTGATGAAATCAGAGGGGGCGCTTGTGGGCTGAATAATTCCCATGGCTGCAATATCTTTGGCAAAACTGATATCCCCCTGACTGCCGAACCCTGTTTTGGTGGCCGTGATCTTGCGTCTGGCCTCATAGGGAGTGCCTTCATTGACAATGCCAGTGGAGGTGATCGTATCGCCTGCGATTTCAAGATAGAATTTGTCTCCGTTTGCCATCGTGAAATAACGAGCCATATTGTTCAGATTCTTTGCCAGCGCGTAGTCCCGGCCGGCCACGGCCAGTTGGTAGGCCCTGCTCTGCGCGTTGGCTTCGAGGCCGCTGAAGGTTGACGTGGTCGTAAGGAAATAGATCCCCGTCCCCAGGACCGAAATGAGCGTCATGGCGACAATGGCGAAGAGCAGCACGTTTCCTTTCTGATTTGAGTGTTTCATTTGTTCTTCCATATTCAGATGGCCGCCCGTTTGACAAAGATGAGCGGTATGTCGCCGTACCCCTTCAACTGAAACGTCAATTCAATCATCGCAGTGGCTGAGGAATAGGAACTGGCCGTAAATATCCGGGTTGTGTAATTATACGTGTGGTAGGTCAGGCGGAAAACCTGAACTTTGTCGATGAGCGTATCATCATTGACGCCATCCGTATTTAGTGTCAGTGGCTGGTCGGCAGCCGTCCAGGCGACCTTGCGCCAATTTGTGTCGCCGATGTGTTTGTATGTCAAGGACTTGTCCGTTGTTTGCGCACGGTCAATCGTATAGATGGCCGAAAGCTCCTTGCCCAGCCTGGTCAGGGCGATCTGGGCCTGTTGCGCCGAGACGGTGCTTTTCTTTGCCAATAGATAACCACTGGCAATGTTAACCAGACCCATGCCGGCCAAGACGCCGACGATCGAGATGATCACGATGGCCGTGACCAGTTCGATCATGGTAAAGCCCTTTTTATTGAATCCTTTTCCTTTCATCAAAAAGATCCTTAATCTGAAACAAAAAGCGCCGTTTGCGTTTCTCCATTTTCATTCTTCAAAGTCACCTTGAGAATGTTATTGGCGCCGCTGGAATCGCTATCCTGATCGATGTCGTTCACAAATCGTGTGAACCTGTTTCTGACGACATTATATTTCCCGTAGGCGTTGTCCTGATCGGTGCCTTCCGCACCGATGCTTGTCTGCAAAGTTGTCAGCGGACGAAGCGTCCGCACACGGCCGCTTTTAGTCCATTGAACGCCAGTGCCGGTGGTTTCGGTATAGGGGGTAATTCCTAGCGGCCAGGTCGGCTCTGACGTACCGCTGGTTCCGGCAACTGTACATTGGTAGTAAAATCCATTGAAGTTCGTGGGGATCACAAAGGCGCCCGCGGTGTAAAGCGTCCCACTGCGCCATTTTGGATGGACGTTGTAGTCCGCCGTGATGTTCTCCATGACCCTTTGCAGGGCCGCAGAGCTCTTGAGCCGAGTAAGGGGTGTAACGCTTTCTGTAAAGGCCTTCCCAAAATAGGTAAAAATCATGGTCGCCAGCACAGCCGTGACCGTCAGTGTGACGATGATTTCGATGAGCGTGAAGCCGCGTGCATGACGGTCTGATTTCAATCTCATGGGATGTATCCCGTGTTTTTTGTGATCGTGATGGTGCTTGTTGCCGTTCCCTGGGTCAGCGTGATGGTCTGGTTCGATGTGATTTCATTGCCTGCTGCGTTAACCGGCTTGCCAAAATCATTGAAACTATAGGTCGTACCCACACCGCCTGTGATGGTGACAGCAGTCGGCAAGGTGTGCGTCTGCGGCGCCGGCGATGTCCCCGGCGTTTCCCCGGGTAGAATGTCACTGGCTACGGCGTTATTCCTGTATAAAATATATGAGCCGGCATCGGGAATGCGAATGCCCCAAAGCACGGTGGTTTCGTTCATGGCCTTGATCTGGGCATGGCGCAGGTGGGATTTCAATATCTCCGTCTGGGACATCAGCTCATTGTCGCTGGTTGTCGTCCTGTACGCTATAAATGTACCCACGATCGCCATGATAATCAACACCATGACCATCTCGATCATGGTGAAGCCATGTTGATTGATGTGGGGTTTACAGGCTCTTTTCATATTTCCAAGGGCGTCTGTTTTCTGCCTTGAAATTCCCGTATGTCAAGCGGGATTTTCGAGGTGATTGAAAAGTAAAATCAACATTTCTTTTCAAATCTTAATGCTTATTCTTAAAATCCTAAAAATAGGGACAGAAACCTATTTTTTCCGGGGGCGGCCCCGCGGCCGGGGTGTCAAATTGCGACCAAGGCGTTCTTCCACGCCCTTGATGAAATCCTCCCCGCCGCAAGGGCGGCCGGTCAGCGTTGCTTTGATGACAGTGGTTTCCTCCTCCGAATTAGGCCCCATACCCAGATATTGCTGCCAGTCCGTCACGGTTTCCGTAAGAAAACAGCTACCCGACAGGACAGAATTCTTCTCGCCCGCGATATGGGCTTTCGCGCTCGACCAGGGGTAATCATCCGGCGAAGAAACGAGGCCGCCGCGAATCGGGTTTCGTTCCACATACCTAACGGCCGCATACACATGGCGCTCATCCAAAGCGCAGGAAAAGAAACGTCCCTGCCAAAGATGGCCGACGGCGCTCCTCTTGTTGTTGAAGTACCGGGCATATTTCATATGGACGGTGTGCAAAGTTCGGGAGAGCGAATCCGGCTGCTTGGGAACGCACACCATGTGGACATGGTTCGGCATGAGGCAGTATGCCCAGATGTCCAGATCGCATTGGGGGGCATATTGGGCGAGAAAATCCAGGTACTGAGTGTAATCATCCGTTCCTGCGAAGACCGTTTGCCGGTAATTCCCCCGTTGTGTGACGTGGTGTGGGTATCCGATAGCTATGGCACGGGATATTCTAGGCATGGGAAAAACTATAAACCGGTGAAGGGTCGCATGTCAATAAAAAATAGGTTTCTGTCCCTATTATATGTCCCTATTATAATTATTTCTAAAAAAAAGGGGGAATCATGTACGATTCCCCCGGTCTGAATCTAAAATATATTTTTGATTAACCCTAACTCACTACACAAACCCAGGTTGCAGGGGAGCTAGTATCCAGTTGATTCGTCTTCGTACATGTTACAGTCTTACTCGAATGGGGAAAAGGAGTGCCGCTTACTATCGGAGCGCCACCATTCCAATCAGGCCCCAAGTTATAATCAACCAGGGTATTTGGGGTTGTGACGGCGTCGATGACTTTACCGTGCGCACCCTCGTAAAGCCCTGGCTGTTCCAACAATTTCCACTTGGCCAGCCAGAGCCTTTCCCGAACATTCAATTCCGCTTGTGCTGTTTTGACAACTTTAATTACTGCCTCATCTCGCATCTCAATATATTTTGGAATAGCAACCGCCGCCAGAATCCCCAGAATGACGAGAACGGCAATGATCTCGATGAGCGTGAACCCCTTCTGATTTTTAATTAATAGCGATTTTTTCATTTTCCTGTCCTCCTCTTCTGATGACCCTTCCGGGATATTTTTTCTGATATATCTTTAATTTTTTGCGCTCTGTTTGCCTTTATTCTTTGCACCGTCCGTGCCATCCCTAACCCCACGGATCCGAAAAAAGCAGCCATAAGCATGACTTATATTTACAAGTATTTGTATTAATTGATTATTTAATAGACAGCGTCCACGACTAATTAATTTTCCCTAGCGGATCTGCAAGTGATTGAATTGATAAGATTGTGCAAAGATTGCAGGACTTGATGCATTATCTACATTTTTTGTTGGTTTTTCAGGGAGTCCACATCAATGCCGAGCTTCTTGATCCGGTGCCATAAACTGCGCTGGTTGATGCCGAGAATTTCCGCCGCCTTGACCTGGACGCCGCCCGAACGGCTCAGCGCTTCGATGATGAGTCCCTTCTCAACCTCGTCGATGCGTTCATCGATGGATCTCGCTTGAGTCGCTTCCGGACTTAGATAAACCTGGGCCGGTACAGCGCCGTTGATCTGCACGGCAAGATGCGGGGGGGCGATGATGCCTGAATCGGTCAGAACGGCGGCCCGCTCCAGAATGTTCTGCAATTCCCTGACATTCCCCGGCCAGGAGTAGGCCGTCAGAACCTGCAGGCTTTCTGCGGACAGTTTGACGGGATTCGCCATCCGCTCAAGAAAAAGGGAAGCTAAAAGGGGAATGTCCTCTTTCCGGTCTCTCAGTGCGGGAAGATCGATTGAAAAAACATTCAGACGGTAATAGAGGTCTTCCCTGAAGGTTCCCTGCCTGACCATTTCCATCATGTTTTTGTTGGTGGCGGCAATGAAGCGCACATCGACGCGGATGGTCTGATTGCCGCCCACCCGCTCGAACTCCTTTTCCTGGAGGACGCGCAGTAGCTTGGCCTGGGTGGCCAGGGGCATATCTCCGATCTCGTCCAAAAACATCGTCCCTCCGTCTGCCAGCTCGAACTTGCCTATTTTCCGGGCGGTTGCCCCGGTGAAAGCCCCTTTTTCATGACCGAAGAGTTCACTCTCGAGCAGGCCCTCCGGAATGGCAACGCAGTTGAGCTTGATGAACGGCTTGCCCCGGCGGAAGCTGTGCTCGTATAGGCTCGACGCCACCAGCTCCTTCCCGGTCCCGCTCTCGCCGGAGATGAGCACCGTGGAATCCGTCCGGGCCACCTTCAGGATCTGTGTGAAGATCCCGCGTATGAGCTTACTTTGACCGACCATGCCGGGAAAGAGTTCCTTCGCTTCCACCTTGCTCAGAATGGATGTGATCTGGTCAAAGACCTTGGAATAATGGGCGATGTTGTCCGCATGTTGCGATTCTTCTTTATCCACAGGCAACCGCGGATAAACGGGCAGACTTTCCGCCTTTTTGATAAACTTGCTGACCGGCTCCAGGATCACCCAGGTGATGAGCAGGCTCAAGAGGTAAGTGATGACAAACACCGCCGTGTTCCAGGCGAAGAACGTCCATCCCGGCTGGCTGCTGGTCCCGATATGATTGGGTCACTCGTTCCGTCAGCAGCACCCAGAGCAAAGCGATGCCGCTGGAAATGAAAGGAACGAGAATATAGAGGCTGATCTGGAACTGTTTTTTCTTTTTGGCCATGACGGTTACCTTGCCATTTTGGTCATGTCCCACATGGGCAGGAAAATCGCCAGGGCGAAAAAGCCGACGACGGCGGCCAGCCCCACGATGAGAATCGGGCCGAGGGCGTCGGACATTCCCTTGACGGCATAGGCCACCTCATCGTCGTAATGGACGGAGACCTGATTGAGCATCTCCTCGATATTCCCCGATTCCTCTCCGATGGCAATCATATCGATGACCATCGGGGTAAAATGCTTTGCCCTGCTGAGGGGCATCGCTATCCCTTTTCCCTCCTGCATCTGTTCGCGCACCTGATCAAACTCGACGGATATGGCTTTGTTGCCGATGGCGCCGGAGAGCACCTTCATGGAAACCATGATGGGCACGCCGCTGGACTGCAAGATTGCGAATATACTGGCAAAGCGGGACATGATGGCCTTGACGAACAGGGGGCCGGCAATTGGAAGCCGCAGGAGCAGGGTGTCTTTCAAATACTGTCCCTGCGCCGTTCCGAGAAAATATCGCAGTCCCGACGATAAGCAGAATCAACCCGCCCAAGTCCCAGATACCAGTAAACGGAGATGAATTTATACATCTCCATGGCGATCTTCGTGGGCAGCGGCAGATTCAGCCCCGCCCGGCTGAACATCGTTGCAAACTGGGGGATGACAAAGGTCAACAGAACAAAAAAGGCGATGCCCAGGGCGATGGTGACCATGAGCGGATATTGCAGGGCGGACTTGATGTCCGCTTTGATCTTGGCCTCATGCTCGATGATGTAAACCAGCCTGGCCAGGACTTCCGGGAGGCTGCCGCTGACCTCGCCGGCCTTGACCAGGTTATAATAGAGCGGCGAAAAGATATGGCTGTTTCGTTCCATCGCCAGGCTGAGAGTCGATCCCTCCCGGATGCTCCTGGAAATATCGGCGACGGCCTTTTTCAATGCGGCGTTCTGCGTCTGGGCCTCCAGAATCTTGAAAATCCGCATCAGGGGAACCCCTGCGTGAAGCATGGACCGGAACTGCTTGGTGAAAAGAATGAGGTCCTTCGCCGGCACCCGGCTCGTCATTTTGCGCAGCCTGGCCCCCCATCCCGATTCGGAGGCGGCCTTTTGCGCCGTGACATGCGAAGGAACGTATCCTTTCGAAAACAGAATATCCGCCGCCATTTCGGCGGAATCGGCCTCGACAACGCCGGAGACGGCGCCGCCGCTTGCATTGAATGCCTTGTAGGAGAAACTGGGCATGGCTTGTCTCACATCATGACGGCGGTCGCAGCCTCTTCGAGGGTCGTGATCCCCAGCAGGACCTTGGCGGCCGCGTCCTCCTGCAGGGTTCGCAGCTTGCCGTTCATTCTCGCTTCAACGGTAATCTCCTGGGCCGATCGTTTTTCCAGGATCATGCGCTGAATCGATCTCGTCGTTGATCAAAACCTCGAAAATGCCCGTCCGACCCTTGTATCCCGTATTGAGACACTGATTGCAGCCTTTCCCGCGCATGAAGTTGGCGCCTTCGGCGCCATCGCCATCGAGCCCGACTGCGGCCAGCGCCGCTTTTGGTGGCTGGTATCGCTCCCTGCAGTACGGGCAGATGGTCCGGACCAGGCGCTGGGCAAAAGAGGCCAGCAGGACCGAAGAAATCAGGAAGGGTTCGATCTCCATATCGAGAAGGCGGCTGATCGCGCCCGCCGCGTCGTTGGTATGCACGGTGCTAAGCAAACGATGCCCGGTCTGCGCGGCCTGAACGGCGACGGCCGCCGTTTCCGGGTCGCGGATCTCGCCCAGCATGATGATGTCCGGGTCCTGCCGGAGAATCGACCGCAGGCCGCTGGCGAAGGTCATGCCCGCCTTGCGGTTGAGCTGGACCTGCCGGATGTTGTCAATCCGGTATTCCACCGGGTCTTCGAGCGTCATGATATTGCTGTCCGGCTTGTTGAGTTCGTTCAGGATGGCATAAATACTCGTGCTTTTGCCGCTGCCCGTCGGGCCGGTGCTAAGAATCATACCGTAGGGCTTGCTGATGATGTTCTGGATTTTTTCAATATCCGACTTGACCATGCCCAGCCCGTCCAGCGAATAGATGCCGCCGCTGGTGTCCAGCAGCCGCAGCACCATGTTTTCTCCGTAGATCGTGGGAATGGAGGAAACACGGACGTTGATTTCCTTCCGATCCATTTTCAGCGTGAACCGCCCGTCCTGCGTCGTCCTGGATATGGTGATGTCCATGTTGGCCAGGATTTTGATCCGGGCGACGATGGGCAGGAAAATGGATTTTGGCGGCGCCGGCACTTCGTGGAGTTTGCCGTCAATGCGAAACCGGATCTGCACGCTGTTCTGCTGGGGGCTGATGTGGATATCGCTTGCCCCTTCCCGGACCGCCTGGGCGAAAATCGTGTTCACCAGGCGGATCACGGGCGCCTCTCCGGCCATATCCTGGAGGGATGCCACCTGAACATCCGCCTCCTGCTCGGCATCCTTTGCCGCCTCCGCTTTGACGTCGATCTCCATCGTTTCCAGCATGCTGCCGAGGCCCGACTGAACCCCGTAGAGACTGCTGATCAAATGGGTGACTTCGCGCTCCGTGCAGACGGATGGCTCCACCTCGCTGTTAGTCAGCATTTCAATCGCGTCCAGGGCATTGATGTCCAGCGGGTCTGTCGTGCAGATGGTGAGCAGGCGCCCTTTTTTCCTTACCGGGGCAATTTGATATTTCTGTGCGTAGTCCAGCGGAATGACCTGTGTCAGGCTGATGTCAAGGGGATACTTGCCGGGATGATATTTTTCAATATTCAACTGTTTGCTGAGCGTTTCCACCATCTGCTGTTCGCCCACCAGGCCCTTGCGGATCAGGAACTGCCCCAGTTTCGTGCTGGTTTTTCCCTTGTCGATAAGGGCCTGTTTGAGCTGCTCTTCCGTCAGCAGGCCGGCCTCTGTCAGCATCTGGCCCAATTTCTTTTTTACTTTCATCGCGTGTAAAATACCGTTTCCTTGTCCAGATCCTTCAGCACTATGGCTCCGGCGGCCAGCGCGGCGGGCAGGGCGGCCAGCGCCTGCCCGGCCGACGCCGCATCCGGATAGCCGTTTCTCATGAACATACTGAATACCACACCCTTGCCCGGATTCCAATAGACAAGAAACCGGATGGCCGGCACAGACGGTTTATAGGTCCGGTAGAGCTCGTAGATCTCTTCGATATTTCCGGACGCCGCAAGCTGAACAAGGTGCTGTTCTGTGGGCAGGGGATTTCCCTTCACCGGCAGCGCCGGCAGCCTGATCGCCGCTCCCGCGTTGACCCGGTTAAAATTATTGATCTGCGGATTGGCCCGGGCAACGGATCTGAAGATATCCCGGTCATATTGTCCGTAAAAGTCGTTCAGCAGCCACCAGACCGTCCGGCCGTCTTTCAGGACCACTTTGCCCAGAAAATCCGGCTGTGGATGAAGGACCGCATCCGGAGGCTTGACGGCTTGCGGCGCCGCCGGTTTATCAGGCATTGCCGCCTGCGGCGCGACTTCCTGTGTCGCCGGCTTTGATCCCTGTGGAGCGATTGCCTGTATTTTCACGAGATCCGTCTGCACCGGCATGACAAAGACAAGCATCAGGCCGGCCAGCAGGGCGATCAAAATACCGTAAATCCAGCGAAGCTGCCAGGTCGGCCATAATTTGCCTGTTTCCGGAAGACGGGCGGCGCAGGAACGCACAAGCAGCCAGCCGGCCCGGGATTGATTCCTGATGATGAGAGCCAGCATGGCCTGATGGCACAGGGTGATGATTTTCCTGGGGTAGCCGCGCGTCGCCAGATAGACCGCCAGCAGGCCGGGCCAGGTGAAGAGCACCGGGACCTGTCCCGGGTCCGCGGCCCGGGCGATGCGGAATCGGATCATATCGCGGGTCTCCTTGAAATTCAGGGGTTCCAGCAGGTAAATCAGATTGACGCGGTCCGCGAGGTTCGGCAGTCGATTCAGCGTGAGCTGCAACTCTTCCTGACCAAAAATGACAATCTGGAGCAGCTTGTTTTCGTTGGTTTCGTAATTGAGAAATTCCCGCAGGATCTCCAGACAGAAATCGGGCAGTTTCTGACCTTCATCGATGATGAGCGCAACAACCTTCTTTTCATCCACACCTTTTTTGTAAAGATATGTCTTGATGTGTTCCTTGAGCTGCCACTCACTCGGATCCGTGTCGGCGATGCTCTTGCGCTTGCGCTTTCCGGCAATACCGAAGGCAATGGCAATGTTGGACAGGAATTCCTGCGGGGTGCTGAAGGCCGGATCCATCAGCAGGTATGTTTTTACGGCGTCGGCTGCTTCATTGGCTGTTGCGAATTGCCGGATCAGATGACGGCAAATGGTGGTTTTTCCCGTGCCTACATGACCCATCACCACGCTGAGTCCCCGGCGCAGGCGGATGGCCAGCTCCAGCTTCTGCAAACAGCTTACGTGTTTGGGGGATTGAAAGAAAAAATCCGGTTCGGGAGAATTGGAAAAAGGTTCTCTGACAAGATTTAGTATCCTGTAATATTCCATACAACTCCCTATTGCGGCGGCGCTTTTTCAAATGGCTTCTCTGTCGCCGCCGGCGGGGCGGCCGCTGCGACCTGCGGCGGCAGGATCGTCGGCGTGATGAAGATGAGCACCTCTTCCATGGACTCCGATTTTCCCATCGACTTGAAAAGCCACCCCAGTCCGGGAATGTTCTTGAGCCAGGGAATGCCGCCTTCCGAATCTGTCAGCCGCTGCTTCGTCAATCCTGAAATCACGATGGTCTCGCCGTCCTTGACAATCAGATTCGTTTTTGTTTCCTTCTTGAAGATATAGGGATTCCCGAGGACATTGCGCCCGGTCGGGTCCACCTCATTTTTCTTCACAAGAATCGCCATTTTAAGATTATTTTCGCCGATCACATGGGGCGTGATCTCGAGCCGCAGGACGGCGTCTTCAAACTTGACATCCTGCGTGGTGACGCCGCCGGACGTGCTCGTCGAGACATAGGGAACCTTTTCGCCGTTTTCCGTATAGGCCATCTGATTGTCCAGCGTGGTGATGGACGGGCTGGACAGGATATTGACCTTGCCGTCCTTCTGGAGGGCCTGTAACTGCACATCGAGGATATTCCCGCCGATGGTTCCGATGAGCAGGCCCAGCGAACCCATGCCGCCGGCGGCTGCTGTTGCCGCCGAGGCGGCGGGGAAATTAATGCCGTATCCCTGGCCGGAAAGCCCCGGTGCACCGGATGCGGGTGTGTATGTGCCGCCTAATGGATCTGTCGGCGCGCTGCCTGTTGTTGTCGTCCCACCGGGCGTAACGTAAACATTTTGACTGCCGACCTTTCGTGCATACATGCCGCCCCACTGGACGCCCAGATTGCGCGCCGTATCCTTCGTCGCCTCCACGATATTCGCTTTGATCAGGATCTGGCTGGTGGGTTTGTCGATCTTCTCGATGACGGACATCATGCGCTCCAGATCATCCCGGATGGCGGAAATGATCAGGGAGTTGCTGTGCTCATCCACCTTGATCGACCCGACAGGCTTTCCGTCCTTGTCCTTCGTGAGAAAATCCTGAAGATTATCGCGGATGTCCTTGGCCTTTCCGTATTCAATGGGCGTCACAACCGTCAATTGCGGTTCCATCCAGCGGGCGCTCATCTCCTGTGTTTTTCGTTTTACATCCCGATCCAGATCTTCCAGGGACATCACACGGATGACGTTTCCCTCCCAGGCATAGGCCAGCCCCTGAGTCCGCAGAATGCTGTTGAAAACATGATCCCAGGGCACCGACGCGAAGTCGACGCTGATCTCGCCCTTGACTTCATTTTTAACCAGGATGTTCAACCCGGCCGCCAGGGCCAGAGAGCGCAGAACCGCCTTCACGTCGGCCTGACGCATCTTGAGGTTGATCTTATTGGTCGGGAGACGTTTGATGGCGGCCGCCGGTTTTTCCTCAGATTTATCAGGTCCGCTTTTTGAAATGATATCCTTGATATCGAGGGTGCGCGGTTTGCCGACCGGGGAATGGCCTTTTGAGGTCTTTTCCATGGTCTGCCACCTATCAAAGAAAGCGTCTTTTTTAAGGACCTTGTCGCCGCCGCAGCCGGCGATCATCAGCATCCCCGCCAGAAAACAGATCAGACACAGGCATCTTGTTGTAATTTTTCCGTGATTCAAGGCATTTCCTCCTTAAACTCCTATTCCTGCAAGGGGATGTCAATCGTCCGCCGGGTTTCCCGGTTGTAGATGGTGACCCGTGCGGAATGGATCGCTTTCAGGACGTAGCCCTCAACGTCGAGCGCATCGCCTGCGCCATATTCATGTCCATTGATAACGGCAATTTTTTTCCTGCCGGCGTCAACATATCCGGTATAACTGAAGGGACCCTTCGGCGCGGCTGCCGTTCCTCCGGCCTGCGCCTGCTCTTTGACCGCAGCCCAGGCTTTTTCTGTTTTTCGATTATAAAAAGGATCGCGCGCCCATCCGGCTTCCGCCCGTCCGATGATATGGGTGTCAACCGGCGAGGGGGTGTCTTTTCCCAGCGCAACGGTCAATTCGGCCATAAACGTATTGAGTTCCTCGATCTTTTTCCCCGTATCGACCACAGCGGCCTTCTTGCTTTTCGTGAAGAATAAGTCATAGCCGCCATAGAGCACGGCGATGACGGCGACGCCTACAATAATGATCTGTCGGGTGGTCAGTTTCGGCATGATCTGTTAACTCAACGCAAGCCAGATTTTCATTTTAAATTCCATGATATCGGGATTCTGCTGAATCTCGATCGCCTCGATGCGCTCCAGATAGGGCAACTGCCCCAGACCGGTCAGATACCTGCGAAAATCAGCAAATTCGCCCCTTACCACGCTTTCCACAAGCAGATAGCGTTGCTGGCCGGCCAGTGCATTCACATCCGGTGTTACGGACAGGGGATCCATGTTCGCGTCGGCCGCGATTTTCCTGATGGCGGGCGCAACCATGGCGATCAGGTCACGGGAAAGCCTGCTTTTTTCCGGGGTGGGCAAAACACGGCCCGTGCCGGCATGGCTTTTCACTTTCAGCGACTGATAGATCGGCTGGAGGTTCTTTTGTTCCTCCACATGAAACCGGATGTCCTTGATCTCGCGGTCCAGGCCGGCAGAATACCGCTGCACCGGATAGATCACGGCCAGGACAAAGAACAGCACCCCCCCCCAGCAGGACAGGTGGAGAATGACCGTTCGCCTGGGAATCTTGATATTTTTCAGTTTATCAAACATAAATTATTGTCATGGTTGATGTCGAAAAGTTCTTTTTTCTAAAAACCGCTTTATGGCTCCATATCATATTATCGTTATAACCACTGCCGCATCATCACCGGTTACGGTCCGCCGCCCGAAGGGATGAGGGCCCCGCCGAAAATGATTAAAATGAACGCCGGCCATACGACAGCTATGGGTACGTTATAATCGTGGAATCGGCATACGTTTTTCCATCCACCGTGATGCTGGCCGTTACTGCCGATGTTTGTCCCGCTAAAGTGCCGGCGACGCCTGTATAGACAGTCGTGGCATTTCCACTGCCGTCCGTTGTCGCCTCCGCAGGATGCACCGTCCCGGCAACACCGGTGACGGTAAAGTTAACTTTCACGCCGCTGGCCGGATTCCCGAAATTGTTTTTCACGTTTGCTGTAACGACACTGTTGCCGGTAGCATCCGTCAAAAGATCGGGTAATGCACTGACAGTAATACTGAAGGCCGCCGCCGCCGATTTTGACCTCGTGATCACGACGGCGGCGGAAGCGCCGTTGGACAGGCTCACCTGAATCGTATCCGTAACATCATTTGCCGGTGAATTCGATCCGGCGGTGTAAACCCCGCGGGCTTTGTTTTGTCCATCCACTTTATCGCTCATGGACCTGAACATTCCACCCGAGTTGTTGGTGCTGATCCTGAAGGAAACCAAGCGGTCCGTTGCCGGGATTTTGTCATCAAGGCGAACCACCGTTGCCGTAATAATGCTATCCTGACCTGCCTCGACGGACGCAGGTTCTGCTATAACCGTGATACTATCCGTGCCCAGCGGGTCGCCGCTTGTCGCCCCTTCGCCGCATCCGAAAATTGCGAATAAAAGCAATAAAATCAAGAATCCTTGAATATGCCTGCTCATAACAGCCCTCCCATAGAAGAAAGATGGACGACAAATTTTCGCTTCAAAATCAGACTGAATGCTTTTAATGGCAACATCTAATCCTAAGCCAGTTTCATATTGATCGTAAACCGCAGGATATCTTTCTGCTGGAGCCGTTCAATATTGTTTTTCTGGATGGTCACCTGCCGGAAGACCGGCGAAGACTGCAATTGAATGATGTACCCGGCCAGCGAGGATTCGAGCGTCAGGCGGTTTCCGAAAATAAAGCCCTCCAGAACGACATTGCCTGTTTTTCCGGCTGCTGCCGTTTCCTTCGGCGGCTCTTTGGCCGCGTCCTTCTTTTCCGCCGTTGCAGGCGCCTTGGCCGGATCTCTGTCCTTATCCTGCAGAACCGCGCCAAGGTCGGTTTTGAGGCTGATCAGGCGGACATTCGCCGGCGTGAGGGCCGACAGCTCACCGATCACAGCCATGCCCCGGTAGCGTTCACTATAGGCGCCCGACGATAATTTCTGCGACCTGGCAGTGGATAACATCTGCAGGATATTCTGTTTCTCGATGCGCGGTTGATACTGGGCCAGTTGTTTCTGCAGACCGGCTATTTCCGATTTCTTTTTTTCGATGGCGGCGAATTCATAAAGAAAGATGCCCACAGACACCAGGGCCGCAGCCGCCGAAATCGCAATCAGGGCGCGGTTGACGCGGGACATTTTCACCACCTGCTGTTTGTCCCTGGCGGTAAACAGCAGGTTCGGCGTATGGGCGTTATCGGAAAGCGCCATGCCCAGGGCCGGCAGGAGTGAAACTCTCTCGGAGAGGCTGATCATGCGGTAGTCGTCAGCGGACGGCGATGAAGCCGCACGGAAGGGATCCAGAATGTCGGTTTCAATGCCAAGATGTTCGCCCACGTGGGCAATCAGAGGCGGATATACATTCATGGCGCTGGTGACGAACAGCCGGCTCACCTTTTCCGTGCCGGTACTAATGGTCTTAAAGTGTGCAAAGGTCCGCTCCACCTGACGGACCAGCCTTTCCAGGACGGGCGCGATGATTTCAAATTTCATTTCTTCCGTCAGGTCGAATCCGGCGTCCGGGGCCTTCAGGGGTTCGGAATCGGGACTCAGGCTGAAAAGAACCTTCCGGGCCTGCGCCATGGTCACGGCGGGCGTCTTTCCCCGCTCCCTGTCGGGCGCATCCCGTTCACGGTCCTGCAGCGCCTCCAGCAGGGATTCGACCATGCTGTTGATCCCGGCCTTGATCCCTCGGGTCAGGATCATATTCCCTTTGGAGTAGATATCAATGCGGGAAAAATCATTGCCGATGAACAGGCTGGCCACATTGCCCTCCATCGCCGGGATCCATCCTGTGCGGAAGACATTCTGGATGGCAAAGGGGACGATGGAAATACCGGCTAAAGGCAGGCCGGCCTTTGAAAACAGACCCTTGAGCTCCTGGACTTCCCGGCTGGGCGCCGTGTAAGCCATGACCAGCCACTTGGGAACACCTTCCTCCACGACTTCTTCAAGAATTTCAAAGTCCAGAAGGGTCTCTTTTTCATTGAAGGGCGTTTCTTTTTTAACGCTCCAGAAAACGGCATTCTCAACCTGGCTTTTGGCGATCTTCGGGATCCGGATATGGCGGATGCTGACGTTGGCCGCCGACATGATCGCCCAGATATTGATGTTTTTCTCTGATCCGCAAAAGCGCGTCAATTCGCTTTTCACCAGGTTGATGAATTCCGGGGTTCCCCTGCGGGCTTCGCGGTTCAGGGGCGTCGTCTCATAACCCGTCAACGCCCATTGACTGGGAGAAGTCCTTGCCATCCCGACCATTCTGATCGCCTCATGGCCGATATCGACGCCGACATTGATCGCTTTCCGGGAGGATGCAATCTTGAAGGAAAAAGACCTTTTGACATTTTTTTTCAGCGGGGGCGGAGGAAGGGGCTTTTCCCCAGGCAGCGGCGCAGCCGGATGGGCATCATGACCTTTTTTCCGAATAAGATCAAGGAGTTTTTCTGTTGACGAGATGTCATTTACACGGGCCAACGTTTCGGCTCCTCACCTTTTTTTCGCATGTGCAGACAAATCCCACTGTAAATATAAGTGTTTATACATGTAATTTTCTCATGATGCAAATGTTTTTATTTGAGCCCCCGGAATTGGGGAGATGCACGATCGGCAGGCTCAGGTGCTTGCGCCGGGTTTCGCCGTAGAGGCGGGTCTGTTCCCGCACCGTGGGCAGGCCGCGCCTGCCCTTGCCCATGACCTCGATGAGGTGGGAGGCGCCGAGATGGACGGTGTGCTTGCCGTACTTCTCGCTCAGGGCGTCCATGGCGCCGTAGAGGTCCCGCACCTTTTCCGCCCGCAGGGGGTCTTCAAAGAGGGAGTACTGAGTCTGCGTGTTCCGTACCAGATCCGCCAGGACGATGCCCGTGGCGCGGAAGAGGTCATGCCGGCCGAACATATCGGCGAACAGGTCCTTCAAAAGATGGGATAATTCAACCGGATGAGCGCAGGGGCGGCTGAGTCGGACCTCCCGTCCCACCGTGTCGAAGTTCTGTTTCTTGAGAAAGGCAATGATCCGCCGGGGCGCCAGATGATAGCGCCGGGCCTTGATGCAGGCGGATTCGAGGTTTCGCAGGAGGTGGGCATACAGATAGTCCGGATCGGCCGTCGGCGGGGCGAAGGTTTTGGTCTTGCTGATGGACGCGTAGCGGCTCTTTTCTTCGGAACAGACCGGATACACCGACTCCCCCCGCAGTTCCTGCCATATCTCCACGCCGGGCTTTGTGAAGCGTTCCCGCACCGTTTTTTCCGGGAGCCGGGCGAACGCCAGGGCCGTGCGGACGCCCATCTTGTTGAGATAATTCGTTGTGACGTGGCCAATGCCCCATATCTTCTCCACGGGCAGGCGTTCCAGATATCGGGCAATCGCCCGGCCGGAAATGACGGTCAGCCCGTCCGGTTTTTGATGTTTCGAGGCTACCTTGGCCAGGACTTTCGTGAGGCTTAAGCCCACGGAAACGGTGATCCCGAGTTCCCTGGCGATCTCGTTTTTGATGGAAAGCGCAATCGTTTCATAGGAGGCCCGAAGCACCCGGCGCATCCCCGTGACGTCGGCGAACGCCTCGTCGATGGAATATTCCTCCACCTGGGGGGTGAAGCGCCGCATGATGTTGAACATCCGCCGGGAAAAGAGGCTGTAGGTTTCGTAGTCGGAGGGCAGGACGACGAGGTCCGGACAGATTTTTTTCGTTTCATGTAGCGGCACGCCCCGCTTGACGCCCAGCCTTTTGGCGGCGTAGCTCGCGCAGGCAACGATCCCCCGCTCGCCCCCCGTAATGATGGGCTTCCCCCGGAGCTCGGGATGAATGGCCTCTTCACAGGAGGTGAAGAAGGCGTCTCCGTCGATGTGCAGGATCGCCTGCGGCCAGGAATGGAGGCTGAAAAGAATTTCGTCGGTCATTTTTTGATTGACTTTATAGAACGAATGTTCTACTGTCAAGAAAATTCTGCGGATCCGGCAATGCGGCAAAAAGACCGATCAAAATCATTGACAGGGAAACGGAAAGTATGTAGTTTGACCGGGGTCAAGGGATCATGCCTGCCTTATCTGTCTGAAAAGAGGTGTCTTCTGGGCGACAAATTCATCAAGGTCGTGGCCACCGGTTTCGGCAGCGGCTTCGCACCTTTTGCTCCTGGAACAGCGGGAACGATTGTTGCCATCCCCGTTTATCTGATCTTTTCCCATTTGTCCTGGCCCCTTTATCTGCTGTCGGCGCTGGCCATGACGTTCCTGGCGGTTTATGTATCGCAGAAAGCGGAAAAGGTCTTTCATAAAAAAGACGCATCCCAGATCGTCATCGACGAGATCGCCGGCTTTCTGTGGACCATGTTTCTGGTGAGCCCGACTCTCTGGCATGTGCTGCTGGGCTTCTTTCTTTTCCGGTTTTTCGATATTATAAAGCCCTTTCCCGCCCGCCTCTGCCAGGAGCGGCTGCCGGGCGGCTACGGGGTTGTCTTTGACGATGTCGTGGCGGGGATATACGCAAATATCGTCCTGCTGGTTTTGATCGCGTTTTTTGGAATATAAAGTAAGATACTCTCGTCAAAAGTCCCTTTCCCCCTCCCTTGGCGGGAGGGGACGAAGGGGAGGGGGATAAAGACATGATTGAATCCAGCTACTTTCCACCCCCGCCCGAACCCTCCCCCGTCGAGGGGGAGGGAATTCTTGACTTTTGACGAGTCCATCAGTAAGGACATCCATGAAAATCGGCATACTGACCATCGGCAATGAACTGACCAGCGGCCGCACACAGGATACCAATTCATCCTTCCTGGCCCGTGCTTTCAGCACGCAGGGATGGCAGGTGACGCTGATGATGTCCGTCGGCGACGAAGACCGGGTGATCAAGCAGGCGCTGGGCTATATCCTGGCCCAGAGCGATGCCGTCGTCGTGACAGGTGGTCTGGGGCCGACGGCCGACGACATCACCACGGAAGCGATTGCCCGGGCATTCGGACTGGGGCTCTATACGGATGAAACGGTCCTCAAACATATCAGGGAGATCTTTGATAAATACCGCCTGACCTGGACGGAAAATAACACCAAGCAGGCCGTATTCCCGGAGGGGGCGGAAGTGATCGCCAATCCCGTGGGAACGGCGGCGGGTTTTGCCTTGAAACAGAAGGGCAAGTTGATTGCCGTCATTCCGGGCGTTCCGAGAGAGGTCGCGCGCATGCTGCCCGAAGGCGTCCTGCCGATTCTGCGGCGGGAGTTTCCCGAAGCGGCGCAACATGTTGCCGTCCGGACAATCAAAAGCTTCGGCCTCGGGGAAGCCTCCGTGGACAAGGCCCTGGCGGATATGGATTTTGTGCGTCTTGGCGTCCGCATTGGATTCTATCCGAACTTCCCGGAAAATCATATTGTGCTGACGGCCACAGGCGGTCTCGAGAGCGAGACGGCGGACCGGATCAGCGTGGCGGAAGCGGACATCGTCAGCCGGTTGAAAAAATATGTTTTTGCCTATGACGGCGACACACTGGAAGGCCTTGTGGCAAAAATGTTGACCGAAAAGGGATGGACCCTGGCCGTGGCGGAATCCTGTACGGGCGGCCTCGTGACGGATCGCCTGACGGACGTTCCGGGCAGTTCCGTTTTTCTGGAGCGCACCGTGGTGACATACAGCAACGCCGCGAAGACGGAACTGCTGGGGGTTCCCGCAGAAGTGCTTGAGGAGCATGGGGCGGTCAGCGAGCAGACGGCCCGGCTCATGGCGCAGGGGATCAGAAAGCTGGCCCGCACGGATCTGGGAATGGCGATCACCGGCATTGCCGGACCGGCGGGCGGCACGGACCTCAAACCCGTCGGCACGGTCTATATCGCCCTGGCCGATGGAAAGGAATGTCTCTGCCGCCATTATGCCTTTCGTTGGGACAGGCGGCGCAACAAGATCATATCCTCTCAGGCGGCACTTCTGATGCTTAAGCGTTACCTGGCCGGAGAACAGGAAGATGCCTGAAGGAGAAACCATCCGGGCTTTTCTGGCCCTTGACCCCCCGCCGGAGGTTTTGCGTAAAATCGCCGATATCCAGACGGCGATCAGAAAGAATATCCAGGGGGCCTTGAAGTGGGTCCGGCCGGAAGGCATCCATCTGACGCTGAAATTTTTCGGCGATATTGCGGCAAAGGACGTCAGCGCCGTATCGGAGGTTGTCGCCGACCAGGCCGCCGGCGTTCGGCCCTTGAATCTGGAGGCAAAGGGGATCGGTGTGTTTCCCGATAACAAGCGGCCGCGCGTTCTGTGGCTCGGCATCGGCGGGGAGGTGGAACGGCTGATCGTCCTGCAGAAGGCCATCGACCGGGGGCTTGAATCCTGCGGGTTCCCGATGGAACAGAGACCTTTCCGGGCCCATCTCACGCTGGCGAGGATCAAATCGCCGCAGGGCTTGGGCGGACTCGTCGGCGTTCTTACCGAAAAAGGGTCGGAATCCGCCGGGAAATTCACGGCGACGGGCCTGACGTTGTTCAAGAGCGATCTGACGCCGAAGGGCGCCATTTACACGATATTGGGTCATTTTCCGTTAAGGAATAATTAGGGACAGAGCCCCTATTTTCTCCCCCGAAAAATAGGGGCTCTGTCCCTAATTATAATAATACTTCATGGAGGGCATTATGGCATCGGACATGGATAGAGCAAAAGCGGTGGATCTGGCCATCACCCAGATCGAGCGGCAGTTCGGAAAAGGATCCATCATGCGGCTGGGCGGCACTGAGAAGATCAGCGACGTCCCCGTCATCCCCACCGGCTCCCTGGGGCTCGATCTGGCCCTGGGCATAGGCGGCGTACCGCGGGGCCGGGTAATCGAGATTTACGGTCCCGAATCGGGCGGGAAGACGACGCTGGCCCTGCATATCGTGGCGGAAGCCCAGAAGCAGGGCGGCCTGGCCGCCTTCATCGACGCCGAACATGCCCTGGATGTGACCTATGCGAGAAAGATCGGGGTCAATACGGACGATCTGCTCATTTCGCAGCCCGATTCGGGTGAGCAGGCGCTGGAGATCGCCGAGACCCTCGTGCGCAGCGGCGCGCTGGATGTGCTCGTGGTCGATTCCGTGGCCGCCCTTGTCCCCAAGGCGGAGCTGGAAGGGGAAATGGGCGACGCCCAGATGGGGCTCCAGGCAAGGCTCATGTCCCAGGCCCTGCGCAAGCTGACGGGCAGCATCAGCCGGTCCAAAACCACGGTGATCTTCATCAACCAGCTCCGCATGAAAATAGGCGTTTTCTTCGGCAGTCCCGAAACGACCACGGGCGGAAACGCCCTGAAATTCTATTCCTCGCTGCGTCTGGACATCCGCAAGGTGAACGCCATCAAACAGGGGCAGGATGTCATCGGCATGCGGACCCGGGTCAAGGTGGTCAAAAACAAAATGGCGCCCCCCTTCCGCGAAACGGAGTTCGATATCATTTTCGGCGAAGGGATTTCCAGAGAGGGCGACATCCTGGATCTGGCAGCGGACAACAACATTGTTGAAAAGAGCGGCGCCTGGTATTCCTTCAAGGGCGAGCGCCTCGGCCAGGGCCGGGACAACACCAAGAATTTCCTCAAAGAGAATTCCGACATGCTCAAGGAGATCGAAATGCGTGTCCGCGAAAAAATGGGCCTGATCCCGGCCGAGCAGAAGGAATAGAAACCGCAGAAAGAGAAACCGTGATGGCCGATGATCCCGAATATGAAAAGGGTCTGCAGAAGGCCTACCGGCTGCTGGCCGCGCGGGCAAGATCTGAAAGGGAGTTGCGCTCAAGGTTAAAGGAAAAAAAGTTTGATGGCCCGGTGATCGACAGGATCATTGCGCGGCTTTACGAGTTAAGCTATCTGGATGATGAGGCTTTCGCCCGGCAATGGGCCCGTCACCTCGCTGTGGACAAGCTTTCGGGCAATCGACGCATTGAAATCAGCCTGCAGGAGAAGGGCGTTGACAGGACAACATGCGAACAGGTCCTTGCGGAAATCCGGCAGGATGTCCCGGAGCGGCAGGCGATCCGGCAGATCATACGGAAAAAATTAAGAGGGGGCAAACTTCAGAGGCAGGATGGCCGGGGAAAGCGCAGCCTGGCGCAGTATCTGCTGGGCAGGGGGTTTACACCGGATTTGATATATGAAATGATCAGGGAAGCACAGGAGGGATATCGGGATGATGACGGGCAGTCAGATTAGAGAACAATTTCTGAAGTATTTTGAAAAGCATGGGCATACCATTGTCGCCAGTTCGGGACTGATTCCGAAGGACGACCCCACGCTCTTGTTCACCAACTCCGGCATGGTGCAGTTCAAAAACTGCTTTCTCGGCCTGGAAGATAAAGGGTACACCCGGGCGGCCAGCTCCCAGAAATCCGTCCGGGCCGGCGGAAAGCATAACGATCTGGAAAATGTCGGTTTCACAGCCCGTCATCACACCTTCTTTGAAATGCTGGGCAACTTCTCCTTCGGAGACTATTTCAAAAAAGAATCCATCTCGTGGGGATGGGAATTTTTGACCGATAAAATGGGTCTTCCCAAAGACAAGTTATGGATCACGATCTATCAGGATGACGATGAAGCCTTTGAAATCTGGAACAAGACAATGGGCGTCGCGGCGGAGCGCATCGTGCGCATGGGCATGGACAGCAATTTCTGGATGATGGGCGAAACCGGCCCCTGCGGCCCCTGCTCGGAGATTCTCTATGATCAGGGACCCGACGTCGGCTGCGGGCGGCCCGAATGCAGCGTCCAGTGCGATTGCGACCGGCACCTCGAACTCTGGAATCACGTGTTCACGCAGTTCGACCGCGACAAAGACGGCAACTTCAACCCGCTTCCGAAACCCAACATCGACACCGGCATGGGCCTCGAAAGACTGACCGCCGTCATCCAGGGTGTCCGCAGCAACTACGACAGCGATCTGTTCATGCCGATCATCCGGTTCATGGAAAAAATCAGCGGGAAAACCTACGGGGCCAATCCGGACAGCGATGTCTCCATCCGGGTCATTGCCGACCACAGCCGGGCCGTGACCTTTCTGATCGGCGACGGCTGCCTGCCCAGCAACGAGGGGCGCGGTTACGTTGTAAGAAGGATCCTGCGCCGGGCGGCCCGTCACGGCAAGCTGCTGGGGCTCGACAAGCCTTTCCTGAATGAAGTCGTGTCCGTGGTCGTTGAAACGATGAAAGACGCTTACCCGGACCTGATCGACAAGGAATCCTATATCCGGAAGGTCGTCGTCAACGAGGAGCAGAGATTCATCGAAACCCTTGATTCAGGCCTGAAAATCCTGAGCGAAGAAGTATCGGCCCTGAAAAAAACAGGCCGGACGGTCGTTCCGGGCGAGGTTGTTTTCAAGCTGTACGACACCTTCGGCTTTCCGGTGGATCTGACGGCGGATATCGTCAAAAGAGACGGATTGACGCTCGATCAGGACGGCTTTGAAAAGGCCATGGAAGCCCAGCGCGAACGGGCCCGGGAATCCTGGAAGGGAAGCGGCGAGCAGGCCGTCGCCGACAGTTATTTGAAACTGGCGGCCAGGGGGATTTCCACGGAATTTGTCGGATATCGCGGCGTGACGGAATCCGCGTCCCGGATTACGGCGATTCTCAAGAAGGACGCCGAGGTGGAGGGCCTTCAGGAAGGCGAGAATGCAGAAATCTTCGTGGAACAAACGCCCTTCTACGGGGAAAAGGGCGGACAGGTGGGCGATACGGGCGTGATTGAAGGGGACGGATTCCGCTTCGAAGTCTGGGAGACGCAGTGGCCCCTGGACAACCTGATCACCCATATCGGCAAATTGAAGCAGGGCATCCTCAAGGTCGGCGATCCGGTAGAGCTGAAGGTGGACCGCGATGTCCGTCAGGCGATCGAGGCCCACCACTCCGGGACCCACATCCTCAACGCGGCATTGCGCAAAACCCTCGGGGATCATGTCAAGCAATCCGGTTCTTTTGTCAATCCCGAGCGGCTTCGTTTTGACTTTACCCATTTCTCGCGCATCGAAGCGTCCGAAATGGATGCGATCGAAACCATCGCCAATGACTATATCCGCCGGAATGCCGAGGTGGATACGCGCGTGCTGGCCCGGGAAGAGGCCATGAAAACGGGCGCCTGCGCCGTCTTCGACGAAAAATACGGGGACAGCGTCCGGGTCGTCAATATGGGCGATTTCAGCATGGAACTCTGCGGCGGGACCCACGTGAACAAGACCGGAGATATCGGCCTGCTCAAGGTGATCGGTGAATCCTCCGTCGCGGCGGGGGTCCGCCGGATCGAAGCGGTCACGGGACAGGAAGCCTTCAAGTACGTCAAGGCTGTCGAATCGGAACTCAGGAAGGCCGCTTCCATGCTGAAGGTCAGTCCCATGGAAGTCTCCGACCGGCTTGAGAAAATGCAGAAACATCAGCGGGACCTTGAAAAGGAAATGGAGACCTTGAAGGCGAAGCTGGCGTCAAAGGATCTCTCGCAACTGTACGGCCAGATCAGAGAAATCAAGGGTATCCGGATGCTGGCGGTATCGGTGGACACGGATGATGTCAAAACATTGCGGGATGTGGGCGACAAACTGCGGGACAGGATTCAATCGGGGATCATTCTGATCGGGAGCAGGGCCGGCGACAAGGCGATGCTCTTGTGCCTGGTCACGAAAGACCTGACCGGCCGGTATCACGCCGGCAATATCATCAAGGAAATCGCCCCGATTGTCGGCGGCAGCGGCGGCGGCCGGCCCGACATGGCCCAGGCCGGGGGGACGAAACCGGAAAATCTGCAGCAGGCGCTGGAGAGGCTGGAGCAGATCATTTAGAGGAGAGAGACTCTCATCCGGAACTGATAAAGAGAACCCATCCATGCAAAATGACCTGACATTTTTTACCAATGAACCAGGTTCCACGCTGCTTGACAGGTTCAAGAGAACCCTCCGGGACGTGAAATTTTTCGATATCCTGGTGGGATACTTCCGCACCAGCGGCTTTGACAAACTCCACGAATCCTTTGCCACCATCGACAAGATCCGCATCCTGGTCGGCCTGAACGTCGATTGGAAGGCCTTCGAGATCATCGACGCCTGCCAGTCCCAGTCCACGCTGGATTTTGAATCCCACAAGCGGACGAAGGAGATCTTCTCCGAGGCGGTGACCGCGGAGATGGATCGCTCGCCGGACAGCTTCGAGACCGAACTCGGCGTCCGGAAGTTCATCGAGTTCCTGCGGTCCGGCAAGATGGAGATCAAGGCCTATCCCGGCGGCAACCTCCACGCCAAGGTTTACATCAGCCGCTTCGGCGAGGATGACCGGGATTTCGGGCGGGTCATCACCGGTTCCAGCAACTTCTCCGAGGCGGGCCTCATCGCCAACCGGGAATTCAACGTCGAGCTGAAAAACCGGGCGGACGTGGAATTCGCCCTGGCCCGGTTCGAGGAACTCTGGAAGGAGAGATAATAAACAGAGAAATCTGGCAAAACATAGCAAATTGATAACGTTGGGAAAATTGTTATTATCTTCTACCTTCAAGGGAACGAAGAGGTTATGTGTCCATAAAGAGATAGCCGAAGGATAGGAATGCCATTTTAGGTGAAGAGATATGTCTAAAAGCATCAACATCTACTGTGATGAAAGCTGCCACCTGGAGCACGATCACCAACCGATCATGCTTTTTGGCGCCGTTTGGTGTCACCAGGAAGAGACCAGGCAGCATACTGCGGCATTGCGGGGACTGAAGGAAAAACATCGGACAAGAGGAGAATTGAAGTGGACAAAAGTTTCCAAGTCCAGGGAGCCTTTCTTTTTCGAAACAGTTGATCTTTTCTTTTCCTCGGCCAATCTCAATTTCCGGTGCCTCATTGTAAATGATAAAGCAAAACTGGATCATGAATATTACAATCAGGGGAGCCATGATTCTTTTTACTACAAAATGTATTATTATCTGCTCCGCAATATCATCTCGGATACGGATCAGTACGACATCTATCTGGATATTAAAGATACGCGCAGCCAACTGAAAATTGACCATCTGAAAGATGTTCTGTCCAACAAGCTTCATGACTTCGACAGGAAAGTCATTCGCAGAATACAACATGTCCACTCCAAGGAAGTGGAACTTTTACAGATCGCCGATTTCTTGATGGGAGCAATAGCTTATAAAAATCGATCTCTGACAGGCAATCAGACAAAAGTGAAATTAATCGATCGGATCTGTCAATTATCCGGAAGGAGTCTGTTAACAGGCACTCCCCCTTGGGAAGAGAAGTTCAATCTCTTCGTTTTTTCACCAAGGGAGGCCTGCTGATGACCAAGATACCGGATTTTCTGCCGCCGATTCTTGACTTGCGGGGAACATGGGAAGAAATTCTGGAACAGCTTTATGCCGTCTTTTCACGAGATTTTAAGAAAGGCGCCGTCCATCATCACGGCATGAGAATCATTTACGACAGCAGGGTATTGCCGGATGGACGTGATAAGGAAGAGGGGTTCTGGCATGTCGTTTCCAGAAAAGATCGAGAAAGCGGGGAAAGATTGCCGGATTACCGACGCGCCGAGCGTTTGCCTTGGGCGCGACCGACGATGGAAAGCCCTGAAAGAAGTGAAATCAAGGTGTTTGATTACGATCATGGCGCAAAGGACATCGGGGTACGACATTACATCTGGCTTGCCGAATATGACTATGTGCTCATTTTCCAAAAAAAGAAAAAGGCGCTATTCTGGGTTACTGCGTATTACGTTGATTCAGAGGGGGAACGAAGGGATTTGTCAAGGCGTTATGAGAAAAGGGCCTAAAATACAGCGACCGCCTGTTGAGGCGGCCCCCGAGCTCCTTCTACCTCCATTGGTAGATGAGTTGGCCCTTTTATGAACCAGGTTGCCACCCTTTGTCAAGAAGTT
>CAVWGC010000006.1:192500-469750 GCA_963754515.1 uncultured delta proteobacterium | reverse complement strand
CAACAACTTCCTGTTATCAAGCGTCTGACAATTCTTGCAAAGATCCACCCTTTCGGACAGTAATCCATGATAAAAACAGAGGCAATTTCCCTCTTGACTTTTCATTTTCATGAGAGCATTCGTTAATCATTATTTCTCCCATCGCTCAGTAAACCCCTCAACCTAACCCCTTTGGCCTTCTGGTGAGTAAAATGAGATTGTGTTGGAACATCTTGGTTTTTGCCGGACGGCAATATCAAAGAACTTGGAGATAGAATATGGCAAAAGTAAAAACAGTAAGAGAAGTTGTGGTGCAAGTAGTTGCCACATCGTCTGCGGAACGGGAGAAGGCCATCGCATTACACGACTATGTTCGTGAAAACGTCAAGTTCGGTTTCAACAAATACCTCGACGAAGATCAATCTGATTACACGTTGACCTATGGTTATGGTCACTGCAATTCTCAGAGTCGGTTGATGGTTAATTTATTTCGGTCTATTGGTTTAGAGGCCTACCAGCACTTTGTCGTGATCCCTAAAGATATCCTGAACGGTTCGATCCCCCCCAGCAGAAGTTGGTTGCTCCCTAAAGAATTGTGCCACAGCTATGTTGATGTCAAAGTAGAGGGCAAATGGTGTGCCATTGATAGCTTTATTATTGATACACCCCTGCTTAAGGCCGCACAGGCCATATTAGTAAAAGGAGGCCGTCCTCTCGGCTATGGCGTGCGTGTTGATTCAATCAATGTCTGGGACGGGACAAATGATGCCTTTCCCCAGTTTGATCAGAGCATGATGATTGAGGATCATGGCCGTGTCGAAGAACTTGAAGTCTATTTCTGCACCAGCAAGTATCGCCACAAGATTTTAGGATTACGTTTTAATACGATATTTAGGCTCATGGGAGAACGCGGTATGGCCGCGGGTATTGCTCACCTTGAGGGTATCCGAAAGTCGTTCACGACTGTAGCGGTTCAAAGGAAAGTGGACAAATGATGGGTTAAAATAAGAGACGGTTTTAGGTTATAATGAATTCTCTGGAAAGGAGAGAAGCGATGGGACCTAAAGCCAAACAAGACCCTGAATCTGTGGTGAAAGAGATCAAGAGAAACACCCGCCGTAAATTCAATTCAGAAGAGAAAATCCGGATCATATTGGAAGGCTTGCGAGGGGAAGACAGTATTGCGAATATCTGTCGGAAAGAAGGGATAGTCCCGGGCATTTACTACAAGTGGAGCAAGGCCTTTCTGGAGGCGGGTAAACGGCAGCTCAGCGGGGATACCGTTGGAGAAGCAGAGCGCGAGGCAATGAAAATTTTTGAAGAGGCATCCGAAAATTCACACACAGATTCACACACAGACAAAAAAGAAGGAGTTAGCAATATTGGCTAACCCCTTGAATTCACTGGTGGGCCAGGACAGAATTGAACTGTCGACACTCGGATTTTCAGTCCGATGCTCTACCGACTGAGCTACCGGCCCTTTGCAGACGATCCTTATCCCGCTTCGGTTGAAAGCGGACCCTGTGCCTATATAATATCAGATTCCTTGTCAAGGCCTTTTTTAACCGTCACGACAACGGTGCCGGCGATCTTGTCATGCCAGCCCTGCTTCCTGCGGTCGAAGACAATCCAGATGAATCCCAGATACACAGCCAGTTTGGAAATGAGATAGCCCGTCCACCGCAGAAAGGCATGTCCGAACGTCATGGGCTCGCCTGTGGCCTGCACCACGCGCAATCCCAGCAGCATCTTACCGGGCGTCCGGCCGACGGAGCCATGAAACCAGGTAAAATAAACCATGTCCAGAAACAGGGCGATCAGGTAATAGATCCAGACGACGCCCATATCCGGGAAACGGTCAAACAGGTCCATCTCTATCCCATACCAGTCGGGTTGATTGACCATCCGGATCAGTAATCCCAAAACAAACAGGATGATATAAAAAAACTGGAGGATCGTCTTGTCAATCCCGTAAGCAACGGCCCGCCGCCAGAATCCTGCGAAATGTTCTTCCGTCATCGCTCAGACCCCGAACACAGAGATCCGCCCAGGTTTCCCTTTTCATACTGAATGATCGCCAGAATCGCCAGCACCGCCGTCTCGACCCTCAGGATCTGCCTTCCGATGCTGACGGATTGAAAACCGGCTTCCCTGGCCTGATCCACCTCTTCCTTCAGAAAGCCCCCCTCGGATCCCACGACAATAAAGACTTCTTTCGCCGCCTCCGCATGTTGATGCTTCAATACGTCGCTCAATCCGGTTTGCGTTTCTTCTTCCCAGAAAATGATTTTGACGCCCCGGCGCTCCCCGGCGCCGATCATTTCCTGAAAATCAACGCAGGGGAGAATTACCGGCACATCCGCCCGTCCGCATTGCCGGGCCGCTTCGACGGCGATCTTCTGCCACCGTGACGCCTTCTGCTTTTTTTTGTCGTCCGTGAGCCTCGAGACACACCGGGCTGACTGAAAAGGGATAATTTCGTCCACGCCGAGCTCGGTGGCTTTCTGAATGATAAAATCCATCTTGCCGGCCTTGGGAAGCGCCTGTGACAGCGTGATGCGAACGGTTTTGTCCTGAAGGGGATATTTTTTCAGAATCTCAACGACCGTCCGGTTGTCCTGCATCCGGCGGATCATGGCCTGGTATTCATGGCCCTGTCCGTCGAAAACAACCAGATGATCATTTTTCTTTAAACGCAGGACGGACTTGATGTATGTCTGGTCCTCCGCCCGCAGTGTACAAAGAAAGCCGACTTCCATCGGGCAGGGCAGGAAAATTCGCGGGATGGTCAATATACGTCTCCCCCCTTTTTGAGCACATAGCAGATCCATTCCTTTTCGGTGATCACATGACGGGAGAGCAGGGGGAGCGTAATAAAATGGCTCTCAATCTCTTCGCGGTTCTGCTCGATGATGCCCGAGATGATCAGATAGCCGTCCGGCCCCAGCAGGGAAATCAGATGAGACCGGTGCTTGATCAGGATTTTCGCGGTCAGGTTGGCCACAATCAAATCAAACCGCTCATGAATCGTCGCGACATCCCGGTTGATGACCTCGACGCGGTCCTCCACATCATTGATCGCGACATTTTCCCGGGCAATTTCAGCGGCTTTCTTGTCGCTGTCCACACACACCACTTTCTGCACGCCCAGTTTCGCACAGGAAATGCCGAGGATCCCCGTCCCGGTCCCCACATCCAGGACGCGCCATTTCCCCATCGTTCGTTCCTGCAGCAACAGGTCTTCAATTGCCTGGAGGCACAGCCTGGTCGAGGCATGCTGGCCCGTGCCGAAGGCCATGCCCGGATCAATCTCAATCACAGTATCACGTCCGGACGGCGCAAAGCGTTCCCATGTCGGCTTGATCACAATATTTCTGGTCACCCGCAGCGGCTTGAAATATTTTTTCCAAACTTCACCCCAGTTAGGGTCATCGATTCTCTCCGTTTTAAAGACAGGCTTCTCAATATCCGGAAACACCTGTGAAAGGCCTTCAATGTAGGTTTTCAGGGATTCCATACGCTGTTCAAGGCGGATATCAAAAGGCAGGTATGCCTTGAGTGTTTCGCTGGTGGTGTCTTCCGCAAAGCCGTTTGACGATTGTGGGTCCGGTGTCTCTTGAAACACCCCCTGCGCCCCGATTTCCGTCATGAAATTGGATAGGGCATCAATCAATTCGGAAGGCGCCGTCAACTCGACCTTCAGCCATTTGTCTCTGAGTTCCGTTTCCTTTCCATCATGCTTCGGCATGGTCCGCCTCCTGAACGTTATGATCCCTTTGAAATACTCACAAAACCTGGCTAACCCCCATGCCCGTGTTGGGCACAACGAAGCATGAAAATAACCAATAAAGCAGTAGGATGGGCGTCTCGCCCGTCATCCGTCATGGACAGGCGAGACGCCTGTCCTACCGGGGGTATTTTCATAGAAATCGTCATTCCCGCGTAGGCGGGAACCCAGAGAATGTCCAACTACCTAACCATACTGGATTCCCGTTTTCACGGGAATGACAAATATGGGTGGTTTTCGACTTATTTACGAGGCCATCATTATTACCTATTGTTGATAGAAGGGCAATATATCTTCTTTTCGACGATAATTCAAGCCGCTTGAATTTTACCGGGCTTCGTGATAGCGTCCTGCCGTATTCTCTCGGGATAAATCAATTTTTTTGGGTGTTCAAGTGAAGAAATATTACCCGGTCAGTCTGGACTTGACTGATAAGAAATGCATCATTATCGGTGGGGGGGATGTCGCCCAAAGAAAGGCGGAGCGGCTGATTGAATGTGGCGCTCAGGTGACCATTGTCAGCCGGACGCTGACCCCGCTATTGGAAGATAGAAAAAAGGCGAACACCATCGAACACATCGATACGGACTATGAGAAGCAGGCGCTTCACGGGGCGTTCATGGTCATCGGCGCCACGAACAGCGATGACGTGAACGCACAGGTCTCACAGGATGGCTTGTTACTGGGCATGCTCGTCAATATTGTCGATGATCCGGACAAATGCAACTTCATCCTGCCGTCGCTGGTGCAGCAGGGCGATCTGTCGATTGCCATTTCTACAGGTGGAAAGAGCCCCGCCCTGGCCAGAAAGATAAGAGAAGAGTTGCAGCAGCAGTACGGTCCCGAATATGAAAGCCTGCTTAAAATCATGGGATCGCTCCGGAAAAAGATCCTGGCGCAGGGGCATGCCTCGGAAGCGAACAAGGCTGTTTTTGAGGCCCTTGTTCACTCCGATCTGCTGCAGGCGATCCGGGATGGGAACCGAGGCAAGGTGAAGAAAATCATCCATGAAATAAGCGGGATAGAGATGGACGTGAGCTGTTGATGGACCTTCTTTTCTTCAAGCTGGCGATTGCCGCCTACCTGATCAGCACGCTTGGCTACATTGCATCGCTTTTGGTCAAAAGGGTGCTGATCGCGAAAGTTTCCACCTGGATTCTATTCACTGCGTTTACACTGCACACGGCTTTCTATCTGACGCAACTGATCCTGACGCAGGCCCTTTCCGTCAAGAATTTCCCTGAAGCCCTGTCCTTCTTTGCCTGGATCCTATGCGGCATCTACCTGATCCTGCAGTTGAAGACCAAGACAAGGGTGCTGGGCTCGTTCATTTCGCCTGTCGCTTTCCTGCTCATGATCGGGGCCTCCGCACGCATCGAAGGACCTGACTTCATGCCCGAGGCTCTCAAGGGAGGCCTCGTAACGCTTCACGTAACACTTTCCATCGCGGGCGAGGCCCTCTTTGCGCTCGCCTCCTGCGCCGGGGCCATGTATCTGATTCAGAACCGGTTGATAAAAAGGAAAAGTATAAGCGGTTTCAGCAGGTTATTGCCATCTCTGAAGGAACTGGACAATATCAATCATATCTGCCTGCTCTGGGGGTTTCCGCTGTTGACTCTGGGTGTCCTGATCGGTTCCATCTGGGCGCGCACAGTCTGGGGCAGTCACTGGCAGTGGGATCCAAAACAGATATGGACGCTTGCGGCGTGGCTGCTGTACGCCGTCCTACTGCATCAGCGGCTTGCTCTCGGCTGGAAGGGTCGCCGGGTCGCCCTGTTTTCCTTACTGGCCTTTGTGATTCTCCTCGTCGGATTTTTCCTGGAAAAGTTGTTTTTTAGCACTCTTCATAACTTTATGTAATCATGAATCTTGTCCTGATCGGCATGAACCACAAAACAGCGCCTCTGGATCTGCGGGAGAGGCTTTCGATCTCCTGTGAAGGGGCCATCCATCCCCTTCGGGAAATCATGAATATCCCGAATCTGGACGGCGTAATTTATCTGTCCACCTGTAACCGCGTCGAAGTTCTCGCCCAGACGACACAGACCCGGGACACGACGGAGCGATTGCAGGATTTCATCCTTCAGCACGGCAACCTGTCCCGGGAAGAACTGGTCCGGTGTCTGTATGCCTACGAGGATCAGGAAGCTGTCCGCCACCTTTTCCGCGTCACGTCCAGCCTGGATTCGCTCGTAATGGGCGAGCCCCAGATTCTGGGCCAGGTCAAGGATGCCTACCGCCAGGCTGTGGAAAACGGGACTACAGGGATTATCCTGAATAAAATCATGCATTATGCGTTTCGCGTGGCCAAGCGGGTCCGAACGGAAACGGGACTTGCCGCCAACGCCGTCTCGGTCAGCTTTGTGGCGGTCGAACTTGCCAAAAAGATCTTTGGAGACCTGAAAGGAAAGACGGTGCTGCTGGTCGGCGCCGGCGAAATGTCCGAGCTGGCCGCGCGCCATCTGATCAATTACGGGGCGGCCCAGATCCTCATCGCCAATCGGACCCCGGCACGGGCGCGGCAGATGGCCGAAGAATTTCATGGCCGGGCTGTACTCCTTAAGCAAATTGAAGAAACGCTCAGAGATGTGGATATCGTCATCAGCTCCACGGGCGCCCCGGGATACGTGATTACGGCCGGCATGGTGGCAGCGGCGGTGCGCCGGCGCAAGAGCCGACTGCTTTTTCTGATCGATATCGCCGTCCCCCGGGATATTGATCCCGCCGCCGGAGAAATTGAGAACGTTTTTCTCTATAATGTCGATAATCTTCAGGATATAGTAGATGAAAATGTCCGGGGCCGCATACAGGAGGCGCAGAAGGCGGAGGCCATCATCAACGAAGAAGTCTCCCGGTTTACGCGATGGTACAATACGCTGGCGGTTGTGCCGACGATCGTTTCGCTCAAGGAAAAGGCCGAAGGCATTATCCGGGGAGAGCTTGACCGATCGTCCTCCTGGATGCAGAATCTGTCGGATGAAGACCGCAACAACATTGAGATTTTGACAGGATCAATCGTCAACAAGATCCTGCACGACCCGATCATCCGCCTGAAGGAAGAAAGCCAGGACTACGCGGCGATTCCCTATGTGGCGGCATTGAGGAGGCTGTTCAAACTGGAGGATGAATAGGGGCCTTTGAAAAATGGCTTCGCCGCGGCTCAAAATCTTTTTCGCTAAAGAGAATATAATGCTTAAATATAATTGAAATCAATGAGTTAATCTATTTTCTGGAAAGTCGAAAAATCTTTGATTCGCCGCTTGCGAACCATTTTTTCGCCGGTTATGCAAAGTTATCGAATATTTAGGAGCATTCCATTAAAACGTCATTGAAAATCGGCACGCGCGGAAGCGCCCTGGCGCTCACACAGACCAACTGGGTGGCGGACCTGATCAGGCAGCGCTACCCCGAAATGAAAATCGCAATCGTCGTCATCAGAACCAAGGGGGACGTCATGCAGGATGTGTCCCTGGCCAAAATCGGCGGCAAGGGCGTCTTTGTCAAGGAAATCGAGGATGCCCTGATGCGCGGCGACGTCGATATCGCCGTCCACAGCATGAAGGACGTTCCGGCGGAACTTCCGGAAGGTCTCCACATCGGCGTTATCCCCGAGCGGGAGGACCCACGCGACGTGCTGATTGCCAAAGATAACCGAAAGATGGAGTCACTGCCCCAGGGCGCGCGCATCGGCACCGGGTCCTTGAGAAGGGGCATGCAAGTGCGGAACCTGCTACCGGACGTTCAGATCGTCCCGCTCCGGGGCAACCTGGAAACTCGGATCAGAAAAATCGAGTCGGAAGGCCTCGACGGCGTTATTGTCGCCGCTGCCGGCATCCGGCGCATGGGTTGGATTCACCGCGTGTCCCAGTTCATTCCCGCGGAGGTCATGCTGCCGGCGGTCGGCCAGGGGGCGCTGGGCATTGAAATGCGAACCGGTGATTCATCCCTGGCGGAAATGCTCGCTTTCATGAACCATTCCACCACATCGATGGAAGTTGGGGCGGAACGGTCTTTTTTACAGCGACTCGGCGGCGGCTGCCAGTTGCCCATTGCAGCCCACGCGCAGATTCGCGGCAAGGAGCTGACCCTGAGGGGACTCGTCGGCAGCCTGGACGGCCGGGCTCTGATCACTGATGAAGTCCGGGGAAAACTGTCGGATTACAATGCGCTGGGAACGCTGCTGGCCGAGCGTATTCTATCGCGGGGCGGACAGATTCTAATCGATCAAGCCTACCAGGGAGGAGACAATGCCTGCTGACAAAACAAGACAAACGGGCAAGGTTTATATTATCGGCGCCGGGCCGGGCGATCCGGAGCTCATTACCGTCAAGGGCCTGCGCTGCATCCGGGAGGCGGACGTCCTGATCTATGACCATCTGGTCAACGAGGAGATTCTCTCCCATGCCAAAGATTCCATCCGTCTGATCTACGCCGGTAAACAGGGCGGCGACCACACGCTGCCCCAGGACGAGATCAACCGTCGTCTTGTGGAAGAGGCCGGACAGGGAAAAATCGTGGCCAGGCTCAAAGGCGGCGACCCGTTCATTTTCGGGCGTGGCGGCGAAGAGGCGGAAGTCCTGGCGAAAGCGGGAATCCCCTTTGAAATCGTCTCCGGTGTCACGTCGGCAATCGCCGTCCCTTCCTATGCGGGAATTCCCCTGACGCACCGGGGCTACACGTCCACCGTAGCCTTTGTAACGGGACACGAAGATCCGACCAAGGAAAAGAGCGACATCGACTGGGGGGCGTTGTCCGGCATCGGCACACTTGTTTTTCTCATGGGCGTCAAGAACCTTCCAAAAATCGTCGCCAGCCTGATCGCGCACGGAAAGGACCCCGAAACACCGGCGGCCCTGATCCGGTGGGGAACGACGGCGGATCAGGAAACGTTGACGGGCACACTGGCGAATATCGCTCAACGCGCTGAAGAAAAAAAGTTTCTGCCGCCGGCCATTTTCGTCGTCGGCCGCGTCGTCGATCTGCGCGACCCCCTGGACTGGTTCGAGAAAAAGCCCCTCTTCGGCAAGAGCGTTGTCATCACCCGGCCGGAGGCCCAAGCTGCGGAGATGCGGGAACTTCTCTGGCAGCAAGGCGCCCGGACAATTGCTTTTCCGACCATCCGCATTGTCCCGCCGGAAAGCTGGCAGGCGCTGGATAAGGCCCTGGAGCGCCTTGAATCCTACGACTGGATCATCTTTACGAGCGCCAACGGCGTCCGGTTCTTCTTCAGGCGCCTGCAGGAAACAGGCCGCGACCTGAGGGATCTGAAGGACATCCTGATCTGCACGATCGGACCGGCGACAGCCTCCACGCTTGAGACCATGGGTATCCGGGTGGATATGGTTCCGGATTCATATATCTCCGAGGGCGTCGTCAGTGCCTTCGAAAAACACGACCTCTACGGCCGCAAAATCCTGTTGCCCCGCGCCGAAATGGCCCGGGATGTCATTCCCGAGGGGCTTGCCGGGCTGGGCGCCGTCGTGGACGTCGTCACGGTTTACCGCACCGTCGCCTCGGATCGCAAAAAAGAGGAACTGGAGGCGCTTATCGCAGCGGGGAAAGTGGATGTCATTACCTTTACAAGCCCCTCCACGGTGACTAACTTTATGGCCATCATGGGGAAAGATTTTTCACTTCCACCGCAGATCCGCATCGCCTGCATCGGCCCCGTCACGGCCGCCGCCGTAAAAAAAGCCGGATTGCCCGTCGATATCATGCGCGAGGAATTCACCATCCCCGGCCTCGTGGAGGCCATGATCGAATATTTTGAAGGAACATCTGCATGATCGGTATTTCAAAACTCTACTGCGGCGCCGTGGAGCCCGGCGACGTACTGCGTTATGACCGGGAGTCCGGCCGCCTGCCGTCGCATCTGCTGCAGTTCTCCAGGGACAAGAAACCCGTCGTAGTCTGGAACATGACGCGGCGCTGCAACCTCAAGTGCATGCATTGTTATTCGAGCTCAAAGAACATCCCTTACCGCAACGAATTGACGACAGACGAAGCCAGAACGATGATCCGCGATCTGGCGGCCTTCGGCTCGCCCGTGATCCTCTTTTCGGGCGGGGAGCCCCTGATGCGCAAGGACCTGCCCGATCTGGCCCGCTATGCCGTCGCCCGGGGCATGCGGGCCGTGATTTCCACCAACGGAACGCTCATCACTGCGAAAAAGGCGGCTGTCTTCATGGAGATCGGCCTGTCCTATGTGGGCGTCAGCCTCGACGGCATGAAAGCCACTCACGACCGTTTCCGCGGCAAAGACGGGGCATTCGAGGCTGCGATGAAGGGCATCCGTATCTGCCGGGATGCGGGCATCAAGGTGGGCGTGCGCTTCACGATCAACCGGCAAAACGCGACGGATGTCCCGGCGATCTTCGATCTGCTGGAAAAGGAAAACATCCCCCGCTGCTGCTTCTATCATTTGGTTTACTCGGGCCGCGGTTCGAAGCTGATCGAAGAGGACCTCTCCCATGAAGAAACGCGGGCGCTCCTAGAGATCATCATGGACCGGACCCGGGACCTCTTTGACCGGGGCTTGGAAAAGGAAATCCTGACCGTGGACAACCACGCCGACGGACCTTACATCTACCTGCGGCTGCTCAAGCAGAATCCGGCGCGCGCCGCGGAGGTCCTGGAGCTGCTGCAGATGAACGAGGGCAACAGTTCAGGCAACGGGATTGGTTGCATCAGTTGGGACGGCGAGGTCCATCCGGATCAGTTCTGGCGTGGCGTTTCGTTCGGCAACGTCCGGAAACGTCCCTTCAGCGAGATCTGGACGGACACGGCCAAATCTCTGATGATGCAGCTCAAGGACAAAAAGCCGCATGTCACAGGCCGCTGCACCCGTTGCCGCTGGCTGGATGTCTGCGGCGGCAATTTTCGGGCACGCCCGGAGGCCGTCACGGGCGACATCTGGGCGCCCGACCCGGCTTGCTACCTGACGGATGAGGAAATCAAATAAGATCGTCAGATTGCTTGTCCTTTTGAAGTCAGTGATTGACGGATTTTGGAAAGTATGCAAGATATACAGCATATAAATAAGAATATTGAGCATGTAGGGGAATAGGTCAACATGTAAGCTTTTCACGAATAACCATTAATCACTCGCAGATGAATGGAATGCCTTGTAGCCACCTTTCATTTTATTCAGAGACATGACAACGCGCCGACCAGAAACTCAACTGCATATCCTGTTAGCAAGCCTATCGGCTCTAAAAGGAAACCTTAAAAAAGGGTAGTGTTGTTTTTAATCAACACAGAATTCGTGTACGCAGCCTACCGATAGGCGGTTGACTATGTAACTTCCTCGTAGTCCACAAATCGCGAACCTCAGTGAATTACCCCGCCCACAGGGCGGGGCATCTAAAACCTTAAAACAATTCTAACTGTTTAAGGGCAGCAACATAAAACCGGAATGTCCCCTCGGACACATGCCTTTCCTTTATCAGGTGAAGCATGTACTCTTTGAGCTCAGCTTCCCCCAGTTCTTCTGGTGACCTGTTAAAATACTTTGCCGGATTGTCCACTTCTCTGAGGTAATTCTTTTGGGTACTTTTTGTGGCTCCGCTCAATTGAAGGTCTGCCGGCATCTGATCTCTTAACTTTTTCATCATACAATCTCCTTTGTTTTTGATATCCGCCGGTTCATTCCGACGGTATGACAAAAGAAATTGTATGGAGATTACAGATGATCAACAGGCGCTAACAAAAAGTCCATGTTGAATATTCAGGGGGATTGGTTTATCGTGAGTATGAAAGTTGGTAAGGGGAAGCTACCGCGCAGTGGTTTAGTTCTGCATCCGACATTCAATAAGTTGCCACGAAAGTCCAACATCCACCTTTGTATTTGCTATACGTAACAACCGGATGAACCAAAAATGAGACGGTTGGGGGAAAATCCTTCTGAGATTTTATTGTCCGATCGAGCACTGTTCCCTGTTTTCAAAGTTCTCATTGCCTCCCGATCGCCGCTTTATAGATTCCTAAAAGAGCGTGAGCTTCGTCCGCGGGTTGCGGCCATGCCGCCGCTCTCCGGCGGCCATTTGCGGCCAGGAATTTCCGAAACGCCGGATCACGGGCGAGCCTTAGAACACTCCGGATGAAATCCGTCTGATCGCCGGGATCGAAAAGACACCCGCAGGGGCCGATTCCGTTCTTGTCGTCGACTAACCATCGGTTCCCCGGAATGTCTGAAGCCAGCACCGGCCGCCCTGCCGCCATGGCTTCAAGCAGTGAATTGGAAAGACCCTCCGAGCTGGAATGGTTCAGGATCACATCAGCCCCTTCATAGGCGGCATACATGGCTTGCGGAGGGATATGAAAAATCCACTTCGCGAAAGAATCCAGCCCCCTGATCTCTTTCTCGAACCGGGCGGCATATCCGGCGTCTAGAGCCGGCCCGGCAAACACCACGCGGATTTCCGGGCCGGCTTTCCGTGTTTTTTTCATCGCGCTAAGGCATTCGAGGTTGCCTTTTACCGGACGAATGCCGGCAGGCATGAAGAAGAGAACATCCTCCGCGCGGCAGCCCGCAACGGCCCGCAGATCAAATTCGTCTTTTCCAAACCATAAAAATGATTTCGGCACAGCGGCGACTCGCTCCTGCAAATCCGGCAGGAGTTCCTGCACCTGGCGGGCGATTTCCGGGCTCTGGGCAATGATGTAACGGGCCGTGCGGCAGGTCTTGCCCACTATCTTCATGCCTGCCCCTTTCATCACATGCAGGTTGATGTCCGTCCCCCCGGGAGAAACGACAAAGGGCAAATGGCCGTATTTTTCCGCCACGAGCGGATCGAGCATCAATGCACCCGCCCGGCTGATGTGATGCGCATGCACGACGTGAGGACGGAAACGGTCCAGAACGTCAACAAGATCCCGTGGATTGAGGTTTTGAGTCTCGATCACGTTGACGACGACGCCTTTTTGCAACAGGGCCCGGCGCCATCGCTCAGCCGAAATGGCATTTCCCGTCAGATTGGGAAAGGCCGTCGGGGTCAAAATGATCACACGCAGCGCGGTATTCAAGGACAGGCCTCCGGAAAGGGCGTAAGCCGAACATGGTATTTTTCAAGCATTCGCTGGAAGCTGCCGCTCGTCAGTACGGTAAGCTCCTTTTCTCTTTCCCGGTTCGAGAAAGCGGAAAAAGGACCCCGCACCGGACCGCCATGCGCTCGGCCGGGATGAACCATGAGCTCCGTAAGACCCGGAGGCAGCGTTTGCAGGGTTCTTTCGAGGCTCTCCAGGGACAGCCTTCCTTTGAGATAAAGGCCCCGGAAATGATCCGTCGTTTTCATTGTGGAACCATGAAGCTTGACGTCCTCGTAAAAAGTCGAAGAATGAGTCTGTTTCGACGGCTGCGTAAAAAGCTCCGCAGGCAAGGTGCGCAAATCCTGAGGAATGAGGCGTACTTGGCGTACGCCGCAATGACGAAGGATGCAGCGCAACGCAGCATCCGGACTTTTTACGAAGTCGTCAAGCTTGATCCGGGCGGCGGCCGCAAGCCGGCAAAATCGTTCCGCTTCGTCATTCAGCAATGGATTATTTCGATCCATGGATCTTGCAGGGAGCGGCTCTTCCGGTATCCGTACCCATGGAATCCCGAATTCCCTTGCCGTCCGGACGGTTGCGTCGATCGCGGCAGGGAATATATGGACGTGCTGGTGTCCGTCCAGGTGATCAATCCGGACGCCGGCGTCGCGCAGCGCCTGAATCTGGGCGGCAAATTCCCGCCGGATTTCCTTTCCAAGCGCATCGTCGCCCCTGTTCATCAGACGCCGATGACCCTCCTGCTTGCCGCAAAAACATCCGTCTGCGCCTGTGATGGTTTCCAGCCCCGGACTCAGCGGCCTCCCTTCGGTCAGGTTCAGATGGACACCGAATGAAATCTGTCTGCCGTTCATGGAAGCGATCCTCTGAAGGCAATCCCGAAAGGCGGGCCCATTGACCAGGATGCTTGCGGCCGTCACAGAACCCGCTTCGATGGCCTTCATGATTCCCGCGTTGCGGGCTTCATCCGCCCCCAGATCATCTGCATGGATAATCAGCCGCTTCAACGCACCTTCACCCCCCTGGCACAGATGAAAAGATTTCTGAATCGATATCCACCCTCACCCGCTTCGCTGAAGTCCGAACGCCCCGATGAACGCAGCGCGAGAAAATGATTCATGAGTCCTGTTTCAATGGATTCGTACTCATCGCCTGTGAAGAACCGCTCGGTCTCATGTACAATACAGACGTGATGGAAACGGTCGCGCAACTCACGTAGAAGCTCCGACGGATTGGCAAGGGAGATGGCCATCAGCCACAGCCTTCCGCTTTCCGGTTTCAGAAAAACAGCGGCGCCCTGAAGGATTTTGAACAGGTGCTTCGTGCCGTCGGGTCCGCCGTACCGGGGACCAAAAGCATGATGGCCCGGCGTCTGGGGAGGGGTTGCAACAATCACATCGAACAGTCCCGCATCACCGGCAGAACGGCCATTCAGCGCTTCATACCAGGCGCCTGCACAGATTTCGATCTTGTCGGCGACTCCGTTTGCCAGCGCGTTTTGCCCCGTCGCCTCAAGGGCGCGGGAATCGATATCGGCGGCCACGACCTGACCGGCGCCCAGCCTCGCCGCGGCAATGGCAAGCAGACCCGCTCCGCAACCCAGATCGAGGACGCGGTCTCCTTCCCGCACATCGAGTCGCGCTGCGAGTTCCACGGTAGATGGCGGGGGATGATGCACCCCTTCTGGGATGCGCAAATCAACCGGACCGGTTGGAAGCATGATGTTCATGTTTTCGTCCCGATGCAATGGGCGCCGGCCATAACGTCTCAGGGCTGCCGACAGCATCTTTTCCACGAGGGCCGGGTAGTCCCAGCCCGCCCACCGTGCCGACAGCGCCAGCGCTTCCAGCGGCTCCAGGCTCGGTGTTGTGTTCGCCTCCAGAAAGTAAAATGTTCCGCCGATAGAAAGGCGGATATCGAATCGGGCGTAATCGCGCAACCCGAGGGTACAAAAGGCAAGAATTGAGAGGTTTCCGAGATCGGCCGCAAGTTCGGGCGGCAGTTCAGCCCGAAATACATCCTGTCTTTCTTTCGTCACGTATGACCGTTTGAACGCCTCGGTCAGCACGTCGGCTTCACCTGGATGAACGCGCCACTCGAGGGGCGGCAACATGCTCAGACCGTTTTCTTCTTCGAGCAGGGAGACGGCAAATTCGCGACCGGGGATGAAGGTTTCCACGAGGAGCGGCTGCCTGAACCGGTCCAACAACGCCGCAATCCTCTCATGAATTTCTTCGTCCGTTGCAACAACATGAAGGCCGCGACTCATGTGTTCAAAGGCCGGCTTCAAAATGACAGGCGCCTTGAGCCAGCCGGGCAACTTTTGTTTTTTCGACGTCACGGCGACGCCCGAAGGAACCGGGATACCGGCGTTTGCCAGAAACGTCTTCGCGGCAATCTTGTCATCGGCGCGGAAACAGGCCCCGGCGTCGGAACCGACGATCCGCGCACCATGGGCCTCCAACAACCCTCTCACAAAGGGCCGCAAAAGCCCTGTACCGCGAAAGGTGTCTGTATGGTCGATCACGAGATCGCAGCTTTGCGCGATTTCTCCGGCCCTGAGTTCAATCTCTGCGGAATCCACAAAAACAACGTCATGGCCGAGGGCATGAAGCCCTTTCGCAACCGCTTCCGCGCAGCCGCAGGGAGCGCCGACCGTATGCACAACCGCAATCCACATAATTTTCACCGGAACATTTATTTTATCGATCCGACATCGGGATTTTCGGGAAACCGCATTCGCTATGAACGTCCGGCAAGCGCTGCCGCAGCCCTGCGGGCGGCAAGGTGGACGGGGTCCCACACGCTGGAGTAAGGCGGCGCATAACTGAGGTCGAGGTGAATCATATCTTCAACAGTGAATCCGGCGTGCAGCGCCGTCGCAAAAATATCGATGCGCTTGGCCGCACCTTCCACGCCGACGATCTGAGCGCCCAGAAGCCTGCCGCTTCCCTTTTCCGCAAGCGCTTTCACCGTGATCTTCCCCGCATTCGGATAGTAGCTGGCCCGCGTCACGCTTTCGATCCGTCCCACCACATATTCCAGTCCGAGGGCATGGATTTCCTTCTCCTGAAGACCCGTCCTGGCAACCTCCATGTTGCATATCTTGCTGACGGCCGTCCCCAGCACGCCCGGGAACGTGGCATACCCCCCGCCCAGGTTGATGCCGGCAACCCGGCCCTGCTTGTTGGCGATGGTGCCGAGGGCGATATGAACGGGACGCCGGCTCACGAGGTGGAAGGACTCCGCGCAATCGCCGGCCGCCCAGACACCCGGGTCTTGTGTCTGCATGCGGTCATTGACCTTGATGGCCTTGCGCACGCCGAGAGCAATGCCTGCGCGCTCGGCAAGTTCCGTGTTGGGGCGCACGCCCAGTCCTAAAATCACGATGTCGGCAGGGATGGTCCGTTGATTTGTTACAACCGCCCGAACACGGCCGTCGGAGACTTCAGCGCCCTGAAAGGTTTCCTCCCGGAAGAGATTCACACCCACCTGCATGAGCGCATCGGAAACGAGGGCGCCCATGTCGGGATCGAGCGTGTTCATGACCTGACTTGCCTGCTCCACCAGAGAAACATCGAGGCCTCTCATGATAAGCGCCTCCGCCATTTCGAGCCCGATATACCCGCCCCCGATCACGACCGCCTTTTTCGGTTTCTCCGTGTCCACGGCCGTTCTCACCCGGATGCCGCTTTCAAGAGAATGAAGACCGTATATGCCCCGGGCATCGGAACCGGGAAGTGCTGGACAGACGGGAACCGCCCCCGTGGCGATCACCAGGTGATCGAAAACCTCCCGCCATTCCTTCTTTTCCGTGATCGACCGGACGAGGACACGGCGGTTCTTCAGATCGATCTCAGTGACTTCATGCAGTACTCGGGCATCGATGCCGTAGTCATCCCGAAATTCTTCCGGTGTGACGGCAATGAGCTTCCGGATATCGTCGACAACCTTGCCGACATAATAGGGAATGCTTCAGGCCGAGTAGGATGTATGGGGCCCTCTCTCGAAGGCAATGATGTCCAGGTCAGGCTTCAGCCGTTTTGCCTGGGCCGCCGCGCTCATTCCTGCGGCATCCCCGCCGATGATAACAATTCGTTCCCTCGCCATATTTCTTTCACCTCTATATAAAATAAGGAACCTGTTTCCACGCAAGGTCATTTGCAGGGCGCAATATAAGTTACTGACGGATGGGTGTCAACGAGAAAGACTGTCACAATTCTTCCATTGACAGACAAAACCGCGTTGCCTATACTCCCGTCCATGGATAAGCGATGACTCAAAAAAATCGCCGATGTTATTGAACCGGGCGGTGCTTGCGTTACAAGAAGTCACCAGGATGCAATGCAACCATTAATGTGTGCTGTCTTCAAACCGGAAGGAGGAAACTTATGGATGTTTTTACGGCAATCAAGGAAAGGCGAAGCTGCAGAAAATTTCTGCCGGACGCCGTCGGCGAAGCGTTGATTGAAAAGATTCTTGAGGCAGCCGTCTGGGCCCCGTCGCCGGCCAATAACCAGCCTTGGGAATTCATCGTCATCACAAGTCCGGACGTCAAAAAGACAATTCATGATGAATCGGTGGCATGCAAGAAAAAGATCTATGAAAAGAGCGGCTGGGGCTGGGTTGACAAATATCAGGCCGGTTTTCTTCTGGAAGCGCCGGTTCTGATTGCCGTCATCGGGGATGCAGAGAAGACAGGAGCCCACAAATTTCTCGAAGGGACAGAAGATACCTATCAGCACGCCTGTGCGGCGGCAATCCAGAACATGCTTTTAGCGGCCCATGCGCAAGGACTGGGCAGTCTCTGGTTCACGCTGTTTGACCGGGAAGCCATGAAAAAAACGCTCGGCATCGATCCCCCCAGGGAGCCGCTGGCTCTGGTCTGCATCGGTCAGTCGGCCGGTTCCGCCTTTCAAACCCCGCGGAGAGACGCAAGGGAAAAGACGCGATACATCCGGTAACCGGCGGAGATAACAAGCCTCAACCGGCAGCACCGATGGAGACCGGTCTGTTTGCTTTAAAAACCAACACAAAGGGGCTTTAACAAGCCCTCTTTTTTTCTGTATTTTCTGCTTGACTCCCCTGTGCCAGTTTAGTATGTACCGCGCTATTGTGCGATAGCGTTATTGCGGAAATCAAAAGGGGTGAGCTGTTCCCTCTGGCGGGATCATGTCGCAGTTCGTGCCGGGGAGCAATGAACAAAATTCTATGGAGGTAGGGGGGAGGTCGTAAATGGACAAATTGATCAAAAGTTCGGACATCAGAAAAATTTCTAACCTGGATCATGAAGAACTTGCGAAGAAAAGCGAGGCCCCATTTGAGTACTGGGGACCAACGCCGGCAGAAGCAAGAAAGAGGGCAGTGGCCAAGCAGAAGGGGTTGCATGACAAGCGGACAACCCTCAAAGAGGCCGTAGCGAAATATGTCAAAGATGGGATAAATCTCGGTATCGGCGGATTTGTGAACACGCGAGTTCCGATCGCCATTATCCATGAAATCATCCGCAAGGGCGCAAAGGATCTGACTCTGTCTTTCCAGTCCAATTCCATGTGCGTTGAACTGCTTGCAGGCGCCATGATTTTGGATCCCAATCATATTTCCATCAAACGGGTCGAGCTGGCCTGGTGGGGCTATGAAGTCATCGGCATCGCTCCTCTTTTCCGTCATTTGATCTCAAACGGTATGATTCAGCTTGACGACTACACGAATTACGGCATGTCCGCCCGGTTCAAGGCGGGGGCGATGGGCATTCCGTTCATCCCGACGCGGGATCACGGCGGTTCCGACATGGAACTGGTAAACAGAGGAAAGATGATCGAGTGCCCGTTTTCCAAGGAAAATGTGTATCTGCTTCCAGCCTCCAATCCGGATGTCGGCATTGTTCATGTCCCGGCAGCCGATAAGCACGGCAACGCCAGACTGTTCGGGGCGCATTGCACCTGTCCTGAGCTGGCCCTTGCATCGACCTATACGATCATGACGGCGGAACAGATTATTCCGAACGAGAGCATCAGGAGATATCCGAATCTGACCGAAATTCCCTACCCGGCCGTGGATGCCGTCGTAGAGCAGCCTTTCGGAGCTTACCCCGGCGCATGCTACGGATATTACTGGTTTGATATGCCGGAGTTCCTCAATTTCAGAAGCATCTGTGACGAATTCAGAAAAACGGGGAAAAAGGACAAGCTCAAGGAATACTATGACAAGTATATTTTTGGCTGTGAGACCTTCGACGATTTCCTGAGCACGCGGCCCTACAATAAACTCAAGGAACTCAGGCAGAAGGACGGCGGGCAGCCGATCATCATCGACTGATGACGATTCCATTGACGATACAATACGCGAATAATATAAGGGGGATTTTGAAAAATGGCTGAATATGGTCCGTTCGAAATGATAGCTTTTACCGGCTCAAGGGTATTGGAAGATGAAACCATCGTATTCGTGGGAACGGGTCTTCCGATCATTGCTTCCATGCACGCCCAGCTCACGCATGCGCCGAATCTCAATATGATCTTTGAAGCGGGCTCCTTCGGGGCGATTCTCGAACAGGGATTGCCGCTGTCCGTCGGCGACACACGGGCTTTTCGCAAGGCCGTCTTTGCAAAAGGGCTTTGCGCCGCTTTTGAACTCACGCAAAGAGGGTATGTGGACTACGCCTTCATCGGCGGCGCCCAGATCGATATGTATGGAAATATCAATTCGCACTTTGAAGGCGGAACCTATTGGAAAACCAAAACAAGGTTCCCGGGAAGCGGCGGCGCCGGCGCAATGGCGGCCAACTGCGAGAAAACGATCGCCATCATGGCCCTGGAGAAAAGAAGATTCGCCAACAAAATTGATTTTGTAACGAGCATTGGCTTCGGCGACGGCTCGGCGGATTACAGAAGAAAGGCAGGCGTGATGGGTTCCGGTCCATACCGGGTCATTACCAATCAGGCGGTTTTCGGTTTTGATGAAGAAACCCGCAGAATGATGCTGCTCGAAGTGCTGCCTGGAAAGACCGCAGCGGACATTCAGGAACTGGTGAGTTTTGAATTGTTGATTTCACCGGATCTGCGCGAGATGAAAGAACCCGGCGATGAGGATCTGAGGCTGCTCAGGGAAGTGATCGACCCCGATGGATATTTCCTGAAGAGAAAGGTAGCAAAATAATTTGGCATTCAGGCCCTTTCCATTCCCTTGTCAAAGGGGAACGTAAAGACACTGGTAACGCTAGGATGAATCATATAGAAAAGCTGAGCCAGCCAGGCTCAGCTTTTCTATTTTAGAACAAGACCGGATGCCTCTTTTTTTTGTGTCAGACTGATCCCGGAAAGCCCCCTTTCAATGAAATAACAGCCGTAGCTCTGCCGGTGGAGAACTGTTTTACAGTTTCATTTTCATGGATACAAAGCGGCCCTGTTTACACTCCCGTCATAAATAAAAACAATAGCTCATGAAAATAATGATTGATCTGCAATGATTATGTGGTATATCCTCCACTGGTGATCAGGTGGGTTTATAGGGTCCTTAGCCTTGAGCGCTTGGTTGTCCGGTCTTTAAGCAGAGGCTCCGACGAGTTCGTGCTGACGATGTGATAGACGTGCAGGGAGCAGTTCTAAGGGGACGTTTGTGAATACCCGATCCAATTCAAAAATCATGGCAACGTCGCGAGAGATTATTAGAGATAATATCATTGAATTAGCCTCGTTCGCGCGCAAATTTAATCATGAGAATAATAGAGAGATGTATATCTATTCCATGAGCAAGTGTTTGGCTTTACAATGGTTTGAATATAAAATTGAGAAAAATGACATACCGGATGAGGACATTCCGGAGCACATCGACATTGAATTATATATTTACAATAAAGTCGCTGAGACGGCCGGCGACGAAGATATTGCCATGATAACCTGGACACTAGGTATGATAAGGTCCCTGGAGGAGATTAAGAAGTTGCTCTGACGCTCATCCATTAACTTAGAATGACCAGCAGTAGTTTTTCCCCCGAAACCGTAAGACGGGTAAATTTCATATCGAATTCTCTTTCCGCGCCTTCAGACATTATCATGCTTACCGTCAGATGATGCGTTATTCCTTTCCATGCTTGCTTCAATATTCTTGCGAAATCTTCCTGAGTGTCTTGCCGCATCAAGCGGGTCAGATTGCTGCCTGCCAAAGCGCCCCGGGATTCCTTCATGATCACCAGCGCCCGGTCCGTCACCCCTTCAATCCGACCGTCTTGATCGATCAGAAATCCTATGTCCTCCTCGTACATCTGCTGTCTCAGCTCATCCCTGTTGTCCCGCATCCAGGCATAAGCCAGTTCCAGCTTCTCATTCGCATGCGCTAATCTCTCGTTGGTCCTTTCCATTTCACTGTGAGCCTGCTGCAGGGATTCTTTCGCTGTCTTCTGTGCGCCAATCAGAAACTGTGTAAAAAACCCATAAGCAAGGATGGAAAGGGTGATCAGGAGGCGGTTTGTTATCTGGCCTTCCGACATAACATCGAAAACCCAATAGAACATGATAATGGCCACGGCAATGAGCATCAGGCCATTTTTTTCAATGATCCTAATGGTTTTCATATAGCGGATCCTCTTGTTTTTCTCTCGGTCATATTAGACGAATTTCATTATATCATAACATCTCCGGAGTAAAGGCAACGATTTCATCGATAGAAGTAGAATCGGTGAAAAGCATGGCCAGACGATCCACACCAAGGGCAATTCCGGCCGCTTCCGGCATTTGATGCAGGGATCTCAGGAATGGCTCGGGCATCGGATAAACGGCCTTGCCTGCAACCTGGCGAATGCGTTGTGCCTTCTCGAAGCGCAAACGTTGTTCTTTTTCATCCGTCAGCTCGGAAAAGGCATTGGCCAGCTCCAAGCCCCCAATGTAAAGCTCGAATCGCTCCGCCAGTTCGGGATCTGCTTTTTTTGTCCGGGCCAGGGCCCCCCGCGCCACAGGGAAGTCATAGAGAAAAACAGGGCGGGCGCTTTCGAGATAAGGCTCAATCCGGCAGGCTATCATCTCATCGAAGCAGTCCTTTTCCAGGGCCTCGTCCATGGATAAAGAAGCATACCGCGTAAAGGCGTCCTCCACCGAAATGCGTTCCCATGGGGGATGCAAAGCGATCGTCATCCCCTGATAGGCAAGCTTATCGGCCCCATCAAGCGCCCGTGCAACCCCAAGAATCAAATCCTCACATTCCTGCATGAGTGTCTCACAATTGCCTCCATTGCAATACCACTCCAGCATCGTGAATTCCGGCAAATGAACGCGGCCGCGTTCACCCGCGCGAAAGCACTTTGAGATTTGAAAGATTTTGGGATATCCCGCGGCAACCAGTCGCTTCATGCACAATTCGGGCGATGTCTGCAAAAACCAGGCGCCGCTCGGTGAGGCGTCGATGTGCTCTTCCGGCGCCGGTGCGGGGATACGGATAGGCGTTTCAACCTCAAGATAGTCGTGGTCATAGAAAAACCGGCGGATCGCCCGGATCATCATGGCCCGGCGCCCCAGGGCGCCCTTCTTCCCGGCCAGCCGCCAGGATTCGTCGATTGGATCCATTATTCCTTGACACGGGTCAAATACTCTCCAGACCTGGTATCCACACGGATCTTCTCGCCTTCTCCAATGAAGGTCGGCACAAGGATCCTGTAGCCCGTCTGTACCGTAACCGGCTTGGTATTGCCTGTAACGGAATCCCCCTTGGCCCAGGGCTCCGCCTCTGTCACCACGAGGTCCACAAAGTTTGGAAGACTGATCCCCAGCGGCCGGTCTTCAAAAAAGAGGATGGAAGCCTCGATGTTATCGATCAAGAAGTTTTTCGCATCGCCCACCTGATCTCCGGTCAGAAAAACCTGCTCGAAGCTGACATTGTCCATAAAACAGTATTTTCCCTCTTCCGGATAGAGATATTGCATTTTTTTTTCCTGCAGATCAGCGGACTCGAAGGTGTCCACGGAGCGGAAGGTCCTTTCGAACTGGCTGCCTGTAATCATGTTCTTGAGCTTGCAACGGTAAAGGGCCTGGCCTTTTCCGGGTTTGACGAAGTTGAACTCTGTAACGATAAAGGGCTCATTATCCATTTTGATCCGCAGATTTTTTTTCAAGTCACTGGCTGTGTACATGGGGTCTTCTCTCCTGTTTTTTGTGTTTCTAAAGCATTTAGCAAATCTTGTCAAAAAAATGTTGACCGACCTGCCGATCATCGCTTTGAGCAGGCATCCACGAAGACGGCTGAAGCGGTAATTCTTCCTTGCCGCCGGGAAGATCGACAACATACCGGGGCATGCAGAGACCCGATATATTGCACCGGAGTTGTTCCATTATTTCCAGTCCGCGACGAAGATTCACGCGAAAATGATCCGTCCCCCGGACCGGATCGCACTGGAACAGATAATAGGGCCGCACGGAAATGCGCTGCAGGCCGTAAAGCAGCTCCCGCATGACGTCATGGGAATCATTGACCCCGTGCAGCAGCACCGACTGGTTCGACACGGGAATCCCGGCCTCCAGCAGCATCTCACAGGCCCGGGCCGCATCGGGGGTGATTTCCCGCGGATGGTTGAACTGGGTATTGAACCAGAGGGGGCGGTATTTTCGCAGCATTTTGCAGAGCGCCGGCGTGACGCGCATGGGCATGACCACGGGGACCCGGCTGCCGAGCCGGAGGACTTCCACATGGGGAATGGCGCGCAAGGATTCAAGTATCCAGGCCAGCATGCGATCACTCAGGGTCAGGGGGTCGCCGCCCGAGACAATCACCTCGCGAATTTCCTTTCTCTGCCGGATATAAGCGAGCATGGGCTCAAGCTGAGCCTGCGCACCGGCAGACGGCTTGTCCTGCCACAAGCGCTTGCGGTTGCAGTGGCGGCAATATACGGCACAGGCATGCGTTGCCAGGATCAGACAACGGTCCGCGTAGCGATGGATCAAGCCCGGAACCGGCATGTCGCGCCGTTCCTCCAGGGGATCATCCACGCCGCCCAGCGAAAACTGGATTTCCTTTAAGTCGGGAAAGCATTGACGCCGCAGGGGATCCGCCGGATTCGAGATATCCATGAGCGAAAGATAATAAGGCGTCACGCGAAAGGGATAGGTCTTCGTGACGGCCAGAAGCCCTTTGTATTGCGACGCGGAATCATTGATCTCACCGGTCCATGGGGCCAGGGGAGCAACGCCGCTTTTGAACTGCCATTTCCAGTCGTGCCAGTCCTGTGACCGGATCTCGCCCCATGTCTTCAGAAATACGGGATGATCTTCCATGGCTTCCTTGTAAACATCAGTAAAATCGAACCATTCGAATGGTGGGTGTCTACCACATTTTCCCCGGAGTTTACAGTGGAATCGTGCAAGAAATCTTTTGCCTTACACGGTCGCATCCGGTAAGAGGAAAGACATGAAACGTCTTCATCTACGCATCATTTACGCATTGCTGTGGGTCCTGACAGCGGGCATCTTTTTAATCAATGCCGGCCATTTCCGGCAGGTCGCCGGGAACATCGGGCAGGCCGGGGCCATTGCCCGGTTCATGATCTTTTTCGGTCCGGCCTTCTTTATGCTCTATCTGCTCACGGCTTTTCTGTTTGATGTCAGACAGGACGTCGTCACGACCGCGCACTTCAGAGCCTTTCTTTACCGGCGCCGCCTCCCGATCGGGCTGCTTCTGTTCAGCATGATCCTCTTCGTCCTGCTGACCTTCTACGGGGTGTCATTCAAACGATGAGGGCTGTCTGTTTTTAGGTTGCGCTCCCAGCGGAAAGGGGGTATGTTTGGAGCGGTTTTTGAGTCTCATCCGAGGGGGCCATCCAAAGGTGGAAAAATTCGACGTGATCATTGCCGGCGCCGGTCTGGCCGGTCTGGCTGCCGCTTATACCCTGGCCGGGAACGGTCTGGAAGTTCTAGTCTTGGAAAGGGGCGATTACCCCGGCGCCAAAAATGTCACGGGTGGCCGCCTCTATGTGAACCCGATCCGCGATCTTTTTCCCGGGCTCTGGAATGAGGCCCCTCTGGAGCGGTTTATCGTGCACGAGGGCGCCGTCCTGATGGCAAAAGAACGTTCCGTCGCCGTCCATTATTCCGGCAATGAACTGCGGACCGACCCCCACCAGAGCTACAGCGTCCTGCGGGCGAAGTTCGACCGCTGGCTGGCGGAGCAAGTCGAAGCAAAAGGCGCGATGCTGCTGACCAGGGTACGGGTCGATGAAGTGATCAAGGAAAATGAAAAGGTCGTCGGTGTGCTCGCAGGAGGCGACGAGCTACGGGCGGATGTCGTCATTGCCTGTGACGGCGTTCTTTCCCTCGTTTCGGAAAAGGCCGGATTGCGTGCGCCCGGTTCCTGCCATGATTATGCCGTGGGGATTAAGGAAATCATTGCCCTCGACCCCGGAGTGATCAACGACCGCTTCCATCTCGAAGGAAACGAAGGCGCCGCGCACCTGTACATCGGCGAAGCGACGCACGGCCTTTTCGGCGGCGGTTTTCTCTATACGAACAAGGAAAGTATCAGCCTGGGGATCGTTATCGGCATCCAGTCGCTGCTTGAAACGGGATCGGCCCCGGATGCGCCGGCCCTGCTGGACGCCTTCAAACAGCGTCCCGAAATCGCGCCGCTGATCAGGGGCGGAACGCCCCTGGAATACGCCTCCCATGTGATTCCGGAAGGCGGATTCAAAGCGCTGGGCCGCCTCTATGGAGACGGCATGCTTGTGGCCGGGGATGCGGCCGGGCTTGCGCTGAATATCGGGTTTACCGTGCGCGGGATGGAATATGCACTCGCCTCCGGATACTATGCCGCACAGGCCGTGCTGAAAGCGAAGGAAACGGGAAATTTCGGCAGCGAAAACCTTTCGATATACAAACAATATCTCGAAGAAAGTTTCGTCCTGAAAGATTTCAAAAACTTCCAGGAAACGCCCGCGGTCCTGAGCAATCCGAGATTCTTGCGTCATTACCCGGAGCTGGCCGGCAACCTCCTGGCAGACATCTATCGCGTACCGCCCGGCCCCAAGGACCGCTTATATCCGACAATCAGAAAGGTCTTCACGCTTGCAGAGATGTGGTCACAGTTCAAGGACCTGCGCGAGGTTACAAAAATATGAGCGATTCCGAACTATTAAAGACCAAACTGGGGCTTAACGTCTTCAAACCCGGCGGGGAGCCTCACATCAAAATCAGACCCGGCAGGGAAAAGGACCCCAGGTTGCTGCAGGCGATCAGGGTCTGTCCTGCCGGTCTTTACAGTAAAACGGACAAGGGCGGCGTTGTGCTGACCATCGACGGCTGCCTTGAGTGCGGAACATGCCGGTTCGTCTGTGGAGACGAGGTGCTGGAATGGCATTATCCCGAAGGGGGGACGGGCGTCCAGTTCCGCTTCGGATAAAATAATTATTACATCAAAGGAGGGTGATTATGGATTTCAAACTGACCGAAGAACAGGAACTCATTCGCAAGAACATGCGGGAATTTGCTGAGAAGTATGTGGATCCCATCGCCGTGGAGATTGATGAGAACAGCCGCCACCCGGCGGAGCTGTTTCAGAAACTGGCTGCAGGGGACTGGCTCGGGATGCCGATTCCCATAGAATACGGCGGCGCCGGGGCGGATTACCTGACCCATGTCATTGCCGTGGAAGAGCTTTCGCGCTCCTGCGCGTCCACGGGGTTCACCGTCTCGATTCATGTGGGCATCGCCGCCATGCTGATTCTGCTGTTTGGAAATGAGCAGCAGAAACAGAAATACCTGATCCCGCTGGCTAAGGGACAAAATCTGGGGGCCTTCGTTCTGACGGAACCGGGCGCCGGCACGGACATGATGGCGGCCACCACCACCGCCGTCCTCGACGGAAACGACTATGTCCTCAACGGAACGAAAACCTTCACCTCCAACGGCCCCACGGGCGGCACCTATCTCGTCTTTGCCTGGACCGACAAAGCGGCGGGCCGCAAGGGCATGAGCGCCTTCATCATCCCGCGTGACACGCCGGGCATGAAGGCCGGCGAACATTTCAACAAGATGGGGCTGAGGTCCTCCCAGACATCCGAGATGGTTTTCAAGAATTGCCGGGTGTCCAAAGAGAACCTGCTGGGCAAGGAAGGCGCGGGCCTGGCCATGGCAATGACCGGCTTCGACCATGGCCGGACCGGAATTGCCGCCCAGTCCGTCGGAATCCTTCAGGCCGCCCTGGACGAGTCCATCCGTTATTCCAAGGAACGCGTGCAGTTCGGCGCACCGATCGCAAGACAGCAGGCCATTGCATGGATGATCGCCGACATGGCAACGGACCTGGCTGCAGCCAGGTTCCTCACGTATCACGCCGCATGGCTCAAGGATCAGCAAAAGCCATTCAGCAAGGAAGCTTCCATGGCCAAACTCTTTGCGTCGGAAGCGGCGATGCGGCATACGATCAAAGCGTTACAGATTCAGGGCGGGTACGGCTATTGCAAAGGCGCGAAAGTGGAGCGCCTGATGCGGGACGCCAAGATTACGGAAATCTACGAGGGCACATCGGAAGCCCAGCGGATGGTCATCTCCGGGAACGTTCTCCGTTGATGAATATTTTCAGGATATTTTAATGATTACTCGAGGTAATTGCAAAAGTCGGAATTAAGCTGAGTTTGCAGCCACCGGTTAATGAAGCACGGGTACGATCCGAAACCTGATTTCAATACAAATCGGAGGATTGGGAGGCGTTACCGCCAAACTGTCCTACCATCTGCACAGCAGGACTCGTGCGGCGGATGAACTCAAAAATAGGGATTGTCCCCAGGGCTGCAATCATCGGCTCGGGACGCGCCTCCTATGAAATAATCAAGCACATAGTAAAAAACGATTGCCGTCTATGTGCCCGGGTGGACCAACACACGTTGCCAGCCGTTTGCCGTCCGCGATGTTATCAAGTATCTTGTCGGATAGCCGGATACGCCGACAAAATCGGGTAAATCATTCGACATCGGTGGAAATAATACTTCAGCCTGCCGGTTGACGTCTGTAGTTTGCGCAGTGTCAACTTCCGGCGAGTTTTGAGTTTTGCATTTGGCTTAAGTTTTGCGTTTTGCTTGTAAGAATATTAAACGATAGGAGATGGAGCATTGTACAAAGTATTGGAAAAAACTTTTTTGCAGGAAATTGTTGTCAGTATGGTGATTGAGGCTCCTGAAATTGCCCGCAAGAGAAAGGCAGGGCAGTTTGTCGTTCTGATGATCGACGACAAGGGGGAGAGAATTCCTCTGACCATCGTTGATTCTGACAGTCAAAAGGGAACGATCACGATTATTTATCAGATCGTCGGAAAAACAACGGCGCAACTGGCGAAACTGGAGAAGGACGGCTTCATCATGCATGTCCTGGGTCCCCTCGGGCATCCCACTGAAATAGAGAACTTCGGCACTGCCGTGGTTGTCGGCGGCGGCGTGGGGATCGGTGTGGCATATCCCATCGCGGCGGCGCTCAAGAAAGCCGGGAACAAAGTCATATCCATCATCGGGGCAAGGTCAAAAGATATTCTGATTCTCGAGGATGACATGAGGAAAGTCAGCGACCGGTTGCTGGTTGCTACCGATGACGGCAGTTACGGGTTTCACGGCTTCGTCAGCGCCGTCTTGCAGAACCTCATTGACTCGAAAGAAAAGATCGACATCCTATATGCCATCGGACCCGTGCCGATGATGCGGGTCTTGGCCAATTTAACAAAGCCTTACGGCATTAAAACCATCGTCAGCCTGAATCCGATTATGGTTGACGCCACCGGGATGTGCGGCGCCTGCCGAGTTGCTGTGGGCGGAAAGACCATGTTCTGCTGTGTGGATGGGCCGGAGTTCGACGGCCATGAAGTCGATTTCAATTTATTAATGACCCGCCTCAGGATGTATTGTGATCAGGAAAAACAGGCGATGGACAACTACAGGTGTGAATGTCATGGAAAATAAAGAGAAAACAGAAAAGAAGGAAAAAGTTCCCCGACAGGCTATGCCTGAGCAGGATCCGACAAAGAGAATTCACAACTTCGATGAGGTTCCTGTTGGTTATTCAAAAGAGCTTGCCATGGCAGAGGCGAGCAGGTGTATTCAGTGCAAGAAACCCTCATGTGTGGCGGGATGTCCTGTGGATGTTAAGATTCCCGAATTTATCAAGCTGATTGCAGAGGGGCACTTTATCGAGGCCGCCTGGAAGCTCAAAGAGACGAACGCCCTTCCTGCCGTCTGCGGAAGAGTCTGTCCCCAGGAAGATCAGTGTGAGAAACTCTGTATTCTGGGAAAGAAAGGTGATCCCGTAGCAGTAGGGAGACTGGAACGCTTTGCTGCCGATTTTGAGCGGGAATCCGGAAATATTGTCATTCCCGAGGTAGCGCCGCCGACAGGTAAAAAAATAGCCGTCGTGGGGGCTGGACCGGCGGGACTCACGATCGCCGGAGACCTGGTGAAGCTTGGCCATGACGTAACGATTTTTGAAGCCCTCCATAAGTCAGGGGGCGTTTTGATCTATGGTATTCCAGAGTTCCGTCTTCCCAAGGCGATTGTGGACGCGGAAGTGGATTATCTGGAGAAACTCGGGGCAAAGATTGTAACGAATGCCGCCATTGGCCGGTTAAAGACGGTGGATGAGCTCTTTGCTGAAGGATTTCATGCCGTGTTTCTTGGGGTAGGCGCCGGCGCCCCTGTGTTCATGAATATCCCGGGTGAAAACCTGAGCGGCATCTATTCCGCCAATGAATATCTGACGAGATCAAATCTCATGAAGGCCTATCTGTTCCCCGAATATGACACGCCCATTGTGCGCGGGAAAAATGTAGCCGTCATCGGCGGCGGCAACGTGGCCATGGATTCGGTGAGAACGGCCCTCCGCCTGGGCGCGGATAATGCCTACATAATCTATCGCCGTAGCGAAGTGGAACTTCCGGCAAGAAAGGAAGAAGTCCATCATGCCCACGAAGAAGGTGTGCAGTTCAAAATTCTCCATAATCCGGTAGAGTATATTGGTGATGAGAACGGCTGGGTGAAGCAGATCAAGTGTATCCGGATGGACCTGGGAGAACCTGATGCATCGGGAAGGCGACGTCCGATACCGATAAAGGGATCAGAGTTTACCATTGATGTAGATACGGTTGTCGTAGCCATCGGAACGGAGGCTAACCCGGTAATACCGGAGACGACTCCGGGTCTGGACGTAAATAAATGGGGTTACATCGTGACCAAAGGTGAGACAGGTGAGACCAGCCGGGAGGGGGTTTACGCCGGAGGGGATATTGTAACCGGATCGGCCACGGTTATTCTTGCCATGGGCGCCGGAAGACAGGCAGCCAATGCGATCGATGCCTATGTCAGGTCCAAGTAGATCTGATTGCAGTTAGTGGAGCACCTGATGCAGAACGCCAGGATTACGGAAATCCACGAAGGCGCCTCGGAGACCCAGCGCCTGGTAATTTCCAGGAATGTCCTGCGTGATCAATAATTTAATAAAAGGGAGGGATTCTACGATGCCCACCATCATCGCCTGTTTCAAATGGGTCATTGATGAGGCCTACATCCGGCAGGGATCATCCGGAAGTTTGGATTTCTCGTCGGTGGACTACAAAATCAGCGATTATGACCGCAATGCCATCGAAGAGGCGGTCCGGCTCAAAGGCAGCCACGGGGGAAGCGTGATCGCCATGACGGTCGGAACGCCTGAAGCGACGAAAGGCGTCAAAGACGCCCTATCACGGGGACCAGACCAGGCCTGCTTCATCGCCGATGCAACCTTTAACAATCTTGAACCTTCCCAGACGGCCGCCATCCTGGCTGACGTGATCCGTTCCCGAATCGTGAATTATGATCTGATCCTCTGCGGCGAGGGTTCCAGCGACCTTTATGCGCAACAGGTCGGTGCGCGCCTGGCGGAACATCTCGAGATTCCCTGCATCTCCTTCGTGCAGAAGGTGGACCTCGACGGCGAACGGGTGGTCGCAGAGCGCCGTGTCGAAGAAGGGATCGAGGTCGTTTCCGCCCCCCTGCCGGCGCTTGTGACGGTCCTGCCGGAAATCAATGTTCCCCGCATCCCCGGCGTCAAGGACACGCTCATGGCTTCAAGAAAGCCGGTCATGACCATCAGGAAGGAAGACCTGGCGCTTCCGCATGAGACTTCCCTGCAGACCGTGAGTATGACGGCGGCGCGCATGGGCCGTAGCTGCGAAAAATTCTCGACGGACGACGCCGATATCACAAGATTTGTCGATGCACTGCGCAGGAAAGCGGTCATTTCTTAAGGAGAGAAAGCAATGCCTGGAATCTGGATTTATGCTGAAAATCGGGAACAAACACTGGAACTTCTGAATATCGGCCGGCAACTCGCTGCAAAGATGGAGACAACCGTTTCAGCCATGCTTGCGGGCAACCATGACGCGGCGCCCGATTATATCGCCCACGGCGCCGATGAGGTTTTACTGCTGCCGCCGCTGGCCGCAGACCAGTCCCAAGACGCTTACCTGCCCGTGATCGTTGATGCGGCGAAAGAAGCCGCTCCCGACGTGTTTCTCCTGGCCGCCACGGCCAGGGGCAAAGAGCTGGCCGCCCGCATCGCAACCAGCCTGAACACGGGACTCTGCAGCAGTTGCATTGCCATGAATTATGACGAAAGCGGAAAAATCTTGGAACTGGAGCGTATCGCCTATGGAGGCGCCGCAATCCAGAAGGTGACCTGCCTCACTCGGCCGGTCATGGCCACGATTCCGCCGCGGACTTTTGAACCGGCCACGACAGAAGCCGGACGGGACGGTCATGTCCGGGAACTTCCGGCACCGCCGCCGTCCCGTGTCAGAGTTGTTGAACGAAAGGGAAGAACACGGGAAACAAGAGACATTACCGAAGCCAGGGTGGTTGTTTCTGTCGGAAGGGGATTTGAGAAGCCCGAAGATCTGGCCCTGGCCCGTCAGCTTGCTGACGCACTGGGCGGAGAAATTGGTTGTACGCGGCCGATTTCCGAGGAGAATCACTGGCTTCCGGAAGAGCTCTGTATCGGGCTTTCCGGCATACAGGTCAAGCCGGATCTTTATGTAGGCCTGGGCGTCTCGGGCCAGATCCAGCATGTCACGGGCATCCGCAACGCCAAGGTGATCGCCGCCGTAAACAAGGACGAAAACGCCCCCATTTTCGGCGTCGCCGACTTCGGCATCGTCGGCGACCTCTATGACGCAGCGCCAAAGCTCATTCGGGAGCTGAAAAGGGGATCATAGCCAAAGCAGGCGATTGATTTGTTACAGCGGTTTCCGAAATGGCAGGGGGTGGGATTTTTTTCAGGAAAGCGCCAAAGCCGTTCCTTTAGATGCACTGAGTTTTGATTTCTTTGTTTTTTCTTCCATTTCCCGACTGATCATCCGAAAATCCTCCGAGGGAAATGCGTCGGATTGAATGCCGGCTTCTTCCAGGGCGGCGTTGATCGCAATAGTCAGGAAACCGATCGCTTCCGGCAGGGAACAATTTTTCGTGGCCTCAACAGCAAAAGCGATCTTGTGTTGCTTCGTCAGGGCGTAATAGGTCAGCGAACCCCGCTGTTCCTCGTGCCGGGATTTGCGGCCGCCCGTATCCGTATCATTCACAAGAAAGTGGTAGCTTCTGTTTTTAATCCGATCGTTGGAACGCAGGCAAACCGCTTGTGCGAAACGTCCCGGTTCCAGTTTTTCACCGTTGGGCAGGTGATAAATGGGCGTATCAATGACATTGGATTGCCCCCATTTCGACGGATTTCGCCGCCGTGAAATCCATTTGGGCGCATAAAAATCATAAGCCTGGTGGAGATTGATGACATAATCGGCTTGCTGGATCAGCGTTTTTGCCAATTCCGCCACCTTCGCATCCGGGTTGCGCCGGGACATTTCTTCGGACAGATCAAAGAGGCGGTTCATGTCGCCCCCCGGTCCCTGTCTTTTCCTGTTGACGATGGCCACGGCATTCAGGCGCGGCGCCACTATGAGGTTTCCCTTCCGGATATTGATATGGGTGAAGCGTTCGGCGGCCAGGTAACCGGCTGCCTCATCTCCATGAATACCGCCAAACACAAGTAAAGTTGGACCCTTTTCCTGTCCGGAGATAAAATGGACCGTCACTTCCTGGCTGGTTTGCGGGAAGAAGGTCTTCTGCTGATAAGCGGGAGCAGGAAGAAGCGCCTTTTTTTCGGCGAACAAATATTGGCGGATCAACAGGAAAAGAAAAACGGCCAGGATAGAGAAAAACACTATAGCCGTGATTCGCCGATAATTCGCCATCCCGCCTCTCCTTTTTTCAGATAAAAGAGCTTCCTGGAATCACTTGTAAAGTTACTGGAGCGGTACCGCTGTGTGAAGCGGACGACGGCAATCTGCGCACTCCTGTCCTGGGCGAGCAGGATCGCCTGGTTTTCGATTGCGACACGGATGAATTTCTTGCCTCGGCTTACTTTTTCTTTCTGCCGCTTAAAGGACTTGTAGTTCATCCCATCACTGTTGATAAAATCAGATGCGTAATAACTCATGAATTTACTGGTATTTCCGCTTTCCCAGGCCTTGCCCCAGGATTTCATGAACGTACCCAGTTCCTCTGCCAGTTGCCGCTGACGGGACGCTTTGGTCAACTCCAGCCGGTTGACGACGACAATGGGGGTGCCGCTGGCTTTGAGCAGTTCCGACAATTCCCTGAGCACATCATTGCCGACCACAATGCATCCGCTGGTGTTCTGAAGCTCCTGATCGCCGAGGTTCTTGGTGGGCGTATGACCGTGCAGCCAGATTCCGGTCCCATCCTTCCGGGCCTTGCGGTCCATGAAATTCGGGTAATTGAGCACAAACGCGCCATGTCCGTATTTTTCCGGAAGGCTTTTTCCGGGAGTATAGCGCAGGAAAAAGTAGTTGCCCACCGGGGTGGCAAGATCCCCTTCCCTTGTTTTGTCGAGACCATTGGCGCCGACGATGCAGGGATAGCTTTTCAGGAGTGTGAATCGGTTGTCGGTATAGCGGAACAGATGCAGGACTTTCTGGTCTTTCTCAGTGATGAGCAGATATTCGCCCGCTTCGGCCAAAATAAAGGGATAAGGAAGTTCGTCGGCAGCAATGGTCAGGCCGGCCGGAATAACGGCCGGCGACGGTTTCACTGTTGTGGTTCCCGGCACAGGCGGGACGGTCGCCGGCAACACTGCGGGGGGTTTTGATTCAGGGACGGCAGCCACAGGGGGTACCGCTTGCTGCTTCATGGCAATATCCGGTTTTGCCGAGGGCTCCGGGACACGGGGCAAAAGGTCATCCACGTTTTTTTGAGCCTGAGCCAGCTCCGTAAAGGCCTTTTTCAAATCCCCCCGAGCCATGGCCAGGTGAATCTGATCCAGCGCTTTCCTGGTTTCCTGAATCTGGATCACAAGAAGATCCCGTTGCTTTTTATCCTTTACATGAAGATTGAACAGCACGACGGTTGAAAGAAGAAGGACAATGATCAGTAAAAGCCCGATTAATGCAGCGGTACGGGCGGAATTTATTTGTTTTTCAAGAAACGGTTGTCTCATCGCGTCTTCTTAAGGCAGTGTTTCAGGGATGCGGAGCGCTTTTGGGGGTGTATTTTGACTTTTATTTGAATCTTGTCAAGCGCTGGAAAGTCGGTCATTGCGTTACCCCCGAGAAACAATAAAAACGTGCGAGAAGCGGAGGCTGGTTTTTAATCGGCCTCTGTTGATGTATAAGCGCCCTGCCTTTACTTCTTGATCGCCAGATAGCCTCTGGCCAGGTTTGTGTTGACGTGGACCACCCCCTTGTTGAGGTCCTTCAGCGGGTAATCCTCCGTGACTTCCGGCAGTGCATCGGCCTGCGCCTGCGTATTGATCACCGAACCGACCGGCGCATACCGGCGATCCGGAATCTTGACGCCCATGAGGATGACCCCGGGCTCAATCACGCAGCCCGATCCCACAAAGGAACGGAAAACAAGGACCTTCATACCCACAAAGGTATCATCAAGGACCACGGCCGGCCCGTGGATCTGCGCCTGATGGGCCAGGGAAACCCGATTCCCCACGTAGACCGCGTATTTTTTTCCGTTGACCTCAAAGAGGTTCTTTTCGATGGGTTTGCCGTTCATCTCCGTTTCGAGGGCATGGATCACAACGCCGTCCTGAACGTTGGAATCGTCACCCACATACAGGGGCTGCCCCTCGTCGCCACGGACACAGGCGGTGGGTGATACCATCACGTTTTTTCCGATAAATACGTGACCGATCACGGCCGCCAGGGGATGAACATAAGCCGTCGGGTCAATCACAGGATCGAACACCCTTGCCGAAAAATCCGCCACCACGTTCTTTTCAATCATATTGCAACCTCCCTGTGGATTATAGATGTCTTTTTGCCTTCTCCCGCTGCAGAAGATCCTGCCACACCTGATCAACGATGCGCCGGGTTTCTTCCAGGGTCCCCTGGTTCCTGATCACGATCTGCGCAACGGGCAGCTTGTCGTCAATGGGCATTTGAGCTTTAAGCCGATGCAGCGCCTCCTCCCGACTTAAGCCGTTTCGCTTCATGAGGCGGTCCATCTGCTCTTCCTCGGAAACATAGATGAGCATGACCAGGTCAAACAGGGACTGCATGCCCTCTTCAATCAGCAGCGGGGCGTCCGACAGAATGATCGCTTCGGGTTTTAACTCTTTGATTTCCTGGGTGCGGCAACACCAGGCGGCGAAGATGGCGGGATGAACAATGCTGTTGAGTTTGGCCCGTTTCCTTTTATCCCTGAAAACAATGGCCCCCAGCTTTGTGCGGTCAATCGTTCGGTCCGTATGCAGAATGTCAGTCCCGAAAGTGTCGGCGATCTGCTGCCAGGCAGGCTGATCCGGCTCCACGACCTTGCGCGCCAGTTCGTCAAAGTCGATCAGAAGGGCTCCCTTTCCCGCAAGCAGCCGGGCCACCGTCGATTTTCCGCAAGCAATACCGCCCGTCAATCCAACATTCAGCATGCCGTCGCTTCTAACATAAAGGGCCGCATTTCTCAATTGTTTTTCGTTTTTTTGTATTATTCTTATGATTTGTAATTTTTTGACAGAGACGGATAATTCGTATAAAAGAAAACAACGGCGATATTTTTGATCAAGGTCTCATGGAGTTAAATTTATGCGAAAACCCGACGCTTATCTGATGGAAGGCAAAGAAGAAACATTCCGCCTGGAGTTGATGCTGAAATAAATGTGGTGGGGATAGCTGATGATTTTCAGTGCCCCACCGTTGCATGCTGCCGTTCATCGCAATCTCCGCCACGGTTTTGTGATCTGTGTTTAACGAAATGAACCATCAACATGAATCATGCCGATCGGGCCTCATGACCGATGACAATAGTTTGTTCGCGTCTTTCAATCGAACAGGGCTTCGATAAAATCATCACTTTGAAAAGGCCGCAAATCTTCAAGCTGCTCTCCGATGCCGATATAACGGATGGGAATTTGCAGTTCTCTGGCAATGCGGATCACAATGCCGCCTTTTGAGGTTCCATCGAGCTTTGTCAGGACGATGCCGGTCACACCGATCCCTTCGTTAAACATTTTCGCCTGATTGATGGCATTCTGGCCCGTGGTGGCGTCAATCACGAGCAAGACCTCGTGGGGGGCGCCGGGAACCTCCCTTTCCATGATCCGTTTCATCTTCTTGAGTTCCTCCATCAGATTCACTTTGGTATGAAGGCGCCCGGCGGTGTCGATGATCAGGACACCGGCTTTCCCGGCCCCGGCTGCCTGGATGGCGTCATAGACGACAGCCGCCGGATCAGCGCCGATCTGCTGTTTTATCAGGGGGACAGCGGCGCGCCGGCACCAGATTTCGATCTGCTCGATGGCCGCTGCCCGGAAGGTGTCGGCGGCCGCGACGAGGACATCATGACCCTGCTGCTTGAACTGGCAGGCCATCTTTCCGATGGTCGTGGTCTTGCCGGTCCCGTTCACGCCGACCATCATGACGGTATGCAGACGATCGCGGGGAATAACAAAGGGCCGGTCATTTCTCCGTAAAATGTCCTTCATGGTATCCTGTAGGACTTTTTTCAGGAGTTCCGGCCTGTCCAGCTCATGGCGTTTGACCTTCTCCTTCATTTTTTCGATTAGATCGCCGGTAAAAGCGGGACCCACATCGGCCATGATCAATGCTTCTTCCAATTCCTCAAAAAAACGCTGGTCGATAACCTTTTCACCCAGAATGATGTCGTCCACATTGGTGAGCAGCAGTTTCCGGGTTTTTTCCAGGCCGGATTTCAATTTATTAAAAAAACTTCTTTTTCTGATATCGCTGGTCATTTACAATCCTTGTGCACAACGCTTTTCACATCTCGAGAGCTTTATTGCATAACCGGTGAATAATTGTTCGCGAGCGGCGGATAAAATGTTTTCCGCCTTTCCAGAGACGATGTCAGTTAAGGCTGACGGATACGATGGTGGAAATTCCGTCATTCTGCATGGTGACGCCGAAAAGATGGCTTGCCGCTTCCATGGTCCGCTTATTATGGGTGATCATGACGATCTGGGAACCGGCTGAAATGTCCTTAATCAAACGGTTGAAGAGCAGGATATTGGCATCATCGAGAGCGGCGTCTGCCTCGTCCAGGATCAGAAAGGGCGTGGGCCGGTATAAAATGATGGCAAAAATAAGTGCAATCGCGGCCAGTGATTTTTCACCGCCGGACAGGAGGCTGATATTCTGCGCTCTTTTCCCGGGAACCTGAATATCAATATCCACGCCCGTTTCCAGCATATCCGCATCATCCGTCAACCTCAGCTCTCCCCTGCCGCCGGGGAATATCCTGGTAAACACCTCGCGGAAACAGGCATTCACCGCCGTAAAGGTTTCGGCAAACCGTTCCTGTGTAATGGCGTTGATCCGGGCAATGGTCTTCTGCAACGTCTCGAGGGAATGATGCAAATCCGCCGCCTGTGCCGTCAGAAAGTCAAAACGCAGTTTCAGGTCTTCATATTCGCTCAAGGCCAGTAAATTGACCTCCCCGAACTGCTCCAGAGTGAGCTGATCCTTTTCGAGCTTTATCTTCAGCGATTCTGCTGTTGCCTCCCCGAGACCACCAAAGTCATGCAGGAGCGGCTCAATATCCACATGATATTTTGATTGGATATTCTGGCGCAGGTTTTCCATTTTTACAGAGATTTCCCGATGGCTCATCTGCAGTTCATGGACTTCTCTGGCCGCCTGATCGAGGGCCTTTTTCAGGTCGCCGATCCGGTCCTCCTGCTGTCGCATAGAAGCGTCCTGCGCCTGCTGAGAGGCCTTCCGCTGCAACAAGACACCTTCGAGCTGACTGAACCCCCGGTAAAGACCGCCAAGCGCTTCCTGCTCAACGGCCACGGATGCCGTCAAGGCTTGAATCTGATCGTCATGACCCCGCACGTCCATGATCCGGGCCTCGATGTCGGCGGTGCGTTGCGCGTGATCCTGATCAAGGCGTTCCCCCGCCTTGATGTTGGCCTCTTTCTTTTCTTCGAATGATGCGAGCAATACCTGTTCTGCCGTCAGCGAAGCGGACGCCTTTTCGAGGTCTGTCTGCATAGCTTCCCATTGCGCTTGCACGGCTGTCATCCGCTCATTCATATCTTTTTCACGCTCTGCGTGCGCGGCAAGCTCCTGCCGGATGCCGTCGATCCGCAGCAGGGCATCGTTTTGCTCTGTCCTTGCCTGTTCCCGGTTGAAATCAAGCACACTGATGCGCTGCTCCAGGCGTTTCCGCTCATCTTCGAAACGCTCCAGATCTTTCTTTTTCCCGGCCATGTCAAGTTCTGTGCGGTGAAGTTCAGCCCGCAGACGGCGGTGTTCCTCCTCCCATTCAAAAATGAGCGCGCCCGCCTTCTTCTTGCCGTCCACTATTTCCTTCAGGGATGCTTCCAGTTCACCCAGTTCTGTTTGCAACTCGTATATTTCGCGCCGGTTGCGCAGCAGGCTTGTTTCACCGCTTTTCCCATTGCCTCCGGTCAGCACGCCCTGCGGGTTGATGAGGTCGCCGTCCGGTGTAACGAACGTGCCTCTGAAGCCGTTCTGCTTCCAGAGAGATATGCCGTTCGGAAGGTTCGGAATCAGCAGGACATCGCCCAGCAGATAGTCGGCAATCCCTTTAAAATCTTCATGGACTCGCACCTGATCGATCAGCCGGACAGCGCCTGCGAGGTGATCATAGTCGGTAACGTCATTCCCGGATTCATGTTGCCGGACTTCCAGGGGGACAAAACTCCCGCGTCCCAACGAATAATTCTTCAGATAGTCAATCGCCTTTAAGCCGTCCTCCTGTCTTTTAACAATGATGTACTGCAGCTTTTCACCCAGAACGGCCTCGACAGCGGCCTCGTATTGTTGGGGGACGTCCATGTGATCGGCAACCAGCCCACAGAAAGCGTCCCGGGAAAACCCTTTTACCGCTTCCTCTTTATCCTCAGCCATCAGGGATTTGACGCCGTCCTGGCAGCCCTCATAACGCTCCTGAAACTCTTTCAGGGAGGTAAACCGTGAAGATTTTCGGCTGATGTCTTCCTTGACGGCATTGATCTCCTCGTCGATTTCCTGCAGCAACTGCCGTGTCCGCTGCTGCTCATCAGCAGCACGATCGGCCTGCTGTGTGAATGATGCAAAGGTTCCCTCTGCGGACTGGTGTTCGGCGGCGAGTTTAACGAGCAGCCGGTCCAGCTCTTCCCGCCTTTTATCGTGTTCAGACAGCTCGCGACGGTCCCTTTCATCCCGCCGCTGCAGATCCTCAATCCCCTTCTGGAAGCCGACAAGCATATTTTTTAATTTTGCTTGTTCCGCTGCAATATCAAAGTATTGAACCTTCTTCTCGTCCAGTTCACGATAAAGAGACTGCTGTTTCTGTTTGCGTTCCTCAATCCCCTGCCGTTGATCGGACACGGCTTGCCTGAGCGCTTCGATCCGGACCTGCAACTGGTCTGTCAGTGTCGTCAGCTCCTGTAGTTCCCGGCTGGCCTCCTCCTGTTTTTCCCGGATCAACGCGATCTCCATCAGATCTTTCTGTTTGCGGGCAGTCAGCTCTTTTATCGTCTGGGTCGCGTGTTCGATCCCCTGTTCCTTCACGCTGATGGCATTCCGGATCTGATAGAGGGATTCCTGAGCCTCAGCAAGCCGCGCCTCGGAGTCAAGCATTTCCGTCTTGAGACTGTGGAGGGACGCTTCGCCGGCTTCCATCTGCGTTTTCAGCGCCGTTTCCTGGTCCTGGACGGCAGCTAAAGCATGCCCGCCTGTTTGCTTTTCCGTGAACAGGTCGGCATAAACCTGCAGCGCCAGCGCCTGCTCCGCTTCCCGGATGTCCTGCTTCAGGGCCTTATACTGCTCCGCTCGCTTGGCCTGACGGGATATCGCATTGAGCTGGCTTTTAACTTCGCGCGTAATATCATGGACCCGCACCAGGTTCTGCTGCGTCTGATCCATTCTTCGCACCGCCGCTTCCTTGCGGCTCTTATACTTAGAAATTCCCGCCGCTTCTTCAATAAATTGTCTTCGTTCTTCCGGTTTTGCCTCTACCAGCATCGCAACGCTGTTCTGTTCGACTAGTGAATAGGTCCTGGCGCCGATACCGGTCCCCATAAAAAACTCTCTGACATCCAAGAGCCGGCAAGGAATCTTATTAAGGGTATATTCGCTTTCGCCGTCGCGAAATAATTTTCGGGAAACCATGACTTCGCTGTATTCCGCGTAGGCTCCGGGAAATCCGCCCGCATCCGCTGTCAGAATCATGGACACTTCGGCCACCCCGACCGCATCAGCGCCTTGTGCGCCATTAAAGATAACATCCTCCATCTTTTTGCCGCGCAGGGTTTTGACGCGCTGCTCGCCCATAACCCAGCGCAAGGCGTCAACGATGTTGCTCTTCCCGCAACCGTTGGGACCGACGACACAGGTAATCCCATCAGAAAAATCCAGAACAACCTTCTGAAGAAAAGTTTTAAAGCCAGTGATTTCAAGCCTTTTCAATTTCATCGGCGCCGCGCTTTCAGAGTTGCAAAATTTTGAGCGGAATTTAACAGAAAAAAACAGGCTTGTAAAGAAAAAATACAATGGAATGTGTTTCGATTCGCATGGACCACAATATATTGTATCGAGGAATGAGTATTACGAATATATTCATGTTTTGCTGCAGAAACATATGTTATGATAACAATAAACACCGGAGTGAAGAAAGAAATCAGGGGAAAGCTCATGACAGATGAAACATGGCATATCGTTTACACGGCATCGGGAATGACACAGGCAAAGATCATCACCGGTCGTCTGGAGACCGAAGGCGTACCGACCCGGCTGAAATATGAGGCGGCCGGAACCATCTATGCCATCACCATCGATGGCCTGGGAGAAGTAAAAATTCTTGTTCCGGCGGAGGACCTCGACAGGGCCGACGCCATCCTGAATAGATCCTATGACGAACAGGATCTGGACTGGGAGGAAGCTGAAACCCGTGAATAAAAAATGCCGAACTCGCAATATGAGCGGATAACGACGGCTGCGTCAAAAGCTCCGCAGGCTAGGCGCATGGGGACATGACAGAGTCGTGTCCCCATGCGAAGGCGTACTCTTACGTACGCCGCAGTGACAAAGGATGCAGCGCAACGAAGCATCCGGACTTGTTACGCAGTCGTCAAAAAATGCCGTCCAGTGTTGTCCCGCAGCGAAGACAGTCTGAACCATTCAGATTCATCTGTTCGATATGAAAGCCAGTGCGGCCGATCAGGAGCTGACCGCAGTGGAAACAGATGGTGTTTTCTCCTTCATCTCCGGGAATATTGCCGCTGTAAACATATTTGAGTCCACACGCCCTGCCGGTTTCCACTGCCCGGTGAATCGCCGCCGCCGGTGTTGCGGGCCAGCGCGACATGCGGTAACGGGGATGAAACCGGCTGATATGCCAGGGGGTTTCCGGACCCAATGAAAAAATGAAAGATGCAATGTCATGGAGTTCCTGCTCGCTGTCATTCAAGCCTGGGATTAACAGCGTGGTCACCTCCACCCAGATTCCGAGATTCTTCATCTTTCTTAAACTATCCAGAACCGGTCCAAGGCGGGCGCCGCATTGCTTCCGGTAGAAATCATCCCGGAAAGATTTGAGATCCACATTGGCTGCCTGCAGGTACGGTGCGATGGTTTCGAGGGTTTGGTCCGTCATGAAGCCGTTGGTGACAAACACATTTTTCAGACCCCGCTCGTGGGCCAGGCGGGCCGTATCACAGGCGTATTCAAAATAAATGGTCGGTTCCGTGTAGGTATATGAAATTGTTCTTGATTCTGTCAGGATGGCCCTTTCCACAATAGCGGCGGGAGCGGTCGGCTTCCCCGGCATCTCCAGGCCCTCTCGCGGTAATTGGGATATCTCGTGGTTCTGGCAGAATTCACAGGAGAAATTACAGCCGGCTGTGGCAATGGAGAAGGACTTCGACGCCGGATAGACATGGAAGAGCGGTTTTTTTTCTATCGGATCGACATTTTCGGCAATCAACTGCCCGTAAGTCAGCGCGTAAAGAACGCCCTCACGGTTCTCCCGGACGCCGCAGACTCCGCGTTTTGCCGGATTGATGCGACAGCGGTGGGCGCAGAGATGACACAGCACCCTCTGATCCGTTAATTTCTCATAAAGCATGGCCTCCCGCATTATTTCATCTCCCTGACGGCGCCGGGCACCGTCTGGCGGCTTTGAGTCGCAATATTCACGGTCTCCAGAATGGGTTGCTGAATCGTCGCATAGGTGAACGTCACCGGGAAAGAGAGGCCGAGGAAGGACCCGAAGGGATTTTTCATTACCGGAATCGCCTCTTCGAACCTTCGGGCAAAGCCATACCAGCCATCGGGAAGAAAGATAACGCTTCCCCAGCGGATGCGAATGCCCTGGAGATTGTTCCGGATCTTGGCGTTCAATTCACCTATGTGGAAGAAGCGGGCGTGGTTATAGATGGACGGGCGCCGCGCTCCCTGGATTCTGCGACTCAGCCCCAGACAGGAATGTTTATTCAATACCCCGAGAAAAACACGGCCGCGACAGACCCGGATCGCTTCGGCGATGGCCTTATCCGGATCATCGGAAAATTCAAGCGACGTGATCAGGGTAACGATATCAAACTCATTATCGGAAAAAGGAAGGTCTTCCGCGTATCCCTGATGGAAGTCGGCCCGGTTTCCGAGTTTTACAGCAGCCAGTTTCAGCATAGAGGCCGACGGATCGATGCCGGTGACATCACAACCCTTTCTGCGGAACAGAAGCAGATGATCTCCCGTACCGCAGCCGACATCCAGTACGCGCTCTCCGCCACGGGGGGTGATCAGATCGAGAATCAGGCTCTTTTCGCGCCCATCGATGTAACGACCCGCCGGCGTTTGCAGCCAGTTGTCATAGCCGGCGGCAGTTCTTTCATTAAAAACGACTGTCTTGTCTTTCATGAAAATCAAGATCCCCTAAAGTAACAGGGCCATAAAGCCCTTTTACCCCCCAATCATCGCCATTTCCTTTACACATTTCCGCAGATGATGTTCCTCATTGATCATCGTGTGTCCCAGGGGCTTTTTCTTAATCGCCTGCTTGATCAAGTCCTCCAGTTCCGAATCGCTGCAGCCGCCGCGCAGGGGTCCCTTCAGGTCCGCTTCCTCGTCCGTTAACAGGCAGGCACGGAGGTGTCCGTCAGCCGTAAGCCGCAGCCGGTTGCAGGCATTGCAGAAATGCCGGCTCACGGGACTGATGAAACCGATGCTGCCCCGGCCTCCGGCTATTTTATACAAGAGGGCCGGGCCGTCAGCACTTTTTTTCTGCCCGTTTACGGCTTCCAGCGTGTATGCTTGACGGATGACGCCCCTAACGACATCATTGGACAGATAATGGTTGTGATTGTCATCGCCGGCACGGCCCAGGGGCATCAATTCAATAAAGCGGACATGGTAGGGTTTATCAAGGGTGTGCGCGGCAAAGGTCAGGATTTCATCATCATTGAATCCCCTGATGGCAACCGTATTGATTTTGATCGGCGCAAAACCTACCCGGTCGGCTTCGCGAATGCCCGCGAGCACCGTGTTCAGATCACCGCCGCGCGTCATGGCGGCATATTTTTTCGTATCCAGGGAATCCAGGCTGACATTAATCCGTCTTATCCCGGCACCGAAAAGGTCACCAGCAAACTGTTTCAGGAGCACGCCGTTTGTCGTCAGGCTGATGTCCGCCAAACCCGGAACGGAGTTGAGACGGGCAATAAAATCCACAATGCCGCTCCGTACGAGAGGTTCCCCGCCGGTGATGCGGACCTTGGAAATCCCCAACTGGATGCCGCTCCGGACGACTCTTAAAATCTCTTCATATCGCAGGATATCATTATGTCCGATCCGCGAAAGGCCCTCTTTCGGCATGCAGTATTGACAGCGCAGGTTACATCGGTCCGTTACCGATACCCTGAGGTAGTTAATGTTGCGATTGTACTGATCGATCATTTTGCAGCCCTGTCTCCCTTGAACCGTCCTGCCCCATTCTCATCCCCGAAAGAAATTCATTGACATATGAGTATTTTTAACACAACTTGCAGGTCATGGCAAGCTGCGTGCTCAGAAGGAATGTAGAACAATAAATCTTCCTTGACATCACCGGATTTCTCTATTAGAGAGCACAACCTGCATCTTTGCGGGATCCATGATATCGTCCACATAAGAGGAATGAATGAAAAAGATACCCATTACCAAAACGGGATTTGAGAAATTAAAGAAGGAACTGGAATATTTGAAAACCGTATCCCTTCCTGAAAATATCCGCGACATTGAACAAGCCCGGTCTCACGGGGATATTTCAGAAAACGCCGAATATGCCGCCGCGAAGGAACGCCAGTCGTTCATTCACGGCAAAATGCAGGAACTGGAAAACAACCTGGCATCATCTCAAATCATCGACCTCAAAGACATCAATGGTGACCGGGTCGTCTTTGGATCGACGATCCGGATTGAAGACGTCCACACAGGGAAGGAAATAAAATATCGACTGGTCGGCCCTTTTGAATCGGACATCAGTCAAAACAAAATTTCCGTGACCTCCCCCATCGGCAAGGCCATGATCGGCAAAGAGATCGGCGATGAAGTGACCGTCAAGGCGCCGGGGGGAATCAGGGAGTTCCAGATCGTCGATATCCAGGTCGAGGAAATCATTTAATAACGAACTCGAAAAAGTCGAAAAATGAGTCGAAATCGACGACTGCGTAAAAAGCTCCGCAGGCAAGGCGCGCAAAGTATGGGGACACGACTCTGTCATGTCCCCATGAGGCGTACTTGACATACGCCGCAATGACGGGATGCGGCACAACTTGAGCATCCGGACTTTTTATACAGTCGTCATTTAATTAAAAAGCCAGGCGCCTGCATGAACCTTCATCCAGCAAGGACTGGCTTTCGATCTGTTTATTCCATTTCTAAATCAAAGCGCTATCTTTGTTGGCGTCGTCGTCGGCTTCCTCAACGTATGTACAATACGCCTCGTCGCCTCCTCCTTGCCGCCTCGATATCATCTTTGTTTTAGAAATGGAATTACTCTGTGTTTGAAAAAAATCAGCCCTTTTCAGCCACATTCAGTCGCACATTTGCTTTGGCCAGGGTGGCCTTGGCGGCTTCACGCTCGTCGTCTTCTTTGGACAGTTTGTCGATTTTTGTTTCTGCGATTTCACGGGCCCGTCTCGCTCGCTCCTTATCGATCATGTCAGACTGCTCTGCCGTTTCCACAAGAACCGTAACCCTGCCGGACGTCACTTCAGCATAGCCGGTGCTGACGGCATAATGGGTCCGCTTGCCGTCCCGGACAAAACTCAGCTCGCCCGTTTCGATGCTGCTCAGCAATGAGGCGTGACCCCTCAAAACACCAAATTCACCCTCTGTGCCCGGAATGGTAACCTCTTCGATTTTGCCGCTGAAGGCCATCTTTTCGGGGGTGACGATCTCCAAGATCAATTCGTCGGCCATGACAATCCTCCGGCTTACTCTGAAAGCTTTCTGGCTTTTTCAATCACCTCTTCAATGCCGCCCACCATATAGAAAGCTTGTTCGGGCAGGTCGTCGTGTTTGCCATCTAGGATTTCCTTGAAGCCCCGGACGGTATCGGGCACGGACACAAACTTGCCCTCGGTTCCGGTAAACTGCGCAGCCACAAAGAAGGGTTGAGACAGGAACCGCTGGATCTTTCGGGCTCTGCTGACCGTCACTTTATCCTCTTCGGAAAGCTCATCCATCCCCAGAATGGCAATGATATCCTGAAGGTCCTTGTATTTCTGCAATGTCACCTGCACCTGCCGGGCCACCTGGTAGTGCTCGGCGCCCAGAACGTTCGGATCGAGTATTCTCGACGTCGAATCCAGCGGATCGACCGCGGGGTAAATGCCGAGTTCGGCGATTGGCCGCGACAGAACAACGGTTCCATCGAGGTGCGCAAAGGTCGTGGCCGGCGCCGGGTCCGTCAAGTCGTCCGCGGGCACATACACGCACTGGACCGCCGTGATCGACCCTTTCGTGGTTGACGTGATACGTTCCTGAAGTTCGCCCAGATCCGTGGCCAGTGTCGGCTGGTAACCCACCGCCGAAGGCATGCGACCGAGGAGCGCCGACACTTCGGAGCCCGCCTGGGTAAACCGGAAGATGTTATCAACGAACAGCAGCACATCCTGCCCCTCGATATCACGGAAATATTCCGCCGCGGCCAGGGCCGTCAGAGCAACCCTTGCCCTCGCTCCGGGCGGTTCTGTCATCTGCCCGTAAATCAGGGCGGCCTGCTTGATAACGCCGGATTCCTTCATTTCGAGGTAAAGGTCGTTGCCTTCGCGGGTTCTCTCGCCGACGCCTGCAAACACGGAGATGCCGCCGTGATGCATGGCGATGTTATGGATCATCTCCATCATGACGACGGTCTTGCCTACACCGGCGCCGCCGAACATCCCCATCTTGCCGCCGCGTGGAAACGGCACCAGCAGGTCGATAACCTTGACGCCCGTTTCCAGGACGTGCACGGATGTATCCTGCTCTGTGAATGAGGGCGATAATCTGTGAATCGGCATATAATTCTGCGCCTGAATCGGTCCGAGACCATCCACCGGCCTGCCGACCACATTCAGGATCCGACCGAGGCATTCCTGCCCGACCGGTACCATAATGGGCGTGCCCATGTCTTTGGCGTCCATTCCCCGGACCAGGCCATCGGTAATATCCATGGCGATGCAGCGGACCACATTATCACCGAGGTGCTGGGCTACCTCGACGATAAGGTTATCCGGTTCGTCATTAATCGCCGGGTTGGTGATGGTGATTGCGTTCAGGATGCTGGGAAGCTGTCCTTCCTGAAACGCCACGTCAACGACCGGTCCGATGACCTGTACAACCTTTCCTATATTCATACCCGTCTCCTTCAATCATCCTTTGAGTGTTTTAGATAACACCGCATCTTGCGCGGTGATTTATCCTTTAGCCAATGCTTCTGTTCCGCCGACGATATCCATGAGCTCCGCGGTAATGGCGGCTTGCCGCGCCTTATTGTATTTCAGGGACAGACTCCCGATCATTTCCTCGCAATTTCGGGTGGCGTTATCCATGGACGCCATCCGGGCGCCGTTTTCTCCCGCCGACGTTTCCACAAGCGCCCTGAAAATCAGGACACGGACGTACATGGGCAGCAGCTTTTCCAACAACGCTTCATCGGACGGCTCATAGATATAATCAATGCGTTTGTTCAAATCCACATCTTCATCCTGTCCGATGGACGGAAGCGGAAACAGCCTGACGACCGCCGGTCTTTGCATGGATACATTTCTGAACTCGTTGTAAACGAGATACAATTCGTCATATTCTTCCCTGACAAAAGGCGGGATGACATCCCTGGCAATCTGAACGGCCAGAGAAATATCGAATTTTCCGAACACATCTGTCCGTTCATTCAGGACATTGATTTTTTTTCTGAAAAAATCGCGACCTTTGCGTCCCACGGGAATCAGGGCAACCTCCTTGCCCTCCTTTGCCTTCGACACGATGAACCGTTCTGTCGCCTTGATCAGGTTGGTGTTGAAGCCGCCGCAGAGCCCCCGGTCGGAGGTCATACAGATGACCCTGATTCGCTTCGGCTCACGAACCGCCAGCAACGGATGCGTATCCGGCGAAACGCGCAATGCCAGGCTGTTCAAAACATCCATGAATTTACCGGCATAGGGACGGAAATTCTCCATTCTTGTCTGGGCGGCCTTGAACTTGGACGCTGCTACCATATTCATGGCCTTGGTGATCTGCTTGGTCTTTGCAACCGCTGTGATCTTTCTTTTAATGTCCTTTAGCGCGGCCATAAAAAAAATCTACTCCCTTATATCCATTATACATTTCATATCCACACGGTACTGACACCCGCTATTCTGTAATATACACAGAATCAAACTCGGTGAGCGCCTCCTTCATCCTCTTTTCCAGATCCGGACTGATAACCTTCTGGTCGTCAATTTCCTTCATGATCCCGGGATATTTCGTTTTCACGAAATCCAGCAGCTGGGGCTCATAGTTCTTGAGCTTGTCCACAGGATATTTATCGAGAAACCCCCGGGTGCCGGCAAAGAGGATCGCTACCTGCTCGCCCAGCGACATGGGCTTGAACTGGGGCTGCTTCAAAAGTTCCACCAGGCGCACACCGCGATCGAGTTGGGCCTGCGTTGCCTTGTCCAGGTCGCTTCCGAACTGGGCAAAGGCCGCCAGTTCGCGGTACTGGGCAAGGTCCAGTTTCAGCGTTCCGGCCACCTGCTTCATCGCCTTGACCTGGGCAGCTCCACCAACGCGGGAGACAGACAGGCCGACGTTGATGGCCGGACGGATTCCGGAGAAAAACAAACTCGGCTCCAGGTAAACCTGGCCGTCGGTAATGGAAATAACGTTTGTGGGAATATAGGCGGAAACGTCGCCGGCCTGCGTCTCAATAATCGGCAGGGCTGTCAGGGAACCGCCGCCCAGTTCCTTGCTCACACGGGACGCCCGTTCCAGCAATCGCGAGTGATTGTAGAAGATGTCGCCGGGGAACGCCTCGCGTCCCGGAGGCCGTCTGAGCAGCAGGGAAATTTGGCGGTAGGCAACCGCCTGTTTGGAAAGGTCGTCGTAAATAATCAGGGCGTCCTGGCTGCGATCGCGGAAATACTCGCCGATGCTGCATCCTGCATAGGCCGCAACATACTGCAAGGTGGCCGGATCGCTCGCGCATGCAGCGACAACGCAGGTATAGGACAGGGCATCGTGTTTTCGCAGGTTCTCCACAACCTGGGCCACCGTCGATCGCTTCTGGCCGATGGCGACATAGATGCATTTCACGCCCGTGTCCTTCTGGCGGATGATGGCGTCCACACAGATTGCGGTCTTCCCGATTTGCCGGTCGCCGATGACCAGTTCGCGCTGCCCCCTGCCGATGGGCGTCATGGCGTCAATCGCTTTCAGCCCAGTGTACATGGGCTGGTTTACGGGCTGGCGTTGAATCACGCCGGGGGCAACCATTTCAATGCGCCTGAATTCCGTAGCTTCAATAGGACCTTTGCCGTCAATCGGGGCGCCCGTCGCATCAATGACACGACCCAGAACCGCCTCCCCGACCGGAACCTGGGCAATCTTGCCCGTTCTCTTGACAATGTCGCCCTCCTTGATATGGGTGACTTCACCGAGAATCGCCACACCGACGTTGTCCGTTTCCAGATTGAGCACCATTCCCAGGATGCCGCCGGGGAACTCCAGAAGTTCCATCGCCATGGCATTCTGCACGCCATAGACCCTGGCAATACCATCTCCTACGGACAGGACTGTTCCCGTTTCACTGATATCCAGCTTCTTTTCATAATCCTTGATCTGCCTGGATATGATTTGACTGATTTCCTCTGCCCTGATTGTCTCCATGTTCTATTGTTCCTCCCCTAAGAGATTCCTGATATTATTCAATTGTGTTTTGATGCTTCCGTCATAAAGGGTATCCCCAACCCGGACAACAACGCCTGCAAGCAGCGACACATCCTGCTCAATCGTCAGCTCGATCTGCTTGCCGGTCAGTCCCTCCATGCCCTTTTTGAGGCGCTCGGATAACTCGTTTGACAAGGGGAAGGCGGTTTTTACCTGGACGCGCTGCTTTTTCAGGGCTGAATCCATCAACTCGCGATAGCAGACAACGATGTCGGTCAGGATCCCGATTCTCCTTTTATCAGCCAACAGACGCAGGAAATTCGCGGTGACGCCGGTCATGCCGATTTTTATCAGAACGGCATCAACAACGTCGCGCTTGTCATGCTGATCGAAGATGGGATTCGCCAGAAACTCCTTCATGTTTTCATTGCCGTGAATGATTTCGGAGAAGCCGATCAGTTCGTGGTAATACTTATCAAACTGTTTCTCTTCTTCGGCAATCTCAAAAAATGCCCGCGCGTAACGCTTTGCGATGCTGCTGCTACCTATCAATGTTTGCTCACCACCTTATCCAGATAATCTTTCACCATGGCATCGTGATCTGACGCCGTAACATTTCTTTTTAAAAGTTCTTCCGCCATTTCCACGGAGAGCTTGACGGCCTCGGCCCGTAGCAGGTTGCCGGCCTGTTTCAGCTCTTGCTCGAGCCGGGCCTGGGTATCTTCCTTCATCTTCTCTGCAGTCTTCCGGGCGTCTTCGATGATGCGTTCTTTTTCCGCCAGCCCCTGCGCCCTTATCATATCAGAGATACCGGCGATTTCCTCGGTGGCCTTGTCCAGCTTATCCGTATATTCCTTGTATTTCTGCTCAGCCTCTTCCTTGGCGATCCTGGCCTGTTCAAGGGCCGACTTGATTCCTTCCCGCCTGCCGATAAAAAACTCCTTGATCTTCTGGGCCAGCAGCCAGTAGAGGAACCCGACCAGAACGATCATATTGACGACTCTCCAGGCAAAATCCACCAATTCCTTGCCATGGCCTTCGTCGCCGCCAGCCGCGGCATGGACATCCATGGCCATCAGCAAGACAAACGCAACAACCGGCATAAATGATTTTACGGACAATCGCCCCTGACGATCTTCTGAAAACCAGCGAATCATTGGATGCTCCTTCCCAGAACTTTTTCAGCAATCTCAAGGGATATCTTCCGGGATTGACTGCGCAATACGGCTCTCGCCGCCTCAACTTCCATGCCCATTCTGGTATTGAACTGCTCCATCAGTGCGGGGATTTCGCTCCTGATTGTTTCAATTACACCCTTGGCCAGGTCTGCGCCTTCTTTGACGATGGCATTCCTTTGCGCCATGGCATCGAGTTTTGCCAGACGGACCTTCTCCTCGTATTCTGAAAATTTCTGTTCCACTTCCTGCTTCAGGCGTTTAACCTCCTCGTCAGACTCCTCCATGTGCTCTTTCCGCTCATTCATAACACCCAGAATCGGTACATAAAGCAGCTTCCTTAAGATGAAAATCAGCAGGATGAAATTCGCCATCTGAATCAGGATGGTGTAATCAAGATTGACCATATCTAAACCTCATTTCAGAACGACTATACAAAAAAACCGAGGGAAAAATCATTTTCCACCCGGCCTGATGAAATATCTATTTGCGTCTTTTAAAGCCAGTGCTTCTTTTGCGTCTGTCTTAAAATCGGCATCAACATATCTTCTGCGTTGATAATTATTCACAAAATACCCTGACTCTCAATATTAAAAATCGCGGTTTCCTAATCATAACTATGAGGGCCTGTCAAGCATTTTTTGCCGGACGGAATGCTTTCTGACCGCCGGTCAGGGCTATCGGATCTTGGCGGCCTCAAGCTTAACGAACCCGTAAAAAGTCGGATAATTGTCCAAATTCGACGGCTGCGTAAAAAGCTCCGCAGGCAAGGCGTGCAAATCCTGAGGAGTGAGGCATACCAAGGCGTACGCCGCAACGACGAAGGATGAAGCGCAACGCAGCATCCGGACTTTTTACGCAGTCGTCAAGGTTGCAGAATAAATCGCCGCATGCTGATGCTCATCAGCATGCCGACGCCGGTCATGAGGACGACCATGGAAGATCCCCCGTAACTCAGAAACGGCAAAGGTATTCCGACAATGGGCAGGATCCCCAGGACCATCCCGATGTTGATAAAAACTTCCCAGAAAATCAGCGCCGCGATCCCTACGGCAATCAAGGTCCCGTTATAATCCCTTGCATGCAGGGCAATTTTAAGTCCCCACAGGATCAGACTCATAAACAGGACCAGCAGAACCATGCCGCCCAGAAACCCCCATTCCTCGGCAAATACCGAAAACACAAAATCAGTATGTCTTTCAGGCAGGAAGCGAAGCTGAGTCTGCGTTCCCTTTAAAAAGCCCTTTCCGGTCAGACCGCCTGATCCGATAGCGATAATGGATTGAATCACATGATAGCCTGATCCCAGGGGATCGCTGTCAGGATTGACAAAGGTTATGATCCGTTCTCTTTGATAATTCTTGAGAAAAAACCAGCCTGCGGGGATAACCGCCAGTCCTGTCAATACCGACAAACCCAGTGATTTCAAATGGATGCCGATAAACAGGATCATGGAGCTGAAAATGATGAAAAGGATCATCGCCGTTCCCAGGTCCGGTTGCTTCAGAATCAGCAGAAAGGGGACCAGCATGATCACGAAAGGGATCGCCAGACCTTTCAGCCGGTAGGGCTCGATGCTGCGGTGATGATCGAAATATTTTGCCAGGGCGAGGATCAGCGTCAACTTCATCAGTTCCGATGGCTGAAATGTAAATCCCCCGAGCAGGATCCAGCGCTGGGAGCCCCGTGTGGCGTAACCGTAGAAGAAGACGATCAGCAGCAGGAGGATGGAGATCCCGTAAATAAGGTAGGCGTATCGGCTGACAAACCGGTAATCGATGCAGAAAGCAACCGTCATGAACACAAGTCCGATGACAATCCACTGAAGCTGTTTAAAAAAAATAAAATCCTGCCTGGCGGAGATCTGATTGAACCCCGTACTGTAGATATTCAGAAGGCCGATGAGGCTGATGCACAAAACCACCAACATGAGCATCCAGTCAAAGTTAATAAATAATCGTCGATCAAACTTCATAATTTTCTCGTTTGAACAATAACCGGCAGCATGATCTTTACGGCAATCAATTAATGTGCGTCAAGGTTGATGTGCGACCCCGTTGCTGCCCGTCCTCTGATCGCTGATGACAAGGGGCGGTCTTTTCCCCGGTGATTGATTGCGCTCAAAGTAGGCCTCAAGGATCTTCCTGGCAACCGGGGCTGCCGCCGATCCCCCATGTCCGGCATTTTCCGCCACGACCGCAATGGCAATTTCCGGATTGCCGACCGGTGCAAAACACACAAAAATGGCATGATCCCGGTGGCGGGAAGAGATGAATTTCATCTTCCTTGCCCTTTCATTTTCCGGCAGACCGATGACCTGGGCCGTGCCGGTTTTCCCGGCCACATCGGCGTCTTTGAGCCTCGCGGCCCGACCGGTGCCCCCTTCCTCGTTGACAACCCCCCACAGGGCCTTATTTAATTGCTCCATGACGTTCTTACTCAGAGGAAGAATCGACTTCCTTTCCGGCACAAACGCTTCAATCACCCGGCCATCGACGGCCTCAACCTGCTTGACCAGCCGGGGGCGCCAGACAACACCGCCGTTGGCCAGGGCGCTATATGCCGTCACGAGTTGCAGGGGCGTGACCAGATTGTAACCCTGGCCGATAGATACAGAGATGGTTTCTCCAATCTGCCAGGGCGCTTTCAGTCGCATCTGTTTCCAGTCCCGGGTGGGGATCAAGCCACTTTTCTCCTGAGGCAGCGCGATTCCCGTCGGCGCCCCAAGCCCGAAGCGGCGTGCGTATTCCGCCAATTTATCGACCCCGATCAATTTTCCGACATTGTAGAAATAAACGTCGCAGGACTGAACAATCGCCCGATGCAAGCTGATCCGGCCATGCCCGCCTTTATGCCAACATCGGTACTTCCTGTTCCCCAACTCATAGGAACCGGTGCATACAAAAGATGTTTCCGGCGTGATCAGGCCTTCCTGCAGGGCCGCAGCCGCAACAATCATTTTATAGGTCGACGCCGGGGGATATTGCCCCGAGACGGCCCTGTTTTCCATAGGATGGGAGGAATCGCCGGATAGCTTTTTCCAGTGTTCCTGGGAGATTCCCGCGCTGAACAACATGGGGTCGAAGGCCGGAGAGCTCACCAGGGCCAGGACGGAGCCATCCCGGGGGTCCATCGCGACAACGGCGCCGGGTTTTCCGGCCAGGGCCTCCCAGGCGATTTTTTGCAGCAAGGCATCAATCGTCAGCACCACGTTATATCCAGGCTCCGGATCTCTTATGCCAAGGACCCTTTGTACTTTGCCCAGGACATTGACCTCAACCTGTTCAAACCCGCTTTCGCCGCGCAGATAAGCATCCAGATATTTTTCAATGCCGGATTTTCCGATCAGATCGCCGGACGCGTAGCTGTCCGATTCATCTTTATCCAGTTCCTCTGGACTGATTTCACCCGTATAGCCGATAAGATGGGCCGTCATTGCGCCGCCAAGATACTGTCTGACCGGAACCACATCGACCGTGACGCCGGGCAGATCCAGGGTGTGCGTCTCCACGATCGCCAGCTTCTCCCGGCTGACATTTTTTTCAAGCTTGACCGGCATGAAGGGCTTGAGCCTTCCCGGCGTGAAAGCCTCACGGGTAAAATTCAGGGAAGCCTCCTTATATAAAGCCCCCAACCGGTCGGCAACTGTCTGAATATCGCGGGTATGAGCGGGCATAAAGTGAATATCAAAGGAACACTGATTGTCCACCAGAACCTCGCGGTGGGCATCCATGATCAGGCCCCGTACAGGTTTAATTATCCGAAAGCGGATACTGTTGTTTTCCGATTTCTGTTTGAGTTCCTCCCCCTTGATCACCTGAAGATGCCACATGCGAAGAGCCAGAAGGGACAAGGCAATCATCACGACGATCAGCATGATTTTAAACCGGCTGTACATGGGGCCGGTTTTATGATTATTTAGCTTGTTGCGGATTTCCGTCATGAAATGTGGCCTCAAATAAATGAAACAACCTGAAAAAAAAGGGGCTCAACACACTAACCACCAGCGCCTGGGGAAGAAAAACCTGGATAAGACTACCAAGCATATTGATATCATAAATGATTTTAAAAAATAAGACAATCAAAAGGCCTTCGAAAATCGAACACAGAAAAGAAAAGCCGATGATCAGGCTTATCTGTTCCGCATAAACCCGCATGGAAACCAGGACAGAAATAAAAAATACACAAACATAAATGAGGGTAAACAGCCCTGAAATAGAACCCATCGCACAGTCGAGAAAAAAGCCAAGCAGGAAGCTCAACAAAGCTCCAGGTAGGACATTCATGCGGAATCCAGCATAAATAACCAGAATCAATGATATTTCGACGTTAAGTCGGCCCATGAAAATAATGTTCAGGACAGATGTTTGAAAAATAACCAGAAGCAGGCCGGCAAGCGGCAAAAAAAGGTACGGGGACATCATGGTTTGCGATCCTTCCGGGGATTCAGGACAGCGACTTCTTCCAGTTTGCCGAAATCAACAGAGGGCTGAACATCAATCCTCTGGAAAAAGCCCCCTTCTTTCTTGTCCACTGCTGCGACCACACCCAGGAGGATCCCTTTCGGAAAAATCCCCCCCAGCCCGGAGGAGATGACGGCGTCGCCGACTTTAACCTCTTCCGTTTTGGGAATATATTTCAGCCGGCAACCGGCGGCGCCGGCGCCCTGCAGAACACCATGGGCACGGTTCCGCTGAATCAGTACGGAAACATTGCTGTTTACATCCACGATCAACATGATCCGGGAGATGTGCCAGGAGGATTCCGTAATCCTGCCGACAATCCCCTGATCGTTCAATACCGGGAATCCCACCATTAATCCGTGCGCGGTTCCCTTGCCGATCAGGACGGATTTGAATACGGGCGACTGCTCGCGGTCGATTACTTCGGCAATGACCGGCGTTATATCAAACTGCTCTTTGATCTTCAGAATTTTCCGCAGCCGCAGCGCTTCGAGGGAACCCTCCCGATACTGGACAAGTTGATTCTCAAGCAGGTGATTCTCCTTTCTCAACCGCCGGTTTTCCGCCTCCAGGCCTATCAGAAACAAATAGCGGTTCCAGCTGTCCCTGAGTGCTTTGATTGACCTGTTTTTCAGGCTTTCCAGAGGCCACACCGCCTCCAGAACGAGCCTCCGGAAAAACCCCGTATCGGAATCTTGTTTTGCACCATGGTAGGAAATCATGATTAACGCCGCCAGGATCAACAGCGATGCGAGGGTAATGGTCCAATATTTTTTTGGAAGCATGATCGTATGTGAAAACGACGGTTTTATCGACAGGATAAAATGAGAATGGGTTGAAAAAGAAACGCCGTCAACAGACCTAACAGATCCCTTACATTAATGGACTCGTATTCGACGGCTTCGTAAAAAGCTCCGCAGGCAAGGCGGATGGGAGCATGGTGGAGTCGTGTCCCCATCCGAAGGCATACTTAAACGTACGCCACAACGACGAATGATGCAGCGCAACTTGAGCCTCCGGACTTTTTGCGAAGTCGTCACATTTGAACCGTGACCTCTTTGAGTATATCAAGCTGGTCCAGGGCCATGCCCGCCCCTTTTACTACAGCGGAAAGAGGGTCCTCGGCGATCGTCACCGGCAGACCCGTCTCCTCTCTGATCAGGATGTCAAGCCCTCGTAACAAAGCGCCCCCCCCCGTCAGCATGATCCCACGGTCAACGATATCGCCGGCCAGTTCGGGAGGTGTATTCTCCAGGGTGACCTTGATGGCATCCACAATCAGGCTGACCGGCTCAAGGATGGCTTCACGAATTTCCTCCGAATTAATCTCTACTATTTTTGGAATGCCGGAGATAAGATCCCTTCCCTTGACGTCCATTTTCTTCAGTTCCGGCTCGGGATAGGCGCAACCGATGGTCATCTTGATCATTTCAGCCGACCTCTCTCCGATCAGCAGGCTGAATCTGCGCCGCATATACTGTACGATCTCTTCATCCATCTGGTCCCCTGCAACCCGCACTGATTTCGAATAGACAATACCGGCCAGGGATATGACCGCCACCTCCGTCGTACCGCCGCCAATATCGACGACCATGGAACTGATGGGTTCCGTAATGGGCAGGCCGGACCCGATGGCCGCCGCCATGGGTTCCTCAATCAGAAATATTTCCCTGGCGCCGGCAGATTCGACGGTTTCTTTCACGGCCCGTCTTTCGACCTGGGTGATCCCGGAGGGAATAGAGACAATGATCCGGGGACGGACAAGGGCTCTGCGATTATGCACCCTCAGGATGAAATGCCTCAGCATCGCCTCGGTGATGTCAAAATCGGCGATGACGCCTTCCCGTAAGGGCCTGATGGCAACAATATTTCCCGGGGTCCTCCCCAGCATATTCTTGGCTTCCATCCCCACGGCCAGCACCTTTTTCACACCTCGCGAATCCAGATGAACCGCCACCACAGAAGGCTCCCTCAGTACAATTCCCTTCCCCTTGACATAAACCAGCGTATTGGCGGTGCCCAAATCAATGGCCAGATCGTTGGAAAACTTCCCTAAGATAAAATCGAACAGCAACGCCCCACCCTCCTCAAAGTTCCCATGGAATTTCAATAACTACAAAAACTCGCCGCTCAGGCGGAAGTCCTATATCGTATTTGCCGGACCTAAGCAATACATTTTTTGAACGGGCGCCGCGCCCGGCTTGTATTCCTTTCCGGTGCGCAATTTTTAAATTGATTGCATTTTAGGGAGGGGTGTAATAGAAGAGCCCCTCGAAAAAGATCTGAAAGGAACCGGCTGGTATGCTTGACCTGATGAGAAAACATGCCCGGAATTGGCTCATGAAGGTTCTGCTGGGTATTATTATCGTTGTCTTTATCTTTTATTTCGGCTCGATTGGAGGAAAACAGCAGGCGGAAACGGTCGCTGTCGTCAACAGCAAAGCCATTGCCTATGTGGACGTGGCCAAAGAATATCAAAACCTGATCCAATACTACCGTCAGCGGCTCGGCCCTGCCTTGAATGACGAAGCCCTTAGCCGGCTCAACCTGAAACAGCTCGCCCTGGATAATCTGATCCGGCAGGCCATTGTATTGCAGAAAGCCAGGGAATTGCGACTGACGGTCTCGGACGAGGAAGTCAGGGCATCGATCCTCGCCCTGCCGGCTTTTCAGAGAGGGGGATCCTTTGACGAAAAGATCTACCAGCAGGCCCTGCGTTTCAACAAGACAACACCTGAGGACTTCGAACAACAGCAGAAGCAGACACTGATCATGTCGCTTTTTTTAAGTCTCCTCCAGGACGGCGTCAAGGTTTCGGATCAGGACGTCTACGATCTTTACCGTTTTCAGAACGAGAAGGTCAACCTTCACTTCGTGCAGATATCACCCGGAACCTTCCGCAGAAAAATCACGCCCCCGGATAAGGACCTGGAGGCGTATCTCAAGGAGCATGGCCAAGCCTTCCGCGTTGCCGACCGGATTCAGGTCAAGTATCTGCTTTTTAAGGGAGAGGACTTTGCACCGGGCGTGACCGTGACCGATGCGGACATCACGGACTATTATGACCGGCATGCGGATCAATTCAAGACGGCCGGCGGCAAGCGGCAGGCCCTGACGGAAGTAAAGATGAAGATCGCAGCCCAAATCCGTCAGAGCGGCGGCATGCAGGCGGCAGCTGCGGCCGCGAAGAAAGCTCATGATACCATCTATCAGGAGGAAAATTTTGAAGGTTACGCAGCGAAAAACAGCCTGACGATTAATACGGCCGGTTTATTTTCAGCCGGCGCCCCCCCCGCTGAGTTGAGCAAGATCGGCGATCCCATCCAGGCCCTCTTCAACCTCAACAAGGACGAAATCAGCAGGGTCCTGACCGACCAGAAGGGCTATTATGTCTTCAAAGCGACGGCCAAGCAGCCCGCACACACGCCGCCCCTGAAGGCTGTGCGGGGACAGGTTGAAAAAAAGGTGATCGATCAGGAAGCCGACCGGTTAGCCAAACAGGAGGCGGAGAACCTGGTGGCCAGTCTGAAACAGGGCAAGACGCTGTCTGCCGTCGCGGCAGAAAAAAAATTGAATCTCGCCGATACAGGATTTTTCCGGACGGGTGACGGGACGCCCAAAATAGGGACTTCCCGTGAGCTGAGCGCGGCCATTTTTCAATTGACCAACCAGAACCCCATCCCGGACCGCGTCTTTTATGTGGACGGGAGATATGTCGTGGTGCAATTGAAGGAGAGGGCCAAACTGGATGATCGTGACTTTGCTGCAAATCAAGAAAAACTGAGAAGCGCCCTGTTACAGGCCCGTAAAAATGACGCGATTCAATCCTGGCTTGAGGGAACCAAGGCAACGATGATGAAAGATGGAAAGCTCAAGATTAACAAGGACATCAAGGATCTCTAATGGTTTCCCGCACCGCGTCGCCGGCCTTTTTTTCGAATGGTGATTTGAGACCGGTGAAAAATGGCTTCGCCGCGGCTCAAAATCTTTTTCGCTAAAAAATTATGATAAGATATAATTGTGTTTGAACTCCAATAAATGAATCTATTTTCTGGAAAGCCAAAAATCTTTGATTCGCCGGTTGCGAACTATTTTTCACCGGTTGCGCTCTCGATTTATACCTGTCCGTAATGCTCCTGCAGCCATTTTCGGTATTCCCCGGTTTTGATCCGTTCGTGCCAGACACGATGATCCAGATACCACTGTATCGTTTTTCGCAGGCCGGTCTGAAAAGATTCCTGTGGACGCCATCTGAGCGATTTGTGTAATTTACTAAAATCAATCGCATAACGGCGGTCATGACCGGGGCGGTCTGTCACAAAAGTGATCAAATCCCGTCGGGAACGCCCGGCCGGCGGCGGGATGATCCCATCCAGCATATCGCAGATCATCTCAACAATGGCAATATTTTCCATTTCCGAGTCGCCGCCGATATTATAGGTCTCCCCTCGCTCTCCCGCCTGTATGATCGTCCAGATTGCCTCGCAATGATCCGTCACGTAAAGCCAGTCGCGGACATTTTTCCCGTCACCGTAGACGGGCAAGGGCTTCCATTCCACTGCATTCATAATGGTCAGCGGAATCAGCTTCTCCGGAAACTGGTAGGGACCGTAGTTGTTGGAGCAGTTTGAAATCGTCGTGGGCAGACCGAAGGTTTCATGGTAGGCTCGGACCAGATGGTCGGAGGCGGCCTTGGACGCCGAATAGGGACTGTTGGGCCGGTAAGGGGTCTCTTCCGTAAACAATCCTTCAGGACCGAGACTTCCGTAAACCTCATCCGTACTGATATGGTGAAAAAGCTCGAAACGGGCTTGGCTGGCCTTTGCGATCTCCAGAAGGTTGAAGGTCCCGACGATGTTTGAATGGATGAAGCTTTCTGGATTTTTGATGGACCGGTCCACATGGGACTCCGCCGCGAAATGACAGATCGCATCCACCTGATATTCCGTAAAAATGGCCTTGATGGCCTCCGCGCTACAAATATCCGCTTTTTGAAAGACATAGCGCCCGGAATAACGATCTTCCACACCTTCGAGATTTTCCGGATTCCCCGCATAGGTCAGTTTGTCCACATTAATGATCCTGCCGTCGAAACCTGGCTTCTCAAGCAGGTGGCAAATAAAATTGGCCCCGATAAATCCGCAGCCGCCCGTCACCATCAGATTTTTAATTCTCATCAATACCTCCACTTCCGTCCCGCTTTGACGAACCCGTAAAAGTCGAAAAAAGAGCCAAAAACGACGGCTGCGAAAAAAAGCTCCGCAGGCAAGGCGCATGGGGACATGACAGAGTCGTGTCCCCATCCGGGCGAGGCGTACTTGGGCTTACGCCGCAACGACGAGGGATGCCGCGCAACTTGAGCATCCGGACTTTTTACGCAGCCGTCAGCTTTACCTCAGGAAGCCCTGAATAATCCGGTTGACTGCGTCATCATAGGTCAGTCCGAGGCTCATGAGCTTCGTGAGCTGGTCGCCGGCGATCTTGCCGATGGACGCTTCATGGGTCAGCTCGGCGTCGGGATGCTTCGCCTTCAGCGCCGGAATCGTTTCGTTGGTGCCGTTGTCAATGATAATGGCGTCACACTCAATATGGCCGAAGCATTTGGCCAGCGCCTCCATTGTAGCATAAAAAAACTGCTTCGAATCACCTTTCATGACGGAGCGCGATATCATGTTGGCCCGGCTGTTTTCGCCGGACAGGATGATTTCATTGCGCGAAACTGCCGTCTGGGCGCCTTCGGTCATGACCCGCTCCGTGATCATCAGAATACTGCCGGCAGCCAGCGTCCCCTCATTGGTCCGGTCGGCCTCATCCACCCCGCCGATCTGGGTCAGCTCCATCTCGACCTGGGCGCCTTCCGCCAGAAAGACTTTCGTCGTCGGGTTCAGGGTTCGCTTCCCGCGTCCCGGTCCCGTGGCAAAATGCTTCTCCACATATTTGACCTTCGCTTTTTTCCCGACCTGGAATTCATGGATGCCCGCATGCCCCTCCGGTTCCAGGCCGCCGCAATGGATCCCGCAACCTGCGATGATGGTCACATCAGACCCCTCGCCGATGATAAAGTGGTTGTAAACGACATCGTAGAGGCCAGCCTGGCTCAGAATCACGGGAATATGAACGGATTCGTTGACCGTTCCCGGTTTGATGGTAACGATGATGCCTGTCCCGTCCGCGTTTGTTTCAATATTGATGTTGGCGGAAATTTCGCGGGCCAGCAGTTTCCCGTTTTTCCGGATATTATAGGCCCCTTTGGGAATGCCTTCGAGATCGGCGACCGCCTTTAACAGATATTTATCTAAAGCATTTAACATCATCGATGCTCCCGCACACCTTATAATTGCAAACACTCATATCTGCCAGCATGGGCAGTGCGCCGTCCAGATGGCCCACATAAGCCAGGCGACCCTGGTTCACGAGCAGAACAAAGTCCGCCGCCTCCAGAAAAGCGCGGTTGTGGCTGACCACGATCGTCGTCGTGTGATGTTCCGCCTGCTCGCGTTTCAGCAGCCTGACCATGGGGCCGATGGTCCACAGATCGATGCCCGTATCCGGTTCATCATATATCGCCAGTTTGGGATTACGGGCAATCGTGGTGGCCAGCTCGATCTTCTTGATTTCCCCGCCCGAGAGTTTGGCGTCCACGGGCTGGTCCAGAAAGGAAAGCGAACAGATGCCGACGCGCCGCAGCAGCGCCAGCAGGGTGGGTTCGTCATCCGTTCCGGATGCAATGGCCAGCAGATCCCGGAAGGTAATCCCCTTGAACCGCGCCGGATGCTGAAAGCTGTAACTGATGCCCGCCTCGGCGCGCTCGGCAATGGAAAGTCCGTTGATGTTATTCCCGTCGAACAGAATGTCTCCGGCAGTCAGCGGATTGATGCCCATGATCAGCTTGGCCAGGGTTGTCTTCCCGCTGCCGTTTGGGCCTGTCACGGTGTAAAACTTGCCCTTTTCAAAGGTAAAATTGACCCCATCGATGATGGTCCGCACGGACGCACCGTTGTTTGCGTCCGTAACAGGCACAGAAAAATATAAATCTTTCAGTTCAAGCATATACAACCTCATAAAATAATTTGAGATCTATGATATTTTAAGCATTCCTCACCTTGTCATTTTCCGGCTACAGGTAAGATCGCCCGCCCTGGTAGTGCTTCCGGTAATAGGCATGGGACAGCTTGTCTGCTCGGATTTTCTTGCCCCTGCCGGGCGCATGGATGAACTGCCCGTCCCCGGCATAAATGCCGACATGGGAAATCTTGCCGGTTCCGGATGATGAAAAAAATACAAGATCGCCTTTCTCCAATTTTTTTTCTTCGATGGAGTCGCCGGCTTCAAACTGCTCGCGCGACACGCGCGGAAGATCGAGGCCATTGAGCTGGTAAACTGCCATGGTCAGACCGCTGCAATCGAAACCCGCTCCCGGGGACGTTCCACCCCAGAGATAGGGAACGCCTATAAAACGCCTCGCTGTTTTGATCAATTCCTCCCGGAGATAATCATCGCCGTACTGCGCCTGCCTGGCTGCAGTATGCTCACCGGGGGCGACGATATAAAACGCATCAATGACGCCGACGGCCTGAAGCAACTCGGCACGTTCGCGGGTCTCCTGCAGGGATGAAAAATTGCCGAATTGAACCTTGTAGATGCCTTTTTCCGCAACGAAGTAGGTGGCATTCAAGCCGCCTGCCTGCAAGGTTTCCGTCAGCCGTGCGGCATTCTCCACCTTTGCAAATGCGCCTGCCTGAATGGCGTACCCCAGTCGCGCCAGACCTTTCTTGGCCCGCGACGCGACGGCCGCTTCCGTCGTTTTTTTCATGGCGGGTCGCGAATGGTCGCCGCTCCTTGCGGCGCAGCCGGCTGCAATAAAAACACTCATCAGGATCAGGTAAAAACCCCGGCCCAATGGAACAGTCTTCGTCATCACGATGCTCACTGAGTTTGGTTCTTTAGCAACATATCGACATAAACTCAAGTCGATAATCAGGCAAAGTGAAAAGTCGGCCATGCATTCAGGGCAAATCTGCCCTTGAATATAATCAAGATCGGACATCCCTCAAGAACGCAAACCGGCCTGGATAAAATTTGTTTAATCGTCGTTCACCGGTCATTGACTTTGCCATTGAATCGTCATAAAGTCCGCCCCACTTTGCAAGGAGCATCCGGGACAGGTCGCATGGCCTGGTCCTGACAAGAAGCAATGGGCCGGATCAGGAACATCTACTGGGGATGGTTTGTCGTTGCAGGCGCCTTTCTGGTGCTGAGCATCAACTACGGGGCGCGCTACTGTTTCGGCATATTCGTCAAACCCATGGCGGCCGATTACGAGTGGTCCCGGTCCGTGATTTCCCTGGGCGCTTCCCTCAACATGCTTGTTTATTCGGTCTGCGCCATTTATATCGGCCAGCTGCTGGATAAAATGGCGCCGCGCTGGATCATTACCTGCGGCGCCTTGCTTGCCTCCATAAGCCTGATCCTCACGAGTTTCGTCAAAACCCCCGTGCAGTTTTACCTGGTCTACGGCCTGCTGCTCGGGGCGGGCTCGTCCTGCATGGGGGTTGTGGTCACCAATCCATCTGTGAGCAAGTGGTTCATCCGCAAACGCGGACTGGCCATCGGCGCCACCACCATGGGCATCAGTTTCGGCACGATTCTGTTGACACCTGCGGCTGGCTTTCTTGTAAAAGATTATGGCTGGCAAAGCGGCTTTCTCTTTCTGGGCGCCGTCACCTTTGTCGTCGGCGTCAGTCTTTCCCAGTTGCTGCTGGGTAAAACCCACCCAGAAGCTTACGGGATGCTGCCGGACGGAGAAAAAAACCCGGCCCTGGTCACAAAAATTCAACCGGAACAGCATCACCCGACAAAGCTGCCGATGTCCAGGATACTGACCGATCACCGTTTCTGGATTTTAGGCGGATGCTTCAGCCTCGCGGTCATGGCCCTGATGTCCGTCTTTGTTCACCAGGTCGCCTATGCGCTGGACAACCACATCGAAAAAGTCGCTGCCGCCTCATCGCTCGGAGCGATCGGCCTGGCGGGATTCTGCGGTCAGTTTTTTTTCGGCTGGCTGTCCGACCGGATCAAGGACGCCAAATACGCCGCTTCTCTCGGACTGCTCATCATGGCTGCGGGGATGTTCATTCTTATGGAGGCAACAACGGCAAGGCGTCTTTATTTCTATGCGATCATTTTTGGTTTCGGTTACGGCTCCCTGGCCCCCATGATGCCGATTCTGGTTGCAGACCGTTTCGGACGGCACGTCATGGGATCAGTGTATGGACTTCTGACATTTTTTATCGGGATGGGTGGAGCCGTGGGTCCGATTCTGGGCGGTGTCATTTTTGACGCCGTCGGATCCTATAGCCGTGTCTGGCAATTGAACATGGTCATGCTGACTGTCGCGGCGCTCGTGATCCTGGCGCTCAAGAAAGATCGGCCCGCTTAATAAAAGAATCTCAAGGCATCGAAAGCCATGCAGATAAAGCAAACAGGATCATGATTTCCATTGACACGGGTTACGGAATTGTCCATAATTCATATTCAGCGTTGTTCAAAAGGATATTGGCAATGTTTTTAAATAATATCAATCGTTTGAATATTGATCGGCTTTGTTATGCCTGATTCGATCGACATTAACTGTGATATGGGCGAGTCCTTCGGAGCCTACATCATCGGCCGGGATGAAGAGGTCATCCGTTACATCTCTTCGGCCAACATTGCCTGTGGTTTTCACGCTGCAGACCCGTCGGTCATGGAAAAAACGGTCCGTCTCTGCCGTAAACACGGCGTCATGGCGGGCGCCCATCCAGGGTATCCCGACCTGCGGGGCTTCGGCAGGCGGTCCCTGAATGTGAGCCCGGAGGAATTGATTCATGACGTAATCTATCAGGTGGGCGCCCTGAAGGGGTTCCTGGCCCTGCATGATCTGCCGTTACAGCATGTCAAGCTGCACGGCGCCCTCTACAACGACCTGGTGAATCAAGTTGATTTGCTGTTGACGCTGGCCGGCCGCATCGGCAAAGCCTTCGGCAATTTCATCTTCCTGACGCTGGCCACAGCGCAAGCAACCGAATTCAAAAGAACGGCCAAGCGGCAGGGACTCAGAATCGCCCTCGAAGCCTTTCCGGACAGGCTGTACACGGACACGGGGGAACTTCTCCCCCGCAAGCAGCCCGGCGCGGTGCTCAAGGATCCGGATGAAATCGCCGCCCGGGCCGTCAGGATGGTCCGGGAAAAGGGGATCGAAAGCGTGAATGGACGCTGGATCGACCTTGACATCGACACCCTTTGCATCCACGGCGACAATCCGGAAAGCATCAAAGCCGCAGAAAAGATGGTCGTCATGTTTGAGCGGGAAAATATCCGCATCAGTCCCCTGTCGGAGTTGGTCGGCCCATGAATCTGTCTCGCTATGGGGAAGACGGGATCCGGGTCCTTTTCGGGGACGTCATCGACCTGGATGTTCATGAGAAAGTCCGGCGTTTTTTTTATTTCATCAAATCCCTGCAACGGTCGGACATCATCGATATCATCCCGAGTTTCCGGTCCTGCTTGATCCACTTCGATCTCCGGCAAACAACCTATGAACAGCTATCGTCCCTCATCCTGGAAGCACAACAGCAGGCGCTGTCGGTCCATGTTCTCCCGGCCCCCGCCACGCATGAAATTCCTGTCCATTACGGCGGCGAATACGGCCTCGACATGGCCTTTGTCCGTTCCCATACGGGGCTGACGGACGATGAGATCATCGACATCCATACCGGCGTGGAATATACCGTTTATGCCGTCGGCTTCGTCCCCGGTTTTCCCTATCTGGGCACACTGGATCCAAGATTGGAGGTCCCCCGCCTGGAGACGCCCCGTACCCGGATTCCGGGGGGGGCCGTGGGGATCGCACAGCGACAGACCGGCGTTTATCCCTTCCCGTCGCCTGCCGGCTGGCGCATTATTGGCCGTACGGAAGTGCGCCTTTTTAATCCGCAAGAGAAACCGCACAGTCTCCTGCAAATCGGCGACAAGGTGAAATTCATAAATCTATGATTGAAATCATCAACCCCGGTTGGCCGTCGCTGATTGTGGACGGCGGGCGTTTCGGCGAGGCTGCCATAGGCGTCCCTCTGTCGTCCGCACTGGACCGTTACGCCTGCAGGGCGCTGCAATGCTTGATCGGCCACGCGGCCGACACGCCGGTTCTGGAAGTCGTGGGCGCTAATTTCGCTCTAAGATTCCATCATGCCATGACTTGCGCCATCACGGGCGCCAGGGTCAAGGCCACCCTTGATGATCGGCCCGTCCGGCCCTGGATGTCATTTCAGGCCGATCCAGGCAGTCTGCTGCGGATTCAGGAGGTGGTGGAGGGTCTTCGGTATTATATCGGTTTTTCCGGAACGATGGACCTGGAACGAGTGATGAACAGTTTCACCACCAATCTGGAATGCGGTTTCGGCGGTTATCAGGGCCGGATCCTGAAAGCGGGAGACCGTCTCGCGTTCACAGAGATATGCGAGGTTGAACGAAGCGCCGTCCCGGAAAACGCAATCCCCCCTATGCGTCCGCCTCACCGCCTGCATGTTGTCGCCGGCCCTGAAATATCCTTCTTTACGGACGAGTCGTGCAAACGGTTCATGGATCGGGACATGTCCGTCATCTACAATGTTTCTGCACAGACAAACCGGACCGGGATCCGGCTGGAGGGTGAACCGCTTTGCTTCCGGCAAGGGGTCGAAAGGAGCATCATTTCGGAAGGCATCTTGCCGGGGACCGTACAGATACCGGGAGACGGGCGCCCGATTATCATGCTCTACGAGCGCACCATTGGCGGTTACGCCAGAATCGCGCTGGTGGTCAAGTCAGATCATGATCGCCTCGCCCACATGAAGCCCGGCGATTCCGTGCTGTTCGAATTAATCAGCATAAGTGAAGCCAGTCCGCTCTGGGAAGCCAAACGCAGGAGCATGGATTCCCTGGATACAAGTATCAGGCATATAAAATGAAAAAGCGGCTCAAGCAACCTGCCGCCGTTATTCCCCGACCATTATTGACCATTATTGAGTTGACACTCCGTGCTGTTTTGCTTATACTGGAGATGGAAGTCACGCCTTATATAAACTGTAAGGCATGCTGATTCTATCGGGATAAATACGGAGGTGATTGATGACAGAAAAAATACCGGAACGATTCGACGACGTCAGTATAATCTGTAAAGCCAATGTTTACTATGACGGACAAGTAACAAGCCATAATGTTTTATTTAAAGACGGGAGAAAAAAGAGACTCGGCGTGATTCGTTCAGGCGTTTACAAGTTCAGAACCGAGGACCTTGAAAGAATGGACATCACCTCCGGAAGCTGTCGCGTGCGTCAGGCTGATGAGGGACAATGGGTCACGTATCAGGCAGGCGCCACCTTCGTGGTACCTGGCTGGTCTTTTTTTGAAATAGCCGTGGACAAAGGCGTTGTGGAATACATCAGCTCGTTTGAAACGCATTTGAATAAAAAGACCTATCTTTCGACTGAATACCCGAGCGTAGACCGGCAGTAACGGTTACACGGTTGCTATGCCCCCGGAACCGATCCGGCGGGGGATCCATGAATCATGGACCCTGCCGGATCACCGAGCGATCTATGTACTCAAGATCATTACCTCAAAACCCTGACGCTCCTGCTGTACTGAAATAGAAGGATTCTGTCCGTATTGCCGCCATGCTGAAAAAATTTAATTTATTTTTCTGGATATTCATTTTCTTCCCGGCGTCTTCCCTGGATGCCAGTCCGGCTACGGTCAGGAAGGTCTTTGAATACATCGACGCCCGCTATGCGGAACCGGTCAATCTGTCGCACATCTATGCAAAAACATTAGACCAGATGAAGAAGAACTTCCCCGGCAAGGTCATCACAGAGGATCTGGGCACGGAAGCGCTCCGCATCTCCTGTCAAGAAAAGACGATCGTTTTCCGTATTTCCAGGCGGGACCAGGTATCCAATGTCAGACAGATGGAAAATGTCATCCGGAACTGCATCCCCGACGATACCCTGAAAAGAATGCGTAAAAGCGAATTCAATGACGAACAGATCGTCCTGGACATGCTGCTGGGATCGCTGGACCCTCACTCCAGCTTTATGACCGCGGAAATGTACAGGGTGCTCAACACAGGCATACAGGGCCGTTTTGGCGGCATTGGCGCTGAGATCACCTTGCAGAACGAAGTCATCACGGTGGTTTCGCCGATCGACGACACCCCGGCCTTTTTTGCCGGGATAAAGCCCGGTGATCAGATCATTAAGATTGATGATGTTCCGACCAAGGGCATGACCGCATGGGAGGCGGTGAAAAAAATTCGCGGGTTGGAAAATACGAGCGTCAGGCTGACCATTTTGCGGAAACCTGCGACAAAACCGAAACAATATACCATTATCCGGGCCATGATCAATATCAAGACGGTCAAGCATAAAATCTATGACGATCACATCGGCTACATCCGGCTGTCGTCTTTTCAGGAGAAAACGGCTGACGACCTGAAAAAGACACTGGCAGAGATGGAACAAAAAGCAGGGCCCCTGAAAGGACTCCTTCTGGATATGAGAAACAATCCCGGTGGTTTACTGGGTCAGGCCGTCAAGGTATCGGATCTTTTCCTGAAGTCCGGCGTGATTGTTTCGACGCGAGGGAGGACGAGATTTTTCGAGAACCGGGCCAGGGCGCGCAATCGCGGGGATGAGCCGGCCTACCCCATTGTGATCCTCGTGAATGAAGGCACCGCAAGCGCCGCGGAAATTGTCTCCGGCGCCCTTCAGGACAACCGCAGGGCGCTCGTTCTGGGCACCCAGACCTTCGGCAAAGGCTCTGTTCAGACTATTTTACCGCTTGACGACGGTTCGGCGGTCAAGCTGACGACGGCAAAATATTACACACCCAGCGGACGGGTGGTCCACGAAAACGGGATCGTACCGGATGTCCTCGTCGGCAAAACCCAGGGATTCAGAGAAAAAGACCTCAATCACTATCTGAAAGGGGATCTGGCGGAGCTGAAAAAAAAGACGAAAGTCAAAACCGACAAGGACCTGGAAGTGGAAAAAGAGATGCAGCTTCAGACGGGCCTGCAACTGCTGAGGAGCGCCATCGCCAGGGGCGATCTCCAGAAAGGCCTGCAGGCATTCAATCCTCCCCGCGCCCTTTAATTCCATTTCTAAATCAAAGCGCTATCTTTGTTGGCGTCGTTGTCGGCTTCCACGACGTATGTACAATACGCCTCGTCGCCTCCTCCTTGCCGCCTCGATATCATCTCTGATTTAGAAATGGAATAACGTCTGCAACAACCCTTTAGGGTCTGCTGCTTCAGCGGACAGGAGCATGAATTACTTGCCGCCGCCCAGCAATTTTTCGATCAGTGGAATGTTCGCCCCCATGACCGGCTCACCGTTGATGAAAAACAGCGGTGTGCCGGTTACCCCAAGCCGTGTGATCGCTTCTTTGTGAATTTTTATCAGGGCGTCCACGTCGCTGTCATTGCACACCTGGAACTTCATGTCATCGTGCTTTCCCGCCATGACATCCCCATAGGCCTTGGCCTTGTCTTGTGCACAGAGAATATAGCGGATTTTCGTCCCTGCGTCTTTGTGCATATCCAGCGGGTAAAAGAAAATATACTTGGTGACATCCGTCCGTCTTTGAAAAAACTCCGAGGCCCGGCGGCAAAAGCTGCAGTCCGGATCGGTGATTTCGATGACGGTATTTTTCCCGCTGCCGATCTTCAAGGCCTTGTCCAGCGGCAAATCTTTTATTTTCTGTGCCATGGCCGACAACCGCTTGTGCTCCAGGGCACGAAATTTTTCTCCGGTGAGATTCCGGCCATCCTTCGTGACAATCGGGCCGCCCACGATACTCTCCGCGTCCGGGGCATAATAGAAAATCCGCTGGTCAGCCGTCACTTCATAAAGACCGGGAATATTGGACGGGGTGATCGTGTTAAAGGGTACTGCCGGAAAATTCTTTCTCAACGATTCCTCCGGGGTCAGGGCAAACACAACTGAAATGGGCATCAAGAGGCAAACGACAGCGGTCATCATAGATGCAGCATATTTTTTCACGATCGGGATTCCTTCCTTATAAAAGTGATGCTTGTCCTGAAAAGACACTTATCTCCGCTCGGAAGACGACTGCATCCATTTTTCCATCCGCATCCACTCATGTTGCCAGTTCTCGGGCTGGCGCAGAGCTACAAACAACGCAAAGAGCCGGTCCATGCTTCGGACAACCGTCTCAATAAGGTAGATGCGCTCCAGGACGCGGCCGTCCCGGTTGTCCTGTTCCTCATCCAGATCCATGACGACCGGCATTTTCACGGATTGGAACTGAAAGCGGTCCGCCTTGAGGGTGAACTCCCAAGCAGCGGCATCCCGTGTGAGCTGTAAGCGCGCCTCCTTGATTTTCTTGCCCCGCCGCAGCGCTTCCCGACCTTCATTGAGATCGGCGTGCATCCCCTGGCAGACCACGGATTCCGAGTATTCGCCGTCCCCCGATTCCAGGACGAGCCGGCGCACCAGGTGAATCTCCGTTTCGCCGACGCCGGGAATCTGGATCATACCGTTTCGTTCTTCACTTTTGAACCACAGCCAGGTCAGAAATTCCCGGCCCAGCGATCTCCGATCGATTTCTCCGGGGATTGCTTTCTCCAACACTTCTATTTTGCCGGCGGTTTCCCTGTCTATCACTTCTGTACCCCACGGGACATAAGGACAGGGCGCCAAATCAAAGGACGTCTTGAACAGGTCCTGAAAATCCTGCATGACCTTCTCGGACAGGCTTGTCAACAGTAGGCTGCCGTCCGAAACAGACCAGCAGATCTCGTAAACAGAGGGGGTCGGGAGGACGTGGCCAAGCAAATCCTGGCGAATACCGTCCAGGATCTGTTCCCGGGTGATTTTGTCGACCCTTTTCCGTCCCGTCTCCTTAATGTATTTTTTTTCCGCTTCCAGCGCTCGGAGCTTGAGCAGAGACGGGGGAAGCGTCCGCCTGTCGATGCGTAGCGAAAACAGGAGATAATCCCCCCAGGAATAAGACGACTGGCGGAATTCCGTGTCGAGAACATTTTCAATACCGGTCCAGCCCATGATCTTTTCCTGGGCATTTGCAGCGATGTCCTGGAAGGCATGACGCCGGATCTGCTGATGGATAAAATCCGAAAAGCCTGACGGCGGCTTGCCGACAACCATGAAACGAGAAAATGTCAGGGGGCCATTTAATAATCCCACAAATCTCTCCTTGAAAGGTCGCGACTCTTACAAACTTTCAGAACGGATGTCAAGGTGAAGATTTTCCGATCATGCGGCGCTTGTGAACCGTTGTTCATCGGTCAGACAAAGCCTTCAGATTTATTTAGGTACAGCGCATTGTTTTTTAAATCATCCGGTGAATGCGTCCTTCTTCCCGTTATCCACAAATCATCGGCCTCGACAAAAATGAATAACTTCAATCCGTAATAGACGCAATTACGCTCAACAACAAACATCGACAGCACGCCTTACAGTTTATGCCTAAAACTTCTTGACATACAAGACCATTCTTCATATGCTCCCGCCGCAAAAAAGCAATACATTATCCATGATAAATAAGACCGGAGCGGGAACGGAACTAAATTTTCTGGTTGAGTGGAGGGCGGACCAGCCGGTGAATGAGCCACTGGTCGAATCCATCACGAAGGATCTATCAGGGAATTTAGGGCTTTCGTTCTTGGGTCACGGCAGGGTTATCCGGGAAATATTTTAGGCCTTACCGGCATTTCATATTGGAGTCCGCCCCTCGGTGCCAACGACCTTGCGGTTATCATCCCAGATAAGGAGACAGGAAAAGCGAGACGATGCGCATTGCAACCTTTGGCGACCTCCATCTTGGGCATACTCCGGTTTTGGATAAATTTCGTGGAAAAGAAGAGGATCTGCTTCGGTTTGACGACCATCTTTCCTACACGCATGACCGGATCATTTTAATGGGAGATATCTATCAAGCGGATTACGGGGTGTATCCCGGGTCCCGATCTGATGTGCTTGAAGCCATCTTGAAACGGTATCCCCGTATTGTCAGGCGCTGGGGATCTTCCCATTACGACAGCGTCTTCGGAAATCACGATCTGATCACCCAAAAACTATTGGGAACCTTGAAGCAGATAAGCATCAAGAAGGACGGCTGGCGGATATGGCTCATTCACGGTCATCAGTTTGATCCCTTCATCCGAAAGAAAGGCCATTTGCCCTTTTTCGTGACCTGGATCATCGGTGGCATGCGACGAAAAGGCATGAGACGGCTCGCTGGTTTTCTGGAAGGACCTCTTTATGACTTTGGGCAACGGGTCTTTCAAAGGTTGGATCTGGCCGCCCGAAAAGCCTTGATCAACGGGGAAAACAATATCATTGTGATGGGTCACTCCCACCAAATGACATTCCGACCACTTGGGAAGGGGATTTACGTCAATTCAGGGGCCTGTGCCTGCGATTCCATGCGTTACGTTTCCATTGATACGACAACGCGGGTGGTCGAAGTGCGTGTATTCAAACCGTCCGAAAAACACTTATCCTTATTACGGTGGCAGGACGTTCCCCTCCTTCAGTAGGCAACCTGTTTCTCCAAAGCTTTCCTAATTGCCCCGGTCACATCGCCCATCGATTTTCCGGCGTCAAGATGGAAGGCCGCCTGCTGGAGCCAGTTTATTCCTGAAACGGTCATGGTGTAGGTATGAAGGGTGTACCCTGAGTCTCCTGGAAAAGGTTCAAATTGATGCGAACCGAGGTTCACGTTTAAATCGTTCCGGCAAGGTTTTTTTTCAAAATCGAGACATCCGGGCGCTTGGTCCGGAGCGTTCACAAGGGTCCAAAAACTGCGGTACAGATGCTTCATGGGCTCTTGAAGATGCACGATTCTCAGCAGATAGCCGTTATCAAAGCCGAGAATCCTCACCCGGGTCCAAAAGTCAACCGCATCAGCGCCCGCATTCTCTCCCTCTAACTGAAACCGCCGGATCACCTTGTTTTCCACCGTATAGGGCATCAACTTGACATACTGATCATAGTTGCGAACTACATTGAAACACGCTTCAGCTCGGGCTTTGATGAGTCCCATGCTTTGGGCCGTCATGGTATCGGCATCCCCTTTTTTCATTTCAGACAGGATTTCACCCCGTTCGAGTTTAACCCTATCAGGAAAGGAAATGATTCTAGGAAAGGCCTGATCCCATCGAACAGGCATGACATTGGTCCTCCCGTCGGCCTTGAGGCCTCTCTCATCGGCTCCATAACCGCCTGAGGCGCCCAGCAGGATCAAAACCAGGACAACGGCGGTAGATACGATACTGATTCCCGATAATTTACTTAATACCATTGTCCCCGCCTGTCTTCAATTCTTCGTCCCCTATCCCAAATCCTTCCACATCGTACGATTGCATGACAGTGATCCATTCGTGACAATCCGTTTTTTATCGTTAATGCAAATTTTGCACACAGGAAATCGTCGTGGTGTGATTTGTCTTTGTGATCATGCCCATTATTTGTATAAAAAAATTTCGTGACTGTGCCCATCCGCAGATGAATCACGTTCCATCCGCGGTGCCTTGGAATCGGCGGCTGCAGTTCAAATGATAATTCTTGCTTCAATTTCAGGTCGGATACCCTTTACTTGCAGTCAACCCAGACAAGGCCCCTTTCAACCAGATTATCAAATCAAAAGCACGTATGAACCGGATGAACATGTTTTACAGCGTAGGGATCGTCATATGCCGGAGGATTATTCCGGGGTGTATGACTATTCTCTTGTTTTTCTTCCTTGTTTTAAGGAAAATAGAGACGTTTCAGTTTTGTTTGCGGGGGAAAAAGCTTTATGGCTGTGTTTAAAAGGAAGGTCGTCCAGATCAACATTTCCACCCGATATGATCACGCCGACCTTTTTTCCTGCAAAGAATTGAGGGTGTTCCATAATTGCGGCAACCGGCACGGCAGATGACGGTTCGATAATGATCTTCATCCGCTCCCAGATCATTCTCATGGCGCTGATGATGCCCTCCTCGGTAACCGTCAGGATCCCGTCGCACTTTGCAGAAATGATATCAAAGGTCAATTTGCAGAGCGCTGTGCGCAACCCGTCGGCGATCGTCTCGGGGTTGACAGACGGGTATATCCTTTTATCGCGCAGCGAGCGAAACGCATCGTCGGCATTGAGCGGTTCGGCTCCGTAAACCTTGACGCCGGAATTAAAACCTTTTGTATACGTAAGCGTTCCACTTAACAAACCTCCCCCTCCAACCGGGGCAATCACCATATCCAGATCAGGATGCTCGCCAAGCAGTTCAAGGGACGCCGTTCCCTGGCCACAGATGACGTTAAAATTATTGTAGGCATGGATAAACGTCGCTCCTGTCCGGACCTGGACTTGATTTAACGTATCCTCCCTGTCTTTCTGGGTTGGCTTGCAGAATGTAATCTTCCCACCATAACCCGCCACGGCTTTCTTTTTGATTGCCGGTGCATTTTCAGGCATCACAATATAAGCTGGAATGCCTCGAATGGAAGCGGCCAACGCCAGACCTGCCGCATGATTTCCGGAGCTGTGGGTGGCAACGCCGCTGTATGCCTCTTCCTGCGTCAGATTGAAAACCGCATTGGAGGCACCGCGGAACTTGAAAGCGCCCCCCCTTTGAAAGTTTTCACACTTGAGGTAAATATCCGCCTGGAGCATCGCATTGACGCTCCTTGAAGTAAGAACAGGTGTCTGACAGGCATATTTTTTAACTGTTTCGTAGGCTTGGATGACATCTGCGATGGCGGGTAACCGGTTGGGTTGCAGTGTTGACATAAATTCAACAGAAAGTAATTGTGTGAAAGGGCCGACGTTCATTCATCGCCTTTTTGCTCTTTGACCATAGGAAATAATGGCCCCGTTTGTCAAGAAGAATGGCACAGATTGAAGATACGCGGTCCTGAATGAATACACATGGACACCTCTGCATATTTATGGTAGAAGCTCTCGTCCCGCCTGCGTACAGGATCGTTTTTCTACCGGTGGAGAATGAGAAATCCGTGGGAGATCGAATCCGATCCTTCTGAGGGATGTTGTAAAGAATTATTTTTGTATTAGATTCTTCGCTGTCGTCCGGCATAATATAAAATTTTTGAATTTTTCGGGAACCTCTCGGGAATAGTCATGCACATCAAAAAAGTCGGCATCATCACCAATATTGCCAAAAAAAAATCTCCCGAATACGCAATGAGACTGAGAGACTGGCTCCTTCACAAGGGAATCGACGTCTTTTTAGATGAGGAACTCGCCTCCCGGACCGGCGACGCCGGCGGGATGGAATGGAAAATGCTGGCCGCCTCGGCGGACATGATCGTTGTTTTCGGCGGAGACGGCACGATGCTGAGGGTAGCCCGTTGTGTCTGCGAATTTAACATCCCCATTCTGGGCATCAATATCGGGGGACTGGGCTATCTGACCGAGGTGTATCTGAACGAAATGCTCACGGCCATGGAGCGGATTCTTGCCGGCGCCTTCCGGACGGAAAAACGCATGATGCTGGACGTGGCGATCAAGCGTCAGGGCGATCTCATCGGCGAAGGCAGCGTGCTCAACGAAATCGTCATCAACCGCGACAATCTCTCGCGTATTGTGGACCTCGAAACGGCCGTCAATGACCGCCACATGGCGACGTTCAAGGCCGACGGCCTGATCATTGCGACCCCGACCGGCTCGACCGCTTACTCTCTTTCCGCCGGGGGACCGATCGTCTTTCCCGAACAGGAGGCCATGATCCTCAATCCCATTTGCCCGCATACCCTGACAAACCGTCCCGTGATCCTGCCGGAAGCGGTCGTCGTCAAGGTGATCCTCTGGACCAAAGAGACGGGGGCAACGTTGACACTCGACGGCCAGGTGGCTTTTACGCTGATGTCAGGCGACGCCATTGAAGTCAGGAAATCCCGTTTTGTCACGATCCTGGTCGCCTCGCCGCACCGGGATTATCTGGAAATTCTCAGAACGAAGTTGGGGTGGGGGGGCCTGCCCGCGGGACATTCAGGCAATGCTGATTGAACTGAACATCAGGAATTTCGCAATTATTGACGCGTTGAACATCGCCTTCTCAGAAGGTTTCAACGTGATCTCCGGTGAAACCGGCGCCGGCAAATCCATCATCATCGGCGCTGTCAGCCTGCTTTTGGGCGACCGGGCGTCCGCCGACATGATCCGGACCGATGAGGATGCGGCGGTAGTGGAAGCCCTTTTCGATCTTCGGGGAAACCCGTCCATCCGGATGAAGCTGGACGAATTTGGCCTGGATGCGCTCGACGGGTTGACGATCCGGCGGGTCATCTCCCGTTCCGGTAAAAACCGCGCCTATATCAATGATTCGCCTGTTACACTGGCCACCCTGTCCGCCGTCGGTGAGTCCCTCCTGAATATCTGCGGTCAGCACGAACATCAGGCGCTCCTGAATGCCGATCATCATGTTGATATTCTTGATGAATTTGGTGAGCTGCTGCCGCTGCGCGCCGACTACGCAGAAATCTTTCGCCGCGTGCAGGTTCTGCGGGAGCGGCGGCGTGCGCTTGCCGGCCTGCGGGAAAAGCGCGCGGAACGAGAAGATTTTCTGCGGTTTCAGATCCGGGAGATTGCCGATGCCGGACCCTCGGCCGGTGAAGACGCTGCGCTGGTGGATGAAAAGAAACGACTGAATAATGTACAGAAATTGATGGATTATACCGGTCAAGCTCATGACCGGCTTTATGGGAAAAGCGGCTGTATCCTGGAGGAACTCAAGCAAACCATCACTGAAATCCGGGAAATCCGCCAAATCGATCATCAGTTGAATTTGCAGGAGCAGGATCTCGATGCGCTTTATTTTCAACTGGAGGATGCGGCTTTGACGCTGCGTAATTATGCGAAAAGATTATCTTACGATCCGGACCGGCTTGCCTTCATCGACGACCGCATCGAGACGCTCGGGCGTCTCAAGCGAAAATACGGAGGCACAATCGAGTCGGTCATGACAAGACAGACCGCCATGGAAACGGAACTCTGTGAGATTGGAGACGCCGATGAGGAAATGGAAAGGGTCTCAGTGGAGATGGAGGTTCAGGCCGGTCTTCTGAAACAAAAGGCGCTCAGCCTGTCGCAAAAGCGGCGGGGAAAGGCGGTCCTGCTGGAAAAGGCGATTGAAGGGGAAATCCGGGCGCTGAATATGGCTGCAGCCCGGTTTCAGGTCCGGTTCAAGGAGATGAACGGGGCTCAGGGCACCGGCGCGGACCTCTTTACCGAGAGGGGCCGGGATGATGTTGAATTCTACCTGTCCACCAATGTCGGCGAAGCGCTGAAACCCCTGAACCGCATCGCCTCCGGCGGCGAGCTGTCCCGGATCATTCTGGCCATGAAAAAAGTCCTGGCCCGTTCCGGCGCCGTGAGCACCATCATCTTCGATGAGGTCGACAGCGGCATCGGCGGCGCGACGGCTGAAATTGTCGGGGAAAAGCTCAAGGAAGTGGCCCTGCACCACCAGGTGCTGTGCATCACGCATCTGCCCCAGATCGCCTGTTTCGGAGACCGGCATTACCGCGTCGTCAAAAGGGTTTCCGACTACAAGGCCAACACCTGTATGGAAGCCCTTTCCCGGGAGGAACGGCTCGACGAGATCACCCGCATGCTCGGCGGAGTTGAATTGACCAGAAAAACAAGGGATCACGCCCGGGAAATGCTGGAAAAAGCGGGCGGGAAAGGACTGTAAGCCATGTTGAGAAAAGCGCGAATCGGGGACGTCAAGACCATTCATCGCATGATCAACTTCTCGGCAGAAAAGGGGGAGATGCTTCCGCGATCGTTGATGGACATTTATGGAAGCCTCAGGGATTTCTTTATCTACGAAGAATCGAATGCGATCGGCGGGGCCTGCGCCATGAACATTATCTGGGAAAATCTCGCCGAGGTCCGCTCTCTGTTCGTGGAAGAAAACTGCCGGGGCCGGGGGATCGGCCGAAGACTGGTCGAAGCCTGTATTTCGGAGGCCATCACCCTCCAGCTTTACAGGATATTCACCCTGACTTATCGCAAGGAATTTTTCGCCCATTTAGGGTTCAGGGAAGTGGAACGATCGAGTCTGTCCGAAAAAATTTATTCTGACTGTTTCCGGTGCTCCAAATACCCCGATTACTGTGATGAAGCGGCGATGGTGATTGAATTATGACGGTCATCCCGCCTTCCAGGAACATATATCGCTTATTGGCGCTGATCTGCATCCCCCTGCTGATGGCTTCTTGTGCAGTCTGGGTGGGCATGCCGCCCAAGCCGCCGGCCACCGCCAAACCGGCGACAGCCACCCCCGGGCTGACGGTTGACCGCCGATTCCCTGCGATAGAGGCGGCGGATATGACGGGCGGCATCGATGATCTTGACCTGCCGTCCCTGGAAACAGCCATAGAGAGAAGCCTCCGGTACTATGAACGGATTAAGGATCCTTCCCTTCATTTCGGAGACCGTGAAATCGCCATCGTGGAGTTGAAGGCGTCGCTGCTGGCCTTCCGAACGATCATCCGGAGCGCTGATCCGCCAGGGGTCAAATTGAATCGAATCCGGGAAACATTTGAATTTATTCCGCCTCCGGGACAGAATACCAATGGAAGGGCGATTTTCACAGGATATTACGTGCCGACGCTCGAAGGTTCGTGGGTTAAAACAGGCCGCTATCGCTACCCCCTTTACAAAAAACCTGATGATCTGATTGTCGTCAATCTCGGGAGAGATAACGGCAAATACAAAGCGGAGCCGTTGATTGGCCGGATGGAACGAGGTGAACTGATTCCCTATTACAGCCGCGATGAGATCGACCGGAAGGGTGCGCTGGGAGGCCGTCGCCTGGAGCTCCTGTGGGTGGACGATCCCGTTGCGCTCTATTCTCTCCATGTACAGGGATCCGGAAAAATCAGGCTGCCTGATGGTCAGATCATCGTGGTCAGTTATGCCCAGTCTAACGGCCGGCAGTTCCGGTCGCTCTCAAAAACGCTGATCGAAAAAGAAAAAATAACCGCACAGGAAGTGTCTTACGCGCATATCCAGAATTATTTGCGGGAGAATCCCGGAGAAGTAGAAGACCTTTTCAGTTACAATGATCGATACGTGTTCTTCCGCCGGGTTGAGCGGGACCCCCTGGGCGCGCTGCAGCTTCCCGTCACGTCCGGCCGGACGATTGCCACCGACCTCGATGTATTTCCCAGAGGGGCGCTGGCATTGATCAGGACACAAAAACCCCTCTTTGACGGCGGCGGGCAAATCAGGCAATGGGTGCCCATTTCACGGTTTGTCCTTAATCAGGATGCAGGGGCAGCCATCAAGGGGCCGGGGAGAGTGGATATCTTTTGCGGCGACGGACCGAACGCCGAACGACTGGCGGGCAGCCTCAAGGAAAAGGGCGACATCTATATTCTGATCCGGAAAAACTGACTCCCCCGTAAAAAGCCGAAAAATGAGAAATTGACGCCTTCGTAAAAAGGCGTCACACCGGTGGAAACCGGTGTCCAGTGTTTTTATAACGTGTTGAAATCTCTGGATTCCGGTTTTCACCGGAATGACGATTTTTGGGCATTATCAACATTTTACGAGAACATCATAAATTGAATTATTACTTGCGTGGAAACAGTCTGTCTATTTTTGCCATGAGTTCGTCCGGGGTCACGGGCTTGGCAATAAAGCTTCTCCCTCCGATTGTACCTTGCTGTGATTGAACTTCCGTTCTTGAAGCGATGGCGGTAATGAACAATACGGGGATATTGGCTGTTTCCGGGCTTTCGAGTAACTGCTCTGCAACATCCCCGCCGCTGAGTTCCGGCATGATAATGTCCAGCAGGATCAGATCGGGGCGTTCCTTCGACGCCAGAATGAGCCCTTTAGACCCGCTCGTCGTGGTCGTTACCTTGAACCTTCCCGTTTTTTCCAGATTCAGCTTCACGAAAAAGCCGAAATCTTCTTCATCATCAATCAGCAGAATTCTCATCTTTTTCGATTGGACTGCTTCCTCCATCGTCTCCTCCCGTACCTGTTAAATGTTTACTGTATTTCCAGTTCCTCCAAGGTCTCTGTAAAAAAACGATATCCTGATGATCAATTACAAAGTCCTTTCGTCCATCCGGGCGATTGTTTCGAAACAGTTTATCGGGAACGGATGGCAGGCAATCCGACAATCATCCGTGTTCCCTTGCCGGATGCGCTTTCAAGCCGGATACTGCCATGGTGTTTGTCAATGATCCCCTTACTAATGGAGAGCCCCAGACCTACGTTTCCCGGTGAGTCCTTCGTTGTAAAGAACGGATCAAACACCTTATCCATCTTGCCCCCCGGAATTCCGCATCCCGTATCAGAGAAGATAATCTGCAGAAACGGCCGATCGGACGCATCCCTGACAGAGTCGGCACAGATCGTGAGCGTTCCGCCATCCTGCATGGCATCCATGGCATTTGTCAGGATGTTGACAAAGACCTGCTTGATCTGATTGCCGTCCACTTCCGCATTCGGCAAATCCGGCGCGTACTGTCTGATCACCCGGATATGCCTGGAACGAAGCTGTTGTTCGATATCTGACAGGGGCTCCTCGATAAGGGGTGTGATTCTCATTTCTTCTTTCTGAATCGCCATCTGGCGTGTAAAGCTCAGAAGACCTTTTACGATCGTATCCGCTCTGAGGGCGGATCGCGTGATTCTCTCCGCGACATCACGGAGCGCCATATCGGATTCCAGAGACGTTTTCAGATATTCCACGCCCTGAACAATAACGGCCAGGGGATTCTTTACCTCATGGGCGACACCCGCGGCACAGGCGCCGATGGCTGCCAGTTTTTCAGACTGAACGAGTTCTTCATGAAGTCTTGCCTGCGCCTCCTCCGCCAGTTTTCTTTCCGTAATATCAACGGCGATGCCTCTCAAACCGGCAGGCTTTCGATCCTGGAGAATTGCACAAGCGTAAACGGCAATGGGAAAGGCGCCGCCATCCTTTCGCAACGCTCTGTATTCCACTCCGCTCACCGTTTCTCCGCTTAATATCTTCTGTGTATTGACGGACAGCTTTTCCCTGCTGTCGGGTGTGAACAGATGAAAAACATTCAACCCTTGATCAATATCTTCCTGCGCATATCCGAAGGCTGTAAATGCCGTTCTGTTCGCAAACAGAAGCCTGCCTGTCAGATCCACTTCAAAGACGGTCTGCGGCAGTAAATCGGCAAGTTCCCTGAACCGGGCCTCGCTCTCACGCAGGGTAGCCTCTGTTGCCCTGCGAATGGCGACCTCCCGTTCCAACCTGATGTTCCTTTCCTCTATGTTCTTGACATATTCCTCAAGCTGTGCTTGCAGCAGCACGTTTTCCAGGCTGAAGCCGATTTCAACCTGCATGATGGACAACATGTTTTCATCATTAGCATCGAAAACCTCCCCTGTCTTTTTGTTTGACAGATTTAAGACCGCCGTTACGTCGCGCTGTCCTGCGGAGATGGGCAGCGTCAGGAAGGAAGGGGCGCCATACTTCCGTTCGTTTTTTTTCTGAATCCTGGGGTCGCTTTCAACATCCTGGACCAAAAGAGACTTTTTTTCGGAAACAACATACCTGGCCAGAGAATCGTCGATTCTAACGGAGGTTCCTACTGCGAGATGATCCATGCCTCTCGCTCCGATCAGACGGAGGCATCCCGAAGCTGAATCAACCATAAACAGGGAGCCTATCTGCGATTTTGTCATGGCAAGCGCCCGATCGAGAAAGGCCAGAAGCAGTTCATTCACATCCGGACTCCTGAGAGCAATCTGACCGATATCCTTGACCGCATCCAACTCGAGGGTTTTTTGTGTGACCTGTTCGGTCGTGCGTTCGATTTTTTTCAGGATGCCGTTAAACGAGGAAAGGATATCGTCCAGTTCCGTCACATCTTTCTTCAGATCGACGGAAATCGTCACACCTGATTCGCCGGCCTCTTTCAGGGATGAGGCCACCTCAAAAATCTTGTCAAAAATATTGCGGAGAACCATGAGCCCGGTAAGAATGGGGAGCAGAATCCCCGTAAATACGACCAGATGCGAAATACTGAAGACGGCGCCGGTTCCATAGAAAAGATACGGAATAGTCAGGATGGGGAAGACAAAAACAAGGGATCCGATTATGAGGAATTGATGTTTTAATCCTTTGTTATATGAAATATTCATTAAAAACTTCCTCACCGGGAATCCTTATAACGGAACGACCAGGATATTGGCGTCAACCGCAATCATTGCCGTTTTCCCACCTCAGCGGCAATCGCCCGATCCATACCTTCACTTCCAGCAAGAATACTGTGTGACTTATGGTCGGATATCCCTGCCGATGTAAGCGAGAAGTCAGCAAAATATGCACCACTCCTGTGGGATTGCCTGTTTCTTAATCGTTTCATAAAACCAAACGAGAATAAATACGGGAAGTGTCCCTGGTTATTACCGGCCGACGACCGCAACTGCTTCGCGTGACAGCGTTTATGGAGTGGACCATGTGTTATCACCGAGTGTGCAGGCAGCCGTTGTGATTTGGACCCTGCCTTCCCGGCCGCGAGGAAGCGCCCCGCCCCAATCCGTCGTCCCGGCATCATTGGCTCCCGCCATGCTGAAGGTGACCGTTGACCCACATTGAGGGCCTGGCGTGCATGGTTGTGGTGTGCAAAAAGCCTGACAATCATTGGAATTATTGTAAAAGTCAACACTGCTTCCTTGATACACCTCTATGTGGCATGGTGGTGTTGCACAAACTCCCGCTATGGCGTTGTTTATCTGTGAACATAAGGTCGTACCGGTAATTTTAGCCCATTTCGGAGAAGGCGTATAATTCTGAATCCTGATTTTTGTTTTCTGACTCGTGCATACTTTGTTGAATAACTCCCCGAACGTTAATTCCGCAAGCAGGTTTCCGTATGTATTGTCATTTGCCCTCGTGGCCATTTCATATTCGCGGGGCGTACCTGCGACGTTCTTGAGGCTTAACCCCGCTGTCGCATTAAAGACATTGCCAACAGGTGTTTCGCTGATCACCACAGCGGCAACGGCGTAGCCTTGACCGGCGGCGCCGATCTGGCCGTTGTCTGCTCCGTCATTCGAACTCGTAACGCAAGGCACCCTCGGGAGACCGGCATCCGTTGCCCTAACCATATATTCATACAACACGCCGCAGAAGGTGTCCTGGGTGGCGTTGCTCAGTCCGCCCAGTGCACCGCCTGCGGTGTCGTAGCTGACATCATACCGGAACACATTGCCGTATGCATCCCTGCCTCCCGGCAACTGAATCTGCAACGTCTGATAAGGCGCAAAACAGGGAGGCGCCGCGCAACCGGCACAAATTCCGGATCCGACAGGATTTGATTGTCCCGTATTGTTGGGCGGCACAGTTGAATCGGGGCAGGGCAACCTGCCGTTGGCCATGGCAAAATTGATCGTGGCGCTTTTGATATTTTCCAGGTGGGATTTTGTTGTGGATAGCCTTGTGCTTTCAAGGGTTGTACGCCAGACGGTAAAACCCGTCCCAACAATCAGGCCGATGATTACAAGCACAATGGCCAATTCCACAAGCGTAAACCCTTTATTCTCTCGGAATATCTGATTCATAGAAGGCTGCTCACGCGATAATGAATCTTCGGAAAGTTTCTTCGCTTCTTCTGGAAAAGCCGGGACAGCGCTAATTTTCCATTGGGGAAAAACGCAGTCCCTCATTTACCCTGGATGTGTTGAGCGTTATTTTAGCTTCAAGGAACAATAAAGTCAAAGAAATATCAAGCCCCTGAAAGCACGGCAACGAGTGGATGGGGGAAGTGAATAAAGAAGGGGGAGGCCAAAGCCCCCCCTTCGAGAAAATAACCCCACAGATCAGAATTTAAAGAACTGTGACACCGGGGCTTCTGTGATAGGCGACACGAAAGCCTGGTTCCCACGGATCGAACCAGTGATCGCATTCCCGTCATCATTCTGAATATCAAGGGTTTGCGCAACATTCATAGGAATCCTGGACAGTCCGATCCAGTTTGCCTGCAGGCCCGAAACCGTGCCATTGACAACCCCGATCGTGCCGCCGTAGGGGTGCGATGGATTCAGTCGGCCTGCGCCCACCGTAGCCGCTCCGGAGATGATCCCGGCAAGCCTCAGATGCTCCCACATGGCGCAGGTTTCGGAGGCCGTGCCTGCGGCACAGGTAAACATGGTTCCCGGTGCGGCGTCGGTTCCGATGGTGCCCCCTTCGATGATGCCATTGCCGTTTCCATTATATGTCGCACCCCATCTCGCTATGGCCGTATTATCATCACCGGGAAATTTTCCATACCGGTCATAATAGGTGTAGATCGCCGCCGTCATTTCCTTCTGCGCCGTAAATACCCTCTTGATCTTCGCGTTGGTGATCAGTTCCTGCCCCTTGATGATTCCTGCAAGGATGATCCCGATGATCACCAGCACGATAGCCAGTTCCACAAGGGTGAAACCTTTCTCGTTGCTCATTTTTCTAAATTTTGTCATGATTGCTCCTCCTGTTTTGGATTTGGATGGTTTTGGCCCATCATCCACTTTCGGTATCATTTGATGCTAATATAAAGCAGAAATAAAATGAATCAAGAGTAAAAGAATTTTACACTGTTACATTCGCAGGCAGGATGATTTCAAAGGCGGTCCCGGATGTTTCAGGTAAAATGTGGATATCGCCCTTCATCGCTTTGGCGATGTTTCTGGCCTGGTAAAGGCCGATGCCCAGTCCTCCCTTTTTCGTCGAATAGAAAGGTTCAAAAATCCTGTTTTTGTCTCCCGTGAACCCGCCCGTGTCGGAAATGACAACACATATATCCTTTCCGCGATCATCAATGCGGAAATGGCAGGCGACACAAGACTCCTGTTGAGATTTGTCATAGATGTTCTTGAGCAGGTTATCAAAAATGGAGATGACCATGTATTCCTCCGCCGTGATCGAAGCGTTTCCTTCAATGGTGTATTGCAATTTGTAATGGCCGGCGAGATTTTCCAGGAGAAATTTCAAGTCGATCACGTTCTGCGGAGATTTTTCAGCATCCGTACCCTTTTGCATGTCCAGCAGGCTGATAATTTTTGCGCTGCTTCTTGATATGACCGGCATGGTTTCCTTCAGATAGCCGATGAAGCGGTCTTTCTTGTCAGGGGTTTCAAGATGTTTTGTATTATAGGACAGGCTTTCGATGAACTGCGCGAGGTTTTTGACATCGTGCAGAAGAAAGGTCTGGAGCCTGGAGAACTTGTAAAAAGCCTCGTCGATGACTTTTATCTTGATGAGGATATTCATTTCCACAAGGATGGACAGGATTTCAAGAACAATCATATTGACAAAATGCTGTTCGCCCCTGGCGTGACGCGGGACGATCCCAATCGTGATCCGGTAGTCCTCTCTGTGAACGGTTTTTTCAAACATTTTGACGGAAGCGGATTTTGTGCTTTGAATGGTTGTGTCCAGATAATGGATGGTATAGGAAAGGCCGTCGATTTTTAATTTTTTCAATTGCGCCATCAATTGCGGAAGAAACTGATGCAGGTCGTATTCCAGTTTCGCGTTCAGGTCGATTATTTCAAGAATCGTCCGGATGGCTCTTTTCGTCAGATGACGGAGGTAAATCAGAACACCGATGATGACGAAACCCGTCAAAATGAAAAAGGAATAGATCAGTTCAAGCGTCATGATCTCTTTTCAATCCAAACTTCTTAAGAAAATAATAAAGGCTTTCCCTTTTTACACCGAGGATCTTTGCCGACTGGGTGATATTGAAATTCGTATCCTTCAGTACCTTCAGGATGACATGTTTATCCGCTTTATCCCGAAGGATCTGCAATCCCTTTCCCACTTCCATATCGATGGTTATCTTTTTTATGCCCTGCTTGTGGAGTTCTGCTTCGACGCTCGTGAACAACATGGCCCTTTCAATGGAAAAAAGAATTTTTTCCATGCTTACAGGTTTCACGAGATAATCAAATACGCCTGCTCTGATCGCTTCGAGGGCGATGCCCTGCGTTTTCTGCCCCGTGAGAATAATGACCTTGCAGTCGTATTGATGGAGGATATGATCAAGGAGAAACAAACCTTCTTCCGGGATGTCTTCATGCGGGGGCAGGCCCAGATCAAGGATGACGATGTCGATTACGTTGTTTTTCAGGCGCTCGATGGATTCCTTGCGGTTCCCCGCTTCCAGGACACTGTAACTGCTCTCCAGGGAGAAACGGATCTGTTTCCTCAGGGCAACATCATCTTCGACAAGGAGTATGGTGATCATGACTTCATCCAGCGTCAATCAATCATCGCATTTTTGTTTAAACAACTACTTGAAATATAAATATATTGCAATTATAATCGTTGCGGTATATTTTGGCAATTCCTGTAAAACAGGCTTCGTCAAACGGCGACAGAGGCTGTTCATTTTCATTCAATACAATCGTTTCGGAAGAAACCGGGAATTTCCGAGATTGAAGGATGATGAACTCGTAAAAAGTCAATAAATGCGCCGATGTCGACGGCTGCGTAAAAAGCTCCGCAGGCAAGGCGCGCAAATCCTGAGGAATGAGGCGTACTTGTACGTACGCCGCAGTGACGAAGGAAGCAGCGCAACGCAGCATCCGGACTTTTTATGCAGCCGTCAAGGATGGTTATACCCTTTGAACAACAGGAAGCTTCTGAAGAGATTTTATCTTGCGGCGCTCGGAGCGATACTCGCAGCCTGTGTCCCTTTCCTGCTGCCTGTCAGTGCGCAGGCTTTCTGCTTTGAAGAAGCGGGCGCGCAATACAGCGTCAACCCGCAGCTTCTTCAGTCCATCGCACGCGTGGAATCGGGACTTAATCCGAAAGCCGTCAACATCAATAAAAACGGTTCGGCTGATTTAGGCCTGATGCAGATCAACGCGGCATGGCTGAATGTATTGCATCTGAACCGGGAAGAGCTCTTGTCCGATCCCTGTTACAATGTCATGACGGGAGCGCGAATTCTGAGAACGTGCATCGACAGATACGGCTATACTTGGGAGGCCGTCGGATGCTATAATGCAACCGGTCGGAGTAAACGCGTTGACTATTCATGGAAAATCTACCGGGAACTCAAGAAGGAAGCTGCGAAAAATACGAAAATGGCGAAAAAAAACGAATCCGTGCCGGGAACAGACAGGCCGGACCGGTCACTTCACTTCAAAGTCCGGAGCGTGAATGAGTCTGAAATAAACGGAAAGCCATGAGCCTCATCAGTGATTTACTGTCCAAAGTCAAGCGCCAGGACCCCAAGCGGGATGTTCCGCCTCTTCTTAAAGAGACCGTCATGCAGACAACTTCCGCCCGGAAAGCGAGAAGCCGCTTCATGATTCCCCTTGCCATAACCGCTTTCGCAGCGGCTGCCGGCGTCGGCGCTATCTTCCTGATGGATTTTTTCCAGGCGCCCGCTCCCGTTTCACGGACGCCGGTGAAAATGACAGAGCTTTCTCCTCCAGTATCGCCTGCGGCAACTTCCATTGTTCAACAGCCTGAAGCGGTTATTGCCGCTGGTGTACCAAAAGCCGACGAAAAACAGTCGCTGCAAGTCGCGGAACATAAGCCGCAAAAGATCAAAACAGCGCCGGGCGTTCGCAGGAAAACAGCGCCAAGAAGCCCTGTGAATACTTCTGTAACGGCGGGATTGCTCAAGAACAGGGATGAGACAAGGCAGAAGAAGGCATCCGGCAAGGGCAAGCCGGATCAGACTGAAAAAACCGAGGCAATATCCAGGCAAGACAGAGATCTTTATCTCTACACGGCAAGAACCTATGAAATGCAGAAAAATTATCAGGGCGCCGTTTCAAACTACAGGAAAGTGCTGGCGATGGATCCGAGAAATTATATCGTCATGAACAACCTTGCAGGCGCCCTCATCCTGGCGGGCGCTTATGAAGAGGCAATCGGGTATGCCAAGCAGGCGCTTCAGATCCGGAAGGATTATCTATACTCTCATATAAATATGGGGATCGCTTACAGCCAGCTTGGCAAATATGCGGAAGGCGAAGGATATATCCGGCAGGCGCTGTCCACGGATCCTGCCAACCGGTTTGCCCTCCTGAACCTCGGGCTCCTGCAGGAAAAGAGGAATTCTCTGGATGGCGCCCGTGAAGTCTTTGTCAGGCTTTCTGATGCAGGAGACACTCAGGGTTATCTGGGACTTGCAAGGATTGCGGAAAAACAGGGAAAAACAGCGGACGCGATCCAGTTTTATCAGACGGCCATGTCGATGGAAAGCAGAGAATCTCCCCTCTGGTCCGCCGCCAGGGATCGGCTGTGGCAATTATCAAAATAAATCATCCCGGCTTCGTAAAAAGGCCGCAGGCAAGGCGCATGGGGACATGACAGAGTCGTGTCCCCATCCAAATGAGGCGTACTTTTGGCGTATGCCGCAATGACGTAAGGATGAAGCGCAACGCAGCATCCAGTCTTTTTACGGAGTCGTCAATCATCCCGGACGATACGGGACGCAACCCAGATTGCCTTTCCGTCAGAACCTTTAACCCGGTACCACTTGCCGCCGTCCTGTTCCGACCACTCATCAATAACCTCCAGGCGTTCGCCCTGCAGGGCCATGCGCCTGATGCCGGCCTGCAGGGAAGGCATCTCTCTGAGCCTTGCCGCCGGGACTGCCACGACGACCTCCTTTCTAATCTCGGCCGGAGCATCCGGTTTTACGGTCGGGGCGTCCGGGGTTGCGGCCGGAACCGGGTTGATGGATGGCGTTGACGTTTCCGCCGGCTTTGCCGGGAAAACACTTATCGTATCCGCTTTATTCCGCCACTGGGGAACCACCCTTGGGCTCCGGGACTTGCCATAAACGACATATAAAACCGGTATCAGCGAGCAAATCAGCAAACCCGCAATGGCATATCCGACCCATGTTCGCCACTGGATTGCACGCGGCTGGGCGTTTGATAAATGTTTCACGGCATCCAGCACATGTCCCTTCCGGATCTGATGCGCCGTTCCGATATAAGCGACCATCATCGCCCTCGATGCAATAAGGTTGACCAGCCTCGGTATACCTCCTGACAGCTTGAATATCATTTTCTTGACTTTTTCGTCAAAAATTGCGGAACCCTTCCCACCCTTGATCAGTCTGAAAGAGACATATTCAGAGGTCTCTTCGAGCGATAAAGGCCTTACCGTTGCCCTGATGGTGATTCGCTGGTCCAGTTGTCTCATACTCTCGGATTTCAGCTTTTTCAAAAGCTCGGTTTGTCCGACAAGAATAATCTGCAGCAGCTTTTCCTTTTCCGTCTCCAGGTTTGACAGCAGTCGCAGTTCTTCGAGGGATCCATCGGAGAGATTCTGCGCTTCATCCACAATAATGATAACCCGTTTGCCGGAAACGGATCGATCGATGAGAAAATTCCGGAAGGCCTTGAACATTTCATTTTTATTCGTCTTTTCATGGTCGATTTTCAAGTCGTCCAGAACCGCCTGAAGAAGCTCCTCCGGCAAGAGCCGGGGCGTCATGATCAGGGCGATTTCCGCCTTGTCTTTCCATCGGTCCATGAATATTTTCAATATCGTTGTTTTTCCGGTTCCCGGTTCGCCTATGACCAGAGAAAAACCTTCTTTCTGTTCCACGGCGTAATCCAGAGAAGCCAGGACGTCGTTATGCATCCGCGAGGGGTAGAAATAGGAAGAGTCCGGCGTAAGTCCGAAGGGATCTTCATGAAGCTGAAAGAATTCCAGATAATCCATAATCGGCGAAAAACCTCTATTTTATTGTTGAAAAGACATCATACATGGGCAGCAGAACACCCGCGATCATGACACCCATTAACAACCCAAGGACGATCATCAGCATGGGCTCAATCATTTTGCCGATCTTTTCTGAAAAATCGTCCACAATCTTGTAGTAGTGTTCCGCAAGAAATCCGAATTGCGCGTCCAGATTACCGCTCGACTCCCCAATGGACACCATTCTGATGACGAGGGGCGGGAAGATGTTATGTTTGCTCAATGCCTCAGATATCTTTCTTCCCGCCATGATATCCGCCTTGACGCTCAGAATGGCCTGTTTGAAGACTTCGTTTCCCATAACATCGGCCGTTACATCGAAAGCCCGATCAATGGTGACGCCGGCCATGATCAGCAATCTTAATTGCTCGGAAAGCAGGGCAAGCAGGCGATTGTGCAGCAGAAGTCTGATGACAGGAAGTTTTATTTTAACCATATCCCAGTAAAACCGTGTGGACAATTTAACTTTCATCAACTGTATGGCGATAAAGAGCAAGACAGGGATCATAATCATCACATACCAGTATTTTTCGGTTATTTTGCTCACTTCATACAATATTTTCGTCAATAGGGGCATTTTTACGCCCAGGCTGATAATCACCTCCATGATTTTCGGCAAGACATAGGCAAGCCAGAAGATGATGGCGGCGCCCGTGGTGATTAAGGAAAACAGGGGATAGATCAAGGCCCGCTTGACCGTGGCGGCAAGATCTTCGAGCTTCTGAAGGTGAGTGGCGACTTCCGAAAGGCTGTTATCGAGGCGCCCCGTTTCTTCGCCGACTCTGACCAGCCTGATCAGGATGTCGGGAAAAATCTTTGTCTGCAGGTTCAGGGCGTCGGAAAATTTTACACCCATTTCCGTATTTTTTTTAACGTCGATGATGGCGCCCTTCATGTATTCATTCGTCATCGTTTTAATGATGTCTTCGAGGGCAGACAAGAGCGGGACGCCGGCGCGAAGCATGATTGCCATGTTTGATGAAAACTCAATAATATCCTCTCTTGATATTCTGAAGGCGCTTAATCTTTCTTCAAATTTCTTGATGAGCCTGCCGGATTCCCGGACCTGAAGAACATACAAGCCTCTCGTCGTCAGGCTGCCTTGCACGGAAATCGCATCATGCCCTTCGAGGATGCCCTTGAGCACATTTCCCCTGGCGTCAACGGCCTTGTAAGAGTAGTGATTCATCCGGCGACCCTGATCAGTTCCTCCAGAGATGTAATGCCCTGCGCCACTTTTTTCAGGCCGTCCTGTTTGAGGGGGATCATGCCTTTTCTCACAGCCGCTGCTTGCATGGCCGTGATGGAAGCGTCAGTGTAAATCAATCCCCTCATCTCGTCATCGATAACCAGGATTTCGCCAATGACAATCCTCCCCAAGTATCCAAAGCCGTTACACCTGTCGCATCCTTGCCCCCTGAAAATCTGTTCAATCGTCATTCCATATTCCTGAAAAAGTCTCTTTTCATGATCGTTCGGGGCGTGGGGCGTCTTGCAGGAGGGACAGATCTTCCTCGCAAGTCTCTGGGCAATGACGGCCAGCAGTGAAGACGACAACAAGAATTTATCAATCTTGAGATCCAGCAGCCTCGGGATCGACGTCAAAGCGTCATTGGTGTGAATCGTCGAAAGAACCAGATGCCCCGTTATGGATGTTCGTATGGCAATTTTTGCCGTTTCTTCATCACGGATCTCACCGATCAGCATCACATCGGGGTCCTGTCTCATGAAGTTCCTGGCTGCGAAGGCAAAACCATAGCCGGCCTTTTCATTGACCTGGCTCTGCCGGACCATGCTCAATTTGTATTCCACCGGATCTTCGATGGTAATGACATTTCTTTCAAGGAGATTGATTTCTCTCAGGGCTGCATAAAGCGTCGTTGTTTTACCCGAACCGGTCGGCCCTGCAACGAGAATCACCCCGTAGGGTTTCTGGAACAGTGTTTTTATCTCCCTTGCGCTTTGCTCATGAAAACCGAGCGTATCAATCCTCAGCAGGGCGCCTGTTCCGGCAAGGATGCGCATAACGACGTTCTCTCCATACAGGGTGGGAATCGTTGAGACGCGAATATCATAATCCTTGTTCAGGAACGTGTAGGTAAACGAGCCGTCCTGGGGCAGTCGTGTTTCGGCAATATCCAGTTTTGAAAGAATTTTGATTCTGGATACGATCCCGGAACGGACAATCTTCGGGAGTCCGTGTTCGTAGTGCATGACACCGTCTGTTCTGTAAAATACATGAATGCTGTCAGAAGCCGGCGAGATATGAATGTCTGTGGCATTTTTTCGGATTCCATCCATGAAAATCATATCCGCCAGTGATGTTATCTCGTTCCCGCCGGCTGTTCCCGTCTCCCTGATGTCGTTAATGATTTTATCCCTGTTTTGCAGGATCGGATTTTCAAGAAAAAAGTAACTCTTTTCCAAACATTCCCGAAAATTATCAGGATCAACCATGTAAACTCTCGGTTGCGTTTTGGTCAGTGAAACAACTTTGTCAATGGCAATAATATTACTCGGGTTCGTGACTCCTATTCTCAGCCTGCCGTCCGTGACGTCAATAGGCATGAAACCGGTGCTTTCGGCGACCTCTTTTGGAATCAGCTTCAAGGCCTCCTCAGAGATGAGATGCTGACTCAAATCGACATATTCCATTCCGGCCTGCTCAGCCAGCGCATGCCCCAGTTCCTTCGATGAGACAAAACCCAGCTTGACGATCGCATCTCCAAAAAGATCACCGGTTATGTTCTGCTGGCTGAGGGCAATCTTAATCTGATTCTGGTTGATGAGTGCCTTCGTTTGAAGGATATCTCCAATCCGTACGACTGCCATAAATTTATCCTCGTTTCATCCGGCTATGCAAGCTCTCAAGGCTTCATCTTGATATAATAACGGGTTGAAGCAACAAAACCAGTTCCGCTTTCTTCACGCCCTTGTCCCTGCTTTTAAATAAATACCCTAAAATGGGAATGTCCCCGAGACCCGGGACCTGGCTGTCCGTGACGCCTTCTCTTTTTTGAATTAGCCCTCCGATAACGACCGTCTGGCCGCTTCTCACCTTTACGGTGGTGCTCATCTGCCTGAGATCAATCTGGGGCAACTGGATGAGATAAGGACGATTCCCTGCAGTATCCGTTGCGCCGAAATACTGGGCGTCAAGCTTTACGAGATCGGAGATAATCGGCGTAATCGACATGGAGATTTCCCCGCTTTCACTGATATACGGCACGATGCCGATCATGATCCCTGAAAGAACGCTGCCTGTATCGACGGTAAAGGTAATGATCGGAGCGGCTGTCCCGGCAGTTGTCTGGGTTGTTTGAACCTTCGAGACATAAGAGGTGTTTCTTCCCACGCCCAGGATCGCTGTCTGACCGTTCATGATATTCAGCCGGGGGTTGGATAATATTCTCGTTTCGCCCTGGGTTTGGATCGCCTGGAGAAGGGCGGTAAAATCCGCGGCTGTCGTACCGGCAATAAATACCGGGCTCGATACAGCCGGCGCGGCGATGCCGGCGAAATTGGCTGTTCTCATCCGCACTGGGCGATCATTGAAGGAGGTGAGCGAACTCCAGTCAATGCCGAACTGGAGGCTGTCTGACAAGACCACCTCAATGACCTTGGCCTCGACCAGCACCTGCCGGTTCATGACCTTTTTGATCGTATTGATGTAGCTTTCCACCTTTTCCAGTTTTTTTCTCGTTGCCGTGACAACGATGGTTCCCATCAAGCGGTTCACGGAAAAGCTCTGCTGCACGGAGGCGGATGCGCCGCCCGGAGGGCCCAGCATCTTTTCAATTGTTTTTTCAATCGTCTCCCAGAAATTGAACGCGCTCTTGTCACTTTCCGTTTTTTGGGAGATAGCCCCTTTTAAATGACTGCCTACGCTGCCGGTACCGCTGCCTCCGGACATGGCCGCCCCGAGAATGTCGCCGCCCAGATCGGTGCTGTAGGTCTGTATGACCGCCGGGTGTCCCAGCTCGAAGGTCTTCGTCTCGGCGGCCTTGACTAACAGCATGTTGTCTTTGATGACATAATAATAATCGACGGACGCGAAAATCCGGTTAAGGGCGTCTTCCGCGGTGACATTCTTTAAATTCATAGTGATGGGGATTTCGGAGCTTACATCCCTGTCCATAACCAGATTGAGGCCGGTTGCATCGGCAACGATAAAAAGGACATCCCTCAGGGGCGTATTGCGCGCGGCCAGATCGACAATCCTCGTTTTCAGAGGAGATATGTCTTCCCGTACGGGAACGAAATCCGGCGTCCCGGGCGGCGGGGCCGCTTTGTCCGGCGCAACGGTTGCTTTTGGGATCTGGACCTCCCTTTTGATCTTAAAGAGATTGTCCGAATAAGAGCATGACAACAAGCCCAGGGACAGACCCGAAAGCAGCAGGCACTTGAGCAGGTATTTCATTCTAAATTCAGCCATTTTTCACCTTCTTTATTCTTCAATAATACCTTGTCTTTTTCAATCCTTGCAATCCTGTGATGATCAAAGACATCCCCTTCATGCAGGAGTTTGCCGTCGATAATGGCCATTTTTCTGCTTCTGTTGACAAATATCAACGACACCTTTCTGTCGGCGCCGGATAAGGGGGGTGTAACGCTGATAAGCGGAGCATCGGGAAATCCCCTTCCCGGTAATTTTGAGACCATAATCGGGCTCTTTATGGATTTTACCGGCGCCGGCATTCTCTCAATGACTTTGGGGGTACTTTCATAGTTGAAGTAAAACAGTTTTTTTTCCAGGGGCGAAAGAGACAGGTCGAATTTCACTTTTGAAACCAGAAAAATGATCAGGATCGCCGCCAGGGGGATCGATATGAAAAAAATGATGATTTTTCTGTCGATATTCATGCCTTCCTCGCAAAAAATCGTAAAAACGTGGGTTTCGGGACGGCTGCGCAAAAAGATCCGCAGGCAAGGCGCACAAATCCTGAGAAATGAGGCATACGCGGACGTACGCCGCAATGACGAAGGATGCAGTGCAACGCAGCATCCGGACTTTTTACGTAGCCGTCATTCATGCCTTCCCGCCTGTCCCGAAAGACCGCATTTTGAGCGTCCCCTTGATTTCGAAGATGACCGCACTCTTTTTTTCATCAGACGATTTTGATATTGAAATACTGCTGATGAACATGAAGGGGGAAGCCAGCGATTGCAGGTATCCGACGTCATTGATAAACGACGCATACTCGCCCATGGCGCCTGTCATAAAAATTGGCAGGGTGACTTCATTTTCATTTTTTTCAAGGTTTGCCAGATTTATGTCGGCGCCCTTCATGCGGGTTTTAATTGCATCAACCGTTTTCAGAATGGCGCCTTCCATCTCTTCCGTTTGATAGCTGGGGGGGATCAACGAGCCTACATTGACCGACAATTTGTCCATGTCTTTCGTCGCCGTTTTCATCTTTACGCTGTTGATCTTGAGGGTTTGAAACTGATTCAACGTGCTTGAAAGACTGATAATGTAACGGTCGGAAATGATCGCTCCGGAGATGAGCGCCGTCGCGCAGAAGGCGGAAACCGCATAATATATCAGGAGTCGTTTCAGTCTATGATCCATATGTTCTGCCATGCTTTATTGAATCTTTGCTTCGGCCTCAATCTTAAACTGGCCGTCCTTCAGCTCCATGTTTCTTGAAAGGATAACCATCCCGGCGCCTTTGTTGATGCTTTTCAGCAGTTTTTGCAGCGTGCTGTGCATGTCACTGTAATTCTTCGACTCTATTTTTCCCAATAGCTGAAGCTGGACAACGTCCTTTTTATTGTCAAACTGAACGCTCTGGATGTCAATCCCTTCCATGGGAAGAAAATCAAGAGAAGTCAATGTTTTTTGCATGTCTGGACCTGAACGGACATCATTGATGAACTGTATCAGGGGGAGGATCATCTGAAGGCCTGCCGAATTTTTATCATGTTCGGAGACGATGATCTCCATCCCTGCTATATCTTTTCTCAGCCGGTTGATTTTTTCTTTCTGCGATAAGACTTCCGTGAGGTTGATGGTGAGATAACTCAATCCGATCAGCGAAAACAGAAGAAAGAAAAGGATGGCATAAGCGACTGCATATCTCTGGATGCAGAGCAGTCTGTATCTCTGAGGGACCAGGCTGTCATTTTTCAGCCTGTCTCTGAACAGGATCGCCGCCAGCGGCGCCATGTCATCGCGGTATGTTTCTTCCGAAACGGCAAGACCTGCAGGGTGTTCGATCCCGATTACAGGAATAACGGTGCGACCTGAAGTTCCTTCTGTCCCGGCCGATACATTTAAAACCACAATTTGCTCCGGATTTAATCTCAGTGATTGCCGGCAATAGCTCGCGGTCATGTTGATATTGTCAATGTCCGTGTCCTGTATCCTTTTTTCTGTGGACGGGGTGACCCGGATAAATCGAAGTTGTCCGTTTTTTACAAGCAGAAGGACTTTGTCCGTTTCAGAAGCATAAAAGCCGAGAACGTTTTTGTCGGCGCCGCCATCCCGCGATTGAATGAAATGTGAAACGGCAACCATATCGGGATAGATGAACTTGACCGTTTTTCCACGTCTCTCAAAACGCTGGATGATCCGGTCAATTTCCTTGTTGTCAACGGCAAAGAAAAACACCTCCCTGAGCCTCTTTTCTTCAGAAGACTTATCAGCGAGGACCGAATAACAGAAGGAAAACTGATTAAGGTCAGGGAACCGTTTCCTGATCTCTGATTCGATAATTGCTTTCAGGTAAGATTGTTTGACGGAAGGCACTGAAACGACATCACTGTAATAATTTCTGAAGGGGTACACAACAGACAGGTTCGGGAGCTTATTCGCTTCCAGGAAAGCATCGAATTCCTCATCCCTGAGAAGAACGGTTCGCTGAATGGTTGTTTTGCCTTTATTCTGAGAAGCAAAAACCACCCGGATATGGCTGTCTTCAAAACTGACGGCGACTTGCGTTTTCAATCTGATTCCCTTTTGCAGCTAAATATCCGTAAATATACCGATGATTTTCATATACACTGTGTGAATAAAGCTTTCAAGTCTTATTAGAAGCCATGAAGACCCCTTTGAGAGGCTTACAATGTCCTGTAATGAGGCCTGTATACTCCGGAAGCATCAGGGCTGGGGCTGTTTGTCGGCGATGATCCATGAAGTGAAGCGGTTGCCGCTTTCGATCTGTGCGGAAAGCCCTTGGGCTGCAATCATATCGACGATGTCTGTCATGGGACGAATGCGGCTGCGCATGAGGGCCGTTCTTTCGGCAACGGCCAGCATTTTGATTATCCAATGCCGCCGGTCCGGCTCCTCGATCACGAGGCGTCCTCCCGGCTTCAGCACGCGAATGAATTCCCGGATCGCCGCCGGCTGGTCGAAAAAGTGATGCAGGGCGTCGATGACCATCACGCGGTCAAAGGCGCTGTCCCGGAAGGGAAGTTCTTCGGCTCGCGCCTGCGTCAGTTCCATCCCCCCCTTGGCCTTAGCCTGCCTGAGCATGGGAAGTGAAAAATCGCAGAGGACGAGATGGCCGACCAGCGGGCGCAGATGGAATGAAGACCGGCCCGTGCCGCCACCGGCGTCTAACAGGATTCCGTCGATAGGCAACTTCAGCGCTTCCGTCAGCCGGGCGGAAACGGCAAGGCGAACGATCCTGTCGTACCAGGGGGCGATAAAATCGAAATGATCGAACATATTCAGCGATTGTCCGAAAGTACAATTTCGGGATAATTGGTGAAGACGCCGTCCACCCCCATCGTCCGTACGCGCCTGAGGTCATCCGGATGGTTGACGGTATAGACAAAAACTTTGAGGCTGCGCCGGTGAGCGTCATCCACGAAGGCCCGGTTGACAAAGGCAAGGCTGGTGTGAACGGAAACGGCGCCCAGGTCCTGGGCAAATTTGGCGTGCGCAGGCGGGAGGCCGAATCCGAGCGCGCCGAGCGCAATGTCCGGATTCAAGGATCGGACTTTGGCCAGTTCGCGATGATTGAAAGAGGAAACGAGGATCCGCCGGCCATACATACCACAAAATACTTCGTATTCATCAATGAGTTTTACGACGGGCGCCGCTGTTTCGGGCCCCTTCAGCTCCACATTGACGCCCACCCGGCCTTTCGCCAGCTCGAAGATTTCGCGCAGCAGCGGAATTTTCTGGCCCTTGCCGGCATCGAGCGATCTCAGGTAGGCCAGGGAACATTGCATCACATGGCCGGTCCCGTTGGTTGTCGTTTCGAGCCGCTCGTCATGAATCACGACCAGTTCACCTTCCACGGCAAAAACGTCGATTTCGATCCAGTGTGCGCCCATCGCGACGGCCTTTTCGACGGAAGACAGCGTGTTTTCCGGTTCATGGCCGCTTGCACCCCGGTGTGCGATACAGATGAACCCGGATGAGAACAGGTCGTCGGGTTCTTGTTGATTCTTCACATGGAAATTATTGCTCATGGCTTTGCCGCAGCTGTCAGTTTATTCATTTCCGGCATGACTCTATGCCAGTCTGATTGGCCGCATCACGCTCTTTTTTTATCGACTATGCCCCGAAATCCTGCACAGAGACCTTTGAAAAATGGCTTCGCCGCGGCTCAAAATCATTTTCGCATAAAATATTATAAGGCCAAAATATTTTTGAAATCAATGAATTAGTCATGGGGACATGACAGAGTCGCGTCCCCATCAACGAAAAATCTTTCATTCGCCGCTTGCGAACCATTTTCAGCGGTTATGCAAAACTCTCGCACCGGGAATGCTCAGCAGGAGATTTGTCAGATCCCCGGGCAGGGTCCACATGGGATGATGTCCGGTAAGCAATTCATGGTAGCCCCATCCCGCGGCTCTGGCCCGCTCGGCGGACCGGATGATACCCTGTCCGCGCGGGCCCATCTCGGTTTTTTCCGTACAGAAGATGAAGGTTCGCGGCAGGGCCTTTGCCGCCTCGTTTTTCAATTGCAGGGGATGGACAAAGGTCTTGAGGGGGTGCGCCGTAAACCGCGTGTCTTCGGCCAATGCTGCGTCTTCAGATCTGCCTTTGCCGCCATTCAGATAGTGTTCGGCCAGAGCGTTAGCCACCGGGGGATCATAGAGATCCTTCACGGCCTCGCCATCATAAGGGACAAAGGCGTCGAGATAAACCAGATGGGACAGCCTTTCCGCCGCCCGTTCGGCGACGCCCGTGATCACAGCGCCGCCGTAACTGTGACCGACCAGAATGACATGATACAGATCCTCAAACATGAGGACATTGAGGATGTCCAGGATATGGGTTTCCATCGAAAGGTCCGGGTGAAACAGATGCCGGCGTTCTCCGAGTCCCGTCAGGGTCGGGGTATAGACATCCTGTCCCGCATCCCGCAGAAGCGACGGGACGGAGCGCCAGATCCAGCCTCCTGCCGTGGCGCCATGGACCAGGACAAATGTTGCCATGAAAATTTCTCCCACAATCCGAATGGCAAATGCCTCTCATGGGATGAGAAGCTTGAACCCTGTTTGGGGATCCATGATCCGTCTGCCTGTTGAATCCGTCAACTCAAAAAGAACGACCTCCATGACCTGCCAGACCTTGACCCCTGTGCGGATGCAACCGGTGACGGTCTCCGACTGCCGGCCGCAGGCCATATGCATGTGAAGAACGGGGTTGCCCTCGTCGTCAGGAAAGATTGTGCCGACACCGGATACCTCGTGGACGTCGCCAAGGATATGCTGCATAGGAATAATTGGTTTTGCGCGTCCCTCTTCCGGTCCGACGACGATTTTGCTGCCGCCGTCTGCGCCGCCCAGAATGATAAGCGTCGCCGCCCCGATATTCCGGTCACGCGCAAATTGTTCGATTGCCTCGTGAACAATATCTCCATCTTCCAGGCGGATCACAAAAATCCGCCCCTGTTTGGCTTCACTGTATTTCATGCGCCCGAAGCTAGTGGAATCAGGCCCTGCTGTCAAGGAGTTTCCGGACCACACGGATCACATCCGGGATGACAAAAAGGGTTGACAGAAACAGGAGCTTCTGATTTAGGGATGCCGTCCGGCAACGGTGATTCATCGCAAAAAACGCAAGAAGGAGACAATTCATGTTCAGGACGGCCATTACCGAAATGTTCGGGATCAAATATCCCATTATCTGTGGCGCCATGATGTGGCTTTGTAAACCCGGCTTCTGCGCAGCCGTCTCCAACGCCGGGGGGATGGGCAATCTCACTGCCGGCAACTATGAAACGGAAACGACGTTTCGCGCCGCCATTGAGGAAACCCGGAAACTCACGGACAAGCCCTTCATGATCAACATCACGCTGTTGCCGTCTTTGCGCATCACACCGGAGCACCACCAGATTTACATTCGGGTCTGCGCCGAGGAAAAGGTGCCCGGCATCGAATTTTCCGGAACGCCCGTGGACAAGGCCTCCGGCATGGAAGCCATCGAGATGCTGAAAAAAGCCGGCGTTAAAATCTTCCATAAGGTCGGCGCGGTCCGTCACGCCATTCATGCCGAGCGTGTGGGGTATGACGGCATCTATGCCGCCGGCATTGAAGAAGGCGGCCATCCGCTCAACGACGACGTCACCACCATGGTTCTGACGCCCCGGATCGTGGATTCGGTAAAGATTCCCGTGGTGACCGTCGGAGGCATCGCAGATGGCCGATCTGTGGCCGCTGCGCTCGTACTTGGGGCACAGGGGGTCATGATGGCCAGCCGTTTCATCGCCACCCGGGAGTGCGAGGTGCACGACAATATCAAACAGGAACTTCTCAAACGTCAGGAGTATGAAACCACCATGTTCGGGAAATCCCTCGGACTGCAAGGAAGGGCGCTCAAAAGCAGGGTCATCGAGGAGGTCTGCGCCATCGAAGAGCGGGGCGGCGGTTTCGAGGAACTCATCCCACTGCTGTCCGGCCAACGGATCAAGGACGCCTGGGAAACGGGCGATGTGGACTATGCACCTCTAATGGTCGGCCAGTCCATCGGGCTGATTCATGATATCCCGACCTGCCGGGAACTGCTCGACCGGATGGCCAAAGAGACCGTCGAGCATCTTAAAAAAGCAGCCAGACTGGTTCAATAAACCTCCGAACCGTCAGTAACCACCATTGCTCTTATTGATGCATGCGGGATAAGACGATTTCGTCGGAATTTGATATTAAGAGAACATAGATCAATATTGGGGGGACGAGACGGTATGATCGATGAGAAATACAAAGCACTGGCGCTATTTGTGGAATCGGGCATCGAAGGCATTGGGCGAACGGGCTTGAAAGTTCTTTCCCTGCGCGAGCGCCATGTGAAACTCCTGATGCCGCTTCAGGGAAATGTCAACCACGTTGGGATCATGTATGCCGGCTCCCTGTTTACGATCGGCGAGGTCATGGGCGGCGCCATCTTCGGCGCATCTTTTAACATGAGCCAGTATTATCCCCTTGTCAAGGAGGTGCACATCCGCTTCCGTCGCCCCGCTCTGACGGACATCACGCTGGAAGTTGAACTGAGCGAGGAGCAGGCGGTCCGCATCCGAACGGAACTCGAAGAAAAGGGAAAGGCGGACTTTTCGCTCGATCTTGAGCTGATTGATGCCCGCGGAGAGGCCGTCTCGCTGGTACAGGGGATCTGGCAGGGACGGAAAATGACGCCGGAGCTTACCGCGCTCCTGTCTCGGATTTCCGGGTGACAGGCTGACCTCATGATGTCATAGAAGGCATAACGAACGGATAGACTTAATCACATAAGGAGACGCTATGTCGAAAGAACAACACTGCCATTCTAGAAGAGACGGACAGAAGGTTAATGGCGAACAGGATTTCAAGAGGTCAGATCAGCGAAAAGCAACTTGCGCAATATCTGAAGACGCTGCCCGATGTATCGGAGAATGCCGAAGAAGTGATTGTCGTCATGGAAGAGAGAAAATAGGCCTCGAAAAGAGCACATGATGCTGATAGATTCTCACGCCCATCTGGAAATGCGGGAGTTTGACCCGGACCGCGGCGAAGTTGTGCGCCGGGCGAAAGAGGCCGGCGTCGACGCCATTGTGACCGTCGGAACGAATCTTCGGGATTGCCTGAAGGCTCTGGCCATTGCCGCCCAGTATGAATTCGTCTATGCCGCGCTGGGCGTTCACCCCCATGACGTCAAGGGCATTGACGAAAAAACCTACGGCGCCATCCGCAAGCTTGTCGGTCAGCCGAAGGTGGTCGCCTATGGGGAAATCGGTCTGGATTTTTTCCGCAACCGTTCGCCGCGGGATGTCCAGATCCGGTGCTTCGGCGAACAGCTTGAGATGGCTGACGAATTCAACCTGCCCGTGATCATTCACGATCGCGACGCCCATACGGAAACCCTCAATATGCTGAGGGCCTGGAAAGGGAAAAAACGCGGAATTGTTCACTGTTTTTCCGGCGACGCCGCCATGGCAAAAAAGTGTCTCGATCTGGGTTTTCATATTTCAATTCCGGGACCGGTGACCTATCCCAAATCGGAGAAACTGCTCGAAGTGGTCCGGCAGGTTCCCCTGGAGCGAATGCTTGTGGAAACCGACGCGCCTTATCTGACGCCGCAACCGCACCGGGGCAAACGCAACGAACCCGCCTACGTAGTTCATACAGCGAAAAAAATCGCCGATATCAAAGGTCTCACACTGGCGGAAGTCGGCTCCACGACGTCGCAAAACGCGCGGGTGGTTTTCGGCATCGAATAAGCAAGCCACTATTTCAATTGACACACACCGTCTTTCTTCGTACATTCACTTATCGAAAAAAAGTTCCTGTTGCGCCAAACGCCAGTTCCTTTGAGGAGATACCCGTATGGATATGAAAATATTCGAGAATATGGAAGCGCCGGAGCTGATAAATTATATTGAGTTTCTTCTGCACAATTACCGGGTCATGGATGCCTTCTGGTTTCTCTATGTGGCGGAGCAATTCGGGCAGCCTGCGGCCGAGCGCATCAACGAGCGCGTCTGGTATCGCGTCGGCGGCCTGGCGGCGCGGGACATTATCAAGAAATACCCACTCGAGCAGAAGGGCCTGGAGGGATTCGTCAAGGCGCTGCGGTTGTTCCCCTGGACCATCCTGGTCGGATATGATATTCAGGAATCGGAGCATGAGGTTATCCTGACCGTGCCGTCCTGTCCCGTGCAGGTCGCCCGGCTCGGGCGAGGCCTGGGCGAGTTTGTCTGCAAGGACATGCACCGAGGCGAATTCACCAGCTTTGCCGAGGTCATCGATAAGCGCATCGAGGTGGAATGTCTGTTCGCGCCGCCCGATCCGCATCCCGCCGATGCATTCTGCAAGTGGCGTTTTTTTCTCAAGGAAAGGAGCTGATTCCATGCACGCGCTCATCGATAAAAAGACCTTGGCGTCGATCCGTGAAACGGGCAATGCGGACGCGAACATGACCAATCGCATCGAAATCCTGGAGAAATGGGGACTTCCCTACGACCGCCGGGCCGAAAACGTCATCATCTCCGGCTGCCAGATCCCCTTTCTGATTCCGCACGTCCTGCAGCAGTACGCCCGGATTCTGGACCGTTGCGGCGTCAGCTATACGTTCCTCTCAAAGGAGTATTGCTGCGGCAATTACCTCTATCGGCCGGCGATCAAGCAGCGCGACGAGCAGGCTATGTCGGAATGCCGGTCGCTTTCGCAGGAATTCATCGGCATGAACCTGGAGCTGGCCAAGGAGCTGGGCGCCCGGAGGATCGTGATTTTCTGCTCACCCTGTTACCCCATCTTCAGGCACGCCTTTCCGGAAGCGGACATCGTTTTTTATCCCGCCCTGCTGCAGGAGGCGCTCCCGCCGATGCAGTGGAACGAGGCGATCGATTATTACGCCGGCTGCTACCGGCTGCACCATAAGCTTGCCCCGGCCCCGATGGACCTGAAATCGACCAACGCCGTTTTCGACAAAATCGAGGGGCTCTCCATCAACCGCATCGGCGCCCCGGCCTGCTGCCACACAGAGCAGGGCCTGAACCACATGCTCACGAATGTGAAAACCAGGCATATGGTCCATGTATGCAACGGCTGCTACATCCGGGCGCGCGAAAACATGCCCGCGGACAGTCAGGCGGAGGTTCTGCTGCTGCCGGAATTCATCTGCAGGATCAACAACTGGTGAAGTCTTGATCCGGCATGAAGCCGTTTTTCATAGGTCTAACAGGATACTCGTCAATGAACGACGATTTGATTCAAGAGGCCGGGAAATCCGGCGAGAAAAAAGCCCTGATCTTTGATATCCAGCGTTTCTGCCTTCATGACGGGCCGGGAATAAGAACGGTCATCTTCTTCAAGGGCTGTGCCCTCAGGTGCGCCTGGTGCCACAACCCGGAATCCCATCAGGCGAGGCAGGAGGTCGCCTTTTTCACCCACTGCTGCGTTCAGTGCTATGCCTGCCGCGAGGTCTGCCCGAAAACGGCCATTCTCACCGGCCCCGAGCGAAGGATCGATCACTCGCTTTGCGACGGTTGCGGAAACTGCGTTGCTTCCTGCCTGACCCGGGCACTGAGAATGATAGGAAAAACATGGGGGACGGCAGATCTGCTCGCGGAGGTGCTCAAGGATCGGGATTTTTTCATTTCCTCCGGGGGAGGGGTCACCCTGTCGGGCGGTGAACCCATGCTGCAGGTCGCTTTTCTGGAGGACTTCCTGCCGCACCTCAAGGGCGAGGGCATCCATGTCACGCTGGAGACGTGCGGCCATTTCCCCTGGGCGGACATGGAACGGATCACGCCCTTCCTGGACCTGATCTATTTTGATCTCAAGCAGATGGATTCGGTGCGTCACGAATCCTGTACGACCCGGGGAAATGGACTCATTCTCGAAAACTTCCGGAGGCTGGCCACCTCATTCCCGCACCTGCAGCCCAGGATGCCGGTCATACCGGGCATCAACGATAATGAGAAAAATATCTTCACCACCGCGGCGTTTCTTCATGAATGCACCATGGACACGATTCATTGCCTGCCCTACCACAGGCTGGGGGAAGAGAAGGTAGGCCGGATCGGGACGGGCAGGCCCGGCCCCGACCTCAACATTCCCCACAGGCCGGACCTGAGACCGGTAGTCGAGCGCTTTGCCAGGGAGGGAATCCATGTCGTCGCCTATGACTGAAATCACGCGCTGTTCGAAACGGATAGACGCATTGAAGGAAGCCGTGCAGGGTGCGAAACCTGGGGTTTGCACCGAGCGGGCCATGATCTGGACGCGGTACTTCAAAGCCGGGGAGAATCGGAAGAAGTCGCCCTATATTCAGATCGCGGAAGCCTTGACGGAGGTCCTGAAAAACAAATCTATCCGGATCTATCCCGATGAACTGATCGTGGGCAATTATTCCTCCAGGCGGGTAGGAGGCGCCATCTACCCGGAGCTCCACGGCGTCCCTGTCATTGCCGAGGCGCACACGTTCACCAAAAGGAAGACCAACCCGCTGGAGATGTCGAACGGCGAGTGGCGGCAGTTGCTCTCCATCGTCCCTTTCTGGCTGCCGCGATTTCTCGCGATGAAACTGGACACGGGATTTGTAAAGAAGCTGGCCCTCATCGCCGATCAGCTGACGGCAAAATTCTATCTCATCAATGAACTGGGCGGGGTGGCCCACATTGCCCCGGATTACGGGAAACTCATCGCCGTCGGAACCGAGGGGATCGCGACCGAGGCCGCAGGGTTTCAGAAGGATGCGTCCCCGGGGTCGGAAACGTGGTGTTTCTATGAAGGGGTGAAGATCATCGCCGACGGCCTGGCCCGCTTCGGCGAACGATACGCCGGCCTGGCCCTGGAAATGGCCGCGCAAGAAAAAGAGCCGCGGCGAAAAGCGGAGCTGGAAACCATCGCACAGGTGTGTCAGCGGGCACCCCGCCTGGGGGCCAGGACATTTCACGAGGCCCTTCAGTCCCTCTTTTTCGCCCAGATCGCCGTCAACCTGGAAAGCCTGGATAACGGCATCTGTCCGGGCCGGATCGACCAGTACCTCTATCCCTACTACCGGACCAGCCTGAAGGATCCCTCCTTCTCTTCGCAGCAGGCCAAGGAACTTCTCGCCGCCTTTTCAATCAAGATGGCGGAGATCATCCCCGTCTTCTCGAAACCCATGATGAGGTTCCACGGAGGCATGTTCAACGGGCAGGTGGTCACCGTGGGAGGGGTGGACGAAAACGGCAACGATGCCGCCAATGAGCTCAGCGACCTGCTTCTCGAAATCATGGATGAACTCCGGATGCGCCAGCCGAATTTCCACGCCCGGGTGCACAGATCATCCTCCGAGACGTACAGGCATAAAATCAACCTGGCATTGGCCTCCGGCAGCGGTTCGCCGGCCCTCTACAACGACGAGGTGATCATCGCGGCCCTCTGCAGCCACGGCTACAAGACGGCCGATGCGAGAAACTATACCGCCGTCGGATGCGTGGAGCCCGTCTGCCAGGGGAAGAGCTTCTCTTCCACCGATGCGGCCATCTTCAACGTCCCCATCATGTTGGAGCTGGCCCTCAACGAGGGGCGGCGCTTCGGTTCCTTTTTCCGGAGCGGCCTGAAGACCAAACCGGCATCCCGGATGAAATCCATGGAGGATGTCCGGGAGGCCTTCGAAGGGCAACTTAATTTCTTTGTCAGGCGATTGATCGGTGATCTGCACCTGGTGGAGAAGGCAAATCACAAAGAGCATCCCACGCCCCTGAGCAGCATCGCTGCTCGAGGGTTGCCTCAAGTCGGGCAGATGTTCCACCGGCGGCGGCGCCGTCTACAATTTCTCCGGCATTCAGTGCGTGGGGCCTGCCGACACCGGCGACGCCCTCTATGCCATAGACAGAGCGGTTTTTCGGGAGCGGAAAATGACCCTGCCCGGGCTGGTGGAACTCATGAGGAAGGACATCCCTGATGAGAAATGGCTGTTGTACTTGAGAGGCCTGGAAAAATTCGGCAATGACGAACCGGAGGCGGACGGATGGACCAGATACGTCATTGCCGCCTTCGACAGCGCGCTCGGCGGATATACGAGCGCCAGGGGAGGCCGGTATGTGACCGGCATCTACTCGGTCACGGCCCATCAGTATTTCGGGAAAATCACCGGCGCCCTGCCCCACGGACGCCGGCGGGGAGAGGCCTTCGCCTCCGGGATCGCCCCGGTTAACGGCATGGATCGAAAAGGCCCGACGGCCCTCTTAAACTCGGTCAACAGCATCGATTTTACCCGGATCGCCAATGGGGTCAATCTTAATCTCCAGTTTGACCGGGCCCTCTTGAAGGGTGAAAAGGGGGCCTCTCTCCTTGACGCTTTACTGAAGATCTACTTCGAGCGGGGAGGAATGCAGGTCCAGGTGAATGCCTTTGATCCCCGGATCCTGGTGGAAGCGAGAAACGACCCGCACAAATATCCCCATCTCCTGGTTCGCGTTTCCGGATATTCCGCCTATTTCAACGACCTGGCGCCGGCCATGAAGGATGAGATCATCAGCCGAACCGTGATCGCGTCCGTCCGTTGATATTGAATGTAACGCTATTGAACTCGAAGATAATAAAGCATGATTCACAGCAAAGGTCTGCCTATTGTCAGGACAAAGAAACCGGGCAGTCGGCCAGTGATCTTGAAGGCCAAACAAGCTACACACCACGAGGGGGGGGGCAGTTTGCTGAATACAAGTCAACACCATACCCATTCGATCCAGCTTATTGAATACGATTCGTGATCCTCACTTCAATTCCATGTCAAAAGTTGCGGCTTCGTGAAAGAGAGGGCCGTCCTGTGGGCATATAATAAATTCTCAAATCATAAAGTACGCTAAGCTGGAAGAACTTGGCCTGAAAAAAGTCTATCCCCCGGTCGTCTGCAAGGGCCCGCTTACGCAAGACGTTCTGGAACAATGCCGGGAACTTGGCGCCACGCTTGCCGGCGGCTGCCGGACGGAGATCTACTGACGCCTTTTCCGGCAAAGAGGGCAGAGAAAAAAGGTTCATCCGGACAGCGCCGCCTTCAGAAGCATCAGGATGCTCCTGCGGAGACCACGGCGGAGAAGATGATGAAAATGGAAAAAGCCTCCATCCTTGAATTTATCGATATCCGGTACTCGGAAAAAACCTGGAAGAACCTCCAGCAGACAGTGATCCGCGCACAGGCACTGAACAACCTTTGACATGCCTTGCGTTTTTCACAATATCTTCACAATCCTGTCATCATGCTGCAACAATTCTCATTTATAGTGTTTAAAAAATCAGGAGGACCTAAATGAGCAAGTACTTAAAACAGTTGATGTTGATGGTGTTTTGTCTGTTCGTCGGTGCCGGTGCGGCCTTTGCCGAGAACATCGTCATCAAGGGTTCGACCACCGTGCTTCCCATCGCCCAATCGACGCTGGAGGCTTTCATGAAAGCAAATCCTGGCGTCAATATCTCCCTGTCCGGCGGCGGGTCGGGCGAGGGCGTCAAGGCCTTGATTGACAAAACGACGAATATTGCCAACTCATCCAGGGAAATCAAGGATAAGGAAATCGAACTGGCCAAGTCCAAGGGTGTGAATCCCGTTGCCACGGTCGTCGCCATTGACGCCATTGTTCCGATTGTCAATCCGAGAAACAAGGTCAAAACCCTCAGCATCGATCAGTTGAGCCAGATCTATCAGGGCAAAATCACGAACTGGAAGGAAGTCGGCGGCGACGATCTGCAAATCGTGGTGATCTCCCGAGACAGCAGCTCCGGCACCTTCGAAGCCTGGGCCGAAATGGTCCTGAACAAGGCGAAGGTGACGCCGCGCGCCCAGATGCAGGCCTCCAACGGCGCTATTGTCCAGGCCGTTTCCAAAAACCGCTACGCCATCGGCTATATCGGGCTGGGGTATATCAACAAGTCGATCAACCCCCTGACGGTCAACGGCATTGAGGCGACGATCGAGAATGCCTTTTCCAAAACCTATCCCGTTTCCAGACCGCTGTATATGTACACCAACGGGCAGCCGACCGGACAGACGGCCAAATACATCAATTTCGTATTGAGCCCGGCCGGACAGGCGCTGGTTTCCAAAGACGGCTATGTTCCTGTAAAGGGTGCCAAGAAATAAATCGGCTAAGTAAGCCCCGTTTCTGCCTGTCATTTGACCGTCGCCGCCAGGCGCTGAGAAACGATGGCGAAACAGCCTGTCGCTTTGAATTTTCTAATGGTGTTGGCAAGCAGGTGGGATAAAAATTTAACTGCATCAAACCCAAGGGCGAACCGTGACCAGACATCTCAGAGAAATCGTCATCAAGAATATTTTTGCCTTTTTTGCAATCCTGTCCGTGCTCATCCTGGGGCTCATCGTGATTTTCCTGTTCCGGGAGGGCCTTCCCATTTTTCGGGAGGTGTCGGTATCCAAATTTCTGTTCGGCAACTTCTGGTATCCCACCTATGATCCCCCGGAATACGGGATATGGCCGCTGATCGTCGGCTCTCTTGTGGTCACCCTGCTTGCCTGCCTCATTGCTATCCCGATGGGCGTCCTGTCGGCGATTTACATTTCCGAAATCGCCCCGGCGTCGATCAAGGAGATCCTTAAATCCGTCATCGAGCTGTTGGCCGGGCTTCCCTCCGTCGTGCTCGGTTTTTTCGGCATGGTCATTATTGCGCCCTGGCTGCAGGAAACCTTTGATCTGCCGACGGGCCTCAATATTGTCAACGCCTCAGTCATGCTTGCCATCATGGCCATTCCCACCATCTCGAGCATCTCGGAAGACGCCCTGTATGCCGTGCCGCGAGAGTATAAAGAAGCTTCCTACGCCCTGGGGGCGACAAAATATGAAACGATCGTCAGCATCAGCGTGCCGGCGGCGCTTTCCGGCATTTCCACGGCCGTGATCCTGGGGATGGCCCGCGCCATCGGTGAAACGATGGTGGTGCTGATGGTGGCGGGCGGCGCAGCGGCGATTCCGCACAGCATTTTCGATTCCGTGCGACCCATGACGGCGAGCATTGCCGCGGAAATGGGCGAGGCGCCCTATCGCAGCGGGCATTACCATGCCCTGTTCGCCACGGGAATCGTCCTGTTCTTCATTACGCTGGCCTTTAATCTGGTTGCAGATTACATTTCCAATAAATTCAAGGAAGAAGGATCGGGAACGCTGTAATGACGATGCAATCCTACATGCATTGGCGATACTTCAAGCAGCGGATATTTTTCGGCGTGGTGAGCCTGTCGGCGCTGGTCATCACGCTTGCCCTGCTGGGGATTCTGGCCTATGTCTTTATCCACGGATCGCGGGCCATCACGTGGGACTTTCTGACCCTGCCGCCGACCGATTCCATGACGAAGGGCGGCATCATGCCGGCCATTGTCGGTACGCTTTATCTGACGGTCGGGGCCATTTCCCTCGCCCTGCCCCTGGGGGTCGTATCTGCCATTTATCTGACTGAATACGCAAAACAGGGACGCCTGATCCGCATGATCCGGATCGGCGTGAATTGTCTGGCCGGCGTCCCTTCCGTGGTCTTCGGGCTTTTTGGTCTCGGGTTTTTCGTCGTCTTTCTGAAACTCGGATCAAGCATCCTGGCCGGGTCCCTCACGCTGGGAATCCTGATCATGCCGACAATCATCGGGGCTTCGGAAGAGGCGCTCAAGTCTGTGCCGCAGACATTCCGGGAGGCTTCCCTGGCGCTGGGCGTCTCCAAATGGAACACCATTTCCCGGATTGTGATGCCCTCGGCGCTGCCCAGTATTCTGACCGGCGCCATTCTCGGCGTCGGCCGCGCTGCCGGCGAGACGGCGCCCATCATGTTCACGGCGGCGGCCTTCTTCACGGCGGTCCTGCCCCGATCGATCTTCGACGAGGTCATGGCCCTGCCTTACCATATCTATGTCCTGGCCACCGCAGGCGCCAATATTGAACTAACCCGGCCGTTGCAGTACGGAACGGTGTTGGTTCTGGTCGCCCTGGTTCTGGGCATCAATCTGGTCGCGATAATGATCAGAAGCGCCGTCCGCAGGAAAAAAAGGTGGTAACAATGTTGAAAAATGCTATAATAACAGCGAAAAAAGTGGATTTTTATTACGGTTCGTTCCGGGCTCTGACGGACGTTACGATGGATTTTGAAAAAAACCGTGTGACCGCCCTGATCGGACCATCCGGGTGCGGAAAATCGACACTGCTGAGACTGCTGAACCGGATGAATGACCTGATCCTCGGCACCCGGGTTGAAGGGGAAATCCTCTTCGAAGGCCGAAATATTTACGCCCCGGATGTGGACCCGGTCGAAATTCGACGGCGGATCGGCATGGTTTTCCAGAAACCGAATCCCTTTCCGAAATCCATATTCAACAATATCACCTACGCCCCGAAACTGTCGGGGATCACAAACAAGGCCGAACTGGAAACCCTCGTCGAACAGAGCCTCAAGCAGGCCGTTCTGTGGGACGAGGTCAAGGATATTCTGGATCATTCAGCCATGACGCTGTCGGGCGGGCAGCAGCAGCGGCTCTGCATCGCCCGGGCGCTGGCCATGAAGCCCGACGTCCTGCTCATGGACGAGCCGACGTCGGCGCTGGATCCCATCTCCACCGCGAAAATTGAAGAGCTCATCGAAGAGCTGAAGCGGCAGTACACGATTATAATCGTGACGCACAATATGCAGCAGGCGGCGCGCGTCTCCGAATACACGGGATTCTTCTATATCGGAAAGCTGATCGAATTCAACCAGACGGGGAAGATTTTTACAAACCCGGCCGTCAAGCAGACGGAAGATTACATTACGGGGCGGTTCGGTTGATAGTCCCCCCTTCCGTCAAGGGGGAGGAAACTAACTTTTTGCGGGATCGTTTTGTAGAGCATGCCGGCAAAAGGAACGCAGAGGCATAAACAGGAGCAGCACATGGAACAGAGACGACATACCAGCAGGGAATACGAACGGGAACTCCGGGAAATCAAGGAGGCGCTTCTTTACCTTGGGGCCCTGACGGAACGGGCGATTGAACGCAGCATCAAGGCCCTGCTGGAGCGGGATTCCGAACTGGCGCGGCAGGTCGTCTGCGACGATGATCAGATTGACAAGATCGATGTCGAGATCGAGGAAAAATGCATCCGTCTGCTGGCTTTAAGGCAGCCCGCCGCCCGGGATCTGCGCTTTATCACGACAGCCATCAAGATAAACGGTCATCTGGAGCGCATCGGGGACATGGCCTCCAATATTGCCGAGAAAGCGGTCATCCTCAATCAAACACCCCAGATCAAGCCCTACATCGATCTGCCCCGCATGGCGGAGATCGCCCGCAAAATGATCCGGGAAAGTCTGAACGCACTCGTGCATGAGAACGTCGAACTGGCAAAAAGCGTCCGCGCGCAGGATGACACGATCGACCAGCTCAACGATCAGATATTCCGGGAACTGCTCACCTTTATGCTGGAAGATCCCCGGAAGATCCACGCCTCGCTTTATATCATGCAGATTTCCAAAAGCCTGGAGCGCATCTCCGATCACGCCTCCGGCATTTCCGATATGGTGGTCTATATGGTAACAGGCCAGAGCGTCAGGCACAATTCATCCTGTGAGCCGAAGGAATAGGAAACAATGAGGACGCGTCTTTTTTACAAGCTGTTCGGAACCTATGTGATTATTTCTGTCCTGACTGTGGTCATCGCCGGGTTCGCAATCGAAAAGCAGATCAAAACCGGGCTGACCCGCTGGATCGAGGATGACCTGACGGCACAGGCACAGGTCATGGCGCTGATGCCGGAAAAGGAGATCGTCAGGCAGCCTCAGTTGCTGGCGGAGCGGTCCCGCGCGCGCCTGACGCTGATTGACGCCGCAGGCCGCGTCATTGTTGATTCGGACCGCCGACTGATCACGGTGGACAACCATCTGAACCGCTCCGAGATCCAGGAAGCCCGCGTCAAGGGAAAAGGAACCGCAACCCGTTACAGCCGGACGCTCAAAACGGATACGCTCAATGTGGCCCTGCCGCTCTATGACGGGAAAAACCTCACAGGATACATCCGTCTTTCACGGCCGATGCTGGAGGTGGCGCAATCCGTAGATCGGATCAGATATTCCGTTCTGGAAGTCCTTCTTCTGATCCTCCTTTTTTCCATGATTCTGGCCTTTGTCTTTTCGAAGAAAATGGTTTCCCCCATTCAGGAAATAGAGGCCTTTACGGATAAAATCCGGAAAGGAGATGTTACCGGAATGGTCATGATCGAATCCCGCGATGAAGTCGGCCAACTGGCGAGGAATATCAATGAAATGGTTGCCGGATTCCAGGAAAAAATCAGGCAGGCCAACGATGAAAAATGGAAGCTGCGCGCCGCGTTTGCCGGCATGGCCGAAGGTGTCATGGTCCTGGACGCTCAGCATCGGATCGAGAACCTCAACAAAGGCATGACATCCATCATCGGCCGTGAATATGCCGACATCGTAGGGAAAAGCCCGTTAGAGGTTTTCCGGAACGTTGAATTACAAGATGCGTTAAATCGATTCCGGCAGGCAGGAGAACCGGTCTTGCAGGAGATCGACTTGGGCGACGACAAGCCCCTGATTCTGGACCTGAGCATTTCCGCTGTCAAGAATCTGCCAGGTCAGGCGCCGAAAACCATGATGGTCTTTCATGACGTGACCCGTCTGAAAAAACTCGAAACAATGCGGGTTGATTTTGTGGCCAATGTCACCCATGAAATCAAAACCCCGTTAGCGGCAATCATCGGTTTTGTAGAAACGCTCCAGCAGGGGGCCATCGATGACAGGGAAAAAGCGCAGAAATTTCTTCTGACCATTCATGATAACGCCCTGCGCCTGAACCGGCTCGTTGAAGATCTGCTGATCCTTTCTAATATAGAACTCGGAGAGGTAATCCTTCACCTGGAGGGGCTGATTTTCGGAGATGTCCTGGACAGGGCGCTGACACTGATTCAGACGAAGGCGGACGTGAAAAACATAGCGATCCGGACGGATCTGCCTACAGAATTGCCGTTGATCCGGGCCGACTGGGACAAGACCGTCCAGGTCCTGCTGAATATTCTCGACAATGCCGTAAAATTCACGCCGGAGGGGGGCCGGGTGTCCATCACAGCCTCTTGGGACCAACAAGATTTCATTACGGTGAGAATAGCCGATACCGGTCCGGGAATCGCGAAAAGCGAACTTCCCCGGCTGGGCGAACGTTTCTACCGTGTCGATAAAACGCGATCGAGGGATCTGGGCGGCACGGGCCTGGGGTTATCGATTGTCAAGCACCTCATGAAGGCCCACTCAGGCGAAATGCACCTCGAGAGCACGCCTGGCAAGGGCACCGAGGTTTCGCTCAAATTCCCGATATTTCAGCATCGCCAGGCATAGGGATTTTGGGGATAAAATCAATTATGGTGCGAAAAAAGATTTTGATTGTTGACGATGAAAAAGACATCGTTGAGCTGATTGCCTACAACCTCGAACAGGAAGGCTTTGCCGTCAGCAAGGCATTCGACGGCAGGAAGGCCTGGGAGTTGGTAAATGCGGGAAAGCCGGACCTCGTTATCCTCGATCTCATGATGCCTGCCGTGCCGGGTATGGACGTGTGTCGGATGATCCGGCGCCAGGATTCGACGGCAGACCTGCCCGTCATCATGCTGACCGCCAAGTCGGATCCCGTGGACAAGATCCTGGGGCTGGAGGTTGGCGCAGACGATTACCTCACCAAGCCGTTTCATGTCCGGGAGTTGATTGCCCGCGTTCGCGCCGTCCTGCGACGGTCGGAACGTAAACGGGAAGACGATTTGCCGGAGTCGTTCGATTTCAAGGGGCTCCATGTCGATTTCAAATCCTATCAGATTACAGTCAACGGCCGGCCGGTTGAGTTGAGCTCCCGCGAATTCAAACTGCTCCGGTTTTTTATCGGCCATCCCGGCCGGGTTTATAGTCGGGAGCAATTACTGGATCGCGTCTGGGGAGACGATGCCTTCGTGGAACCACGTACCGTGGATGTCCACATAAGCCGGCTGCGGGGAGCGATCGAACCGGACCAGTCAAATCCCCAGTACATCCTGACCGTGCGCGGAATCGGGTACAAATTTGCCGATGCGGATGCGTGAAATTATGTCTCAGTATAAGCGTGTTTTGTTTCTTTGCACTCACAATAGTGCACGATCTCAAATGGCGGAAGGTTTATTGCGTGCCTTGAGCAACAGCAGCGTGGATGTCTTTAGTGCCGGCGCCGTAGCCACATCGGTTCGCCCTGAAGTGATAACCGTGATGCAAGAAGTAGGCATAAATATTCTCGGGCAAGAATCTAAGACCCTGGAGCGCTATCGTACTGAACCGTTTGATTTGGTCATCACCGTCTGCGACAGTGCCAAGGAATCTTGTCCTATCTTTCCAAATGCACCGGAACGATGGCACTGGTCTGTTGATGACCCCTCTCAGCTAGAGGGTGCAGAAGCAGAACGACTGAATGCATTTCGTCGAGCACGGAACGAGTTGCGACGAAGAATTGAGGAGACTGTTCTCGCAAAGAGGATTCCAGAGTAAGATTACGTTACTTTTCCAATACGCGACCACCCAACAATGGCGCGCATCCAACAGTTTCGCCGGACCCGACCCTCAAAGCTAATTTTCTCAATAAGCTTACGGCGGCTAACGTCTGACGTTACTCTCTTCGGAACGGGAATCCTCAGTTTTGACAACTTCCCACGTCTGAACATTCGTGAAAGAGATGGCCGTCCTGTAGGCATATAATACCTTCAAAAGCAATCTCTTATCCAAGGTAAACATGGAACGGACCTCCATCAACTGCCGGTATTCCGGTCGGAAATCGTGCCCCCACTCGGATATGCAATGGGCCTCATCTATGGCGAAGCAGTCAACCTTCAATGATGACAGCAGGGCCTAAGTCCTTGATGCCAATAGCGCTTCCGGCGCCATGTAGAGCAACTTGACGGCTTTTTTCTTGAGACGTTCCACATGATCCCGGTATTGTGGGGCGTTTAAGGTGCTGTTCAGAAAGATCGCGGGAACGCCGCATTCCTTCAGTTGGTCCACCTGGTCTTTCATGAGGGAGATCAGAGGAGAAACCACGATGGTCAATCCCTCAAACATCAGTACGGGGATCTGATAGCAGATGGATTTGCCGCCCCCGTCGGCATCACGACCAAGGCGTCTTTTTTCTCCAGGATATGAGAAATTATCTCTTCCTGAAGAGGCCAGAAGGTGCCATAGCTAAAAACTTGCTTTAAAATGGATTGCGCCTGAAGGATATTAACGCTAATGATCTTTTCCTCTCGTCTCTATTTCCCTGTAACCATAAGGGGATACATGATCGCTACCGGCAGGCTCAAGTATTTTACCCCCAGCGTTTTCCTTCTCTTTGCATCAATAGAAAGATGGGGCCGTTCTACTTCTTCTTTTCCTGCAGAACCTCGATGAACGCGTCAATGCGCGTCTCGATCTGACTTTCGGAAAACTTGCGTTCGTCCGTCATGTCGGCTTCGAGCATCAGCGACGGGATGCCCTTCTGCCGCTCGACAATGTGCTGAATATCGTACTGACCCAGCGAATAGGGCTTGCAGCTCCGGTTGGAGTGCATGACAATGCCGTCCACATCGTACTTATCCACCATTTCCATGACCGTCCGGGCCATCTCATCGACACCGATATTCAGATAGATCCGCGTGTAACATTCGGCCATCGTTTCAAGGAAATTGTTTTCATCCACATACTTGAGCGAACCGCACCAGGCCGATGTGTAGGTGTCGGCCACGAGGCAGGCGTCGTGGGCGGCGAATTTTTCGGAGAGCCATTTCGTCCGGTACCAGACGGGCAGGTTATCCCAGAGCAGGCGGTATCTTTCGATGGGAACGGCGCCGATGCCGTCGGCGATGCGCTGTTTCATCTCCGCCAGCAGCAATTGATAGTAGTCCACGGCCACACTCGTCCCGCGCAGCGTCACGATCAGGGCCAGGTGGAAAAAGGCGTCGAAGGCGCTCATGGGGGCGGGTTTATGCATGGTCGTATCCAGCACCTCCTGCCAGAGTTTCTGGCCGGCGACGGAGAGCTTGCCGACCTCCTGCATGCGGTCATAATCGAACGGCTTCCCGCAGTGTTGCTCCAGGAAGCGGATATATTCCTCGATCTGCCGGCGCACATACTTCTGAATGTCCGCATTGTATTCGGTATGGCAGAAGGGCGTGTCCAGAATAAACAGCGGCGCATTGAAATATCGGGCCTGGATTTCATACCATTTCAGGACGGTTCCGCAGATGTTGTTGCAGCACACGAGCATGTCGGGTTTTGGAAGCCCGCCGATGGGCCCGCCATTGACGGTGGCGCAGGCAATGTCCGTGCAGGCATAGGAGCACAGGTCGCTGGCATAGCCCATGGCTTCGGCTTTCTCGTAAAGTTCGACGCCCATGCGGCTGGCGCCGATCATGGCCCCGTGATTCTCGGGATAAACGGGAATGACATCCATCACGATCAGGGGCTCCACCGGACCGCCGCTCGTGATCCAGGCGACCTTCTTGCCCGTCTGTCCGGCCGTTTTGGCATCGATATAATAGGTCGTCATGATGTCCTTCATTGTCTTGACGGACTTGATTTTTCGCTTCTCTTTTTCGGGATCCGGGATTTTCGTTTCTTCCGCCATGTTCATCTCCTTTACAGCATCTCTAAAAAGGCCTCGAAGCGCGTGCGCAACTGCCCTTCGGGCGGCAGTTGATCCTCGACTTCGAGCAGCAGGTTCGGAATGCCTTCATTGTCCAGGGCGTTTTTCAGATAGGGATAGTCAAAGGCATGGGGATCGCAGAACTTCAGAAGCAGGATGATCACGCCGCGCGCGTCTCTTTCCCTGACCATTTTGACCAGATGATCGGCGCGGTTCGTCAGGCCGCTGTGCTTGGCCGGACAGACAATCCGCTCCAGGTAGCGCCCGGCAATGGCCTCGATGGGATCTTTCTTTTCAGCGAAATCTCCGGCAAAGGTCCTCGTCCCCATGCAGAGGTCATCCCAGACGACGGCGCCGCCCGCCTCCTCGATCATCGGATAGACATCAGGAAAATCACAGATCCCGCCGGAAAGGACCACACGTTTGCGACAGACAACCGCTCCGGCGCGTTTCTTCTGCTTCAGTTCCATGACCACTTCGTTGAGCAGCGTCAGCAGCTCCTGCCGATCCATGATCATGGCGGCCTTCATGATGCTGTATACATCAGAGCCGCTTATGGCATCGGGATTTTTCGACCGGATTTCGTAGATCTGCCCCAACAGGCCGCGCAGGTTGCCGTAGAGATCCATCGACGCTCTCAAGGCGTCGTCGGTGATGCTGACGTCCAGTTTCTTCTCCAGCTCAACCCTGAACGCCTTGAGCACGTTCACCATGTAATCTCTGGCGCTGTCCGTGTTGAGCTTGACGGGCAGGACCACGTCGGTGTGAAAACCGTAGGGGACGTTGAGCCGCCAGATATCGGAGAGACGCTGGATGGAATCGCAGGTGTGGGGGAAGACGACGCCGTCCAGAAATTTCAACGCCCCCGAAAGGGCATCCTCCAACGCACCGCGCACGAGCGAACAGCAGTAGGATTGCAGGTGACGGTCGGCCAGATGAATGCCGGACTTGCGGCTGAATATCCGCAGCGGCAACGCGCCGGCAGCCCAGATGATCTCTTCGGGCGCATAGGAACAGAAATAGCCGACAACCTTCTTATGGGTTCGTGCCTTGTAAGATTGAGCGTACCCGTACGGGTCGCGCGCCGCTTCCCTGATTTTGTCCATGTTTTTCATGCTTTTCATTCTCCCGAATATTTGCCGGCCGCCTTCAGGCGCGCCCTTTCTTCCACTTCGAGGGCGTTGTACGCCACCTTGCCGACCAGCGTCTTCGGCAGGGATCGCCTGAATTCAATTTCGCGCGGGCAGGACCACTTGATGAGATGCTCCCGGCTATGCCGGATCAGCGCCTGCTCCATCTCCGGCCCTTCTTTGGCCGGATCCTTGAGAACCACGAAGGCCTTGACGCGCTCCACCTGGATTTCATCGGGAACGCCGATCACGCAGCATTCCAGCACCGCCTCGTGTTTATAGAAAACATCCTCGACCTGGGCGGGATAGACGTTCATGCCCGACGATTTGATCATGCGCTTGAGCCGGAGCTTGAAATAAACGAAACCGTCCTCGTCCATCGTCGCCAGGTCGCCCGTGTGCAGCCACAGCCGGCCGTCCGGATGGGTCTTCAGGGTCTCTGCGGTCTCTTCGGGCATCTCCAGATAGCCCAGCATGACCGCCGGGCCGTGCAGACATATCTCGCCGATCTCGCCGGCCGGCGCCTCTTCCATGGTTCCCTGTTTGACGATCTTGGCCAGCATGTCGGGAAAAACGACGCCCACGCTCCCCTCGCGGTACTCCGTCATGGGCATGGCCATGATTGCCGTGACGGCCTCCGTCAGGCCATATCCCTCGCGCAGTTGCACGGCCCCCCCCTGACGGCGGACGATCTGCTCAAATTTCTCCTTGACCGGGCGTGGCAATTGATCGGCGCCGCTGAAGGCCCCCTTCAGGCAGCTCAGTTCGGCCTTCTGGAACAGCGGATTCCGGTTCAGCGCCTCAAAGAGCGTCGGCACACCCACGACAAATGTCGGTTTCCTGGCCTTGATGAGCTTGGCCACGATCTCCGGCGTGAACTGCGGAATCAGGATGCTCTTGCCGCCGCCCATGAAGACCGCATTGATGCATACGCCCAGGCCGAATCCGTGAAAGATGGGCAAAATCGCCAGGATCGACCCATCTGCTCCCAGATCGCCCCAGGCGGCAACCTGCATGCCCTCGCTGATAAAATTCATATTGGACAGCATAATCCCCTTGGGCGTGCCCGTGGTGCCGCCGCTGTACAGTATGACGGCCATCTCGTCGGTATCCATGGCTGCCGCCGGGGCCTCCGGGCAGGCGCCCTGCATGAGGTCATGCCACCAGCGCACGAGCGGATCCTTCGGCACGGGCGGAATTTTGCGGCCTTTGGTCAGATAAAAGCCGATTCTCATGCCCAGGCCCAGGTAATCGGGAATCCGGGCGAGGATAAGGGTTTGCAGATCAGTGCTCGACTGAACCTCTTTGAACCTGCCGTAAAAGGCGTCAAGCGTCAGGGCAAAGCGGCTTTTACTTTTGTTGAGATAAAACTCGATTTCTTTGGCAGGCGACAGCGGATGGATCATGCTCGAGACGGCGCCGAGTTTGTTGGCCGCGTAAAAACAGATGATGCCCTGCGGACAGGTCGGCATGGAAATTGTGATACGGTCGCCGGCCTTCAGGCCCAGGGCGGCCAGGGCATCGGCACATTGCCGGATCATTTCGCCGAATTGCCGGTAGGTGCAGGTGGTTCCGAAAAAGTCCCAGGCCACGGCGTCCGGACAGCGCACCACGGTTTTCATGAGCGCCTCGTACATCGTCACACGCGGATAATCGATGGATTCCGGCACGCGTCCGTAAAACTTCACCCAGGGTTTTGTCTCATACATGGTTTGCTCTCCTGCAGATTGAGACCCTTGAAAAATGGCTTCGCCGCGTCTCAAAATCTTTATCGCTAAAATATGAGAAAGCTAAATAAGCGTGTAATCAACAAATTAACTCGATCTCTGGAAGTTCGAAAAATCTTTGATTTGCCGCTTGCGAACCATTTTTCTCTGCTTATGCATAGCTCTCAGATTATCAATTCCGGAAGCATCGTATTCTCCAGTTCAAGCCGCTGAGCCTCAAAATCGCTTTTTCGATTTGGGGTATTGAAATCGATCATTTCTCCAAAACGAAGCGTCACTTTCGCAAACGGCTTGGGCAGCATGAACCGGTCCCAGCTTTTAAAATACCATGCTTTGTCAGCGCCCGTGTAAACGGGAACGATCATGGCCTGAGTCGAGTGCGCCAGTTGGATCACCCCGGCTTTGACACGACCGGCCGGCCCTCTCGGCCCATCGAGGATATGGGCGGCCAGGCGGAACTGTTTTAAATTATCGATCATGGTGCTCAGGGCTTGCCGTCCATCCGTCGAGGATGAGCCCCGCACCGTCTTCCAGCCGCTGCGTTCGGCAATCCCTGCGATGATTTCACCGTCCTTGCTCTTGCTAATCATAAGGCTGGGACCAAGCGCCTGATAAGTTTTGAAATGGCGGATCGCGGCAAAGAACTGCTGGTGCCAGGCGCACAGCAGCACCGTTCCGCCTCCGGCATGGTAGTCCATCCACTCCTTCTCATTTTCAATGCGCAGCCGGAATGTCCATGAATAGGCGCGGATAAAATAGTAAAGCAACGCCAGAATCATGTCTGAGGTGACGAGCCGATTTTTCAACGAATAATGGTCCCTTCCTTCTTCCCCTGCTCTCATACAATCTTTTCACAGGCACGGCAACCCCTATCTGAACGGGAATCGGGGACGGGTTCACATTTTGAAGTAAAATGCGAACCCGTCCCCAATTCACCCACTGCTCAGGGCTTTTCGTACTCCGCATCGACCGTAATGGCAATGCCGCCGCGCACGGCAAATTCAGCCGTAATCTTGCACCACCGGGGCGCCAGAACCGCCACCAGATCGTCGAGAATCCGGTTGGCGACATGCTCGTGAAAGGCCCCTTCATCGCGGTAGGACCACAGGTAGAGTTTCAACGACTTGGACTCGACAATGCGCTTCTCCGGCACATATTGGATGGTCAGCCGTGCAAAATCGGGCTGGCCCGTCATCGGGCAGATGCAGGTGAATTCATCCGTATCGAGCGTCACAACGTAATCCCGCTGCGGATGCCGGTTCGGAAAGGTCTCCAGCTTTTTGGATGGTTTCGCTTTCTGATCTTTCCCACCGAGCAGCGTCAATCCTTCAAAGCCCGTTTTCACTTTCTTGTCTGACATAATTCATAAATCCTTTCATATTGTTAGATAAGATGATTGACCCGCCGGAGATATTCCCGCCGGCAGGCGTTTTCGATCGTTGTCAGCCGTTGAAAGGCCTCATTGAAATCATGCTTTCCGGCTGTGAACAGTCCGTGCCCGTAAACAATCACGCCGGGATGATCCCGCATCGCGGGGGGGACGGTATGGCACAATCCGAACGGCCCGGCGCCCGCCTCGCCGGCCACAACGGGGATATCGCAGACAAATCTTTCCTGCGGGCAGCGGATATGGCAGCTGTCACGGCCTTCACAGTCATCCTTTTCGCAGTCCATGGACAGAATCACGGCGAACTTCGGATGTCCGTGCAGCACCGCGCGCCGGCTCGTTGCAAGGACGATGTCCCGGTGGGCGGGAAACTCCGTGGAGGCTCTTTCCGTCGGCGCTGCGGGATCGGCGAGGGAAACGGGAACGATGCGTCCGTGCAGCTCATCGAGGGCGCCGCCTTTGGGGCTGATATACAGCACGGGATCGGCAAAATAGGAGATGTTACCGAAATTGGAATCCACGAGGCGGCAATCGACCATCAGCTGTCCCGCCTCCTCCATCGCCGCGAGGATCTGACCTTCGGCTGAAAAAGGACCCTGCATGAGGGTTCCGGCTGTCGCCGACGGGGGATCAAGCCGCTCCAGAACTTTTTTGAGGACCGCCAGACGGCGATGATCCACGCTGTTGCGGCGGACATGGTGGAGCGTATCGGAAAAGAACTTGACAAAGCAGGCGAAACAGACGGAAGCGTAGATGACAAAAGCCGCCTCCGGAGAGGTCTTGCAGAACGTGACGACGCCGCGGCCGGCAATGACAACGCTGCGCCGCCGCTTCAACGCCACCGCGACAGCCTGGGCGTCTAATTCCTGCAACACGGGCAAATCATGCAGAAAAATGCGGGTTTCAAAATCACGGGGCTCGATGATGCCGCCCGATGTTTCCGCCAGATATTCAATGATCGTCCGGTAAGGTTCCGCCGGCTCGGCAAACAGAATGGCCTGCTTGTCAATGGCGGCCATGACTGTTTCCAGCGCCGTGCAGGCCTCGCCCTCCCGGCTCCAGATGGTTTGCGTACCGCGCAGGCCGATCAGAGCGCCGCCTGTTTCCGTGAGGCCGGCCCGGACCAGTTTGGCGGCATATTTCTGCAGGATATTTTGCATTATTTCTGAGGTTCGATAAGCACCTTCATGGAATTCCCACCCTCGGCCACGAGGCGGAATCCCAGACCTGCCTGATCGAGCGGCAGCCGGTGGGTGATCATGCGCTCCACGTCAACGCGTCCCGAACGGATCAGTTCGATGGCCACCATCGCATCGAGCGGACTGTTCCCGTAAGAAGGCAGCAGCTTGATTTCGTTGCGCCAGAATTCATTGAGGGGCACGGGCAGATCCACACCCGGCTCCGTCGTTGCAAAACACAGGATAGCGCCGCCGCGATCCACCGATTGCAGGGCCTGCTTGAAGGCGGAGAGCGCGCCCGTGCAGACGATCACGAGATCTGCCAGCCGCCCGTCATTGATTTCGCGCAGGCGCGCCGGAATGTCTTCGCGGGCGTCAAAAACCCTGCCTGCACCAAATTGCCGGGCCATATCGAGACGGAAGGGGCTTATGTCCGTCGCCACGATGCGCCCTGCTCCAAGAGATTTGGCCAGCAACAGGTGCAGCATTCCGGAGATGCCGCTGCCGAGGATCAGGACCGTTTGACCGGGCTGCAGATTGGCCACGCGCTGTCCGCGCACGACGCAGGCCAGGGGTTCGACGAACGCCCCCGCATCGTAAGAGACCTCGTCGGGCAGCAGAAAGACACCGCGATCAACATTGAGGCGCGGTACCCGGATATATTCGGCGAACCCGCCCGGATCGTAGTTGGTCGTGTGCAGCGTCTCGCAGGCGGTGTGATAACCCCTGAGGCAGTAATGGCAGGTGTTACAGGGAATGTGGTGGGACACGAAGACACGGTCGCCGGGCTTGTATCGCGTGACGCCCGCGCCGACTACGGCGATTTCGCCGGCGATCTCGTGGCCCAGAACGAGCGGCGCCTTCTTGATGCGGTACCACTCCATCACATCACTGCCGCAAATTCCGCTGGCCATAACCTTCACGAGAATCTCGCCGGCGCCGATGGCCGGCGCCGGCCGTTCTTCCACCCGGACATCGCTGTTATTGTAATAGACGGCCGCGCGCATTGTTTTCAATTCCTGCGTCATGATGAATTCCTTAAATAAATATCCCCGAAACGACGGTCCGGGTTGTTTTCCATACCACAATATTAAGTACCTACGAGTCAACAATTTGCAGTTCAGGAATGCGGTAAGGATTATCGTTTGAACTGTGCTTGAAACTATGACTTAAAACAAACCCTGTCTTTCCCGTTCTTTTTCCCCTGGTACATAAGCTGGTCAACCCGGTGCACGAAGGCTTTCATGTCTTCCTGTGTCTTGTACTGCGCAAGCCCGATGCTCACCGTCAAATGGACTTCTTTACCCGGCACAGGGGAAAAACGCTCTTTCTTGAATTCTGTTCTGATTCTTTCCGCGGTAACGGCGCCGTCCTCGCTTGTCGTCATCGGCAGCAGGATGGTAAATTCTTCTCCGCCATAACGATAGGCGGAATCCGTCTGGCGCAGGCATCTTTTGATCACCTGACCGAGTCGCGATAAAACCAGATCTCCTTCAATATGACCGAATGTGTCGTTGAATACCTTGAAATCGTCGAGATCGAGCAGCAGAAGGGACAAATGTTGCCCATAGCGAGCTACCCGATCCAGTTCTATTTTAAGCTGATGATAAAAATGCCTGGAATTGTAAAGCTGGGTGAGATCGTCGATAATGCTCAGTTCCCGGTATCTTTCCTCGCTCTCCCGCAGCTTTGCCTCCGCCCGCTTGCGCTCGGTGATGTCGCGGGCTACTGCCTGGAAGCCTGTCACATGGTCCTCTTTCATGATCAATTGCAGATTCTGTCCGATCCAGACTTCATGACCATCTTTCGCAATAATCGGGTATTCGTAGAATGTATTTGGAATCTTATTAATCAACTGATTAGCGAAAAACGTAATGGCTTCTTTGAACATGTCAGGGCGAATCAGCATTTTATAGTGATTTCCTATAATCTCCTCTGCTTCGTATCCTGTAATACGGGAAAAAGCCGGATTTACGAAGGTGAAGTATCCATTTTCGTCCGTCCTGTAGATCATATCACTCGCATTTTCCACCAATGTCCGATAGCTTTTCTCGCTCTCCCGCAGGGCCTCTGCTATCCGCGTGCTATCGGTGACGTCTTCGATAATTCCCACACCACCCAAAATGCGTCCGCCTTCAGAAATCATCGGAGCAAAAAGAGCCCTGGTCGGCGTAGCCTTTTTCGCGGTTACGGAATGATAGACGCCTTCATACAATCCGATGCTCCCGTTTAGTGCTTTCTGAATAGTCGAAACCATTTTTTTATCGGGCAGGTTGAGCATGTTGAGGCCAATGAGCGCTTTTCGCGAAGATCCGATAATCTGGACGAAATTGGTATTGCATTCAACAATAACGCCCTTTTCATCAAAGATTAGATGGCCCAGAGGTGAATTCTCGAAAAGCAAACGATATTTTTCTTCACTCTCCCGCATCGCCTCCTCTGCCTGTTTGCGCTCTGAGTCCGAGAGTTCCAGTTCCTGGATTCTCTGTTTTAAGGCGGAATTCTCTGCGATCAGCTCTTGATTTATCTTGGATTGTTCGTTCATCTGGTGCCCTCTCTGTAGCGACTAACTGTACCTGGTGGAGAGAAATACAGGTGGTATTATACAAGACTTATTTAGTCATTTTAAAGCTACTGGATACCTATCGAGATGTCAATTGGAATATAGTTCGCCAGAAGAGACTGTTTGCCATCTGAAATCATCAACTTTTCATGGCTATGCCGGTTTGTGACTTCCAGGAAGATACATGGTCCCCTTGCGTTGAGCTCATGTAACTACCCCTTTTGGAAAAAAATCGGATGCGGACAGGGTGGGCCGGGGTGATTTTTTGGAACGTCGTAGATCCGCCCGCCTTTGATGACCATTTGCGGAGCGCGACAGGTCTCGATCACGGTGAAGGGATTCTCTTTCAGGACGACCATATCCGCGAGTTTGCCTTTGTCGATCGTACCGATTTTGTCTTCCATCCGCAGAATCTTCGCATTGTTGATCGTGGCGCACCGGAGCGCCTCCTGATTCGAAAAGCCGATTCTTGTAAGCATTTCCATCTCCCGCCACAGCATCCCGTGATAAACAAGGGGAATACCGGCGTCGGTGCCACAACCGATAACAATCCCGGCATCTTTCATCCTGAGCAGATTCTGCGGGCCATTTAGCAGGATATTGAAATAAAGATCGGGTCTGGCCAGAAATTTGCCTTTTTTGTAGAGGTTGTCGCATTTATATTTTTGATAATATTGCAGGGCCTCTATATTCTTTTCATGGATCGCCGGTTCAATATAGCCGTCCGGCGAGGAATTGAGCATCTGCCGCCTGATGGACAATTCGTTATAAACGAAGCTGTTCCGGTATAATTCAGGAACCATGTCAAAGGCCTCTTCTGCGGCATGCATCTGCGCAATGACCATGGTGGGCACGATGGCGATGTTCTTGCCGGCCATCTCCGCAATTTCCCGATCTGTCAACAGGGCGTCGGCAAGGGAATGTTCCATGGAGTTGATGCCGTACTGAAGCGCCCGGTCAAACCCGAATTTCGTATGGATGTGACCGGCAACGGGGATGTTGTTTTTCCGGGCAAATGCAAAAATAACGTTCAATTGCTCATCGCTGTAAACGGGGATCGCGCCTTTTCCGCACAGCAGCGACTGGTTATCCATGGTTAGCTTGATGAAAGACGCGCCGTTTTCGAGACTGTCCTGCATCTTTTTTTCCAGCTCCGGAATGTCATTAAACCATAAACTCGGATTCCCCGCAAAGGCCGTGGCGATTCCGGAAAACATGCTGATATCGGCAGGATCGATATCCGGATGCCCCCCGTGGACGTTCGTGAAGGCATTGCAATAGACCACTCTCGGACCCGCCAATTCCCCTTTTTTAATCATTTCCAAATGTTTATGCAGCAGTTTCGGCAGCGCGCCCATATCGCGGATGGTCGTTACGCCATGGGCAAGTTGCTGGACGTAATTTCTTCTGATCTGCCGCAGCATCGTGGAAACGCCGAACGGGTTGAATTCCGCCTCGCTTGAGAGGGTCGAATGGCAATGCGCATCAATCAAACCCGGCATCAGGTATTGATTATTCATATCCACGACGAAAGACCCTTCCCGGGGCTCAGACAGCCGGTCCGAGATGGATTCGATCATGCCGTCGCGGATCGTAACGGTCCGGTCGTGATTCACATCGCCCTGAAGCACATCGATGACATTGCAGTGAACCAGATTCAGGGCTTTACCTGCGCCCGTGCCGGCGGGTTTGTCTTTGGGCAACGATGTGCAGCCTGTCATGGCGGGAAGTGAAAATAATATGGCGGACGCTGCGGCCAGTTGCAGCATATCTCTTCTGGTCATTCCCGGGAATTCATGCACATGCATGGCTTATCCGCCGCCCCTTTCAGCATGTTGCCCTTGACAGATGCTTCCGACCATTGCCAGAAGCACATCACCGACAGCCTGCTTGTGCTCCAGCATCACCAGGCGGGCAATGCGGCCGGGACCGAACAACAGTTCGCCCAACCCGCCTGCATCTGTTTCAAGGCGTACCGCCAAGACGCGCGGACCGTGACGATGGAGCATGGCTTCGACGTTCCGGTAAAAGCGTTTGGATCCGTCGTTTGCCAGGATAAGCAGCCGGGATACACGGTCGCCGCGAGGAGCGCCCGTTTGACGATCCGCCATCTGCAGGCCTCGTTCCTCCACCGCGAGCGTGCGTTCCGCATTCTCCAGGCCACGTATCACCTGGCCGGAGGCGTATGCTTTCCGCAGCGCCTCGGCCAGTTCTATGGTCAGCATGGCCGCCGGGATACTGATCTCACTTTCCGGCCACAAAGGCTGGGTGTGAGCTTTAAGGCAGTCAAGAAGCTGCAAACCCCGCGGATCGGACTCGACAAGCTTTGGCAGGCGCAGCGTTTGTTGTGCAGGAATATTTGCGCGCAGCATCATGTTTTCTATCAAGAAATCAGAGGTGTGTCCCCATATTGTTATTTTTCCTGTTTGACGCTGTTGAACAGGTCCCAGGCTTCCTTGACCGAATAATTCTCGTGGATGACGGCGCGCAGGGCCCGCATGATCGCCACGGGATGAGGGCTCTGCCAGACATTCCTTCCGAGATTGAGCCCGACGGCGCCGTTTTGCATGCCGTCATGAACAAATTCAATGACTTCCAGATCCGTGTCGCACCGGGGTCCTCCGGCCATGACGACGGGAACCGGACATCCGTAAACGACCTTGTCGAAGTCCTTGCACCAGTAGGTCTTGACCACGCGGGCGCCCAGTTCCGCCGCGATCCGGCAGCACAGGGCCAGGTAGCGTGCATCGCGTTTTTCCAGTTCCTTGCCCACGGCCGTTACCGCCATAACGGGGATGCCGAAATCCTCGCACTGATTGACCAGCTCGGACAGGTTGATCAGGGATTCTTTCTCGTAATCGCTCCCCACGAATACGGACATGCCTACCGCCGTCGCATTGAGGCGGATGATCTCCTCGATCGACGTGGTCAGGCTCTCGTTGGCGAGGTCTTTGCCGATAACGCTCGACCCGCCGGACACCCTGAGAATGATCGGCTTGCCGCCGGCCGGGTCCACGGCGGCGCGCAGGACGCCGCGAGTCACGAAAAGGGCGTCGCAGTAGGGCAGCAGCGGCTTGATCGTCTCCCCGGGTTTTTCCAGACGGGATGTCGGTCCCTGAAAATAGCCGTGATCAATCGGCAGAAAAAAACAATGCCCATCCGGCTGGATGAGCTGTGACATCCGGTTATTCATTCCCCAATCCATTCTATACCTCCTAAAATATTATATTTTCTATCAGGCAGCGCAGGCCGGCAGAGCGTGACCTGCCGCATTACATCATGCCTCCGGTTTGTTGAGGCGGTCGCCCGAAGCGCCCTGTCCTTCCCCGATATTTTCAAGCTTTGTTGCGAGTCCATCCTTGTCTGCCGACCGGCAGCCCTGCCTCATTCAGGTAGAGACGCCTAACCTCGGCAGCAGCCAGGCTTGCAGAAAAATCCACACGGCCACGGCAACGATCAGAATCCAGATTGTATCCATGAAGACCTCCTTTTTTATTTCTTATATCAGGGTCCGGTTCCATCCGCAATCATTTCATAAGCCCCGCCGCGAAAAGCGATTGATGACGACTGCGTAAAAAGTCCGGATGCTTCGTTGCGCTGCATCCTTCGTCATTGCGGCGTACGCCCAAGTACGCCTCGCCCGGATGGGGACACGACTCTGTCATGTCCCCATGCGCCTTGCCTGCGGAGCTTTTTTACGCAGCCGTCGTTTTCGGCTCATTTTTAGACTTTTTACGAGTTCGTGATTGATAATTACATGAAAATCACATATCTTCGCAGCAAACATCCCACTTCATCCCCTTTTTAAAAAGGGAAGATACGGTCATAAGGAGGCCCCGCTTATGATGAAGACATCCAGGTTGCGCTACGGTATTCTGGTCCGTCTGGAAATCACCAACAAACCCGGTATGTTGGGCCGGGTTACATCCGCCATCGGCAAGGCGGGCGGTGACATCGGCTCCATTGACATTGTCGGCTTCAGGGGCGATTGCATCGTCCGGGACTTGACCATCACGGCAGGCGACCACGACATGGAGCAGCGCATCATAGCAAATATCGGAAAGATCAGCGGTATCCGCATCATCAACGTAGCCGACCGTACGTTCGTGGCCCATCAGGGCGGCAAGATTGAAATCCGCAGCAAGCTGCCGCTGAAAACCCGGGCCGATCTGTCCCTGGCCTACACCCCCGGTGTGGCCCGGGTATCCACAGCCATTCACGAAAACCCGGAGCGCGTTTATGAGCTGACGATCAAGAAGAACACCATCGCCATCGTGACCGACGGCACCGCGGTCCTGGGTCTCGGCGATATCGGTCCCAGTGCGGCGATGCCCGTCATGGAGGGAAAGGCTATGCTCTTCAAGGCATTCGGCGGCGTCGATGCCTTTCCCATCTGCCTGGACACGAAAGATCCCGAAGAAATCATCAAAGCCGTCAAATGGATCTCGCCGGGGTTCGGCGGCGTCAACCTGGAGGATATTTCCGCGCCGCGCTGTTTTGAAATCGAAGCCCGCTTGAAGCGGGAACTGGACATACCCGTTTTTCATGACGACCAGCACGGCACGGCCGTGGTCATCCTCGCCGGGCTTATCAATGCCCTGAAAATTGTGGACAAGCGGATCGGGGAGGTCACTGTGGTCGTCAACGGCATCGGGGCGGCCGGCGTCGCATCCATCCGCCTGCTTCTGTCAGCGGGCGTCCGGAACATCATCGGCTGCGACCGCAGCGGCGCGCTGTATCAGGGGCGCAAGGAGAATATGAATCCCGTAAAGGAAGAAATCGCGACCCTGACCAATCGGCAAAAAATCAAAGGGCTGCTCACGCAAGTCATAAAGGGCGCAGACGTCTTTCTGGGCGTTTCCCAGCCCGACGCGCTCCAGGCCAGGGACATCCGTAAAATGGCTAAGGACGCCGTCGTCTTTGCGATGGCCAATCCCATCCCGGAGATCATGCCCGAAGAGGCCCAGAAATACGCCCGGGTGGTAGCCACGGGCCGTTCCGACTATCACAACCAGATCAACAACGTGCTGTGCTTTCCCGGGCTTTTCCGCGGCGTGCTGGACTGCCGCGCGCGGGATATCAACCATGACATGTTGATGGCCGCGGCGCACGCCATCGCCTCCTGCGTCAACCCCGACGAGCTGCGCGAAGATTACATCATCCCGAGCATCTTTGACCGTCAGGTTCGGGAAAAAGTGGCCAAAGCCGTTCACGATGCGGCCGTTCATACCCAAGTCGCCCGCCAGGAGCAACCGTTTTTCGCACTTTAACGCTTGCATTAATATAGGAAGTGTCCCCATATTGATTCAAATTAATTGACAAGGAGGAAAGAATGAAAGCACTGGTTACTTACTTTTCGAAAACCGGCAATACGGAAAAAGTCGCGCGTGTCATCTACGACGCGCTGCCCGTTGACAAGGAGATCAAGCCGATCCAGGATTTGGACAGCGCGGCAGGTTACGATATCGTTTTCTGCGGTTTTCCCGTTTATGCTCACAGCGTTCCGGGAAAGGCGCAGCCTTTCATAAAGGCGCTCGGGGAGGGCCAGAAGGTCGCCTTTTTCTCGACGCACGGCTCGCTCCGGGGCGGTCAACTGCCGAAGCAGGCTTTTGAAAACGCTGTCGGACTCGCTCCCAATGCCAAGATTCTTGGGCATTTCGGCTGCCGCGGCAAAGTGGACCCCAAAATCATCGAGATGTTGATGAAGCAACAGGAAAACAGGGCTTGGGCCAAAGAGGCCCAGAGCGCCGACGCTCACCCCGATCAGGCGGACCTCGAAGACGCCAGGACCTTTGCGCTGAGCATGCTGACGAAGGTTTGAGCAAAATAACCTGATGGTTATTCCATGAACAGGCTCGGCTCCGAAAGAAGTCCCTATCTTCTCCAGCACAGGGCAAACCCAGTGGATTGGTATGCCTGGGGGGACAAAGCCTTTGCCGCGGCGAAAGCGGAAAACAAACCCGTTTTCCTGTCCATCGGCTATTCGACATGCCACTGGTGCCACGTCATGACCCATGAAAGTTTCGAAGATCCTGCCATTGCCGCATTAATGAACAGAACGTTCGTCAACATTAAGGTGGACCGGGAAGAACGGCCGGATATCGATGCCGTTTACATGACGGTCTGCCAGGCCATTACGGGAAGCGGCGGCTGGCCCCTGACAATCATCATGACGCCCGACAAAAAGCCTTTTTTTGCCGGCACTTACTTCCCGCCCGAAAGCAGGCACGGCCGCATCGGGATGCCGGAGCTTACCGACCGGATCGACGATCTCTGGACAAACAGGAAACAGGACCTGTTAAAATCGGCAGACAAGGTCACGCAACTGTTGAGAAATTACAGTCTCCCCGCAGCGGGCGCCCTGTCGGAAATATCGCTGTTGACGGCCGCGCTCGACGAGCTGACAAGCGATTACGATCCCGTCCATGGCGGCTTCGGAGGCGCCCCCAAATTTCCGACGCCGCAAAAGCTCATCTATCTGCTGCGATACTGGAAACGCTTCAAAGACGATCAAGCACTGCAGATGGTGGAAAAGACGTTGCAAGGCATGCGTCAGGGCGGCATTTATGACCATGTGGGATTCGGCTTTCACCGGTACGCAACCGATGCAACGTGGCTTCTGCCGCACTTTGAAAAAATGCTCTACGACCAGGCGATGATCGCCGTGGCTTGCCTGGAAACCTATCAGGCAACTGGACGGGAGGAATACGCGCAAACCGCCAGGGAGATCTTCGGTTATGTCCTGCGAGACCTGAGATCGCCGCAGGGAGGTTTCTATTCCGCCGAAGATGCGGACTCCGAAGGTGAGGAGGGAAAGTTTTACGTATGGACCAAAGCAGAGGTCGAGCAGGTCCTCACGCAGCAGGAGGCAAGCATCTGGAACAGGATTTATTGCGTCGAGAGCGGCGGCAACTACCACGACGAAGCAAGCAATCAGAAGATCGGGAGCAATATATTTCACCTGAAGCAGCCGCTGCACGCATGGGCGATGCAACTGAAAATGCCGGATTATGAGCTTCAGGCCCTGCTGGAAAAATGCCGGCATAAATTGTATCGGGTACGCGAAAAAAGGGTTCATCCGTTCCTCGATGATAAAATCCTCACAGACTGGAACGGCCTGATGATAGCGAGCCTTGCATTGGGCGCCCGCGTCCTGAATAACCATCAATACGAGATCGCCGCGCGCGCCGCCGCGGACTTTATCCTGTCGACCCTTCGGGATGATCAAGGAAATTTGCTGCACTGCTGCCGGAATAACGAAGCGGCTATCCCCGCGTTTCTTGACGACCATGCCTTCCTGATCTGGGGCCTCATCGAGCTTTATCAAACAGGCTTTGATGTGAAATACCTCGAAGCGGCGATCGTGCTTAATGACCATCTGTTGCAGCGCTTCTGGGACGACCGGGACGGCGGATTCTTCTTTACCGCAAACGATCATGAAGAACTGCTTTTCAGAAAAAAGAGCATTCATGACGGCGCCATTCCGTCCGGAAACTCAGTCAGCGCAATGAACCTGCTGCGCCTGGCGCGCCTGACCGGCAACACGCAACTCGAGCAGAAGACGGAGCGGATCGGCAGTGCGTTCACCGGGCTCATCAAACAAAGTCCCTCCTCGGTTGCCTTCTATCTGACCGCGCTGGACTATCTGATGGGTCCCTCTCACGAAATCGTCATTGCCGCAGAGCAAGACAGCCGGGCCGTCAAGGCGGTCAATCAGGCGTTATCAGGACGCTTTCTACCCAACAAGGTCGTCATGCTTGTTCCGGACAGCAGCCAAGCCGCAGCCATAAGAAAGATTGCCCCATTTACAGCATCATTTAAGGGTGAGAAAGGTAAAGCTCTCATCTACGTCTGTACCGGCAGAAGCTGCAAAAAACCGACAACCGACATCGAGGAGATGATCGACCTGCTGACCGACGACTGACGGTTGGACTTTCACCTTTTTTTCAGCCTGTTGGCCGATGAACGCCTATAATAGAAAGTTTTACATAACCGGTGAAAAATGGTTCGCAAGCGGCGAATGAAAGATTTTTCGCATTTCCAGAAATAAGACTAACTTATTGATTTCAAAAATATTTAGGCATTATAATATTTTATGCGAAAAAGATTTTGAGCCGCGGCGAAGCCATTTTTCAAAGGTCCCTAATAATGACCAAGCCTGTATTCGACAACCTCTGTCTCATCCCGCTGGATCTGCCAAAAGAAGGCTTCCATCACTTTCTATGCGCCTGGCTTTACAGGGACGATCATACCGTCATGCTGGTCGATCCGGGACCCCGTTCAACCATTCCGGCTCTGTTGCAGGCCCTGGAGAAAATGAATATCCGGCATATCGACCGTATCCTGCTCACGCACATTCATCTGGATCATGCCGGCGGGCTGGGCCTGCTGCTCGAGCGGTATCCGGCAGCAACGGCGACCTGCCACCCCAAGGGTGTGCCGCATCTGCTAAAACCTGCCAAACTCTGGGAAGCCTCAAAGAAGATCCTGTACGAAACGGCTATAATTTATGGCGAACCTGCACCTGTTACGGAAAAGTATCTGGATAGCCGGTATGATATTGCGGCAGGCGATAGCACCGTTGCGGTTTATGAAACACCCGGACATGCGCCCCATCATCTCTGTTACAGGATCGGCGACATGCTTTTTACCGGCGAGGCGGCGGGGATATTTTATCCGATGGAAAATGATCTGTATCTGCGCATCGCGGCGCCGCCAGGATTTGATCTGCATGATTACAGAAGATCTCTGGGCATCCTCAGGAATATTGACGCCTCTGTGCTTTGTTACAGTCATTACGGGCTGTCGCTTGAAATCGATAAATTACTCGATCTGGCGTCCGCCCAGACGGAACTTTGGGCAACGGTTATTGAAAGCTGCAGCTCATTGGTAAGCCCCCGGTTTGAAGCGAAGGTTTTTGATGCACTGCTGGCGGTTGATCCCGGATTGTCCTGTTTTCATTTATTGCCCGCCGACGTCAAAAAGCGGGAAACCTACTTCCTGAACAACAGCTTCATGGGATTCAGGATTGCATTAAACAAGAAAGGAGATTCGTGATGACCCCCATAGAGATGCAGGAAAGAGCGATGCGGATATTCGGTGAAGGTTTACAGTGAAGCCAAGCCGTTCTTGCGGTCGGGCAGGAAAAGCTGGGGATGAAAAATGTAGATCTAATCAAGGCAATGGACGTATTCGGCGGCGGTCTGGGGGCCCATGGCGGGGTCTGCGGCGCCGTGATTGGTGGTCTGGCAGTGATCGGTTTGCTCCATGGTCGTTCTTAAGCGGGACGTCAGACGGACATCAGGATGTGGAAGTATTGCAGGATATTCATGAAACGGTTCAAAAACGAAGTAACAGACGGAATAATTTTATGCCGCGATATAGTCGGCATCGACTGGACGGACATCAACCAGGCCAAGCGTTACCGGGGAAGCGATAAATTCGAGTATTGCCTGATGCTCACAGGGAAAACAGCAAAGCTCATTGGCGAAATTCTTGATAAAGCTCAGGCCGAATGATCAGGTCGGCATGGATCGAAGATGGAAAGTCTCGTTATCAATAATGTCACAGCGTAAGGAGGCGCATCGGTTTATCGAAACGTCATTGACATTCAAGCGCGGCTTTCCTATACTCTTTTATCGAAAAATATTTTCAAAAAATGAACAGGAATCTGAATGGACAGGGAAGAATTGACAGAACATTTCCGTTACTTTCTCAAGGATTCCATCCGGAAGCGGGTTAATTTCTCTCAAGCGGACCAGAACCGAGGCATTGCGCCGCCTCCCATTGAAAAACCCTTTGATAAACAAGCAGGGCGCATCGATCTGATCGCGCCCCATCGTTTTGAGAATATCGCCGCGTTTGATTTGATCTCAGCCATTCAAAACAGGCAAAGCCGCAGAACCTATCGTCAGGATCATCTGACGCTGGAAGAACTGTCGTTTCTGCTTTGGGCGACACAAGGCGTAAAAGAGAAACTGGATGCGGGCCATGCATTGAGGACCGTTCCATCCGCAGGATGCAGGCATGCCCTGGAAACGTACCTGTGCGTCTTCAATGTTGCGAGTGTGGATCAGGGCGTTTACCGTTATCTTCCGCTTGAACACCAGCTCCTCTTTGAATTCAGCGACGATCAGCTTGCACAGAAACTTGTAAAGGCCGTCTTCGGACAACCCTATCCCGCCCATTCAGCCGTTACATTTATCTGGACGGCCATACCATACCGTATGGAGTGGCGCTATGGCCTTGCCGCGCACAAGGTCATCGCCATTGACGCCGGACATGTTTGCCAGAATCTTTACCTTGCCTGTGAAGCCATTCGGGCCGGAACTTGTGCCATCGCCGCCTATGATCAGGAAGCCATGGATCATTTATTGAGAATTGACGGCAAGGATGAATTTACCATTTATCTTGCATCGGCCGGAAAAATATAACGAACCTGTCGGAAGAGTTTCCGATGGGAGATTTAACAGGAGCCATCAAGTCCACATTCCCGCTGCCAAAGCGGTTCATAAAGGAGACGACCCATGACAGAAAATTATCCGGAACGATTCGATGACGTCAGCGTCATCTGCAAAGCCAATGTCTATTACGACGGACGCGTGGTCAGTCATACGGTGCTGTTCAAGGATGGCGGCAGAAAGACCATTGGCGTGATTTATCCAGGAAGTTACAACTTCAAAACCGATGATCCTGAAAAAATGGAGATAACAGCCGGAAGCTGCCGGGTGCATCAGGCGGATGAAGGGCAATGGGAAACGTATCAAGCCGGCGCCTTCTTCTTCGTCCCCGGCCGGTCGTCTTTTGACATAGCCGTAGGCGAAGGCATTGTGCAATACATCTGTTCGTTCGAAACTTCTTCAGACAAAACATAAAAATCAAGGAGGAAATCAACATGCTGGAAATCAGGAATGCGGTAGCGGTGATTACCGGGGGCGGGGGCGGCATCGGTCTGGAGATCGCCCGGTACTGGGTGCAAAACGGCGGCAAGGTGGTCATCGCCGATGTGGCTCCCCAGTTCCTGGTAAATGCCGAATCGCAGTTGAAGGCCATGGGCGGAGAGGTCCTCTCCGTAGTTTGCAATGTGACCAGCGAGGAGGACTGCGGCAAGCTGGCCGACGCCGCGATCGACCGGTTCGGCAAAATCAATCTCGTGGCGCCCTTCGCCGGCATCATCAAGGACGCAATGATGGTGTCAACCGACAAGGAAACCGGGAAAGTCAACCGCAAGATGACGCTGGACCAGTTCAAGGCGGTCATCGACATCAACCTGACGGGTGTCTTCCTGACCGTCCGGGAATGTGCGGAGCGCATGATCAATCATGGCTGTCAGGGCCTGATCTGTCTGGTATCCTCCACGGGCTCGCTGGGCACCGCAGGCCAGCTTAACTATTCTTCGTCAAAGGCTGCCATGTCGGTCATGCCAAAGGTCATCACGGCGGAGTTTTTCCGCCGCGGCATCGGAAACAGGATTCGCTGCGTGGCGGTCGCACCGGGCTATGTCGGGACCACCATGGTCAAGGGTATGGATCAGAAGGCCCTGGACAAGATTGTATCGGAGGTTCCGATCGGACGGCTCATCGAGCCTGCCGAGGTGGCGTCCCTCGTGGGCGAACTCTACCGCAACGAAGCCCTGGCGGGGGATGTCTATTTCATCCACGGCGGGCTTCGCCTGGGGTCGCGGGGCTGATAGGCAGGATCATTTATCCCATCATGATGATATAAAAAAGGGGATGGTTCCCATAACGGGCACCGTCCCCTTTTTGTGGTTTTTTTGTGTGGGCTAACGGGGATAGGATCGGGGTTGGGGTCAGCGTTTTCCAATGTGGAGGATCCCCTTGGTGATGTTGCAGAGGTGATCGTTCATGCGGCCGATATAGGTGAGGACATCGGAGAAGACGAGTCCCGATTCGTTCACGCAGACGCCTTGCTCGAGGCGCTTGATGTGGTTCAGCCTGAACTGGGCGGCAAGTTCGTCGATTTCCTTCTCGATCACGAGGGTGACGCCCGCCGCATCGCGGTCGTCGCTGTTTAGGGCCTTCTGGGTAAAATTCATGATTGCATGGGTCTTGTCGAAAAGGCGATCCAGCTCCTTCTGTGCAGTTGGGGAAAATTCAAGGTTGTCCTCGTACAGGCGCTGGGCCAGCGTCGCAATGTCCTGACAGTAATCCCCCACCCGTTCCAGATCATTGACGCTGTGAATCAGGGCCGGAATAATCCTGCGCTTCTCGTCCGAAATCTCTCCTTTCGTAATCTCCACGAGATAGGCGGTTATGTCCCGCTGCATCTCGTCCACGGACTGCTCGTCAGTGAAAATTTCGTTTTTGAGCTTGTGATTGTACTGTAAGATGCATTGCCTCGCTTTCTCCAGCATTTCCTGACCGACGGCAAGCATGACCGAAAGCTGGCGGATTACCACCTTGAGGGCAAGCTCCGGTGTGGGCAGCAGGTTCTTGTCCAGGTATTTCGCTTCTTTCTTCTCGTAATCTTCTCCGGGAATCAGCTTGTTTAAGGCTTTCAGGAAAAGAGTGACAAAAGGAAGAAACAGGATCACGTTCACTATATTGAACAGGGTATGAAAATTGGCGATCTGGCGGGTGATGTCGCCCGGTAGCAGGGTAATGAGTTTGAAGTAAAGAGGCAGCATGGCAAGCGCTGTGACGGTTCCCAGGATGTTAAACATGGCGTGGCCGGCAGCGAGCTTGCGGCTGGCGATCTTCCCCCCGAAGCTGGCAATCACCCCGGTGATGCAGGTCCCGATATTGTCTCCCATCACGAGGTAGATGCAGGCATTCAGATCCAGCAGGCCCGCTGAAGCCAGGGCAATAACCATCCCGATAGAGACGCTGCTGCTCTGGAGGACCATGGTCACAACAAGGCCTGTGAGGACGCCGAGAACAGGGTTTTTGCCGAATTGCATAAAAAGATTGAGGATATCTTGATTACCGGCCAGAGGTTTGACCGCATCCGTCATGATGTTGAGACCCAGAAAAAGCATGCCGAATCCGAGGATGGCCAGTCCCTTGTTTTTGTGTTTCGTTTTTCTGGCGAAAAAAAAGACGACAGCCCCCACAAAGACAAGAACAAGCGCCGAATTCGTGAGTTTGAAGGCGATCAACTGGGCTGTGATGGTCGTTCCGATATTGGCGCCGAAGACGACGGGCAGCGCCGCCGCCAGATTGATCAAGCCCGCGTTGATGAAGCCGATCAGAAGCACCGTGGTGGCGCTCGAACTCTGGATGACGGCCGTGAATCCGGCGCCGACCAGCATGGATGAAACACGGTTTGTCGTGATCTTTGCGATGAGGATCTTCAGCAGGCCCAGGGACAGTTTCTGCATGGAATCACTGAGAAGATAGATGCCGTAAATAAAAAGACCCAGGCCGCCGAGGATACTGAACACGATCTTAAAATCCATGTATATTCACCATTTGATGATTATTTATAATAGCTTACAAATATAACTGACCTGAATGGTTCCGGCTTTTTTCAGGGGGAAATTGCAATGATCCCCTTTTTTTGTCAAGCCATTTCATGAAAATCAAGTATTTACTGATGCATAGGGAAAGAGGTGAAATGACCTGACCAGGATCGTGCTTCTTGGACCGGTTGACATCAGGCGCCTCCGGAGGAATCCACGCCTGTAATCTTTCCGTCGTCGTCGATGTCGATCTGATAGGCCGCCGGTGTTTTTGACAGGCCCGGCATGCGCAGGATATCGCCCGTGATGGGAATCAGGAAGCCGGCCCCCGACGCGATCTTGATTTCCCGGACGGTAACGATGAAATCTCTCGGCAGTCCCAGCAGGGCCGGATTGTCCGAGAGGGACTGCTGGGTCTTGGCAATGCAGATCGGGAGCTTGTCGAACCCGAACTTCTTGATCAGGTCCAGATTTCGCCTGGCCAACTGCTGGTAGTCGATGGAAACCGCGCCGTATATTTCACTCGCGACGGTGAAAATCTTGTCCTCCACGGGCTGATCCCACTGGTACAGCGTCCGGAACGCACCGGTTGACTGCGCGATGAGTTTTACCGTATTTTCGGCAAGTTCCAGCCCGCCTTCGCCGCCGAGACGGAAAATATCGGCGGGAGCGATATTTATGCCTTTATTTTCCGCCGCTTCGATGACGGCCCGGATTTCTTCGTCCGTATCGGAAGGGAAACGGTTGAGCGCGATGATGCATGGAACGTTGAATTTGTCAATGTTTTCGTAATGTTTCCTGAGGTTGGCCATACCGAGTACCGCCAGACGCGGATTGGGCGTGTTGAGATCCTCGCGAACCACGCCGGCGTGATACTTCAGGGCGCGAACCGTCGCCACGAGGACGACGATGCGGGGGTTCAGGTTTCCATAGGGCGCCACAATGTCGAAGTACTTTTCCGCGCCCAGTTCAAAGCCGAACCCCGCCTCGGTCACGACAAAATCGGCCAGACGCAGCGCCAGGTCGGTGCCGATGATGCTGTTGGTTCCCTGGGCGATATTGGCAAAGGGACCGCCGTGAATGACGGCCGGCACGCCTTCCGTGGTTTGCACGAGGTTCGGAAGCAGGGCATGTTTCAACAAGGCCGTGACGGCGCCCTCAACCTTGAGATCACCGGTCATGACGGGCCTGTCGTCGTAGGTGAAACCGACGAGGGTCTTTCGGATCTTGTCCTTCAATTCCGCATAAGAGCGCGAAAGGCAGAGGATTGCCATGATCTCGCTGGAAGGAACGATATCGAAACCCGTCTCGCGGGGCACACCGTTTGTGGAGCCGCCCAGGCCGATCACGATATCCCGCAGGGACCGGTCGTTGATGTCCAAAACGCGACGCCAGGCGATCTTGCGCGGATCGATGTTCAGGGGATTGCCGTGAAAGATGCTGTTGTCAATCAGGGCCGACAGCAGATTGTGGGCGCTTTCAACAGCCGGGAAATCATTCGTAAAATGAAGGTTGATATCGTCCGCGGGCAGCACCCGGGAAAGACCGCCGCCCGTGGCGCCGCCCTTGATGCCGAAGACAGGTCCCAGGGACGGTTCGCGCAGCGCGACCATCGCCGACTTTCCAAGCCTGGCAAGGGCCTGCGCAAGACCGATGGACACGGTGGTCTTTCCCTCACCGGCAGGGGTCGGGGTCATCGCGGAGACAAGAATCAGGGAGCTGTTCGCCCTGCGTTCGAGGCGATGAATCGCCTCAAGCCTGACCTTGGCCTTGTAACGCCCGTAATATTCCAGATCGTCTTCGGACAGGCCGACCGACGCGGCAATTTCCCGGATCGGCAGCATGCCTTTGTCTTTAAGTTGTTCCTTTGCTTTTCCCATGGCTACTTGCTGATCACCGCATCGAACCGGATATCGACGTTGTAGTCGTCACTTACGCGGGTCAATGCATTCTTGAGATCGATAATCTTGACGGACGGTGGCAGGGAAAAATAGCAGTTCATCTGAAAGACATTGGCGCCCGTGGTGGGATCATGGTCAACATTGGTCGAGATATCCTCGATGTTGATTTTTCGGTCATGAAGGACCTTGCAGATTTGATGGACAATCCCGGGACGGTCGATGCATACGGCAATAAGCTTGTAGAGAATCGACGGCAGGGCTTCCCGGTGCAGAGGCGCCTTCGTTTTCCGGATGTAGATATCCAGACCGGTTTTTTCGCGCAGGACGCCCAGGTCATGGATCAATTGCTCAATGTCATCCGTGTTCCCGGATGTCAGGATGACCATGCCGAATTCATTTCCCAGCACACAGCCCCGCGAGCGTTCGATATTGATGCCGCGGGCCGCGAAAAATTCCGCAATCTCCCTGGCCAGACCTGGACGATCCGGCCCCATGGATGAAAAGACGACGTATGATCTCATAGGTCAGCTCCGTGTTTTTTTGTTCCTATTATCTTATCTTGAACTTGCCTGCAAGCCGCTTTCTACAGGGGTGATCACGCTTTCCTGACTAAGCCTGTCTATTTCGTCCCGGCCGTAGCCCAGGATATTTCTCAAAACCTCTGTCGAATGAACCTCCCTGCAGCAAGCTGCGGGGTATCTCATGGTCAGTAGCTGCTCTCCAAACGAAGCAAGCTTCGGGGAATATGACCCGGAGAGATTCAATCGCCACGGCAGGCTCATCAAGAGAATAGACCGATCAGAACAGACAAAAGAATAATGACGTGGGCGGCGATCACACCCCATTTATGGCGCTGATAGAATTCGTTTGCCTTTTGAATTCGATCGAGTCCGCCGCACAGTCGCCTGAAACGCTCAAGCCCCTTGTATTTGTTGTCATTGTCCGAGGCAAAATCTTTTTGAAACGCAAACATGGGATAAACGGCATAGAGGTGATCTGTCAGGGGCCGAAACAGGGTGTCGATGATAATCCCCTGCCAGGGTTGATAAGCGATGGTTTCGGCGTAAGGTCTGTTTAGGGCATACGCATGCGCAAGGCTCTGATAGCCGACCTGTTGTATGAACGGATTAGTCGTTCTCCGGCTTGAGCGTATCAAGGCCCCCAAAAGCAGCACTTTCCAGTCCGGATGTTCCACTAAAAATTGCGTGCATTGCCTGAAGCGCCCCGTGTCAAAGCGGTCAAAAACGACGTCGTCTTCAAAAACGACGATCCTCTCTGCGCCGGCGGCCAAGCCTTTTCGCAGGCAGGCCATGTGAGATTCATACATCCCTTGTTCGACATTGGAGGGATGACGCTTGACAATGACGAATTCAACTTTGCCGGTCAGTCCTACTTTGGAGAACGAAGCCGCAGCCGCCTGCCGTCGTTCTTCACGTTCTTCCAGGGAGATGCAGTAGATGCGATCAAAGAAATCCCAGCCATTCATCTCTTTCTTCACGGGGTCCCCGATCCGGCGCCTTTTTCTTTGCCGTTTCCTTATAATACGCACATGGCACCCTGTCAAGAACCGGCTGGATGTTGAATGCATGTCATGATCGACAGGAAAATCGGCGGCATGGAAAAAAGCGAGATCGCACTACGTACCTTTCCATCATTGACGGCCCATTTCTTAATTTTTTACGAGTTCGTCATCATTGGTTGCAGAAAAGCCGTTGCAGAAAGGGGAGGCCTCGTGTATTTAACCCATCGACTTCTTCCACCGGGACTCATTTGCCCGGCGATATCAGACTCTCTTGCGTATGTCATCGCTTAGGCAGGGAAAAGCATCCGGATTCGGAACAACCGACCTGTTTCAAGGGATATGGTTTTATGATTCGAAGAAAGATTGCCAAATACCTTGCCGGAAGGAAATATATCATTGAGATACTTGAGAATCCAGCAAATCTTAGTGAATTCAAAGAGCCTTTGACAACGCGATTGATCACCGGACTGATATTGATGGGGTTGAGTTATATTATCGGCTGGCCGGCAGTGGCCGCTTTGGGCGTTCTGGCAGCCTGGTCCCAGGAACCGATGATCGCCGTCATCGGCTGCCCGACGACCTACGCTCTTTCCTATGTTGTCTTTATCGTCGGCGCATGGCTTGCACGCGCACCCCACTACCTGGGGATACTGGCAAGATACGCCCTGCAAATTTTCCTGAGGAAATTAATCTCCTGACAGATTGTTCACAGAGGCATCTACCCATATGGGATGTGCATAACCGACAAGCACGCCGCTTCAACGTCTGTAAGCTTCCAAATCCCTGATATGAAGAGGTTATGATGCTTATTCCCCTTGGCAGTTCGGCTTCTGGCGGCCCTATATCGAGCAAGCGAAGGAGATCATTGCTGTTGACTTTCTTTCAATGATTGTTATACGTATAAAAATTATACGGGGAGAAGGATGGGCATGGATTCACTCATATTGGAACTGAAAAAGAAAATTATCGAAACCTTAAACCTCATTGACGTGGCGCCTGATGATATCGATGCCGAAGCACAGCTTATCGGAGGCGATCTGGGCCTGGATTCCATTGATGTCCTGGAACTGGTCATGATGCTTGAAAAAGATTACGGCGTAGAGATTGACAGCAAGGAACTGGGCGTCAAAGTCTTTGCCTCCGTCTGCGCCCTGGCGGCGTATGTCTTTGACCACAAGTCAACAAACAAAGCCGCCTGAGCGATGATTGGCGCCCCCAAACCATGACAAAACAACCCCTCGCCCCCGGACGTGTCCTGATCATCGGTTCCGGCATCGGAGGTCTCGCCGCCGGCATTATTCTGTCAAAACTTCATGGCCGGGTCACGGTGGTGGAAAAAAACCACCTGACCGGAGGGCTCATGCGCAGCTATGCGCGGTCCGGCATCGAATGTCCCACCGGCGTCCATTATATGGGGGCCCTCGACGAGGGTCAGCCCCTGCGCCGTTTATGGGATTACCTTGGCGTCACCCCGCTGATCCCCCTTGAGCGCATGGGAATGGAAGGCGCGATTGATCGTTATATATACGACGACTTTGTCTTCGATCTTCCGTCCGGCCTGGATGCCTTTGAGACAAGCCTCCGTCGATCCTTTCCTGAAGAACAATTCCAGATCAAGGGGATCATGGCCGATCTCCGGGAAATATCCCGAACGCTGTCCTCCCTGGACATGGTCCTGTCTCCAACGACGATGGCCCTGTCTTACTTAAACTTCGAGTCCATGGGGCAGCGCCTCCTGCAATTCGGTTGTTCCCAAAAACTCTGCAATGTCCTGGCCATTCCGGCCACCTTGATCGGGGTGCCCCTCCGGGAATGCCCCGCCATTTATTATTACATGACCCTGGCCTCTTACCTCATGTCATCCTGGCGATTGGCCGGCAGCAGCACCCGGATGGCGGAGGCCTTTTTGTCGCGCTTCAAATCCCTGGACGGCGACGTCATAACGGGAGACGGCGTGGAGCGTATCCGGGTGGAATCCGGACAGGTGCAGGGCGTTGTGTTGAAGTCCGGCCGCATCCTGGAGGCATCGACCATCATTGCGGCCATCCATCCCCGGGTCGCGGCTGCCATGGTGCCGGCCGGAGCGCTTCGGCCATCCTACGCGCAGCGGGCTGCACAGCTAATCGACACCAAGGGTCTTTTCGGCATCCATCTTGCCGTCAACGCCGATATGCACCCGGCCTTGCCCTATAATATCTATCGTCTCTACCCGGAAGCAGATGGCTCCCTGACCAGGGGGGTTTTTCATCAATTGCGACCCAGCGGGCAGGCGGGGGTCAACCTCCTGTCCATTATTACCACGAGTGGCGTTGAGGAGTGGCGGCCATGGGCCGGTACGCGCTCCGGACGGCGCGGCAGCGACTATGGGGCGGCAAAGGAGAAGAAGGCCCGTCATTTCATCTCTGAGGCATCCAGGATATTCGGTCCGCTTGCGGACGGGAAGATACTGGACAGCTTTACGCCCCTGACGATCCGGGATTGGGTGGCGAGCCCCGACGGGTCTCCTTACGGCATTCTTCGCTCAACGGGACAACTGATGAAGGCGGCGTCGTTGAACCGGACATCCATCAAGGGTCTGTACATGGCTGGGCAGAACAGGCTGTGCCCCGGCATCATGGGGACGGTCCTGGGATCGTTTCAGGCGGTCATGCAGATCATCGGCCACGAACAATTTACCCGCGACGTTGCCGGGGAATTTCAATGAAGATCCTTCTCGTCTCCACCAATACTGTGCAGCAGCCCTATCCGCCCTACCCTCTCGGCCTGGATTATGTCATGAACGCCATCTCACCGCCCCATCAGGTGAACTGCATCGACATGAATGAGGTGAAAGGAAGCGAAGCTATCGCCACCGTTCTTGCCGATTTGCGTCCCGATGTGATCGGCATCTCCATCCGGAATATCGACAATACCGACGATACCCGGACGGAATCCTTTATCGGTAAAATCAGCGCCTTGATCGACACCATCCGCCGGCACACGCAGAGCGTGATCGTACTGGGGGGAAGCGGCTTCACGATCCTGCCCGGAGAATTCATGGCCAGGCTGGATGCCGATTTCGGCATTATCGGCGAAGGGGAAAGGTTCCCCCTGCTTCTTCAGGCCCTGGAACGGCAAGAATCCGTTTCGGGAATCCCCGGCGTTATCGCACGGAAAGGTCCGGCTGTCTTTCCGGAGCCTCTGCCCGCATCCTTCCGGCGCGGCGGCATTCCCGATCATTCCTATCGGTCTTATTATCTGAAGAGGGGCGGCATGCTTAACCTGCAGACGAAAAGGGGATGCCCCTTCCATTGCATTTACTGCACCTACCCCCATATTGAGGGGAGGCGCCTCCGTTTTGCCGAACCGGCGGAAGTGGGGCAGACAGCCAGAATGCTTCAGGAGGCCGGTGCAAAGTATCTGTACATCACCGACTCAACATTCAACAGCCATTATGAACAAAGCCTGGACGTTGCCCTGGCCTTCAAGAAAGCAGGGCTTTCCATCCCCTGGGGCGGCTTTTTTACGCCAACGGCCCCACCGCCGGACTACTATCGCATCCTCGCCGACGCCGGTTTGACGCATGTGGAATTCGGCACGGAGTCTCTTGCCGACCCCACACTCAGGGCTTATGGCAAACCGTTCTGTACGGATGATGTCTTTACGTCCCACCGGCTGGCCGGCGACGCCGGCCTTCATGTCGCCCATTATCTCATGATCGGCGGTCCGGGTGAAAACCAGGATACCCTGGAGGAGACCCTGTTTCGGACCGAGAAATTGGACAAAACGGTTTTTTTCGTTTTTGCCGGGATAAGAATTTATCCCCACACGCCTCTCCATACCCTGGCCTTGCAGGAAAGGCAGATCAAAGACGGGGATGATCTCATGGAACCGACTTTTTACTGGTCTGTGGCCCTCAATCGCGAGACCGTACTAAATCGCATGCAATACCATGCCGCAGATCGCGATAACTGGGTAGTCGGTTCCGGCCCGCCCCGGATGTCCCGGATGATGTCCAGGCTCTATGCCCGGGGACATGCCGGACCCCTGTGGGAGCATCTCGTCCGATGAACCATCATGGCGCAGGAACAGGAAGTGCCTCACCGGCTATGATCGCCGGCCGGGCCGCCTTTATACTCGCCCTGATCATGGCTTTCGTCAAGGTCGAATGGGCTGCAGCGCCGTTGTCCGCTTTTCTGCTCATTTGCCTGGCAGCGCCATTCTTTCCCCGCCGGGGTTTCTTTCTCCCCATCGTCAGCCGGGGAAATGCGGGCGGGTCGGCAGTCGCCGTCACCTTCGACGACGGCCCGGACCCGATTACGACCGGTCCGCTGCTTCATTTGTTGAAGCGCCATGCCGTAAAGGCGGCCTTTTTTGTCACCGGCGTCAACGCCGAAAAAAATGGAGACCTCATCGGGGAGATTCTCGCAGAGGGCCATGACATCGGCAATCATTCCTACCGACATGACCCCCTTCTGATGCTTCGCACCTCCCAGACGCTGGCCCGGGAGATCGACGCCACACAAGCCGTATTGCATCGCTTCGGCATATCGCCCGTCGCTTTTCGTCCTCCCGTGGGGATTACCAGCCCGAAACTGGCCGACGCCTTGAAAGGTAAAGGGCTTTTCTGCCTGACATTTTCATGCCGGGCCAATGATTTCGGCAATAGACGCATCCACGGGTTGGCCGGAAAGATTCTGAAGAAGGTAAAGCCGGATGATATCATTCTTCTCCATGATGTCCGGCCGCTTCCGGATGGAGATGCCGGCCGCTGGCTTCACGAGGTCGACCACATCCTTTCCGGTCTGAAACACAAGGGATTGCAGGTCAGACCCCTGGCCGAACTCATCGGGAAACCCATTATGATCCGGGTTTCCCATGATTGCTGAATATAATTTATATTTGCCTGCACATAAAAAACATTGATCTGCTGTTCGATCAATGATAGTAAAGCAAGTTTACATCATGGGTAATATGTGACAATGCAGGAACCATGGCACAGCCTGTCCTATCCGGGAGCGTCTTCGGGAGCAGTTCTGGAGGCGGAGTCGCGCATGGATGTCGCTTCGTTGTGGTTCTCCGGCCACTTTCCAGAGGAACCGATCCTTCCGGGCATTGCCATATTGTCCATGGTGGCCGAAGCCTTCAGGCGACAGGGCTCCGAAAAAGGCGGACGGATTGCAATAAAAGGGGTCCGGAAGGTTCGTTTCAGAAGACCCGTCAGGCCGGGTGAGACGTTGAGCATATCCGTATCTTCCGCCGCGGCTGATGATGGTGGGCATGACCATCGGTTCGAGGTTGCCGTACAAGGACATATGGTATGCACCGGCGTGATGGTGCTGAATACTTATTCCACAGGCAAGGAGAATGATGAACGTATGGAAAAAATTGATCAAGAAGCCCTGATCCTTCGCATTGCCGAAATCATCATCTTCGAGCTGAAGCTCGAGGATATCACGAAGGAGACGTTCAATCCCGATCTTGATCTGGTCGATGAGTTAGGCGTTGACAGCATGGATCTGGCGACGGTGGTTCTTGTTCTGCAGGATGAATATGGCATCACCATCGATGAAGACGATTATCCAAAACTCGGCAGTATTCGTAAGATTGCCGACTATATCCAGACAAAACTGGCCCCGGTCTGAAATGGCCGCATGATTGAGCGCTCCATGGATCATACCAACGCATTAGCGTTATCCCGAGAAGATACCATAACGAAAAAATGGAAATTCTCCGAGCTATTGGCCGACCCGGTTGTCCGCGGGCGCTGGGAGAAGGTGCGGAAGTTTTTCTTTCTGAGGGAATCGACATACGATATGACGAACCGCTGCAACATCCGCTGCAACGGCTGTTATTATTATGAGGGACAAAAGCAGTTTGCCCCGGAAAACAATGACCCCGGGGCATGGCAAAGGCTCATGCATAAGGAAAGAAAACGGGGCATCACCTATGCAGTGCTGGCCGGCGCCGAGCCGTCCCTGGTTCCGGACATCCTGAAAGTCTGCTTTGACGAAATGCCCCTGGGGTGTATCGCGACAAATGGTTTGAGGCGCATACCCGAATCTGTCGGTTATCAGATTCATATTTCCGTCTGGGGGAACGATGAAACCAGTCTGCGGATAAGAAAGGCAAAAAATCTGCTTCGCAAACAGATCGACAATTACCGCGACGATCCCCGGGCTGTCTTTGTTTATACGTTCACCCGGGACAATCTCGACGAGGCGGATGGGGTTGTGGAAACCATCGCCCGCGATGGCGGGAGGATCACCTTCAGTGTGTTTTCAGCGCCCCTGGGTTATGCCGGCCCCCTCCGGCATGATGGGGCGTCCCTGAACCGGACCCGCCAGGTCATGATGGACCTGATGGCTCGCTATCCCGGGAACGTGATTTTTTCATTCTACAACGCAATGGCCCACACCCATCGGCAGGGGCTCCACGCCCTCTATGGCTGCACCTATCCCCGCATGAACCGCTCCGAAGAAATCGGCCTGGGACGCTCTTTCCGGCAATACCGGGCCGATCTCACCTGGGACCGGGAAGCGGCCTGCTGCGTCCCCGATACGGATTGCGACGATTGCCGCCATTACGCATCGGGAAGCGCCGTCGTGACGACCCGCCTCCATCGCCATGCGACGGATCCCGACACATTCCGATCATGGCTCGACTATGTTGATACGTATCTGGCTGTCTGGGTAAAAGGATACGACAAAAGTGACAATCTCTGCCGCAAGTTGGTAAACCCTCCCCGGCTGTCCTCCTGAAATAAAGACAGGATGGCCTGGTTTTGTTAGTCTTTGCGGCAATGAATGTGTTTTTTCGAAAAAGAGAAGCATGATGAAAACAGTCAGTTCCCTGCTGGATGCGGCATGGCATGAGCGTTATAGAAAAATCGCAGCCCTCAATATCCGCAGTTCCATCTATGACGTGACCAACCGCTGTAATTTACGTTGCAAGGGCTGTTTTTTCTTTTCCTCCGGCGAACATGAGGCCGCCGCCGAGGAAATGGATCTGGAGAAATGGCGGACCTTCGTGCAAAAGGAAAAGGACAGGGGCGTGAACCTGGCCATCCTCATAGGCGGTGAACCGACGCTTTATCTGGACCGGGTCGAGGCGTTTTATCGCACCATGCCGACGTATTGTGCAACCAATGGGCAGATCAGGGTCCCCCGGGACCGCTTTCCCGACATGATGGTGGGCATTTCCCTGTGGGGAGACGAAGAAGACGAAAAAGTGCTCCGGGGGAAAGACACTTTCGCCGTCTCCAGCCGGAACTATGCGGGAGACCCGGACGCCTATTACCTTTACACCATTACACCGAAACAGGTGGGAAGGACGGAACGCATCATCAGGAAGATCGAAGATGTGGGCCTCAAGGTCCATCTCCAGCTCCTGACGAATGATGAACAGGTCGATGGATTTTTCTGGACGAAGGACACGCTCAAAGACGTACGCGCCGAAATGGATGACCTGCTGGACTGTTACCCCCGGACGGTCATTTCCTGCAAGTACTATCACGAGATCATCACCACAGGGAAGATGCTGGGGCGTCCCTTCGGGTGGAGCGAGTGCCCGTCCGTAACAGAACAGTTTGATGACCGGAATCCGCAACCCAAAAGACTCATCCGCTTTGTCCGGTGGGCCTCGGACCTGCAAACCCGTCACCGGTGCTGCACCTCCGCCACGCGGGATTGTACCACCTGCAAGGACGGCGCGGCCCATATGAGCTGGGTCATGGTCAACAAAAGGGACCACTTGGCCTCGGCCAAAGACCTTCAGAACTGGATCGAGGTCTATGAGATGTTCGCTAAACTCTACCGATTCATCCCCTGGTAGCATTCATGGATAGACAACGACCGGTCATATTGGGCTATGACGCCGTCTCGCCCCTGGGTGTGGATATGGAGACGCAGTGGAAGCGGGCGGTCAGGTGCGACAGCGGCATCGGCCCCCTGACCCGCTTCCCCCTGCGGGATCATTTTCCCGTGCGGATTGCCGGAGAGGCGCCCCCGATCGACGCCAGGACCTATCCCTTTCTCGCTGCCCGGGACATGGCCCTGTGGACGTCGCCGATTTTCAAACATGCCCTGCTGGTGGTCCACCGGGCGCTGAACAATAGCGGGATCGACATAACCCCGGACCTCGCGCCGAGAACGGCCATTACCTTCAGTTCCGCCGTCGGCGGCCTGGACGCGGTCATCCGGGCTGATCGGCTTTGGGTGGCGGAAGGGAAGCTCCCCCATCCGTTCACCAATCCGAATTCATGCATCAACATGGTCGGGGGCAAGGTCTCCATGATGACCGGGGCGACCGGTCCCATCACCGCCACCATCACGGCCTGCGCCACCGGGGCCACGTCCATGATCATCGGCGCCATGTTTATTGAACTGGGCATGGCCGATGTCGTGATTTGCGGGGCCGTGGATTCCCCCCTGGTGGAACCCATACTCGGAGGTTTTGCCACCATGAACGCCGCCTACCGCCGTAAGGACGGGCAGGCGGAGGAGCCGCCGCAGACGGCAAGCCGCCCTTTCTCGGTAAACCGGCGGGGATTTGTCGTGTCGGAAGGGGCAGGCGCCGTCATCATAGCGAGCAAGACCTTTGCCAGGGACCACGGCCTGAAGCCCAGGCTTGAAATGGCCGGATGGGCCATGACTTCCGACGCCCATCACTTTGTCGTACCGCGCCTGGAAACCGTCACGCGTTGCATTGCCCAAAGCATCGCCCATGCCGGCCTGACGCCGCAAGAGATAGACGCCATTAATGCCCACGGGACATCGACCAGGATCGGAGACAGGATCGAGGCCGAAGCACTGGGGGCTGTTTTCGGGCGTTGCATCCCACCCGTGTCGGCCAACAAGTCCCAGATAGGCCATGCCATGGGGGCGGCGAGCGCCATCGAGACCATCCTCGCCATGGAGGGCATGCTGCGGGAGACGCTCCTGCCGACCATCAATTATACGTCCGATCCGGATATCGTCCTGGATTGCGTGGCCGAAGGGGCCAGACCACAGGCACAGGAGTTTGTTTTAAAAAATGCTTTCGGATTCGGCGGGTGCAATGCCTGTATCGTTCTGCGCCGGATCGGGTGATTAAATATGGTGAAACGGACTATTAAATGAAGGCTCCGAAGAATAGAAGGGTTTTCGTCATTGGCTACGGCGCGGCAACGCCGCTGGGACAAAGCTTTCCCCAGACCTGGGAGCGGGCCATCCGGGGCGATGCCGGATTTCGCAAGGTGACCCGCTGCCATGTTGAATCCCTCTGCAACATCGTCGGCGAGATCCCCGACTGGAATCCCCTGGCCTTCGATTTTTCCAACGAAAAGGAGGTGTACAACTGGAACGCCTCTTTCGTGATCCTCACCATGGCCATCGTGAAGGAGGCCATGGAGAACGCGGGGCTTCAAATGGATCAGGAAACCGGCCCGCGGACTGCCTGCCTGATAGGCTCCGCCATCAACGGAACGGACGCCTTCCGGATCGCCATGGGGAACATGCGCGACGGGGAACCCCTTAAGGTGAGCCCATATCTCTTGCCCAATCTCTGCGCCAATCTTCCCTCAGGCAAGGCGGGGATGCTCATGGGGTTTACCGGCCCCATTTTTTCGCCCCAGGGGGCCTGCGCTTCGGGAAATCACGCCGTCGGCATTGGCGCCCGGATGATCCGGGACGGCGATTGCGACTTTGTCCTGGCGGGTGGCGTGGATATGCCCATCATGCCCGAGATTATTCACGGTTTTGCAAACATGAACGCCACTATCAAGGTTAATGTCCGTGACCGGGCCTATACGGACCCGGCCCAGGCCTCCCGGCCGTTCAGCAGGGATCGACGGGGCTTCGTCTTTTCCGAGGGGGGCGGGGTAATTGTCCTGGCGGCGGACGAGGCCATCACGAGATACGGCCTTCAGGCCCGGGCGGAGGTCATGGGCGTGGGCTGGACCTCCGACGCCCATCATTTCACCCGGCCCAATCCGGACACGATCATCCGGGCCATCCGGGACACCATTGACGATGCCGGGCTGACCCCCCGTGATGTCCAGTACGTCAACGCGCACGGCACATCAACACACAGGGGAGACGCAACGGAAGTGGAATGCCTTCGGGCCGTCTTCGGCGAGACGTTGCGTCATATTCCCATCTCGTCGAACAAATCACAGATTGGCCACACCCTGGGCGGCGCCGCCGCCATCGAGGGTGCCCTGACCATCGAGGGGATGCGCCGGGGAACCATTCTGCCCACCATCAACTACCTTCACGACCCGGCATTTGACGGTCTGGACTTTGTCCCCCATGAGGCCCGGAAGGTCCATCATGAAATCGCTTTGTCGAACGCCTTCGGATTCGGGGGTACGAACTGTTGCATTCTGTTCAGGGGGGTATAGCATGAAACCACGACCTTTCCGACCGGAGGCAAGAGGAGATGACATCCGCTACGTACGGGACATGGAGGGCGGCCTTTGCTGGCACCGCTGTGCAAACAGGATCCTGTATGCCGATACGGATCGGTCAGCCGTCGTCTATCATGCCAATTATCTGCGCTATTTTGAATACGGCCGTGCCTCCCTCATGCGGGACACAGCCTTTCCGTACAAGGAGATAGAGGCAAGCGGGTTTGTTTATCCCATTATCGACCTGGGGATTCAATTCTATGAACCCCTCTACTATGACGATCCCATGTGGATCCATACCCGACCGGCGGAACTGGAACGGGTGAAACTCCGTTTCGATTATGTGATCACCCATGCTGAATCAGGAACTCTCGTCTGCAGAGGATTCACAAAGCACTGCGCCCTGAACGCATCGGGGAAGCCCGCGGCTGTCGATCCCAAAACGGTCCGGCTTTGGAAGACGTTTCCCGACTGAAGGTGATGATTTGTACAGGAGATTTGAGATGACGCGAGCGGAGTTTGAAGCAAAAATCCTTGAGTTTTTCCGGAAGGAGTTTGAGATCGAAAAACCCGGGATGGATGACGACCTCAGGAAAATCCATGGGTTTGACAGTATCGACGCCATCGAATTGCTCCTGGAAATCGAAAACCTCCTCGATTCGGAACTCACCCAGGAGGAAAAGAAGCGGGCCATGGACATCCGGACCCTCAATCAGGTACTGGATTATATTGTGTCCCTGGCGCAGGCGAGGCAAACAGGCAATCAGGCGGATCGGGCGTTGGCAGTAAAAAGCCGCTGAGAGGCAAAAGGAGTTTTATGGGAAGAAGAGTCGTCATTACCGCCTGTTCGGCCATCACGCCCATCGGCCGCTCCAGAGAAGAAATCCTCCATAACTTGAACCATGGGGTCTCCGGGGTCAAGGTCCTCAGGGAGGACGATGTGTTGACCCGCTACATTCACTCCAAGGTCTTCGGGACGGTCGATTATCCCATTGCATACGATTTCAAGCGGCAGCATCGAAAGACCATGGGACCGGTGGCCTATTACGCCTGTCAGGTGGCGAAGGAGATCCTCGAAGCCGCCGGTCTGGATGAGACCTTTATCACTTCGGGGCGTCTGGGCGTCGCCTTCGGTTCGACCCACGGGAGCCCCACGGTACAGCGGGGGATTTACAAGACCTTTTTCAGCGGCTCCCGAAACGGGTTTTCGTCCATCGGGGCCGTGGATTATCTCAAATCCATGGTCCACACCACCGCCGTTAACATCACCAAGATGTTCGGCATCACCGGCCGCGTCATCTCCTCTTCCACAGCCTGCACGACCAGCAGCCAATCCATCGGCTTCGGCTACGAAATGGTCAAATACGGCATGCAGGACGCCATGATCTGCGGAGGGGCCGACGAATACGACACGACCACCGTGGCCGTCTTCGACAATCTCCTCGCCTGTTCCACCGTTTTTAACGAGACGCCCCATCTGACCCCGCGCCCTTTCGATGAAAAGCGGGACGGTCTGGTTGTGGGCGAGGGGGCCGGAGCGGTTCTGCTCGAGGAATACGAACGGGCCCGAAAACGCGGCGCGACTATTCTGGCGGAGGTCATCGGCTTTTCCTGCAACAACAACGGAGGCGATCTGATTCTGCCCAATATCAACGGCATCGCCGAGACCATGCGGCTCGCCTTGCAGGATGCCCGGATCCCTGCCGACGACGTGGATTTCATCAGCGCCCACGCGACGGGAACCAGGATGGGCGACGTTATCGAGGCCCAGGCCATCCACGCCGTTTACGGAAACCGCCCTCCCGTTGTCGGCCTCAAGAGCTATATGGGGCATACTATGGGGTCCTGCGGGGCTATTGAAACCATCATTACAGCCTACCTCATGGCCGAGGGCTATATCGTACCGACCCTGAATCTGGAAGAGGTGGATGAACGGTGCGCCATGATCCGCCATGTCCAAGCCGTGAGAGACTATCCGATCGGGATTGCGGCCATTCAGAATTTTGCCTTCGGCGGCGTGAACACAAGCATCATCATTAAAAAATGGAAGGGCCATTAACGGCGTTCTCGTGCTTGCCATGCCAAGAACACGCATCATTGATGTCATCATCACGCTCGCCCTCTGGGTCTGGTATATCACGGGCTACCTCGTGTTTTTTGCGCCCTTTTACCTGTACGCCTACTGCTTTTCAAAAGACACAGAGGATGCGTTCCAGCGCTTGAACCATCGTCTCCATCGGCTTTTTTTTACCCTGTTGCGCACCCTGATTCCCCGCGTGCGATGGCGCATAACGGAAGAGGTTTCCTCCCTTCGCTCATCCATCATCATCGCCAACCACCACTCCTTTCTCGATCCGATCCTGTTCGTATCGCTCTATGAAAAACAGAAGACCATTGTTAAAAAAGATTATTTCGGTTATCCTGTGTTCGGTTGGATATTGAATGTTTCCGGGTATATGCCATCATTCACAAACAACGGATTTTCAGACGCCATGATGACCCAGATCAAAAGCATGGCGGATTATCTGGCAAACGGCGGCAATCTCTTTATTTTCCCCGAGGGGACAAGAAGCCGCGACGGCCGCATCGGGCCATTCGACAAGGGGGCCTTCCGCATCGCCCGCCTCTGCCGGGCGCCCATCGCAGTCGTATCCATCCGGAACACGGATAAGCTCTATCCCCCGGACGACCTGTTATTCAATACGCGCAACGCCTTTGCAATCGACGTGGAACTGGCCGGGCGACTCACGCCCGATTATGACCGGGATAACCTGTCCACTGCCGTCCTCATGGACGAGGCCAGGGCACTCTTGGAGCGGAAGATGACGCCATGAAAAACCCCGCCCTCCCAGCGCCGCTGCCTTCCCCCGCAATCCCGTCACTGGTAAAAGAGCGGATCCGTCTTCCCCTGCCCATTCCCGTTCAACCCTGCCTCAGAGATCATCATTTCTCCGGAAAAGTCGTATTGCCGGCAGTGGAAATACTGCAACATCTGGCCGGCTCATTACTGGCTTATCGACCGGAAACGCCGGTGCGTTGTATGCGCCGGGCCTCGTTCGATCATTTTTTGGAGATTGACGAGCATACAGATACCATCGACGCCTGGCACGAACTGGATGCCTGTGAAAACGGCCGCCTGACCTCACGCTTGATGAGCACAATAACGCATCAGGGGACAGGTTTGAACCTGTCCCCTTGCACTGCGATCAAAAGATCGAAAGTCTATGCCACCGTCGATTTTGCCGCACCGGAAGATTCAGGCCCGGCGCTTCCCATGGATTTGGCCGCCGCTCTGGACGGCATAGTCTTTGGGATCCCCGCCCAGGCGTTATACCGGGACCTCGTGCCCTTCGGGCCGGCCTTCCAAAACGTTACGGATACTATCTTTCTAAATGAAAACGGCGCCCTGTGCCACGCCTTTGCCGCGAAACACCCGATATCCGTGGAACCCCTGGGGTCCCCCTTCCCTTTGGACGGGGCTCTGCACGCCGCCTGCGCCTGGGGGCAGCGGTTTCATCATCGAGTGGCCTTCCCGGTAGGATTTGACGAGAGAAGGGTCGTCCATCCCACCGTTCCGGGAGAACTTTACCACGGCACGATTCTTCCCTTGTCCGTCACGGGAGATGTCCTGCGCTTCGATATCTGGATTTTCAATGGGGAAGGAGACCTCTGCGAAGAGCTCCGCGGCGTCACCATGAAGGATATCTCGAGGGGTCGCATCAAGCCCCCCGACTGGATCCTGAGCAATGAAGCGAAACCCCTCGCCAATATTCGGGAGCATAGTCGGGCTGCGTCTATCATTGAGTTGAATGCCATGGCGCCTTTCGCAGCCCGGGCCCTTTCCCCGCATGAACAGGAGCGCTTTGAACGGATGGGAAGGGTCAGGCAGAAAAGCTATCTGGCGGGTCGCCTCGCCCTGAAACACCTGGCGCGGAAACTTGCCCAGGGAGACAGGGTAACGCCGGCCTCTGCCATCCATACGATCATGCCCGACGGAACGCATCCCTGCTGTCCCGTCCCCGGCAGCGACTCCCCCGTTTTCTGTTCCCTCTCCCATGATCGGCGCTATGCGATAGCCGTGGCGGATGATGAGGCCATCGGGGTGGATGTGGAGCCGTTATCTCCAAGGGTTCTGAAGGCCCGGCGCATCTATATGGGAGCGGAAGAACTCGCTCTGACGGCGGCATCTTCCCTGGGCGAGATAGAGGCATCCATGCGCATCTGGTCCATCAAGGAGGGAATGGCCAAGATGATGGATCGGCCCCTTGCCGCCTCCTGGGCGTTGGTCCGAGTTCAGGCAACAGACCGGTTCGAAAGCCGCCTGAGCGTTGACGGGGTCCCGTATCGAGCTTTTCACGACACGGTCGGTGACCATCTTTTTACGTTAGTGAAGAAGGGAAAGGAAGAATGAGGACCGCCCTCATACTGGCCGTGGCCTATCTCGCGGGATCCGTCAATTTTTCCATCCTCCTGTTTCACTGGCTGGACAAAGGCGATCCGAGACAGAACTTCAGCGGCAATGCCGGCGTCACCAATGTCTATCGACAGGCCGGATGGCTCTGGGCCGCTGTTGTCCTCATGCTGGATCTGGGGCGGGCACTCCTCGTGGCCTGGACGGCGCTTCAGGTCATGGAGGCGGAATGGGTCCCGTGGGCGGGCCTCGCCCTCGTCCTCGGCAACCGCTTCCCCTGCTTTCATCAGTTTCGCGGCGGCAGAGGCGTGGCGGGCTACCTGGGATTTATGATCCTTATTTCCCCTTTGGCCGCAGCCCTGTCCGCCCTGACCTGGGTGGTGGTCTATGGCATCATTCGCATCCCCTTCATCGCCTCTTTTTTCATGATCGCCGTTCTCGCAGGCGGAACCATCATCGCCGGCGATTACCGCGCCGTGGCAACCAGCGGCGCAGTCGTCACAGCCCTGTTCATTTATTACAATCACAGGCAAAATATCGCTGCGTTCATTGGGGAGAAGGTCTGACATGAGAAACCCCTTAAAAAGCAAAATGGGATGCATTCTTCGCCGGTTATGCAATAATTCTCAATAGATCTTGACAGTACATTTTGTTGTGTTATGAAACCGAAAAACGTAATATGGTGACCGACGATGTCCGAACTGATTCGTTTCGGGGTTTCCCTGGAAAAATCCCTCCTGGAGAGTTTCGATGCCCTGATCCGGGAAAGGCGGTACACAAACCGCTCAGAGGCCTTGCGGGACCTGATCCGCCGGGAGCTGGTCCAGAGGGAATGGCGGGAGGGCCACGATGTGGCCGGCGCCATTACGCTGATCTACGATCACCACAAGCGGGACGTCCTCTCCAGGGTGACCGACACCCAGCATGAGTTCCAGGAGGTGATCATCTCCACCCAGCACATCCACCTCGATCACCACAATTGCCTTGAGATCGTGGCCGCCAGGGGGAAGGCCGAAGATGTGCAAAAGCTGGCCGACGCCTTGACCTCCATCAAGGGGGTCCGTCACGGGACCTTGAGCATGTCCAGCACGGGACGGGAGATCGGGTAGCCGTATTATTTTTTTAACCAGTCGTGTTACGAATATTATAATCATAACACTTGAAAAGAGGAACGGAAAGAATGCGTCATGCGGTTCAAGGTTTGCTCGTGAGCATATTTTTGTTTGTCCATACGGTTGCCTGGGGCGCCCATCCGCTCATCACGGACGACACGGGCACGCAGGGGAAAGGAAAGTTTCAGGTGGAGGTCAACGGTCAGTATGACTCCGACAGGGAAACCGTCAACGGTGTATCTGCAGAGGCAACAGGCGGTCAGATTACAACGACTTTCTCCTATGGTTTCATTGAGAATGCGGATATTGTTCTGAGTTTTCCCTATCAGTGGGGCAAGGTTAAGGCAGACGGGGTCACCCTCTATGATGAAAACGGCGTCGCGGACATGACCCTTGATGTCAAGTGGCGATTCTTCGAGAAAGACGGGCTAAGCCTGGCGCTCAAACCCGGCGTGAGGTTTCCGACCGGAAACGATGAAAAAGGCCTCGGCACCGGCAGAACCGGATATCAGGCATTTTTCATTGGTTCAAAGGAAGCCGCGCCCTGGGCGTTCCATGTGAATGTCGGCTACATCGGGAACGAGAACAAGGCGGACGAAGAGAGAAACATCTGGCATGCATCCTTCGCCACAACCTGCGAGGTTGTCAAGAACCTGAAACTCGTCGGGAACATCGGAATCGAGCGGAATCGAGACAAGACGGCCGCCAATGATCCCGCCTTTCTCCTTGGCGGCGTCATCTACTCCGTTACTGAGTACTTCGATATCGACTTCGGCGTGAAATACGGGTTGACCGCTGCTGAAACCGATTGGTCGCTGATGGCGGGAATGGCTTTCAGATTTTAGCAGGCGATACATGAATCATTTTGATTTTCCATGAAGGAGGGACCGCCATGCACATGGCAGATGCTTTACTTTCTCCTGCCGTAGGGACGACGTTGTGGGCCGGAACGGCAGCAGTCAGCGGATATGCATCGATGAAACTGAGGGAACGGATTGATGACAGAATCATTCCTCTGATGGGCGTTCTGGGCGCCTTCATTTTCGCAGCGCAGATGATCAATTTCACAATCCCCGGGACGGGTTCGAGCGGACACCTGGGCGGAGGGATGATTCTGGCCATCATGCTCGGTCCCCATGCGGCCTTTCTCGTCATGGCCTCGGTCCTGATCGTCCAGGCGCTCTTCTTCGCCGACGGCGGACTGCTTGCCCTCGGCTGCAATATCTGGAACCTGGGGGTCTATCCCTGCTATCTTGTCTATCCCCTCATCTACAAGCCGTTAGCGGGGGGAAGTAGAAGTCCCGGCCGCATCCTTTTCGCGTCCGTAATGAGCGTTGTCGCTGCCCTGCAGCTCGGCGCTTTCTCCGTGGTCATGGAAACGCTCCTGTCCGGAAAAAGCGAATTGCCCTTCGGCGCCTTCATCCTTCTGATGCACCCCATCCACCTGGCCATCGGCGTTATCGAGGGTCTGGTGACCGCCGCCATTATCAACCATGTGCGCAACGCCAGACCCGAGCTCCTCGACAGCATTGCCGCCACCCGCCCTCTTGACGCAGCGATTCCGCTGAGGAAGATCATGATAACGTTCGCGGTGCTGACGGTCGTCACCGGTGGGGCGCTCTCCTGGTTCGCTTCCACACATCCTGACGGTCTGGAGTGGTCCATCGAAAAGGTTTACGGAAAGGGCGAACTGCCGGAAGCGGAACACGGGATTGCTGCGGTGTTGAAGGGTATCCAGGAAACGACGGCATTTCTCCCTGATTACAACTTGAAATCTGCTGGAAATAAGCCCAAAAAAGTGGAAGGAGCGCCTGACTGGCCCGCTGCCGATGTGGGAACGTCCGCCGCCGGCATTATCGGTGCGGCGATCGTTCTTGGCTTGATCCTTCTTATCGGCATGGGGATCAGAACATTTCGGGGAAGAAACGTGTAAACATGACCTTTGACGCTCTGTATTACGATATGGGCCGGCTTGACCGGCTTTCCTACGGGGATACCTTCGTACACCGTCTAGACTCGCGGGTCAAAGTGATCGCAACGATCCTGTTTTTGTTCACCGTCATCTCCTTTCCCAAGTACGAGGTTGTCGCACTGGCGCCTTTTTTCCTGTTTCCGGTACTGCTCATGACCATCGGCGAAATCCCCGCCCTGTTCATTTTCAGGAAAGTGCTGCTCGTTTCACCCTTTGCCATTCTCATCGGCGTCTTCAATCCTCTGCTCGATGCCGGGATTGTCGCCGTCATCTTCGGCGTCCCCCTGTCGGCCGGGATTCTCTCTTTTCTTTCAATTCTACTGAAGTTCACCCTGACGGTCAGCGCGGCGCTTCTGCTCATCGCGACAACGTCGTTTCCCGGTGTCTGTCATGCGCTCAGACGACTGGGCTTCCCGGCGATCTTTGTAGCGCAACTCCTCTTTCTGTATCGTTATCTTTTTGTGCTCATGGAAGAGGCGATGCGGATCATCCGCGCAAGGGATATACGGTCATTCGGTACGCGCGGCACGGACATGAAAGTGTTCGCGCGTCTTATCGGGACACTTTTGTTCCGAACGGTGGATCGTGCAGAAAGGATCTACTGCGCCATGCTCTCTCGCGGGTTCCGGGGAGACATCCCGAGCCTCAGGAAGTACCGTCTTGCGGCAATCGACCTGGCGTACCTGGCGACGACGATCGTTTTTCTCGCGGTTTTCCGTTTTTTCCGGGTAACCGAAGGAATCGGTCGCATTACGCAGGAGCTGTTGCGATGAGTCATCATATGGTTGCGTTCAAGAACGTATTCTTCCGCTATCCCGATGGGACGGAAGCGCTGCAAGGTATTCATTTCAGGATCACCCATGGGGAATCGGTCGGCGTCATCGGCGCCAACGGGGCGGGAAAATCCACGCTTCTCCAGCATATGAACGGCTGCCTGATGCCGACGTCGGGATCGGTGACCGTCGGCGATCTCCTGCTCACGCGTAAAACGAGGCGGGAAATCCGGAGGAAAGTCGGTATCGTTTTTGAGAATCCCGACGACCAGCTTTTCATGCCGACGGTCTTTGACGATGTTGCATTCGGTCCTCTCAATCTCGGCATGGATGAAGCGCGCGTGCGGGAGCGGGTCCATGAGGCTCTAAACATGGTGCACGGCCTCGACCTGCGCGACAAACCGCCGCACCATCTTTCCGCCGGACAGAAAAGGGCCGTCGCCATCGCTTCGGTCATGGCGATGGAGCCCGACATTCTGGCGATGGACGAGCCTGCGGCAAGCCTTGACCCCAGGTCGAGGCGATTGCTGATCACGATGCTCAAGACCTTCAGCCATTCCAAGATCATCGCCTCACACGACCTCGACCTCATCCTCGATGTTTGTGAACGCTGCATCGTGCTCAAAGACGGCAAAGTCGTGGCGGACGGCAGGTCGTCAGAGATCCTCACAAACAAAGAGCTGCTTGAGGGAAACAATCTGGAGCTTCCACTGTCCCTCCAGGCACGCTGAGTGAATCAACAGATGATCGCTGATACGGCACCCCGGATTTTATGGTAAAAAATTCAATTGACACACAAGATAATTCTTCATATATTCCCATCGTGAAAAAGCAATGCCTGATCAGTCTCTTTGCCCTTTCCATGCTGCTTGTCTCTTGCTTGAGTTGGGTCCTGGAAAAGCCCTCATTTGTCCTTCGCGAGATCATCTTGAGACCCCGCTCTTTTACAGAGATGAATCTTCTCCTCGGTCTCGATGTACAAAATCCGAATCATTTTGACCTGACGCTCAAGTCTTTTGAATACACTATTTACCTTAACAATGAAGAGATCGGGAACGGGCGTTTGGAAAAGGAACTCCTGATTCCCTCGTCATCCATAATGCGGGTACAGGCGCCTGTCATTGCAAAGTTTAAAGACTGGGGCGGAAGTCTCAAGACCATTATTACCGGTGATGGCTTGCCTTATAAGATAGAGGGAAAGACTGTCATCAAAACGACCTTCGGATCCCTCAATTTCCCCATTTCAACGGAAGGGGATATCAATTTGAAAAATTAACAACCCATAATCCTCACTTCTTACGACATCGCGATGTTAAGGATAAATCGTTGTTTTCAGAGAGCACTTCTTCCTTATCCACAAATTCCCATCGTGACTAAAAGTTCAAGACTTTAAATGGTAATCTGCGTTTATCAGCATAATTCGGATTGATTTCTTGCGAAACGAGAATGTATAGATCAGGCATCTATATGGAAAAATAAAAGCAGGAGGTGATTAATGAACAAAGCGCAATTGATCGATGAAGTGGCAAAGGTTACGTGCAGCAAGAAAGAAGCGGAGCTGGCGTTAGGCGCAACACTGGCGGCAATCCAGAAAGCACTTAAGAAAGGTGATGCTGTCACACTTGTGGGCTTTGGGACATTTGGTATCAGCAAAAGAAAAGCCCGCAAAGGCAGGAACCCCCAGACGGGCGAGGTCATTAAAATAGCCGCAAAGAAGGTTCCCGTGTTTAAAGCCGGGAAGGGTCTGAAAGACGCAGTAAAATAGACTGACAACGTGCTATCTCAAGGCAAGTTCGTTGAGCCGTCTCACTCTCCGGCGGGACGGCTCTTCTTTATTTCAATTTGTGCTTGCTAATGACAGGGTTAGTTTATGCGAAGGAGGATGCAAATATGAAAGACACATTTTCTGTGATTCATTCAAGGAAAAGCGTCAGGAGTTTTACCGGTGCACCGGTAGGCAAGGCCGACATTGATAAGATCACCAGGGCGGGGATGGCGGCGCCGACTGCGGTTAATATGCAGCCATGGTCTTTTGTGGTGGTAACTGACAGAAACAAGCTGGACGAGCTTGCCGCGGGGCTTCCGTATGCAAAGATGCTTTTCAAAGCGGGTGCGGCGATAATCGTTTGCACCGAGCCTGATAAGGCACATGGGAAGAACAAGGATATGGCGGTAATTGACGCGTCACTCGCCGGCGAAAATATTCTGCTTGCCATTGAAGCCCTTGGGCTTGGCGGCGTATGGACTGCCGCATATCCATATGAGGACAGGATGAAACACGCAAGTGCTGTGCTCGGCATACCTCAGGAAGTTATTCCTTTGAATGTTATCGCCATAGGTGTTTCTGCCGGACAGGATAAACCTAAAGATAAATACAATAAGGAAAAAATTCACTGGGAACAATGGTGATGCCGGTATCTATATAAGCAGTAGGATTGAGTCGCGGCATCAGATCGCGCCAGTATAGATAAAAAAGGATCATCAAATGGATTTGAGAATACAGGAAAACTGCGAAAATATTGACTGGAATCAGATCAGGGATTATTAATCGGCACAGGTAAATAATCGAATCGGCGCTGAAGAACATTATTCTCGATGGCCGTTGATAACAATCCCGGTACGGCAATGATTATCCAAGACCATCAGGTTTCCCCCGCTTTTTTTGTTTTCCTGTGCAGCATCCCCTCGATTTCCGTCCGTGCATATTTCCCCGCCGGCGTCATCGGAATCTCGCTGACAACGACCACCCGCCTGGGTACGGCATAGGCCTCGGATACCATTGCCAGATGCCGCTTTACATGAAGCACATCGAGGTCGGTTGCCACCAGGGCGGCCAGTTCGTTCTGCCTCCCCTTCCCCGCAGGGATGGCAACCACCACGGCGTCGCGGACGCCTGGTATCTGTTTTAGTTTGGACTGGACGGCGGACATGTCCACCCGTTTCCCGCCGATCTTGACAATGTCGTCCGCCCTGCCTCGAAGAATGAAGCGGTTGTAACCGTCCGGATCGACGCAGTCGGCGGTCATGAAAAAGCCGTCTTCGTCGCATGGCAAGGTCGGGGAAAGAAAGGTCGAAGAGACGCACAATTTCCCCTCCCGGATCTTCCATGCGACAGGATCCATGGGACGCCATGATTCGCCGTCCGGGAATCGGCGTCTTGTGGCGATCCCGCCCGTTTCCGTCGAACCATAGACTTCCACCACATCCAGCCCTGTTCTTTCACGAAAAAACAAGGCGTCCTCCCGCGCCAGTACTCCCGCAGAGGATAAGGCCATCCTGAGCTCGTGTCGCTCAAGGGCGTCCGTATTGAAAATCCGGTAATGGACAGGCACACTGACCAGGATGGTGGCCCGATAATCCTCGGCCGCCCTGAAAATTTCGCGGGGAAAGGCATAAATTTCTTTCAGGACACGGGCCGAGCTGACGAAGGGTACCAGGACCGAAAAAAGCAGGCCGTAGATGTGGTTGGGCGGCACAGTGGACAAGAAGATGTCGTCACGGGAAATGCCCAGCGCCGTGGCCTGATACCGGGCCTCGGCAAACATATTCCGGGGTGTTTTGACCCATCCTTCCGGCGTATCCGTCGATCCCCCCGTAAAGAGAATAAGGAAGGGTTCGTCAGGGTCGCAAGTGGTATGGGGAACTGCAATATCCGCAGGGAACATTCCCGGGACAATCACCTGCGGACCGGCTGGATAATCAAGGCCGGCGGCGCTGTCCGCGAGAAAAAACGCCGGCGATACGGCATCGCAAACTTCCGTGAGGGCCTGCCGCGAAAATGCGTAGGGGAGAACGAGGCGGGGTCCGCCTGCCAGCGAGGCGATGAGGGCTGCCATAATGAGGATCTTGTCATGTGTGCACAGACAAAGCCATGGACGCTTTGCCTTCGAAGCGCCGGCGAGAAAGTAAAGGCCGCCGGCCAGCCGATAGAGCTCGTCATAGGTGCAACAGCCGATGATAAAATCCCTGACCGGTTCCAACGGTGGGGAAAGGAGCGCCTCATACCCATGCCGATCAGTTCTGTCCTTTTTCCACGCGGGCGCCATAATCAAAAAATCATTTCTGCATCTCAGGGGAACAAGAGCCCGTTGCCTGTCTGGAAACGGTCAGGCAGAAGCGATAATTCCCCTTGACAGCCTTTATCATTTCACTTTATGAGGACAGTCCATTAGCATGTTTTGCCGGGATTGAACATATAAAAGGGGACAGATTTCAAATCTGTCCCCTTCCACACCGGAGAGGAATTCCTTTCCGAAACGGGCCATAAAGAGGAATACCTATGGACATAGAGGCCCTCATCCCCCATCGGGACAGGATGAAACTGATCGAGGGCGTCCTGGATCGGAATGATGAAGCGTCCGTCACCTCGGCACGGGTCTCCGATCGCTGGCCCCTGCATCGGGACGCCTTTGTTGATCCTCTGGTCCTCATCGAGGTGGTGGCCCAAACAGCGGCAGTCCATATCAGCGGCAGAAGGAATCGCAGCAAAACCGGCGACCGACGGGGATGGATGGTGGGGATTAAAAACGCCGATTTTTTTTGCGACCGGATCCCGGTCGATACACGCCTGACCACAACGGTGAAAAATATGTATCAAGTGGAAAATTATAGTGTCCTTGAGGGAGAGGTCAAGGCCGGGCCGGATCTTTTATGTCGCGTCCAGATACAGGTCCTTCACGAATCCGACGAAGCGGCAAAATGATGATAACAAACTGGTTGCGCCATGAAGTAAGTGTGTTCTTTGCAGTAGTGCTTCTTTCCTGTTTTCCCCTGCCGGGCTGGGCGGCAAGCTGGGAGGAGGTCCAGAAGGAAGCGGCGAAGATCACGTCCATTAACGCCCGATTTACCCAGTCCAAACATATGACCATTCTGGCCAAGCCCCTCGTATCTCAAGGGCGTTTCTATTTTCAGGCCCCTGACTCGGTTCGCTGGGAATATGCGTCCCCCGTCAAAAGCATCCTGCTCATGAGCAGGGACGGGATAAAAAGGTTTACGCTGGGGAGCCGCGGGCTGGCGGAAGACGCTTCGGGGTCGCTCCAGTCGATGCAGATCGTTCTCCGTCAGATCAGCCAATGGAGCCGGGGCCGGTTCACAGATAATGAGCATTTTTCAGCAACCCTGAAAGGGGGAAAAGAACGGAAAATCGTCCTGGAGCCGAGGGAAAAGGGTATGACAAAGATGATCTCGCGCATCGTCATCTCCCTTTCATCAGACAGGCCGGGTGTCCTGGAATCCGTGGCCGTCTTTGAAGGTGAAGGAAATCATACCCTTTTTGAGTTTAACGACGTGGTGATCAACAAGCCTCTCGACGAGTCGCTGTTCCGGAAGCCTTGATGATGACCCGACCCGTGATCCCGGCCATGGCCGCCCTGTTCCTGCTGACGGTTATTTTGACCTCATGCAGCACGCTTCCCGTCATCAGGCCACTCGATGCGGCAGGGACGCAGGCCGCCGCAGAGCGCTGCCGCCGGCCCTTCCTCGAGGCGCCCCATCGTTTCGTTCATGCCATCGAGGCGGGAAGCCCGGAGCGAGCCATGGGAACGGTACTGGGCGTTACCCTCTTCGATCCCCCATCGGGGATTGTGCGCAGCGCGATCCTGACGCTCGAAGGTTTTGTTCTCTTTGACGCCCGGTACGACAGGGGCGTGGCGGTGTACCGGGCGGTCCCGCCCTTCGACGCCCCGCGTTTCGGAGAAAATATGATCGACGATATCCGCCTCATCTTTCTGGCCCCGCAGGGGCGGCTCCTCCAGGCGGGGGCACTGAAAAACGGCGTCATCGCCTGTCGTTACGAAGATCCCAGGGGCCAGACGGTCGATGTGATGGTTCGTCCGGACGACGCCTGGGAGATCGGAACCTACGGCAACCATAACGAACCGCTGCGGAGGGTTGAGGCCTTTTCCGTAAAAAACAGGATCCCGGAGGCTGTCGCGTTGACCGGCTTTTTCACGGTGGATTATAAGCTGCACATGACGCTCATCAGCGCCGAACCGGTCAGCTCCGAGGACATCAAGCACTGATATGAAATTTAAACTCATCTATCCAAAATGGCGAAAACTCGACTCTCAGACGGAATTTCACCTGCCGCCCCACGGCCCGGTCGTCTTTGCCGCGACGCTCCCCGATGATGTGGACATCCACTTTACGGATGAAAATGTGGAGACCGTCAACCTCGACGATGCCCCGGATTTCGTCGGCATCTCCATGATGCTCACCAGCCAGGTCAAGCGGGGTTGGGAGATCGCCGACGCCTGCCGGGAGCGGGGGATCAAGGTTATCTTCGGCGGCATTGCCGCCATGCTCCATGCCGAGGAAACCATGGAACATGCCGACGCCGTGTTTCTTGGCGAGGCGGAAGGCCGGATGGAGTCCGTCTTCGATGACTTCAAAAACGGCCGTCTGAAAAAGCGCTATGATTTTCTGCTGGATTTTCCGCCCACGGAATCCATCGGCCCGGCGCGACGCGCCATCCTGAACCGCGATCTGTACAGCTACAAGGGGGTGCAAATGGTCGATCTCGCCCATGCCTCCCGGGGATGCCGGTTCAACTGCTACCCCTGTTGCGTCAGCTACCTGGGGGGCAGGACATTCAGACCCCGCCCCTATGACCGGGTCATGGAGGAACTGGCGAGCATTGACAACAACCGGCTTTTTCTGGTGGACAATTCCCTGGCCCAGGATAAGGAATGGGAAATGGGTCTCTTCCGGGAGATGATCCCTTTGAAAAAGAAATGGTGCTGCCATCCCATCGAGGATGATCCCGATGTTCTCGATCTGGCCGCCCGGGCCGGAGCCTGGTATGTCTATCAGGCCATCTTTGACACATCCGACTATATCCGGGAACGAATCAGGCGCTACCATGACCACGGCATCGGCGTGGAGGGGACGATTCTACTGGGCCTCGATCACCATACAGAAGACTATATCCTGAGGCTGATCGACTTTCTGCTGGAGGTGGACCTGGATATTGCAGAATTCACGATCCTGACCCCCTTTCCCCATACCCGGGCCTTCGATGACTTCCGCCGGGAAGGCAGGATCCTCTCCTATGACTGGAATGACTATACCTGCGACCGCGTTGTCTTCCAGCCGCGACACCTGTCGCCCGAGAGGCTTCAGGAGTTGTATTATCACGCCTGGGAGCGTTTTTACCGGCATGAGCCCCAGAACTACAAAATGTTCAAGCTTCTCAAGAAGGTCATCGAACGGGAAAAAGCCGACAACACCTTCAAGCATCGCCGACGGGATCTCATGAACCGGACATTCGGCAAATGACGGATTGAGGAAGGAATGGAAAAAATGAGCAGGCAAACAGTCGTGACGGTCGGAGAGGGACATGTGTCCCTGGAGGAGATTGTCGCTGTCGCCCTGGGCAAGGCAAAGGTCCGGATCAGCAAAGACAGACATTTCATCGACAAAATGCGGCAGACCCAGGCCATGGTCCTTAAGGCCGTCGAGAGCGATGTGGTCGTATACGGCGTGAACACGGGATACGGAAAATCATGTGGAAAACGCGTTAAGGCCGCCGCGAAAAAATTTGCGAGTCCCCTCGCTTTTCACGGGTGCGGAACCGGCGATCCTGTCGGCATCCCGGAGACACGTGCCGCCATGTTCTGCCGCGTGCTCTGCCTGGCCAAAGGTTATTCCGGCGTGTCCCTGGAACTCCTTGAACAGCTCGCGGCCTTCCTCAACCTCGGCATTACGCCCGTCGTCCCGGCTGAGGGCTCCGTCGGCGCCTCAGGGGATTTGACCCCCATGTCCTATATCGCCGCCGCCCTAGAGGGGAAGCGGGATGTCTTTTACCGGGAAAGGCACATGCCTGCCTCAAAAGCTCTGAAAATGACGAAACTGCCGCCCTATACCTTTGGCCCCAAAGAGCCTCTGTCCATGATCAACGGCACATCGACCATGACGGGGATAGCCGTCATGGCGGTCAGGCGGGCCAGGAAAATTCTTCATGCCTCCGTCTGCGCCGCAGCCCTGAGCGTTCATGCTTTCAAGGGGAAGGTCTGTCACTTCCATCCCCTGATCGGAGAGGTAAAGCCCTTTCCCGGTCAGATTTTCGTGGCAGGCCGGTTGCGTCACCTGCTGGAAACAAGAAGCGACCTGTCCGACCTTGAAGAATACGGCCCGGACGCCCTGCAGGACCCCTATTCCATGCGCTGCACGCCGCAGATTGCGGGGGTCTTGTATGACGCCCTGGCGTGGATCGGAAAATGGGTGGAAACAGAGGCCAACAGCTCAAACGACAACCCCCTGTTCGACCCTGATACCGGCCAACCGGTCATGAGCGGCAATTTCTACGGCGGGCATATCGCTTTTGCCATGGACGCCCTGAAATCGGCCGTGGCGTCCATCGCCGACATGTCGGACCGCCAGATCCTCCTTCTTGTCAATCCCCAGACCAACCGGGGGCTCCCGGCGGATCTCGTCGGCGTCAAAGGCGACCATTTTGCCCTCCATCACGGTTTCAAGGCCATATCCATTACGGCCACCGCCCTGTGCGCCGAGGCGTTAAAGGAAACCATGCCCGCGGCCTCCTTTTCGCGCTCCTGCGAGTCCCACAATCAGGACAAGGTCAGTCTTGGCACCATTGCCGCCCGGGACGCCCAGAGAATCTGCACGCTGGTGGAAAGGGTGGTCGCCATCCACCTCCTGACGGCAGCACAGGCTTGCGAACTGCGCAAAACCTATAAGGCCCGTCCATGCCTGGCGCAATTGATCAAAGGCATTCGCGCCATAGCCAAAGGAGTTGTCGAGGATCGGCCCATGGATCGAGACATAGTACGGATGGTACAGGCCATTTCCGAATCCGATCTGTTTACACTGACTGATCCGGATGCATTGCCGCAGGAGGGGACCCATGAATGACAGGGCGCATCTCAGCCACGAAATAGAAGGCCGGGTGGCCTTTTACAATCTCGACCCCATGCAGATCGTATGGCATGGTAATTACTTCAATTATTTCGAGGATGCGAGGCGGGCGCTTTTCGCCCATCGGGGCGTCGATTTCAATGAGTTTTTTCAGCGGTCCCAATGCCTGTTTCCCATCATCCGAACATCGAGCAAGCATATCTATCCCCTGCGGTACGCCGATGTGTTTATCTGCAAGGCGATCCTGGTGGAGGCAAAAACGAAAATCGTCATGGACTTCGAGATCAGGCTCAAGGACAGCGGAAAGCTCTGCACCCGGGGCAGGACGGAACAGGTGACCGTGAAGGCCCCGGAAATGGAGATCATGTTCAATGTCCCCGATGAAATCCGCAGGGCTTTGGGGTTTTGATGAACGACACGCATGTACGTAAGGCCATGGTAACGGGCATTGAACGTTTGACGGCCTGGTCGGAGCTGCTGGATCGCATCAATGTCTTTCCCGTTGCAGACGGCGATACCGGAAGAAACCTGGTCATCAGTCTGGCGCCGCTTCGCCGGACAGATGGAGAACCAAAGATTTTGGCCCACGAACTCCTGTTTTCGGCCCGGGGAAACGCAGGCAATATCGCCGCCCGCTTCTTTCATGCCTTCCTCCAGGGGGCGCCCCCGGCGGAACTCGCTGCAACCATAGAGCGGGGTCGAGACCAGGCGTGGCAGGCCGTCGCCGATCCCCAGCCAGGGACCATGCTGACCTTCTTCGACGAACTGGTCGGGATCGTCCGGCAGGATCCTCCGGTTCAAGCAGACAGGGCGTGGGTACGCCGGGTCATGGACCATTTGACGACAGTCGTGGCAGCGACAACGGACCGGCAAATGCGCCTGCAAGAGGCCGGCGTGGTCGATGCCGGTGCTCTGGGGATGTTCCTTTTTTTTGACGGCTTTTGGAATGCCCTCGCCGGACATGACGACGAATTCTGTGACGTTGTTGCCCTTTTTCCGGACAGACTCCATGTGCGCCCCAGTGTGCATGCAGATCCGGAATGCGGTTACTGCGTCGATATGGTCCTGTCGCACGACGAAGGCGCGGATCAGAAAATCGCAGCGATCGCCCATGGCAGTGAAAGTATCTTCGTGATCCGGGACGGCGATTATGTCAAGGTGCACCTGCATACACCGGACCGGGAGCAGACAAGACGGCGCATCGAAACCGTCAGCCATGTCCTGCAATGGTCTGATGACGATTTGCAGGCCCAGACGGCGGCGTTTCAGAATCCGCATGCGAGACAGGCCCTCCATGTCATGACCGACGCCGCCGGTTCCCTGACCCGGGAGCATGCCCGGTCACTGGACGTCACCCTTCTGGACAGCTACATTCTCATGGGGGAAAAGGCCCTGCCGGAGAGCTGCCTGACGCCGGCTGTCCTCTATGACGCCATGAAAAAAAAGACGCGCGTCTCCACGTCCCAGGCTTCCATCTTCGAGCGCCGGCAGTCCTATCAGAGCGTGGTGAGCCTTTACGGAAAGGCCCTGTATCTCTGCGTGGGGTCGTTTTATACCGGCAATTACGATACCGCCGTGCGGTGGAAAACCGATCATGACCTGCATAACAGCCTGACCGTCATGGACACGGGGTGCGCGGCGGGCCGCCTGGGGCTTCTCGCAATGGTGACAGCGCGTTTCGCCGGGCAGACGAAAAACCCTGATGAGGTAATCGCCTTTGCGAGGGAGGCCGTGCACCACTGCCATGAGTATATCTTTCTTGACCGGCTTCAGTATCTGGCTGCCGGAGGCCGGATGTCTAAAACAGGGGCCTTTTTCGGCGATATGATGCACATGAAGCCCGTCATCAGCCCCCAGCCGGACGGGGCCAGGAAGGTCGGCCTGGTCCGGAATCGTCGCGACCAGAAGGCATTGGCCGTGAAAAAACTGGCCGGCGTCCTGAAACCGGATTCCCGGTCCGTCATCTGGCTCGAATATACGGATAACCAAGGCTGGATAGAGGATGAAGTCAGGCCGGAAATCGAAAATAAGTATCCGGCGGCGGAGATCATGATCAAGCCCCTGTCACTGACGACGGGCGTGCATACGGGGCCGGGAAGCTGGGCGGTGGCGTTCTTCGCCGATAAATTATGAGCACCGCAGAAACAGACATCGGCCGCGTGGCCATCGTGATTCCCGCCTACAATCACGCAGGGAAGATTGCCGGCGTGATCCGGGAGGCCCGGAAGCTTCCCTGGCCGCTTTTTGTCGTTGACGACGGATCGACGGACGGCACCTATGAGCGGATCAAGGACAGTACCGATGTTGCCGTCATTCGTCATGACAGGAACCTGGGAAAAGGGGCGGCCATCCTGACCGGATTTGCCGCCGCGGCGCCCCCGGCGGACTGGGTTGTCACCATCGACGCCGACGGACAGCACGATCCCGCCGATGCCTGGAACCTCATCCGGGCGGTTCCCCCGGGCAGGCGACCCATCATCGTTGGCCGCCGGGAGGGGATGGACCACCGGCATGTCCCGTGGCAAAGCCGCTTCGGACGGGCGTTTTCCAACCTCTGGGTCCGGGCGTCGGGTGGGCCGGATATCATTGACACGCAGAGCGGATTCCGCCTCTATCCGCTGCCGGAGGCCGGGCAACTCCAGGTCCAGGCCCGGCGTTTTCAATTCGAGGTGGAAATCCTGATCCGGGCAAATTGGCAAGGGCTGCCCGTCCTGGAGGCCCCCGTCTGGGTAACCTATCAGCCGCCGGGCGAGCGCGTGTCCCACTATCGTGGTTTTGTTGATTTTTACAGGAATACGGGCACCTTCAGCCGGCTGATCTTCCGAAGAATATGCATACGGCCGTTTATACGGCGAGACCATTGAAATATGGCTTCGCCGCTTGCGAACCATTTTTCAGCGGTTATGCAAAGCTTTCACGGCGACGATAAAGGACGTCCATGCGTATCACCCTGGTGCACCCCGCCGGATCGAACTGGATGCCCGGCAGGACAGACATCACCGCCACGGCCAACAGAATGGCGCCCCTGGGGCTCCTTTCGATTGCCTCTTATCTGAAGCGGGGCGGCCACCGCGTGGCCATCCACGACTGCCTGGGTCCGCAGGCGCCGCTGGGCATCACGGCAAATGTCGCTGCCGTTCTGCGCACCGATCCGGACCTGGTCGGCTTTTCGACAACGACTTCGAGCTTCCTCGACGGATACGCCATGGCCCTCCGGATCAGGGAAGCCCGTCGGGCGGCCAGGATCGTTTTCGGCGGCGTCCATGTCTCCGCCCTGGGGACGGCCCTGATGGACCGTTTTCCCGCCATCGATTTTCTCTGCCCCGGCGAGGGAGAGGCCACCCTCTTCGATCTGGCTGAGGGCCATGATCCTGCCGCTATCAAAGGACTCGTCCGGCGCGACGGCGATAATGCGGTGGCCAATACGCCGCGGACGCCGCTGCTGGAGCTGGACCAGCTACCTTTTCCCGATTACGAAGGCCTGAGGGGTTTCCCGGAGGGATACCAGCTCCCCCTGTTCAGCTATATCCGCACCCCCGGCGCCACCATGAACACCAGCCGTGGATGTCTTTACCAGTGTTCCTACTGCGACCGTTCCGTTTTCAAGCGCTCCTACCGGTACAACAGCCCCGATTATATTTATGAACATATGCGCCACCTCCGGCAGCGCTTCGGCGTGCGGCACATCAACATCTATGATGATCTCTTCACCCTGAACCGGCCCCGGATCACCGCATTGTGCGGATTATTGGCCGTCAGGCCGCTGGGCATGCAGTTCAACTGCGCCGTCCGGGTGGGGCATGCGGACAACGACCTCCTGATTATGCTCAGGGACGCCGGCTGCCTGATGGTCTCCGTCGGCATCGAATCGGCGGACCCGGCCCTGCTGGAACGCCACAAGTCCGGCGTCGGTATCGAGGAAGTCCAGGAGACGGTGGCGCGGATCAAGGCCTGCGGGCTCCGGGTCAAGGGATTGTTCATGATGGGCCTTCCCGGCGAAACGGAGGCGTCCATCGCGGCGACGAGCGATTTTGTCCTGTCGTTGGGGCTTGACGACATGAATATGTCCAAGTTCACCCCCTTCCCCGGGGCGCCTGTCTGGTCGGCGCTTGAGGGAGAGGGCGTCTTTCATGAGGACTGGCGGTTGATGAACTGCCTGAACTTTGTGTTTGTCCCCAAGGGGATCGAATCCCGAGAAAGGCTGGACTATCTCTACAACCGGCATGTGAAGCGCTTTTACTCCGATCCCGTCTGGCGGCACACCTTCCGCGGGCGGATCTGGCAGCACCGCTGGAGCCTTGCCTATCTGCTGCGGCACCTGCCGTCTTTTCTTATGGCCATTCGGGCCTTTGAACCGAAGGCGAAAACTTTATAATTCAATTGACTCACACAAATCCTTCTGCATATAATCTCAAAGCGAAACAAGAAATTCTTATCAAAAAAAAGAAAAGTAATCATGGCTGACTACACGAAATTCTATGGTTTTTCAGAGAAGCCCTTTGATGATTCGCCGGACCCGAAATATTTTTTCCCCTCGGAAAGTCACAGCGAGGCCTTGGCATCTTTGCAATATGGAATCAACCACAGGAAAGGCTTTGTGCTTATCCTGGGAGAGGCCGGCACAGGCAAGACCACTCTGATCCATCACCTGACCGGCACATTGCATGCAAACGTAAAGGTTCTTTTTTTCCCGCAAAGCCAAATCCCCTTTGAACAAATGTTGAAGGAAATGCTTCTCAAGCTGAAGCTCTCGCCGAGATCGGAAACCAAGGGTTCCATGATGCATGAACTCTATTATCACCTGATTCGGTGCATGGAGCGGGATGAGAACGTTGTCGTTATTATTGACGAGGCGGAGAACATCGGTATGGACGTGATTGAAGAGGTCCGCCTGCTCGCAAATCTCGAAACCAGCACCTCAAAGTTGCTTCAGATTGTTTTGGTGGGTCAATCGGAGCTCGCAGAAAAACTCCATTCTGATGTTATAAGACAAATCAAGCAGCGGATTGTCATCCGTAGCCAAATCAAACCATTAACTGAAGAAGAATCCATACGGTACATTGATCACCGGTTGAAAATCGCGGGAAGCGATTGTTCTGAAGTCTTTTCGGATGAGGCGCTATCCCTGATCTGCCTGTATGCCAAAGGTATCCCACTTGCGCTCAATACCCTGTGTGCTAATGCCTTGTCTGTGGGACACCGCCTTTCCGAGAGAAGAATCTCTCCATCCACAGTGAAGAAAATCCGAAGTGAAAAAGAGATATTGACCACGGAAAGGGTTGAAATTCTCGTGTCCGGGTTTAAGAGAACGCTGTTCCGTAAAGTTTCCTATGTCATTTTCGCCTTCGCTATCTTTGGGATGGCCCTGTTTTTCGGCTGGGGCTATTTGCAACCCATCATTGATACCCGAATACCGAAACATTCCGTCACGCTGCCGGCTGTCAGGGATAACGTAAAAGCCTCCCGTCCTGAAGTTATGCCTCGCGGTGTTAATGTAAGTATTCCAGGCAGCCCTGGTCCGAACATTATTGATGCATCCCCGGAAACGTCGAAAAAACCGGCTTCATCCCCGACAAACACGAGTCACTACAATATCGAAGTTCGTGTAAAAGAGATTATCAAGGTGAAAAAGGGCGCCATGCTGCATTCATTGGCCTATCAATATTATCAGACGTCTAACGAAACCCTCATTGACCATATTTTGAAATTCAATCCGAAAATCACGAACCCCAATCTGATCCTTTCCGGTCAGAAAATTAAGATTCCGGAAATAACGGAATCGCTGCTGATTGTCCAATCATCGCAGAGTCAATATAAAGTTCACTTGAGGACTTTTGTGAATTATAAAAACGCCGCCCAATACAGCCGGAATGTTTCATCAATGGGGAAAGAGATCGTCATTGCCCATTGGAAAATATCTCCCGAAGAAACATGGTATAGAGTGATGGCCGGACCGTTTGCGACTAAGGATGAAGCATTGAAATTCATAGAGGAAATAAAGAAAAAGGGCTTTTCAATCATTCCTTCAAAGACAGAAAGATCGTGACTGAATAAATCTGAAACGGGTATTATGGACGTCCACGAATCACTCCGGGTTGCCTGTTTTTTTCTTGCATCCCGTGCTTCCTTGATGAGCCGGGAATAGTCAAACCCTGCCCTGTCCAGATTATTTCCAATGACAAGAACAATGAGGGTTCGGGGCACGCCTCCGGGGTCATTGCCCACCATGATAACCGGAAAAGACAATATGGGCATACGTCCCGCCGAAAGAAATCCCGGCGAGCAGGGCGTGTTCGATATTCATGGTTTTGGTTTTGCCCCTGACGAAAGACAGCGGCCTTACGGGATCGGAAAGCCCGACCGTCGGGGGCAGCGCTCCCCGCTCCATTGACAGGACCAGGGCGCAGGCCCGGATGCCGCCTCCGGAAAAACTCTCACCGACGGCGCCCTTCAGGGAGGTCATCTATGGTCGTTCTTCGGCGCCGGTAAAGAGTTCCTCGCAGGCGGCGGCTTCCGTGGCATCCAGGACGATGCTGGCTCTGATGACCCTGTGGTGGGTGCTGCCGGCAATCCTGCGGGAAGCGCCGGTATGCTGTTCATACAATCGGTGCTGCTGTATTTTTTCACAGGGAGGATCGTCAGGTTGGCAATCGCCATCGGCAGGCGGCTGAAGTACCGGAAACACCATCGTCTCCAGGACAGAGGCAGTCGCTTATGGGCACAGGTAACGCTGAGAATTCGAAGAGAAGTTGGGCCAGGGAGGCGGGATTGACCAATGTGCACACGCAGGGCATGTTCCATCTGCCTTGAGAAGAGGAACCGCGGGTGTCCTCCCCTGATTTGTACGTTCGGGCTTTTTTCAGCTTGACAGCCCCGGGGCGAATCGAACATAGTGGCCGCGCTCGAGGAGCGGGAAATGTCAATACACCGTCGCACAACCGGGAAATAACGCAAATCCGCACTGTGAAGACTATAAACCAAAGGAGGATACATTTATGAGAGATGTTGTCGTCATTTCAGCATGTCGAACCGCGATCGGAAGATTCATGGGCAGCCTCAGGGATGTCTCCGCGCGCGACCTCGCCATCACCGCCGCGAAGGCGGCAATCGAGCGCGCCCGGATCGATCCCGCCGTGATCGATGAGTGCTGCATGGGGCAGGTCTTTTCGCACGCCGGCGGGTCGCTCCCCGCGCGTCAGGTCGCGATGAGGGTCGGGCTGCCGCCGAGGAGTGCGGCCGTCAACGTGAATCAGAACTGCGCCTCGTCCATGCGCGCCCTCGAAATTGCCTGCAACGGCATCCAACTCGGCAAGACCGACGTCGCCCTCGTCGTCGGCGTGGAGAGCATGACGAACAGCCCCTATCTCATCCCCAAGGCGCGCATGGGATACCGCATGGGGCAGGGAACCATCGAGGACGCCATGCTCTACGACGGCCTGGTGGACGAGCTCGTCCCCGGGCACATGGGGATGACCGCGGAAAACATCGCCGAGCAATACGGCATCACGCGCGAGGAGTGCGACGCCCTGGCCCTCATGAGCCACCAGCGGGCGACGCGCGCGGTCAAGGAGGGGACGTTCAAACGCGAGATCGTCCCCGTCGAGATCGCCGGGAAAAAAGGAAAGGTCACGGTATTCGACACGGACGAGCATATGATCCCCGACGCAAGCATGGAAACCATGGCGAAGCTGCCGACGGCGTTCAAGAAGGGAGGCGTCGTCACCGCGGCGAACGCCTCGGGCATCAACGACGCGGCCGCGGCGGCGATCATCATGTCGAAGGAAAAGGCGATCCAGCTCGGCGTGAAGCCCCTCATGAAACTCATCAACATCCATTCGGAGGGCGTCGAGCCGCGCGTGATGGGACTGGGCCCCGCGCTCGTCATCCCGAAATGCCTCAAGCTGGCGGGGATGAAGTACGGGGACATCGACTACTGGGAAATCAATGAGGCGTTCGCCGCCCAGTTCATCGGCGTCGGGCGCATGCTGAAGAAGGACGCCGGCATCGACGTGAGCATGGACAACGTCAACCTCAACGGCTCGGGCATCGCCCTCGGACACCCTGTCGGCTGCACGGGGCTTCGCATTGTCGTGAGCCTCTACTATGAACTGGAACGCCAAGGCAAGACGACCGGCGGGGCGTCGCTGTGCGTGGGCGGGGGGCCCGCCATGGCGTCGCTCTGGACGCGGGCGGTCGATTGATCGAGACGTCACGCGGGGGTCGCTGCACCATGGCAGTTGCCGTAAAATACAAAAGGCAGGGTCAAATGACCCTGCCTTTTTTTGATCTATGAATCCGGTTGACGCTTAACTGAACCCTAAAACTTCCTCTTCATGCCGGCCAGTCCGACCAGGCCGAGGCCAAGAAGCAGCAGCGTGGCGGGTTCGGGGACCGCGGTCGTCCCGTACAGGGTTACGTGTGAGATAGAGCCTCCTACACCTTCACCTTCCCAGAAACCCGACAAGTCAAGGTTTTCCTTCCCGTCCCAAGCCAAGGTGGTCAAGTTGAAGAAATACCACGCAGGTGTCGCATTACCGTCTTTGACCAGCAGGTATTTCGGATCGCTTATAAAGGGACCGCCCGTATACGTGATGGTCGCGCCGGTCGGCTCATCCTCATCGTCTAACACCCATTTGGTGTTGTAGCTATCTTTCAGATAACCTGATTCTTCACTATCAAAATCGTTCTTGTAGAGCATTGTTGGCTGGAATCCAAGAAATTCTGCAATTGCTTTATCGATATCGGACTGACTGGTATCATCCCCCGATAACACTTTATCGCTAGGCGTTATCGACAGCGCATGCGCTTGGAAGCCAAATCCCAGTAAACCGCAAACGACCATCAATACCACTACAAACTTTTTCATTTTACCCACCTCTGAATACTATTTTGAAGAAATTTAAAGCAATATACATGCCCGTAATTTGCATGATTCACCTCATCTGTCTATCTATCTAAAATCAATGGAATTAAATGGATTATTACTATTCCTGCAGCGCCTGCCCTGAGCTCACACTTCACAAAGTGTAAAGTTCTCCGACACGGACGAGCAAGTAAAGCACGACTGACAACATGAATTATCTAGTTTTTTAAGATCTCACAGGCTCCATAAATATACATAATTACAGATAGAAGCAATTCTTTTATGAACTCTCTCCATCATGAAAAGCGGCCCTTCTTAAATTTGTGATGTTTTTTTCAGAGGTGTCGGATTCCTTTACAAATTGTGAAAAAAGAATATTTCCATATAATATCATATTGTTATGCTATACAAGACATCCGAAGAGCTCTGAAAAGCCCCATTGACTGTCGGATTTCTTTACAAACTGTTATTACAAGTCATCGGGCAATGCTTCATTTCATCAAGTAAAAAAATATTCTTGTCATTTACAAACCCTTGTCCGGCAGGGATTTAAGAAGAGTATCGTGTGGATGGAAGCGCATAAGGAATAAATTTTGCTTAATGCTGTATAAAAAGCGTGGACATGTAGGGATAGGGAAGAAAACTGGTGTACAAGCCCTTCACATATCCCCAAAAAAATCGGATTAGAAAAGACGGCGTTTCTTGATGCCCTTTAAGTAAAGAAAGGAGGGGACATGGCGAACAAAAAGAGGATGGTTGCTCTTATTGGTTTTGGTCGCGGTGTTTGGTTTCTCTATGGAGGTAGGCGCTACCCTTTTTGACCGGGGGGGTGGACTAATCTATGACGATGTGCTGAAGATCACTTGGCTGAAAAATGCCAATTATGCAGCAACTGAACTTACTGATTCGAGAGTAGCTGAAATTATTGCAACGGTCAGTTCAATAAGTGGTCACACATTGAACACCTTTGATTTCATAAAAAGTGGAGTTAGTTATAACGGGCAGATGACGTGGTGGGGAGCCATGGCCTGGGTACAGACTCTCGAATACGGGGGTTATGGCGACTGGCGGTTGCCGTTTACGGATGAAACCAAGGCAAATCTCAATTATCATCAACTTGGCTGGGCAGGACCTAATAATGAAGGGTACCACAATTATTACTATGGCTATAACATGGTCAACTCCGAGATGGGGCACCTGTATTACGAGACTTTGGGAAATCTTGGGTATATAGCCACTGATGGGACACAACCTCAGTCAGACTGGGGGCTGTTAAATAAAGGATTTTTCAATAATTTGCAGAAATACGACTACTGGTCGGGTATAGAATTATCTTCAGACCCTTTAAAACAGAACGCGTGGGCGTTCGGTTTTGAATATGGCATCCAGCAAGCCGTCTATAAGGATGTGAACTATTCGGTTGGCTTCTACGCGATGGCTGTTCGCGATGGTGACGTGTCTTCCGTCCCCGAACCCGCCACGATGCTTCTTCTCGGCCTGGGGTCTGATCGGATTGCAGGTGTGAGGAGGAAGATGCAGAAATAAGCCCGGCTCAAAACGGGTTTCTAATACCGCGGTTCTTACCGCGGGAGGGGAAGGCAGGGCCATTTAGCCCTGCCTTTTTTTTGATTATTTCAGGACGGATCGGGGTCCGCCTCCCGGGTCATTGCCGGTCATGATAACCGGAAAAGACAATATGGACATACGTCCCGCCGAACGATATCCCGGCGAGCAGGGCGTGTTCGATAGTCATGTTTTTGGTTTTGCCCATGACGAAAGACAGTGGCCTTATGGGATCGGAAAGCCCGACCGTCGGGGACAGCGCTCCCCGCTCCATTGACAGAACCAGGGCGCAGGCCCGTATTCCGCCTCCGGAGAAGCTCTCGCCGACGGCGCCCTTCAGGGAAGTGATCCACGGGCCGTCCCCGGCACCGGCAAACAGTTCCTCATAGGCGGCGGCTTCCGTGGCATCCAGGACGCTGCCGCCGTTGGCCACGGCCGAGACCGCCTGAATATCGCCTGCGGCAAGGCCCGCATTCCCCAGGGCCCGCCGGACCGTGCGTGCCGCGCCTGCCGGATCGTGCGGCCAGTCCATCGGCGCTGTCGGCGAGGACCCCATGCCCACACCTGTTATTTCACAGTAAGGCCGGCGCCCCCTTTTCAGCGCGGATGCTAAACTTTCCAGGCAAAGCAGGCCGCATCCTTCTCCGACGACCGCACCGTTTCCGGCTTTATCGAAGGGACGGCAGCCTTCCGGGTTGCCATCCAGCGGGGACAGGGCGCGGAATTTTGTCAGCGCCTCATAATAGAAGGGTGACAGGATATCGGCGCCGCCGGCGAGCATGATAATCAGCGCTGCCGCGGCGAATCTCCATGGCGGCATAGGCCAGGGCCGTTTCCCCGGACACCGCGTACTGCGTGACGGTCGTATTGACGCCGCGAAACCCCAGCTCGATGGAAGCGTGTCCCGCCGGGGCGTTCATGACGGTATTCGGGACGATGATCGGGTTGACAAAGGGCGGGCCCTTCATGATCAGGATTTCCGCCAGTTGGGTGGTGACATCCGTCGGTCCGAAGGAGGTCCCCAGAATGATGCCGGTGCGGTCGCGGTTGGCGTCGTTCACGACAAGGCCCGCATCTTCCAGGGCAAGGCGGGCGGCGGCCGTCGTCAACGCGGAGAGTTTGTCCATGCGCCGCAGGTTCTTAATGGAGATGAAATCGCGGGGGGAGAAATGCTTCACCTCCGCCGCCAGATGGGAGGGAAAAGCGGCGGTATCGAACAATGTGACCTCCGAAATGGCGCCTGCTTCCGCAAAGAGACGCTCGCTGAAGGCCGCTTTGCCGATGCCCAGCGGCGTGACCATACCCAGGCCGGTGATGACCACCCGTTGGGATTCCCCGGCATGCCGGATTGGCTCATTTCGGCTCATCGCCGCCCTCCCCTTTCCGATATCCGCCGAAAATTACGGTCGTGTTGTTCCCCCCGAAGGCAAAGGAATTGGACAGGACGGCGCGCATAGCGCCCCACCTGACGCCCTCCGTGACATAATCCAGGTCGCACAGGGGATCGGCGTCCCGATAATGCAGGGTGGGCGGCATAAAGCCCTGGGCCAACGCCAGAACGGAAACGATGCCCTCCAGGGCGCCGGAGGCGGCCAGCGTGTGGCCCGTCATGGCCTTCGTGGAGCTGACCGGAATGGCATACGCCCGCTCGCCGAAGACCTCCTTGATGGCCTTCGTTTCGGTGACGTCGTTGACCGGCGTCCCCGTGCCGTGGGCGTTGATGTAGTCAATGTCGCCGGTGGAAAGACCGCTGTCCGCCAGGGCCGCCTGCATGGAGCGGACAGCGCCGGAGCCCTGCTCATCAGGCGCCGTCATGTGATGGGAATCGCAGGTCACGCCATAGCCCAGGATTTCGCCATAGATTTTTGCCCCCCTGGCCAGCGCCGTCGCAAGGGGCTCCAGAACCATGATCGCCGCCGCCTCGCCCAGGGACAGGCCGGCGCGGTTCCTGTCGAAGGGACGGCAGACGTCCGGCGCCAGGGCTTTCAGGGCGCTGAAGGAGGCATAGGTCAGCCGGCACATGGGCTCCACACCGCCTGCCAGCATCAGGGACGCCTGGCCGCTGCGGATCAGGTCCCGGCCATGGCCCAGAACCGTGGCCCCGGCCGAACAGGCCGTCATGAGGGTAATTTTCGGTCCCGTCAACCCCAGATGGGCGGCCAGGCGATCCGCCGATGACGTGCAATAGACGGACGAGAGCGTGGAAAAGCGGGCGCGATGACTGCCTTTCCTGAGCACGTCGCCGTAAAACCCTTCCGCTTCCAGAAGGCCGCCGGAACCCCCGCCGATCGCGACGCCCATGTCCTCCGTGATTGCGGGGTCCAGCGGATAAAGGCCGGCGTCGCGAAGGGCTTCGAGAGCGGCGGCAAAGCACAGAAGGTCCGCCCGGGACATCCTTTTGAGCGAAAATTCGGGGGGAATAAAACGGCGGGCGTCAAAATCCCTGATCTGGCCGCCCGTGCGGGCGCGGCATCCGGCCGTGTCGAACAGATCGACCTCCCTGATGCCGCAAACCCCTTCCTGCAGGGCCCGGGCGAATTCCGGAACATTTGCGGCAACGGCATTGATCGTGCCCAGGCCGGTGATGACAATACGTTGCGTTTTATTCAAAATGAGACCTTTGAAAAATGGCTTCGCTGCGGCTCAAAACGGAAATTCTTTATGGTTGAAACTTAAATGCGGCGGGATGAAAAGTCAACTGTTTAAGATGGAAGATTGAAAGGCATTTTCCCGGCGGCCTTGAGCCCTCAACCTTTTTGAAAATCAATTGCGAAAGGGGGAATCTTCGTGTATGAAAATCCGGGAATCAATTTTTAAAGGAAATCGGCGATTTATCACATGAAAGTGCACAGATATGCCTGGAGATGGTCCATGGCGGGGCTGCTTATCCTAGCGACCGCGGGACTTTTTATGGTGGGCGTCCACCGGCTCCAGTTCGATGCGGACGTCCTCAATTCCATGCCCCGGAACGATCCGGTCCTGGCCGACGCCCACCACATTATCACCCATCACCCCATCTATGACCGTGTCGTCGTCGATGTATCCTGTGCCGGCGGGACAACGGACGTTCTCACGGAAGGGGCGCGCATTGTCGAGGCCAGGATGCGCGACAGCGGTCTCTTTAGGGAGGTCGGCTTCCAGGATATGGCCCGTCTCCTACCGGAACTGATGCATCATATCGCCGATCATCTGCCCGTCCTTTTCAGCGCCCGGGACCTTGAAAGGGCCGTCTCGCCCCTGCTGACGCCGGAGAATATCCGCCGTACCCTGCAGGAACACCGCTTGTCGCTTCAGGATCTCGGTGGGATCGGGCAGGCCGAGCTTATGGCCCGTGATCCCCTGGCCTTGCGAAATCTGATCCTGTCGCGATTCTCGTCTCTGGCGCCCGCAAACGGCGCAAAGATTCAAAACGGTCAGCTTGTGTCCGCGGACGGAAAGCATGTCCTGATCATCGCGGAACCGGCAACCCCGGGCATGGACACGCGCCACGCCCGCAGGATCGCGTCGCTCATGGAAGGCATCGCGGCAGACCTGGACAAAAAATACGGCCCGGCAATCGGACTGACCCTCACGCCCGTCGGCGCCTACCGGGCCGCCCTCGACAATGAGACAAGCGCCAGGCGGAGCGTCCAACGAGCGGTCCTGTTTTCGACCGTCTTCATTGCTTTATTGCTGCTGGCAAGCTTTCCCCGGCCCCTGATCGGCCTGCTGGCTCTGCTGCCCGCCTTTGCCGGAACCATGATGGCCTTTTTTGTCTTTTCCCTCTTTCACCGGACCATTTCCCTGATGGCGGTCGGTTTCGGCGGCGCCATCATCTCATTTACGGTGGATTACGGCCTCGCTTACCTGCTGTTCCTCGACCGCCCCCATGAAACGCGGGGCGCGAAGACCTCCCGGGAGGTCTGGTCCCTGGGGCTGCTGGCCATGCTGACGACGGCGGTCAGCTTTGCCTTCCTCTCTTTCAGCGGGTTTCCCGCCCTGATGCAGATCGGGCAGTTCGCCGCCCTGGGCGTTGTCTTCACCTATGTCTTCGTTCATGCCGTCTTCCCGCTGGTTTTTCCGGTCATGCCCTCTGCAAAACGGACGCCCTGGCTGCCCCTGCAGCGCCTGGTGGACCGGCTATGCTCCGCCGGAGGCATGTGGAAGGTCTATGCCGCCATCGGTTTTGCGGCGTTCATGCTGCTTTTCGCCAAACCTGATTTTCGCATCGATCTCGGCGCCATGAATGCCGTCAGCGTTGAGACCCTCCAGGCGGATCAACGGGTCCGGGATGTGTGGGGGGACATTTTCACAAGCGTCTATCTCATGGTCGAAGGACGGGACCGCCATGACTTTGAGCAAAAAAGCGACAAACTGGCGGACTTCCTCGATGACGAAGCGGCCCGCGGCCATATCGCCCGGTTCTTTGTCACCTCCCTGATCTTTCCCGGAGAGGAAAGGGCGGCAAGCAACGGGGCGGCCTGGCGATCCTTCTGGAATGCCGGGCGCATCGCCGGACTCAAAGGGGCAATGCGTGAGGCGTCGGGGGCGCTGGGATTTACGCCCCAGGCCTTCGAACCGTTTTTTCGTGTAATTAGGGACAGAGCCCCTATTCCCGCCCCGGAGAATAGGGGCTCTGTCCCTAATTACCAACCGTTTATGGCCCTGCTGGGGGTCAAGGCGTCCCCCGACAGCGCGGTCTGGCGGCAGGTGGTGGCTGTGACACCGGGTCCGGCCTATGCGGGCGAGGCTTTTTATCAACGCATCAGCGCCGCAGGATTGGCAAAAGTGTTTGATCCGGCCCTTTTTACGCAGCGATTGGGGGCGCTGCTCTTGTCGGCTTTTCTCAAAATGGCCCTGATCGTAGGCCTCATCACGATCCTGACGGTGTTTTTCTATTTTCTCGACTGGCGTCTCACCGTGATTGCCATGGCGCCGACCCTGTTTGCCCTGGTCTGCACCCTGGGGACGCTGAAGCTTCTCGGACAGCCCCTCGGCATTCCCACCCTCATGGTCGCCGCCGTGGTGATCGGTATGGGAACGGATTATGCGTTATATCTGGTCCGCGCCCATCAGCGCTACCTCGATGAACACCATCCGTCCCTCGGACTCATCCGACTGTCGGTGTTTCTGTCCTTTGCCACGACATTTACGGGACTGGTCGTCCTCACGCTGTCAGGCAATGTCCTGCTGCAGAGCGCCGGCCTGGGCCTGGCCCTGGGTATCGGCTATTCCTTTGCGGGCGCCGTGATGATTACGCCCCCCCTCCTGAAACGGTCTTTCGCCTTCGCTCCGCCCAGAGAAGGCGTCGTATTGCCCGGATCGGGGGAGCACCTGTGGCGAACGATTGCGCGGTACCGGGGCCTGGAGGCGTATCCGCGGCTCTTTGCCCGCTTCAAGATCCTGCTCGATCCCATGTTTCCCCGCCTGGCGGATTTCGTCAAAGACCCCAAAATCATCATGGATATCGGCGCCGGCTTTGGCGTCCCGGCGGTGTGGCTCCTGGAGCTGTTCCCCCAGGCAAAGGCCTATGGCATCGAACCGGACGGGAGGCGCGTCCGCGTTGCCGCCTATGCCATCGGGAACAGAGGCGCCGTGACGGTCGGAGCGGCCCCCGAACTGCCCGCGATTCCGGAGAAGGCCGATACGGCCCTCATCCTCGATATGATCCACATGCTGACCGATGAGGCGCTGCGGTTGACCCTGCAACGGCTCCGTGAGAACCTGCGGCCCGACGGGATGCTGGTTCTTCGGGCCACGATGCCGTCCCGGAAGCGATTGCCGTGGAAGAGACGGATTAAGATGGGACGGATCAAATTCCGGAACGAACAATCCCGCTTCCGGACGGAGGCCCAGATCATGGCCGTTTTGGCGGATGCGGGTTTTTCGGTCGTTTTATCAGAGGTGAGCGGGCGAAACCAGGAAGAACGCTGGTTCATCGCCAGGGTAAGTGAAAAAGAAACGGTAAAAGCCATACCGGCCCGTGAGGTAACATGAAGGCCGCCTTTTATCATGTTCTCGCCGCCCTGACGAGGCGGGCGGGGCGCTGGATTTTCCGGTTTATGGCCGGGGGGATCGCCGCAGGCTATTTCTTCATCTTTCCCATCCGGGTGGCCGTGGGCGTCCGATTTTACCGGGCCCTTTTTCCGGCCTCAGGGCGATTCCTTTATCCCTTGTGGTGCACATGGAATCAATATCAGCATTTTACCCATGTCTTTCTGGATCGGCTGCTCCTGGGGGAAGAAGGCGCCATCACCTGCACCCATGAAGGGTGGGAATATCTCGAAGATGCCGTCAACAGGGGCGTCGGCGGCATTCTGGTCATGTCTCACCTGGGCAACTGGGAGGTGGCGTCCCGTCTGCTTCAGACCAGGAGCCGCCGGTATCCGGGCATGAAGCTGCTGCTGTATCTGGGCAAAAAGCACCGGGAGCAGATCGAACGAACCCAGAAGGAAGACCTGGTCCGAAGCGGCGTGAAGATCGTTACGGTGGAAGAGGGTGGCGGCTCCCCGACAGACATCGTGGAAGGAATCGCGTTTTTAAAGTCCGGGGGTCTGGTGTCCATGACCGGCGACCGCCTGTGGCGCAAAGACCAGAAGTCCGTCGCCGTCTATTTCCTGGATCACGAGGCCCATCTTCCGGAATTGCCCTTCGTCTTTTCCCTGCTGTCCGGCGCGCCCCTGTTCATTTTCTTTGCATGTCGTACGGGAAAGCAGACTTACCATTTCCGGATCCTGCCGCCTATTCATGTCTCTTCCGCAGACCGGGGGCACAGGCATGAGGCGATCCAGCGGGCTGCCCAGTCCTACGCCGACAGCCTGGCCCGGACGGTGCAACGCCACCCCTTTGAATGGTTCCATTTTGAACCGTTTTTGCGGTTGAGGCTGAAAAAATAGTTTCAGTGATAACTATGATATGCACTAAAATTACAAATCAAAGGAGCTCCCATGAAAACTTATGACCTTTATACAGATAGCGGAGGTACATTACTGGCTGATGGCAAAAAACTCAGCAAAGATGATGTCTGTGTTGAAGCGATCGGAGCGGTGGATGAAACCAATTCATTTCTCGGTATTATCTACGCGCAACTTGCAGATGAATATCTTAAAGCCATGATCGATTATATTCAGCGAAATCTGTGTCGCATCAATTCTGTTTTGGGAAATGCCAATGTGAATTTTGAAAGATCCCGGGTAAATGCAATAGAGAAAATGATTCAAGAACTTGAAGCGGGTCTTTCCCCTTTGAGTAATTTTATATTATCCGGTTCAGGCCTGCTTTCCGCTCATATTCAATTTGCCAGAGCATTGGTGCGAACAGCCGAACGCCGTGTCGGGGCGTTCGGAGTTAAAAATGAAAACATTATGCCGTTTTTAAATCGACTTTCTGATCTTCTTTTTCAAATGGCCCGCAAAGTTGATCAAACAGAAAAGCGCTCTGAAAGACTATGGACGGGCGACTGATTAGATGAATCCAGTCACACATTTTTTAACCGGTTGGGTGATTGCCAATGCAGATGATCTGGAGCGAAAAGATCGAGCCATTGTCACGCTGGCTGCAATCATTCCCGACGTTGACGGTTTGGGAATACTGACAAGCCTTGTATCAAAGGATCAGGGAGCAGGTTTGCATTTATACGGTCAGTATCATCATGTCATTGCTCACAACCTCTTTTCAGGCCTTTTGATCACGGCAGTTGCCTATGCTTTATCAAAGAAAAAATGGCTTACGGCCCTTCTTGCGTTTTTCAGTTTTCATCTCCACCTGTTGGGAGATATCCTCAGTGGCCGGGGACCTGATGGAATAATATGGTCAATATCCTATCTCTATCCCGCCTATCCCGATTTTATTGTCAGTTGGTCCGGTCAGTGGGAGCTAAACGCCTGGCCGAATGTCGCCATCACGGCTGTACTGCTGCTATTGACCTTTTACCTTGCCTGGAAAAGAGGCTATTCTCCCGTCGGCATTATTTCCTCCCATGCGGACCAGATCTTCGTTGGTACGCTGCGTAAGAGATTCGGTCATCCGACATCCAAAATTTGAATCGGATAATGCTTCCCGAAAGAGGGCCTCCGGTGATTTTGAAGAGCATTCGCCGCTTAAATCCGTCATAAACACAAGTCGAGTCCGGCGACACACATCAAAACCACATCTCTCATTTTGCGATCTTTATTTTATTGACATGCAGCGCTTTTGTTCTTATAGCTGCTGACAATAAAAGAAACTTATCGTCAGATCGTCGTTTAAGGGGAAGTGTGCCCCGTGAATGAAATATATCCGGACAGCCCCGCCATGCCATCCAACAGATAACGCAAAGCAAGGAGGAATCAATATGTCAGATCTACATGCGTACTTGAGCCCGTCATGGCGCGATGAAGCGCTTAAACGTCTCCAGGCCGAACTTACACCTGAGAAAATGAATCATGTCACAACATCCATGTCCAACATTTATAAAAACTGTCCCGACGGAGTGGAACACTTTCTTTTTATCGAATGCCAGGATGGAAAAGTGGCCCGCGTGGAGACAGGAACCGGCGAGCCTCCGGAGGCGGTATTCAGAATCATCGGCGATTATGAAACTTTTGCCAGAATTTCCCGTGCGGAGCTCGGCGCGCAAAAGGCGCTGATGACCGGAAAACTCAAACTCAAGGGTAATCTGGCCAAAGCGCTTAAACTCGCAGCCGTGTCCGACCGTCTCAATAAAGTTCTGGCTCAGATACCGACGCAATACTGAAGGGAGATAAAATATGCCCAGAATATCAGACCCCAAAGACAAGTATTATATCGACAACCCGGGACGTGTGAAGGCGATACAGGCGGAAATGCACAGGCGCGGCATTGACGTGTATCTCGGTTCGCGCATACGGACAATGAGTTTTGTCATGGACACATTCTGCCCGTGGCGAAGCTATATTATCATTCCGCCCGAAGGACAGCCCACCTTTTTTACGTTTGTTGTCGATGCGCTGCGTGTGGGCGATGAGACATGGCTCGACGGCGACCATGTTCGCGCCTACGGCCCTATGGGTGGTATGGATCAGGTTTCCGCAATCACTGATTGCATCAAAGACGAACTCGGCATCAAAAAGGGACGCATCGGTTATGAGGACGGGATTTCCACCTACACGGCCGAAGGAAATCTTTCCCATTGGGAATACACCCATTTTAATGACGCGCTTCCCGGCTTTGATTGGGTGAACGCGCACGACATCATTGATGCTCTTTCTCTCATCAAAGACAAAGGCACCATTGAACGTTTCCGCACCGCATCGCTTATCGTCGATGAAGGGCACAAGGCCGCGCGGGCGGCGCTTGAGAACGGCGGCTACAGGGGAATGACTGAAACCGTAATTGCCGGCATCGCTGCGCTTGCCATGCGCAAGGCGGGCAGCGTGTCCGAGTGGAATTTTGCCGGGCTTAATGAGATCTCCAGCGGATACCGCACGGGGCTCGGCGCCTGTACGCCTCCTACCACCAGAGAGATCCAGGCAGGCGACCCGCTGATGCTTGATTTTCACGCGATGTTCAAACTTGCACTGGGCGACCATGCGCACAATTATCTGATCGGGCCGGCGACAAAACGTCAGCGCTGGCATGCGGATAATTTTGTCGCGATTATTCGGACCGTGATTGATCATTATCGCGCCGGTACAACGCCCGGCACGCTTGCCGCGATCATGATGGACTTCGCCGAATCGCGCGGGTGCGGTGACTTTATACAGCCTGCCTGCGAGCACGGCATCGGTCTTTTTGGCGACGAGTGGCGGGTAGGCGCAATCGTTAATCCTGACCTTCCGTACTGGACCGATCAGGATCACATCTATCAGGAAAATGAAATGGTCGTCTGTGCCATGCAGTATGCCGCACCTGAGGAGAATATCGGGTTCCGCTATGAAAATGATATTGTTATCGTAAAAGACGGTTGCGAAGTTCTGTCAAAATATCCGCTCGGCATCGAAGAAATTTCGTAAACCCCCGTTTATTCCTCAAAGCGCGGATAGTCCGTATAGCCTTCGGTTCCCGGCACATAAAACGTATTTTCATCCCACCGCGCCCAGGGGGCGCCGAGGCGGATGCGCTCCACAAGATCGGGATTCGAGATGAAGGGTTTGCCGAAAGCGACGGCATCGGCATGGCCTTCATCCAGGACCCGGTTGCCGCCATCGCGTCTGAAACCGCAGTTAATCACCAGCGTGCCTTTGTAACGCGGGCGAAAATGCTTCGCGACTTCCTTCACGGCATAGGGCACGCCATCCACCGGGGCCAGGGGCTCGGTAAAGTGGGCATAGGCAAGATCCGGATAATCGTTCAGGCGCTCCACAATATGCTCAAATGTGGGGATCGTCTCCCGGTCCAGGGTGATGCCGAAGAAGCCGTGGGCGGACGGATTCAGCCGGACACCGACCTTTCCAGTGCCGATGGCCCTGCCCACAGCGTCCAGCGTTTCGAAAAAGAAACGGGCCTTGTTTTCGTGGCTGCCGCCGTATGCATCGGTCCGCGTATTGGAACAGCCGGTAAAGAACTGATGAAAAAGATACCCGTTTGCGGAATGGATTTCGACACCGTCAAAGCCGGCGGCGATCGCATTCTCAGCGGCCTGCCTGAAGTCTCTTGTGATGTCATGGATCTCGTCCACAGTAAGCGCACGGGGTGTGACGGTATCCTTGAATCCCTCACGCGTAAAGGACTTGTCACGGGGGTTGATCGCAGAGGGCGCAACGGGAGGCCGGCCGCCGTGAAAATCAGGATGGGACATGCGTCCGCAGTGCCAGAGCTGGCAGAAGATATGCCCATCACGCTCATGTACGGCCCGGGTCGCCTGCCTCCAGCCTTCGATCTGGGCCTGGCTGTAAATGCCGGGCGTATTGACGTAACCCACCGCCTGTGTTGAGACCTGGGAGCCCTCCGTGATGAGGAGTCCCGCGGAGGCGCGCTGGGCATAGTACTGGGCGATGAGCGGCGTCGCTGCGTTCTCCGGGTTGTCTGCGCGGCTGCGTGTCATGGGGGCCATGAATACGCGGTTGGGAAGTTCGTAGGGTCCGATCCTTATGGACTTCAAAAGCGCCTGTTCCATTGCTTTGTTCCTCCTTTCATGTTTGGAAACCGCTGAAAAATGGACAACGCCCGCGTCTCAAAAATCTTTTCCGCTAAGAGGACGACCGGACGTAATCATGATTCATGACAAGCCGATAACGTCATCTCTGGAAAGGCGGGAAACATTTGATTCGCCGCTTGCGAACCATTTTTCATCTGTTATGCAAATCGCTCATAACGTCAGCAGATGGCCGTGATCCCTGAGCCAGGTTCTTCGTTTTCTATGGTCGGGGAGGATGTGTTCGACCAGCCGCCAGTAGTCGCGGGAATGGTTCCGGATCTTCATGTGGCACAGTTCATGGACCACCACATAATCAATGATCTCAGCCGGAGCCATGATCAAACGCCAGGCGAAGGTCAGGCGGTCATCCGGCGAGCAGGAGCCCCAGCGGCTCCTGGCATTATTGACAACAACTTCCCCGGGGGTCAATTGCAGAAGCCCGCTGAACCAACAGACCCTCTCTTCAAAATGCGCCCGGGCCTGTTTCTGATACCAGAGGTGAAAAAGAATGCGGGCTCCTCTTATGGCATCGCGACCCAGAAGAAATTCACTGCCGGTGAATGTCAGGGCGCCATCCGAATCATACCGGTCATGCAGCTTCAAAATATAGTTTTCACCCAGATAGGGGAATCGTTCCCCGGGAATGAAGGACCGGGCCTGTCGATCATGGTTATTCTGCTGCTGCCGGCCGATGATCTTCTGCAGCCACTGGGTTTTTTCTTTCAAAAAGCTTTCGATATCGGTCTGTCGGGTACGAAAAGGGACCCGGACAAGCACGGTTCCGTTCGTGTCAACCTGAATGGAAAGGGTTTTCTTGCGTTTATGGCTGCGTATCAACGTATAGGACATTTAAAATCCCCCTGCCCCCCCTCCTTGCCTCCCCCCGCGTCGGGGACAGCGGGCGAAGCGAGATGCACGACGGCTTATGATCCTGTATATTTTGGCTCATCCATAGGCAGGGGTTCCCGGTCTGCCGGTCCGGATGAGCGTCTGTCTCTGTGCGCCGAAGGCGATGACGCCCCGGACGATGCCGGGGCTTTTACCGGATTACCGGATTCAACCGTCCGGCCGGCGTTTCGCACACCTTCGTCGTCCCGCGCTGACGGGTCATTCATGATGTCGTCATAATCCTCAATAACGATGCCCCGTCTTACCATGATCTGGTAGATCAACTCGGAACGGTACGCCACATAAGGGCTGCCGCCCACGGGGCTATAGCGCCTCGGATTCGGAAGCACGGCGGCCAGCTTGGCCGACTCTATGGCCGACAGGTCCGACGCGGGTTTACTGTAATAGCGCTGAACCGCTGCTTCGATTCCGAACAGGCCGTCTCCCCATTCGGCGACATTGAGGTAAAGCTCAATGATTCTCTTTTTCGAGAGATTCCGCTCTATCCGCCAGGTCAAAACGGCCTCCTTGAGTTTCCGGATGGGATTTTTCGACGGCGACAGATACAGGTTCTTGGCCAACTGCTGGCTGATGGTGCTGCCGCCGACCTTGAATTTCTTTTGCTTCAGGTCCTTTTCCAGTGCCTTTTGCATGGCATCGAAATCAAATCCCTCATGGGACCAGAACTTGTCATCCTCGGCAATAATCACCGCTTTGATCACATAAGGCGAAATCCGCGAGAGGGGAACCCATTGCTGCACGATTCTTTTCTTCTTGCCCTGTCGCAACCATTCATTTTCACGGTACTCCATGAAAGCCGATTTTTTGGGGTTGACTTTCCGCAATGCCGAAACGTCCGGATAAACAAAATAGAACGCAATGCTCAAAGTAACGGCCGACAGGGCGACCAGAATCAGCGCGATTGTCAACTTTTTGACCATCATGCGGCGTGCGGCCTCTTTCTAACTATTTCATAATACTTACTTATATACTTATTTTAGCCGGATCTTACGTTTTTTTGCTTGACACAAGCCCTGCCCCGTGGCAGTCTTCCTCGCCTGAGAAGCCTTTTGCACCATTTTTTTTAATTCTGCAAAACAATTCTCAGAGGGTGCGGCTTGCTGTTTTTTAAGATCGACGCCCTTTGAAGTGTGCAGTTTGTCATCCAATGTCAAAATCTGTGCACCGCCCCAGGAGTGGGTCACCCCCGACTTAGACTAAGGAGGTACTTCATGATGAGACGGCGGATTTTCATATGGATGGGACTTGTCGTCCTGTTCTTTGCCCTCGGCGCCGGCAGTGAAGGGTTTGCAGCCGACCCGTATAGGGTCAAACACGGCGATAATCTCGCCAAGATCTCAAAAAAGTTCGGCGTCAGCATCGCGGCCCTGAAAGAAGCCAATCAACTGCAAAGCGACGCTTTAAAAATCCGCCAGATCCTGCTCATCCCCAAATCCCAAAAAACAAAAGTCGCAAAATCAAAGAAAATCACGACCGCTGTCACAGCATCCTATGTCGTGAAAGATGGGGACAGTCTCTATGTGATCGCCAGAAAGACCGGCGTTTCCATTAGTGAACTCAAGGAGATGAATGATCTTCGCAGCAGCCGGTTGCGAATCGGCCAGCGTCTGGTTCTGGCAAAGCCGGAATCCCGGGGAGAGGTCGCGGAGGCCCCCGCAGATAACGTTGAACCGACAGACCTCAGCGCCCTGCCCGACGGCGAAGAAGATGAGGCGGAGGACGCCGGACCGGCCGGTGCCGATGAGTGGGCAAACGCGGACCGGGAGAAGGAAGAAAGCGCCGAGATTCTGGGAAAATGGGAAAGTCCGGATGAGCGGCAATTGTTTGCCAGGGTGGCTATGGGATTTTTGGGCGCTCCTTACCGGTTTGGCGGATCATCCGTGCGGGGAATCGACTGTTCTGCCTTTGTCAAAAAGATCTATGCATTTTTCAACATCAGCCTGCCCCGGACAGCCCGTGAACAGGCCCGCGTCGGAAAACGCATCTCCAGAGGCGATCTCGAAGTCGGCGATCTTGTTTTCTTCAACACCCGGCGCCGGGCTTTCGGACACGTCGGCATTTATATCGGGAACAACGAATTTGTTCACGCTTCGTCTGGGCGCGCCAGAGTCGTGAAAGTGGATACGCTGGAGAAACCTTACTACAATAAGCGTTTCGTGAAGGCCGTGCGCCTGAAAGCTCTGGATGACGATGCTTAGCAGGTCTGAACAGGATCAGCCGGATTAAACGACAGGGCGGTTATCCGCCCTTCTTATTTCCGTCAAAAAACTATCCAAAATTCACGGCTTCGTAAAAAACTCCGCAGGCAAGGCGCATGGGGACATGGCGGAGTCGTGTTCCCATCCAAGTGAGGCGGACTGAGTCGTACGCCGCAACGACGAAGGATGAAGCGCAACTTGAGCATCCGTACTTTTTACGGAGTCGTCACTTTTTGATTTATTTATTTGCCCGGCCTTAATGCCATGCGCCGGCTTTTTTGTTATTAAATCCAATCAGGACTGATGCAACTGACCGGCATCACCTGATTATCATTCAGGGGCTCAACATCGTCGTGGCCGGGATCGAGTACTTCTTCGCTCATCGATGACACCGTCGCCGAACATCTGCGGGAAAAGCTGTATGTCTGAACATGGCCTGCCCAACCTCAGGGACATGACCCTTGAGGAAATCGAAAGATTCATCGCCGTCGGCGGCAAGGAAAAATACCGGGCCCGCCAGATCATGAAATGGCTTTACCGGCAAGGAGCGGTCTCTTTCGATGAGATGACGAACCTCGCCAAGGATCTGCGGACCGCGCTGGCCGGTCTGGCCAGAATCAGCCAGCCGGATCTTGAAGTGATCCAGACCTCGTCCGATACAACAAAGAAAGTTCTTTTCCGCCTGGAGGACGGTCTCTTTATCGAAAGCGTCCTGATTCCGGGTAAAAACCACTGGACGATCTGTATCTCCACACAGGCCGGCTGCCGCATGGGATGCCGCTTTTGCCTGACCGGCCAGGGCGGCCTGAAGCGGAACCTTCAGGTTTCGGAAATCACAAGCCAGATCACAATTCTGCAGCGCACCCTGCCGGAAGGCCCGCAGATCCGAAATATTGTTCTGATGGGCATGGGAGAACCCCTGGACAATTATGACGCTGTACTCAAAGCCGTGCGCATCATCACTTCCGACTACGGCCTGGGGTTTTCCAATCGGAAGGTGACGCTTTCCACGTGCGGCATCGCTCCGATGATTGCCAGACTGGGATCGGACATCTGCATCAATCTGGCGATTTCCCTGAATGCCCCCGATAATGAAAAAAGATGCGATCTGATGCCAGTCAACCGGAAATACCCGCTCGAAAAACTGCTCGACGCCTGCCGCCATTACCCCATGCCGGGACGGCGCATGCTCACATTCGAATACATCCTCATAGCCGGCGTGAACGATTCGGCCCGGGACGCGAATAAGCTCGTCGCTCTGCTGAAGGGCCTTCACTGCAAACTCAATCTCATCGCATTCAACGAATATCCCGGATCCGCCTACAAAACGCCCTCGCAGGAATCGATCTCGGCCTTTCAGCAGATCCTGCTGAAAAACCATTACACGGCTATTCTGCGCGCCAGCAAGGGCAGGGATATCCTGGCCGCCTGCGGTCAGCTCAGCGGTAGGCGTGTGGATGATGGTCAAGGCAGGCCTCGCACATAAGCCGCCGGGACAGAAACCGGCCATAAACTGCATTTATTATATTGAACTTCTAAAATTACTAAAATTGCTACTAAAATTATCTTGACAGCACACCCTGTCTTCATTATCATGCGCCGCTAAGGGTTCTTATGCATGGAGGTAATTTTTATAATTAATCGAATAATGGAGGAGGCTGATATGTTGATAAATTTTGTCAAGGGTGCGATTATCGTCATTGCGGGGCTCCTGATCATCGGGAGCGGATATGTCCAGGCTGAGACCCTGCCGGAAGCAATTCAGCAAGTGCTTGTAACGCATCCGGACATCAAGGCAGCCTCCTATGGCCGGCTGGCCAGAGATCAGGAGGTGGTGCAAGCCAGGGGAGCATACTTTCCAACGCTTGACGCTTCCATGAACTGGGGCTTATATCAGCAGGATAAGCCTAAAATTGCTAATGACAGAACCTGGCCTAATCAAAGCGCCGTGAGTCTCCGCCAGAATTTGTTCCGGGGCGGTGCCACATGGGCAGAGGTGAAACGACAGGAAGACCGCGTCAAGTCGCAGGCTTATCTGGTACAGGGGACTTCCGAGAACATCGCCCTTTTGACGGCCAAGGTTTACTTGAATGTGCTTCGTAACAGCGAATTGAGCGCGCTCGCCAAGGAAAATCTCACCAACCACGAACGCATTGGCGACCAGGTAAAACTGAGGCAGCAGTCCGGCGTGGACCGCAGAGCGGATCTCGACCAGGTCATGGGTCGCCTCGCGCTGGCACAATCAAACATCGTGGTGACCGCAGCAAACCTGCATGACGCAAGGACGGATTACCAGGCAGTTGTCGGCCGGTTGCCGGGAGACCTCGCCAAGCCACAGCCATTGAATGCACCATTTCCCGCATCCATGGATGATGCAGAACAACTGGCATTGAAAAACTATCCTATCGTCAAGTCCGCCAAGGCCGATCTGGAGGCGAGGAAAGCGCAGTATGACGTTGCGAAGCGGCTGCTGTCTCCGAGTTTTGATATCGCTGCCGATTACAACTGGCAGGATGACGTCTACCCCACCGTTGGCAAACGGGACTATTTCTCAGCAAGCGCCGTTCTCAGTTTCAATATATTTAACGGGCTGCGGAATCAGGCGCGCATCAAGGAAACCATGTATTTAATCAATGAGGCGAAGGAAATATTAAACAACACCCAGCGCCAGACCGTTCAGTCCATTCGTCTTTCCTGGGAAGCCTACAAGGCGGCCAGCGAACGAGTCGCTTCTCTCGAGGAATATGTCAAAGCCACTGACTCGACGGCCGCAGCCTTTGCCGCACAGTGGAACATTGGAAGACGCACCATGTTCGACCTGTTGGACACGCAGGCAGAAGCGATTAACGCCAAATCCGATCTCACAAAAGCCAGGTACGATAAACTGTACGCTGAATACAGAATATTAAGCGGTATGGGCAAGCTCGTGCATTCCCTGGGTATGCAGTGGCCTGTTGAAAGCCGCGTAGAAGAAGAGACAGCGGCTGTGCCCGCCCCGCAGGCAAGCGAGCCCGCAAAGACAATACCGGCAGCCGCCCCGCCCGCAGCCAAGCCGGTTTCTGTTATAACCAGTGACGGCTTCATGAAGGCGGATAAAGATGGTTTCATCAGATCCAGGGAGACCATACCTGTAAAGGCCGTACCGGTAGCCGCCCCACCGGCAGCCAAACCTGTGAAACAGGTCGCACCGGCAGTGGCCCCGCCCGCAGCCAAACCGGTAATACAGGCCGTACCGGCAGCCGCCCCGCCCGCAGCCAAGCCGGTCTCTGTTATAACCAGTGACGGCTTCATGAAGGCGGATAAAGATGGTTTCATCAGATCCAGGGAGACCATACCTGTAAAGGCCGTACCGGTAGCCGCCCCACCGGCAGCCAAACCTGTGAAACAGGTCGCACCGGCAGTGGCCCCGCCCGTAGCCAAACCGGTAATACAGGCCGTACCGGTAGCCGCCCCGCCCGCAGCCAAACCGGTCTCTGTTATAACCAGTGACGGCTTCATGAAGGCGGATAAAGATGGTTTCATCAAAAACAAATGATTAAACAAGGGAGACCGGAATAAAGAGCAATCCTCCACGATCCGGACGTGAAAGTGGAGATAACCCATGACGAACAGCAACAGAAGCACTTAGCATAACCGGTGAAAAATGGTTCGCCTGCGGCACAGCCATTTCTCACCGGTTTTATTATATTGGAAACACAGAAGGGACGATTCCGCACAAGGGCATCTTCCCAAAAACTGACCGTGATTTAGGCAAGCTTACTTCCGGGACGACTGGAATTGTATTGAAGGAGGTCAGGAAAATCGCAAGGATTGATCGTACAAAGTCGCGGTACGAGTCGACTCTGACCGCCTGCATCAGGTATTCAATAAAAAAAGAGGCTTTCTGGCTTATCCTGACCTTTTTCGCAGCGGTGGCCATTGCCGGCGCGGTCATTGGTGAAAATTTCCGGATCAACCGGGAGCTTCTGAAGCAGGCCGAAATCAAATACGGCAAGGATGCGGCGACGCGCCTGCTGGAATGGGAAGACCTGATCCGTACGGATAAAAGCAAATCAGACCGCGAAAAGCTCGAAAAGGTCAATCATTTCTTCAACAGCCGGATCCGGTTCGTCAACGATATCGACCTCTGGGGGGTGCATGATTACTGGGCCACGCCTTTCGAGACGCTCTGCAGGAACGCAGGAGATTGCGAAGATTTCGCGATCGCCAAGTTTTTCACCCTCAAGACGATCGGGATGCCGGAGGAGAAGCTCAACATCATGTACGTCAAGGCCCTCCAGTATGGGATCGCCCACATGGTTTTGGCCTATTACAGCGCACCGGGAGCCGAGCCGCTGATCCTCGACAATCTCGTTGACGGCATCGCGCCCGCGTCGAAGCGGTCCGACCTGCTGCCCGTCTTCGGCTTCAACGGCAGAGGCCTTTGGACGGCCAAGCAGCGTTCCCAGGGAAAGCTTGCCGGGACCAGCAGCGACCGGCTCAAGCATTGGCAGGAGCTGCAGAAGAAAATGTCGGGCAATCAACTCTAACATGAGGGCAGAAACATGACACTCTATCGCCAACTCATCATTTTTACCCTGGCTCTGTTTTTTATCCTTTTTGTGGGCACCTGGTTCGCAAAGCTGGAAACCACTCGCTCGTTCCTGGTCGATCAGCTCGAGTCCCATGCCCAGGACACAGCCACCTCCCTGGGCCTGTCGGTCACGCAGCACATGATCAAGAAGGACCTGGTGACGATTGAAAGCATGATCAATGCCGTATTCGATCGCGGTTATTACAGGGTCATCCGGTTGACGGATGTAAAGGAAAATGTCCTGATCGAACGTGTTATGGACGTGACCATCGAAAATGTGCCCCCATGGTTCATTCGCTGGGTCAGCCTGGAAACCCCCGATGCCAGCGCCAACGTCATGTCCGGATGGATCCAGGCGGGTTCCATTTTCGTGAAAAGCCACCCGGGCTACGCCTACAAGACGCTCTGGGAAGACGTAATCCGGACGACCTTGTGGTTCCTGGCCTGCGGCATTTTTGTGCTCATTGCGGGAGGGTTTGGAATGCGCGTGCTGCTCCGGCCGCTCGTGCTTGTCGAGCGGCAGGCGGACGCCATTTGCAGAAAAGAGTATGAGATCCAGGAGCGCATACCGTGGACCAAGGAATTCAGGCGGGTGGTTGAGGCCATGAATCGCATGACTCATAAGGTCAAAGAGATGTTCGAAGAGCAGGTCATGCAGGCAGAGGGGCTTCGGGAACGCGCCTATCACGATCCCGTAACGGGCCTGGGCAACCGTCGCTATTTCGATACCCAGATCACCGCGCGGCTCGACCGCCGCGACAGCGTCACAAAGGGCATTCTGCTGCTGGTCAAGCTGAATGATCTGGACAAGCTCAACCAGCAGAAGGGCTTTCAAACCGGTGACGAATTCCTCAAAAGGTTGGCTGCACTGCTTCAGGAAGCCACCCGGCAATATGCAAGCTGCGTTCTCGCCCGTCTCACAGGAGGCGACTTCGGCATCTTCCTTCCGGACGCCCCGCCATGGGACGCGGAAACGATCGCCTCCGGCGTAGCCAATCAGTTAGGCCAGCTTGCCGCGTCGCAGATCGCCGTGACAGACAATATTGGTTATGTAGGGGCTGCGACTTATGAAGCCACCGTTACGCTCGGCCGCCTGCTTTCGGAAGCCGATCTGGCCCTGACAGCCGCCAGGCAGACGGGACCCAATGGATGGAGTGTCCGCGCGATTACCGAAGCGACGGATAAAATTCCGATGGGGCAGCAGCAGTGGAAGGAACTGCTTGAAAAGGCCCTCAGTGATCGCAGAATCAGTCTCGACGCCCAGCCGGTCGTCAGGACGCTGGACCGCAACAAGGTCATCCACTGGGAGATCTTCTCCCGGATCATCCTTGAAGACAGCACACTGCTGAGCGCCGGCGTTTTCATGCCCCTGGCTGAGCGCCTGAAGCTCGTGTCTTCCATAGACCGCATCGTAATCGAGGAGGTCATGAAGCTCGACAGCAACCAACTCGGCATCGGAAACATCGCGGTGAACGTATCTCCCGCCTCGCTGCAGGACGATGCGTTCCGACATTGGCTGCAATCCGCCTTGAAGATGCTGCCCAAGACAGCGCCGCGGATGATCTTTGAATTTTCCGAATTCAGTGCAGTCCAGAATCTTAATTTAGTCAGGGATTTCAGTATGTTAGTGCGTGAATACGGGCACACTATGGGGCTCGATCATTACGGCCAGAGCTTCTCCAACCTGGGGTATCTCAAGTCGATGCGTCCCGATTATGTCAAGATCGACCGGGCCTACACCGGGGAACTCAAGGAGGAGGAAAGCGACAGCCGCTTCTTCATCGGTTCGCTGTGCAGCGTCGCCCATAGCATCGATATCATGGTGATCGCCGAAGGCGTGGAAACCGAGCAACAGGTGCAGGTGCTCAGGGAACTCAACGTGGACGCGATCCAGGGATATGTCGTGGACCGGCCGAAACCGATCCGCGAGATACTGCGAAAGTAATGGATGCGGACAGGCCTATTCCATTTCCAAATCAAAGATGATATCGAGGCGGCAAGGAGGAGGCGACGAGGCGTATTGTACATACGTCGAGGAAGTCGACGACGACGCCAACAAAGATAGCGCTTTGATTTAGGAATGGAATTACAGGATATCGTCGACCGTCAGCGTCTGGGGCGTGATCGTCTCCCGGAGCCGCTTGCGCTCCCGGATTTTTTCCTGGGCCTGTTCCGGAAGTTCCGTATAGAAAATGACGTTTTTATGGATCAGGAGGTCGATCAGATCTTCCAGCAGGCGGATGATCCCCCTGTCCGACAGGGACAGCAAAAGCATCCGGGAATCGGCGCTGACTGTTTTGTTAAGAAAATCGAGTATTTCCTCATCAACAACGAACTTTTCTTCACTGGCGTTCGGTTTTGGAGAGCTGTGCATCGCGATGATGCTGCCTTCCCCGTCCCGTTCTACGTACAGCATGGCGTTGCCCCCCTGGTTGTTGTATTGGAGTGACTTTCTTTGTGAAAATATAGCATTATTTTTAAAAAAAATATATGATAAAATTAGTTGCAAAGGATAAAATACAAAGATTCACGGCGCTACGGACAACGGTTTTCCCTGGATGGTAAAAAATGAACATGACTGAAAAAAAGGATCAAGCCGCTCAAAAAGATCAGGGCCCTCTGAAAGGCCAGATCGCTTCAAGGGATCAGGCGGCCCCAAAGGATCAAGTCCCTCCGAATGATCAGGCCCCCCCGAAGGAACAAGCCCCTCCGGATGATTGGAAGCTCGGAGGAGATGTGGATATGCATGACGACCCGCTTCTGGACTGCCTGGTGCAACTGACGAAACTGCACGGCCGTCCGGCTGCCCGCACGGGCCTGGTCTCCGGACTGCCCCTCGTGATGAATCGTCTTACCGTGGAGCTGTTTTCAAGGGCGGCGGACCGTGCCGATCTGTCATCCCGTGTTGTGAAAAAATCCCTCGATCAGATTTCCCTGCTGCAGCTTCCTGCGGTGTTGCTGCTCAATGGGCGGCAAGCCTGTGTCCTGGTCAGAAATGAGGCCGCGGGTCAAAAATTCAAGATCCTGATGCCGGAAACAGGCATGGGGGAGAAGGTCGTCACAAAGGCCGATTTGGAGAAGCTTTATACGGGTTACACCATCTTCGTCCGCCCGAAATACCGACTGGAGAGGAAATCCCTGGACGAGCTAAGCCCCACTGCTGAAAAAGACTGGTTCTGGGGGACGTTTTTCAAATCCTGGCGCATCTACCGGGATGTACTGGTGGCCTCCTTTCTGATCAATGTGTTTGGCCTGGTGAGTCCTTTCTTCGTTCTGATCGTCTATGACCGGGTTATTCCCAACCACGCGGTGGAAACATTATGGGTGCTGTCCATCGGAATTACGGTGATCTATTTCTTTTCCGTACTGATGCGGGCGCTGCGAAGCTATTTCGTCGACGAGGCGGGCAACAAGGCCAACCTCAAGATATCCGCCATGCTGCTGCAGAAGGTCCTGGACCTGAAAATGGAGGTCCGCCCGCAGTCCATCGGATCTTTTACCAGGAATCTCCAGGAGTTCGAAGGCATTCGGGATTTCGTCACCTCCTTTTCCATCACGTCCGTGATCGATCTGCCCTTCATGTTTCTGGGACTGTTTGTGGTCTGGTATCTCGGGGGGAGCATCGCTCTGATTTTCATATTTGCGATTGCGGTCCTGGCAATCCACGTCTGGCTCATCCAGAAGCCCCTCCAGGGGGCCGTCGGAAAAACCTTCCAGGCCTCCTCCCAGAAAAACGCCATCCTTGTGGAGGGGATCTCGGGCCTCGAAACGATCAAGATGCTCGGCGCCGAGAGCCAGATTCAGCGGGCGTGGGAGGAAGCGGTCAGCTTCATTGCGAAGTGGAGCTCCCGATCGAGGTTCCTGGCGGGTTCGGTCAATGATGCTTCCTTTTTCTGGCAGAGTACCGTTGTAGTGGGCGTGGTCATCGCCGGCGTTTACAAGATCGCAGAAGGCGATCTCTCGCAGGGCGGCCTGATCGCTCTGGTCATCCTCTCCCGGCAGGTGCTGGGACCCATGGGGCAGGTGGTAAGCCTCGCCACGCGTTACCAGCGGGCCAAAGAGGCCCTCACAACGCTGAACAGCATCATGGAGCTTCCCGTTGAAAGGCCTGCAGGCAAGGCCTTCCTGCACCGGGCCCGCTTCGACGGCGCCATCGGGATTAAAACCCTGACCTTTTCCTATCCCGGTCAAGCCGCCAAGGTTCTCAACAACATCACACTGGATATCCACGCCGGGGAAAAGGTCGGCATCATCGGCCCCATCGGATCGGGGAAGACCACTCTGGGCAAGCTCATGCTGGGCCTATACGAGCCGATCAGCGGCATGGTCACGATGGACGGGACTGACATCCGTCAGATCGATCCCACGGAGCTGCGCCGGTTCATCGGGTATGTTCCCCAGGACATTCAGCTTTTCCGGGGGACCGTCCGCAACAATGTCACGATGGGCACGCATGACGTGGACGACATGTCCATCCTGCGCGCATCGGATATTGCCGGCGTCGATCAGTTCGTCAAAAAGCATTCTCTCGGATACGATATGGAAATCGGGGAGCTGGGCCGGGGGCTCTCCGGCGGACAGCGGCAGTGCATCGTCATAGCAAGGGCGCTTCTACTCGATCCGCCCGTGTTGGTGCTGGACGAGCCGACGAGCAACATGGACAACCGGAGCGAAATCCGGCTGAGACAGAAATTAGCGGAAGTGATCCAGGACAAGACCCTGATTTTGATCACCCACCGGGCCTCGCTGCTGGAGATGGTGGATCGCCTGATCGTCATCGACAACGGCGCCATTGTTGCGGACGGGCCAAAGGCCTCCGTCCTCGAGGCGTTGAAACGGGGCCAGTTGAATATTTAAGCAGGAGAAAATCATTGTCAGAGCATCAAGGAAACAAACTGAAAGAAATCAAAGAACTGTTTTACCGAATGAAGGCCGAGGACGTCGACTACGCCACGGATATCCGGACGTCGATCCTCGCCCAGTCCCCCCGGGGAGGGCGTGGAATCCTCTGGGCGGTACTGATCCTATTCTTCGCCGGCATTATCTGGGCCGCTGTCTCGGAAGTCGAGGAAGTGACACGGGGGGAAGGCAAGGTGATCCCCGCCGGTCAGATCCAGGTCATCCAGAACCTGGAGGGTGGAATTCTTGCGGAGATCCTCGTGAAGGTGGGCGACGTGGTTCAAAAGGATCAGTTGCTGCTGCGGATCGATGAGACCCGTTTCGCCTCGTCTTTTCAACAGAACCGCGGGAAGTATCTCTCCAACAGGGCCAAGGCGGCTCGCCTGCAGGCCGAAACGAGCGGCCAGCCCTTCAAGGTCCCCGAGGAGGTCATGAAAGAAGCGCCCGAGATCGGAGAGCGTGAGCAGCAGCACTACCTCTCCCGGCAGAACGAGCTTCGCTCCAGCGTTGGAATCAAGCAGGAGCAGATCATTCAACGCACCAACGAATTGAAAGAACTCAACGTCAGGCTCACGGAACTCAACAAGACCTATGTCCTCTTTCAGAAGGAGATCGCATTGTACAGGCCGCTTGTAGCCAAGGGCGCCATTTCGGAGATGGAAGTCCTCCAGATTGAACGCAAGGCCAGCGAAATGATGGGGGATATAGAAACGACGAAGCAGTCCATTCCCAGGGTTCGATCCAAGATCGATGAGAGTCAGGTGGCATTACGGGAGCTCAGGTTGAACTTCCTCAACAAGGCCAAGGCGGAATTGAACGAGGTCTCGGCGCAGCTCGGAGAAGACACCGCCTCCTCCATTGCCCTGAAAGACCGGCTTGACCGGACGTCCGTGCGCTCCCCTGTGAACGGCACAGTCAACCGCCTCCTGATCAACACCGTGGGCGGGGTGGTCCAGCCCGGCATGAACCTCGTCGAGGTCGTTCCCACCGAAGGCACGCTGTTGATCGAGGCCAAGATCAAACCGTCCGACATCGCCTTTCTGAGGCCGGGACAGCAGGCCAAGGTAAAGTTCACGGCCTACGACTTCACAATCTACGGGGGGTTGGATGCCAAGCTGGAGCAGATCGGCGCGGACAGCATCACGGACGACAAGGGAAACAGCTATTATCTTGTCCAGTTGCGGACAGACAAGAACTATCTCGGCCCCAAGAGCAAACCCCTGCCGGTCATCTCCGGAATGATCGTGACGGCAGACATCCTCACCGGCAAGAAGACGATTCTTTCCTACCTTCTGAAGCCGGTCCTGAGGGCCAGGTACATGGCATTGAGAGAGAGGTGATCGTATGGCAATCCTGTTGAGCAGCGCGAACCGGTCGGTGATCAAGCGATGGAGCGATCTGCTTTCCCCTTACCCGATGGAGCAGGCGTCGACGTTGACGGAAGTGAGGCGCCTGTGCACGGCCAAGGCATTCGACCTGGTCATTTTGCACCGCCCCATGGTGGATATCCCTGCGTTTGCGGAGCTCCGCAAAGCGGTCCCGGCGGGTCGGTTCTTCCTGCTTTCGGACCATCCGAACGAGGAAGAGGGTCTCGCTTTCCTGAAGTTCGGGATCGCCGGGTACGGCAACACCTACATCTCACCGGGACGTCTCGCCGAGGCGGTGCGCATCATCGCCGGCGGCGGGGTCTGGCTGGGCCAGCAGGTGATCCAGCGCCTGATCCTGGAGACGGCCGCCCGGGCGAAAGAGCAGGCGGCGCCCGACACCGCACAGAAGCTCATCGGCCTGACCAAAATGGAACGCAGGGTCGCCGAACTGGTCGCCCGGGGTGAAACCAACCTCGAGATCGCCTTCAATCTCAAGATCACCGAACGGACCGTAAAGGCCCACCTGACCTCCGTCTATGAGAAGACGAAGACCGGCAACCGCCTGAGCCTGGCCTTGCTGATCAACCGGGGCTGAACCGGAAATTTCATCCCTTTCTTATTACCCTTTTTAACGAAGGTAAGGATTTTTTTCGCGCCATGCAATGGTAAAACTCCATTGGATGTTCCCGAAATTATCATCCTGTCCTGTCCCAGGAACTCCCGCCACAAAAAAGCGCGCTGCCGATGGTGAAACGGCAACGCGCTTTAAGCTTCAGTGATGAAGATGCCCGGGAAGACAATGTCCGCCCGGGTATCTCAGGGTTATGGGTTAGGTTGTCGTCTGATCATCCGGATTCCCGACCAGAGGTGTTAAATCACCACTGGAACTGTAGTCTAACACTTCGCCGCTGCTGATTTCACTCTGGCTGAAGGTATCCGCACCATCTCCGCCCGTGACCTCATCTGTCCCGGAACCGCCAAAGAGGGTGTCTTCGCCTGCGCCGCCGTAAAGGGTGTCGTCGCCTGCGCCGCCGTAAAGGGTGTCGTCGCCGTCGCCGGCCACCAACACCTCGTCGGCGCTACTGCCCTGCATGACATCGTCCTCGGTGAAGGCCGCGCCATCGCTGAGTCCTGAATCGTCATCAATGGCATCATTGAGGGCGTCAACGCGATCTTCACCCGAGATGACCACCGCTGTCGGTTCACCCTCGACTGCATCACCGGTCACAACTGGCAGATCCACCTCGCTGCCCAGATTAATGTGACTGCTGCCGTCGTGGTAGTACAATTGCACCGTTTCCTGGGTTTCCGTCACGGTGGTTTCCGTCGCTACACCCGTCACCTGATCGGCGCCGACCGCTTCCAGCACGCCGTCATTGTTGGCATCCACGGTGACGTGGAACACGGTATCAACGCTGTCGCCGTCGCCGTCGGTGGCCTCCGCCTTGAACGCCAGCGTGATGTCATAAGCGGTTTCCGTCGTCGTTGTTGTCTGGGTTTCGACACTGGTTGTCTCCTGAAAGATGTCCGCCACATGCTTCTCTTCGTAGCTGTAATGAACCACCAAGTCATCGTTGACATAGAAGTCACCGTGCGTCGATTCAATCGTAAAGGTGTGGCTGGCATCGAGCGGCGCAGGATTCGTTGCTGTAAATGCTCCCAAGGCGATCGTCGTACCATCAAGCTTGGCAGTTTCTGATCCATCATTATAGCCGCCGTCATCATAAGTACTGCCGGTGACTTTTGTAATTTGGAGGTTCCGAATATCAGCCTCGTTTTCCGTAACAGTTGCTTTGATGGTGAGTTTATCACCTTGATCCATGTTGTTATCCGACCCGCCATCGTCAACAAAAAGCGATCCATTCTGAATATCGACATCGGAGGGATTCGAACCAGTCACTTCGATCTTGATGTCAATGACATCATGCTTGCCACCTGCATCACCTTCCTCGGTGTAGGTCACTTTATTACCCGAATCAACTGCGTCAGAAGAATTGAGCGTTTTGCTGCCCGTGCCTGACACCCAGTATTCATGATTATCACCCGTGTCTTTGTCCGCGGGCAATGGATCCGTGGACGGAACCCAGCCAGTCGTTTCCCCGGTTGTCACCACATGGGCATCCACAGTGCCGAGCATCTTGACCGTATAACTGGAAGTGGCTGTGTTCAGGCTGACGGTGAAGACCACGTCTGTGGTGCCTTCCTTCACGGCTTCCAGCCCGCCATGACCGTCATCGACATAAATCAGCTTGACGCCGTCCGAGGTGACGATCAAGGTGTCGCCGTTTGCCGCCACACCGGTGACGTAGCGCACAGAAATGTCGCCATCGTCCATCGTGGGGACGTCACTGATCTTGGCAGCGCCCCAGCCGTCGGCGCCGATGTCGATGCCCAGGCTGGCCGTGGCAGAGATGGTTCCCGACCCGGCCGTTCCGGCGATTTGCTCAACCAAATCACCTACATCCGTGACATTTATTATCGTGGTCTTCCCCGCAACAGAAAGATTGAGCAGATCCGGGTCAGTCACACTGGTTTGCACTGCAACCACAAAGAGGTTATCCACCGTATCGCCGATGAACGTCTGCCAAGCAGTGACATACCCTGGATCGACGGCAGTTCCACTAACGTTTATGACATCATGGCTACTACCATCGTAGTCGCCTCGGTATTCGCGGTTCGGTTCGCCGTCGGTGACGAAATACGCAACGGTCTGGTCAGCAACAGGTCGCGGATCGGTTGCGCTACCTGCATCATAACCGTCACCCTGTATGGTGCGGAAAATAGCGGCTTCGTAGTTCGTATAACCGTCTGCACTCAACGTATTCAGTGCAGCTTTCGCTTCACCAGCATCCAGCCAATCCGAGCTGTGGCCCGCATTTGTAGCGAAGGTGGTGAACTGCACGTGCACGCCGCCGTTCGCCTCGTACTGATCAATCAAGGCCTTCATGGCATTGACAGATGCAGTGAGCTTGGCACCCTCCATGCTTCCAGAAACATCGAGCGTCAGAATCAAGTTGGTAACTTCGGGCATAACATTGGCGATAACCACATTTTCCGCGCCGGTCGAAACAGGCGCATCATCGTTGATGTTGATGACCAGTTTCGATGCAACCGCGTCGCCGTCTGCGTCGGTTACGATCAGATTGAACACATCCTGGACCTGATCGCCGGTGCCGCGGTCGCTGTCGCCATCGGTAAGGTCTTTGCCGCCCGGATCGTTGTCCGGATGCGCCAGCGTGTTATCGACCAAGGTGTAGCTCCAGGCGCCGTCGCCCGAAATGGTCAACTCGCCGGTAGCGCTGAAAAAGGTCATAATGCTGTCGCTTCCATCCAGAATAAAGGTCTCGCCATTAATCGTTACGCTGGGGAAATGCGTGTCACCTTCGAAGCCTTCGGGGTACGAGTCGATATTATCGGCCCCCAGGGAGACCAAGCCATGGCCGCCGTCGGTAAAGAGGTTGCCATGGACGGTCAGAGCACCGCTATCCGGAGTTGTTCCATCAGACAGGTTCGCTTCGCTGACGGTCGGCCCTGCTTCAACCCGTAACACAACATCGTTATAATCGGCATCAAAATTGGTACCAAGGCTCAGATCTTCGATTCGTATCTCACCGCCGTTTTCCGGCACTTCGTCGATGAAAATACCGTATCCATCCTTGAAGTGCTCTTTACCGTCCGCGTTCAAATGCAAATCCATGTAATACACAGGATATCCGGCTGGCAGGTCTTCACTTGTAATTTCTTGTCCATCCGTAAAGCCATGGCCCGCACCATTTGCGATAATAAATAATTTTGTACCCGCAGCAAGCGATCCAATCTGGTGATCATTTTCCCCCATATTGCCACCGGCTGCAACTATTGGTGCTGGCTATCAGGATCTTCATGTTGATCGGATTTCCACCTTCGTCCAGCTCGTAGGTGCCGACCACATTATTGTACCCTGCATACTCGGAGACAAAGAAGGCGTCGACCGATTCCGTGGCAGTCGGGATGTCGTCATCGATTGTGATGTTAACGGTGCCGTTGCGGAGTCGCCGTTGCCGTCCGTCACCGTGTAGGTGAGCGCTACGGTTGCATCGTTCTCGTAAGCTTGAGGACCTTCGAATTGCGTTTCGAATTGCGTTAGGTATCTGATGTCCTCACTACTTGGTTGATCATCAGGCCCTGATCCATCGTGCAGGACGTTGTCCACCAGGGTCAGTGTGTATGCCCCCGTGCCCTGGTTGACGACAATGTTGAACAACTCGCCGCGCGGGCCTGTCGCCGTCAGCGTGCTTGTTGCGGCATTCCAGGAGTAAGTCACCTCCTCGATGCCCACTTGGCCGGTCGCGCCGTCCATTGCGGCAAAGGTGATGCTGCCGGGGCCGTCATCACCGAAGTCATGGGGCAGCGTGCCTGTAACAACAACCGGCTCGCCGTCCACATCGCCCAATCCACCCTTGATGCCTCCAGGCAGACCTTCATCATCCAGCAGCGCATCCGTCTGGCCTGCGGTCGGGACATCGTTCGTAGGAGGAGGAGGAGGAGGTGGTGGAGGTGGAGGTGGTCAGGGATCGGTTCAGGGACCGGTTCAGGCGCTACCGCAAGAACCGTATCTTCGACGACTATCCCCAGGAGGGGGTTCACCGTTCCTAATCCGATTCCCGTTGTCTCCGCGCCGCTTGTGACATTGCCTTCGCTGCCGTCCAGTGCGAAGTTGACGAGGGTTATGCCGCCGCCCGCGCCTGCGCCACCACCGGCCGCCGTCGCGTCGAGCTCGATCGGCTGATCCCCTGAAGTCAAGGCTTCCTGGATTCTCTCCGCATCGGCGGCAGCGTCCGTGACCACTTCGGGCGTCGCCCCGGCATAGACATCCTCGTTCAGCAGGACATCGCTCATCCGGCCAATATCGATCTGGCCCGGGGGTGGTCCGTCCAGCATGATCGATACGCTGCCGTCGCTTTCCGTGATGATCCGTTCATCTGCGTAAATAACGCTGTTGGGTCCGAGCACGCGCACTGTTCCATCGGGCGCTACGGCCTTCACAGTCCCGTGAAGGATAAATGCCTTACCGATAATCTGATTCCCTGTTCCTGCTGATGTTGCCATGGTGAATCCTCCCTCATAAATGTTTTATGTTTGATTTCATATTTCATTTCTGACTTTGTTTGGCCCTATTTTACATCCGCTTTTCTTAAAGTCTATTGTACCTTGGTACAGGTTTGAGAAAAAAAATAGTTAGACTGTCGCAGCCATAAAGCATTGACACACGGGGCTGTTTCCGCCTATATTCTTATCGTGAAAAACAGATGCCGCATCAACGGATGTATACTTATTTTCGTCAATTAGATCATATACATAGAAGAATCTGTTGGTCGGTGAAGTCATTATGGGAGGCTCAGGGTTATGGATTGGCAACCGGCAATAAACTGGCTGTTGCACAACGGCACGAGGATTATGATCATAACAGCAGTGGGAATTGCGCTGTGGTTTGCGCTCAACCGGTTTCTTCCCCCGCTGATACGCAGCGCCGTCAGGCGAAACATCGAAGATGAGGCAGAAGAAGAGGAAAAAAAGCGAGAGGATACTCTGATCGCCGTATTCAGAGGCATCGGGCAGGTTTCAATTATCCTGATCGTGGTTTTCTCGATTCTGTCGGTGCTGAATATTCCGATCGCACCCGTACTTGCGGGTTTCGGCATCGCCGGTGTTGCTGTCGGTTTTGGCGCCCAGTACCTGATCCGGGACCTTATTTCGGGCGTATTTATCATCATGGAGAACCAGTATCGGGTCGGAGACGTCGTGAAGATTGCCGATATCAGCGGTCTTGTTGAGAAAATCACTCTGAGAAAAACCGTTCTGCGCGACCTGGACGGCATCGTCCACCACATCCCCAATGGCGAAATCAAGGTCGCCAGTAATTTCACGAGAAATTTTTCGAGGGTCAACCTGAACATCTCAGTCTCTTACGGCGCCAACCTGGACCATGCCATTCGTGTCGTCAACCGGGTCGGCGAGGAACTTGCTCAAGCGGAAAATTGGCGCGACATTATTATTACGCCGCCAAAAGTGTTGAGGGTGGATAAGCTGGGAGACTCCGGCATTGAGCTCAAGATTCTGGGCGATGTCAAGCCGATCAAGCAGTGGGAGGTTATGGGCGAGTTGCGTCTGCGTCTGAAGAACGCCTTTGATGTCGAAGGGATAGAGATCCCGTGGCCGCACATGAAAGTTTATTTCGGGGATCGGCAAATGGCGGCAGCGTCGGTCTGCCCGGCCTGCGCTCATGTCAATCCGCCGGGCGGTAAATTATGCGCCGGCTGCGGCATCAGCCAAGCAGCACAATGACTTTCCTTGTGGTGGTTTGTGGTGGTTCCGCCGATTTGAGCAGGTGAACAGGATATGACATAAGACGCCCGGAAAGCTGTGGAAAGCGGCGCTTTCTGCATCCGGGGCGCGCCTTCAGATACAGGCTATTTCCCTTCTCGGGATGCTTCCGCATCCTTCGCGACCCTGGCTCTGGCTTCCTTCTCTTCCCCGGCCCCGGCCTTTTTTTCTTCTTTCTCTTTTTTTATCTTTTCCTCGGCTTCCTGTCTGATGAGCCGTTTTCTGGATTCCTCGAGAAAGTAACGGACCTTGTCATCCAGACCGATACCGGAGTATTCCCTGGCAATCATTTCAAAACGTCCCAATGCCGCCTTGTACTTGCCCCGGTTGAAGTAAAAATTGCCGACATAAAACTCCTTTTCCGCCAGTCTTTTGCGGCATTCCAGGATGTGCCTCTCTGCCAGGACGGAAAACTTGCTGCTGGGAAAACGTGCGACCAGCTTTTCAAACTCTTTTAAAGCTTTGAGCGTTTCCGCCTGATCCTGGTCGATGGCGCTCATCTGGTTGTAATGACACATTCCCAGTTGGAACATGGCGTAAGGAAGATTTTCATTGGTGGGCCTTAGACTGACAAAGTCTCTGTAGGCCATCTCCGCTTCAACATAGTTCTCGTCGCTGAAGTAGGAGTCGGCAATACCGATCTCGGCACTGACCACCAGATTGTGCAGCGGGTATTGCTCCTTTACACGCTGAAAGGATTCGATGGCCTTTTTGTACCGGCCTTCCTGATACAGCTCGGCGCCCCGCTTATAGAGGGCCTCCGGCGTCGCTCTGGCCATGTCGGCCGGCCGCCACCACTCGCTCATGTCCTTCCACCAGCCGCACCCGGATACACCCAAAAAAAGCAGAAAAATGACAGGAAGGCTTATTTTTCTGGTCAATCGTCGTTTCACAGGTTTAAAGTCCCCTTTTAATGAACGTTTCAAGACGTTCCCTGGGGACAAGACCGATCAGTGTATCCAGAACTTTGCCGTCCTTGAACAGGAGCAACATAGGGATGCTCCGGACGCCATAGGCGGCGGCTGTTTTCGGGTTGTCGTCCACATTCATTTTGGCGATTTTGACCTGATCCTTATAGGACTGGGACAGATCTTCCAGTATCGGTCCGACGGCACGGCAGGGACCGCACCAGGGCGCCCAGAAATCAACAAGCGCCGGTTTATCCGACTTTATAATTTCCTGTTCGAAGTCGCCGTCGCTGACGTGAACAATGTCACCCTCTGTCCCCATTTTCAGACCCTCCTTAGATCATCCGGAAATTTTGTCTTGCGGCGCTTGATTGGCCGGCTTTCAAAAAGATTGACGATGACTTATGCCACATCTGCTCCGGAAATGTCAAATTAAAACGATCCGCTTTTGACAGACGAACGGCGATCTGTTATAACCGCCTAAAAATTACTGAAGATTCATGGTGAACGGATGAGACGACTGGGCATCATTTCGGGAACGCTCACACTTCAGAGAACAAAAATTCTTGGGGAACTCAGCGAAGAGATTGTGGAAACGGACTTCGGAACAGCGCTGGTCCTGCATTCCCCTCGACTTGCACTGATCCCGAGGCACGGCAAAGATCCCCATAGGCATATCCTGCCTCACCGGGTCAATCACGCCGCCAATCTGGCAACCCTGAAGATGCTGGGCGTAGATGAAATCATCGGGATCAATTCCACGGGATCGCTGAAAAAAGGAATCAAGCCGGGCGCCATCGTGATCCCGGATGACTATATCCTGCTGAATGGGGTCCACACGGTCTTCGATTCGCCCGATTCAAAACCCGTGCATATTACCCCGGTCCTGCATGAGGGGGTCCGTCAAAAAGCCATCGATGCCGCCCGCCTTTGCGGCATTGACATTGTAAATAGTGGAATATACTGGCAAACAATAGGACCACGGCTTGAAACCCGGGCCGAAATCACGCTGATGTCCCGGTTTGCGGATATCGTGGGGATGACGATGGCCAGCGAGGCCGTCATCGCCCAGGAACTGGAGATCCCCTATGCGTCCATCTGTTCTGTCGACAATTTCGCACACGGCATCGGCAGGCAGAAACTGACCCTGGAGGGCATCCTCGAACATGCCCGCAGGAATACGGAAGCGATTATCAGAATCATCTTAAAATACATGGAGGGGAGAACAATATGAAATTTTCAAAAAAGGGGGATAAAGGGGAGACCAGTCTGCTCGGAGGTCAACGTGTCCCAAAATTCGATCCGAGACCGGACACGTACGGCACCCTGGACGAAGCCAGCTCGGCCCTGGGCGTGGCCCGTGCCGCCACTAGGAATCAACGCATCAAAGAGATCCTGCTTGGCGTCCAGAAAGACCTGCTGACCCTCGGTGCAGTGCTGTCAACCCTGCCGGAAGACCTTAACAAGCTAAAAATCGGGATCGGCAAAGCCGATGTATCGCGCATCGAAACACTGATTGACGACCTTCAGAAACAAGTGACGCTGAAAAATGAGTTCATCTACCCGGGGGAAACAATGGTCTCAGCCCAGATCGATGTCGGCCGCACCATTATCCGTCGGGCGGAGCGGAAGGCCGCCAAACTCAAAGCGGACGGACTGCTCGACAACGAATACGTCCATCAATACCTGAACCGCCTGGCGGACATGCTTTTTACTCTGGCCCGATATGAAGAGCAGAATGGATAAACCTGGTAACGGCGAAGGAAAACGGTCATAGACAAGGCGTGCGAATCTTGAGGAGTGAGGCGTATATGGAAATACGCCGCAACGACGAAAGATGAAGCGCAACGCAGTATATGGGCGTTTTACAAAGCCGTTAAAAGGCGCCGAGTTGGCAGGGCTTGATCTTTATCTTCAGCGTCTCGCAGGCGGAGGAGACTGCCATCCTGGCAATACCTGCCCGGTCGGCGATATCCCATGCAGCAAGACAGGGCAGGCCCCCATCGGCCAGGCTGCTGCGAATGGCTTTTTCCAGCTCTTCAGAAACCTCTGCGGCGGGCTCGACGACCCCTTTCTTCTGGCCATAGCCAAAAAGACCCAACTGGCACCGCTTAAGACGGATTTCCAGAAGATCAATCGTCACGCCGATTTCGAGCATGTCCACACGAAAATTCTCTGCGATTGCACTTGCATCGGCGCAATTGATTTCCCTATTCGTGGCTCTTTTCCGAACGGCTTCAGCAATCTTTTTATTTAATATCCTGCCTTCAGGATGCTTTGCGGCATAACGGTCCGCATCGGCGTGCGTCATGGTTTCTCCTCCTGATCAGTCCGGGATCGTTTTTTTAGTATTTCATATAATGGAACGGCTCCACCGCCGACAGGGCCTCCACGTCGAGGGTCTTGAAGCCATTCTTTTCAATGAGTTTTATGGCCTTTTCAATCTGGTCCACGTCGAGGACGAAAACCGCCTTTTCACGGCTTTCCAGAACGAATCCATAGGCATTGTTGATATTGATGCTCTCTTTGAACAGCAATTGCGTCAGCCGGTCGAGCCCGCCGGGCTTGTCGTCGATCAGGACCGCCAGGACGTCGCGCAAACTAACCATCATCCCGGCTTTTGTCAGGGCGGCCTGGGCCCGCCCGGGATCGTCAACGATCAGACTGATCACCCCGAACGTATCCGACGTGGATATGACGGTGGCCCGGATGCTGATCTTCTCTTTTGCCAGAATCGCCGTCACGGCGGCCAGTTTCCCCGGTTTGTTTTCTGCAAAAATCGATAGCTGTTTCGCAATCATGTCAGCCTCCCCCTTCCCTGCTTAATCCTTCCTGTTATCCAGGACGCGCTTCGCCTTCCCCTCGCTTACAGGCAGGCTGTCCGGTTCAACGAGATCCACCTTCGGCGTAATGAGGATGTCGCTCTTGAGCTCCTCCACAATCCGGCGCCGCAGGGCTTCCAACTGCCGCAGGTCACCCATGAAGTATTCGCGCTGGACCTCGACCTTGATCGTCATCAGATCGGTGAAGTCCACCCGCTCCAGAACGATCAGAAAATTGTTGCCCACGCCGGGAATGCCCATGAGCTTCCGTTCAATCTGGATCGGAAAGATGTTGACCCCCTTGATAATCATCATATCGTCCGTCCGGCCCTTGATCCGCTCGATGCGGCGGTGCGTCCGGCCGCATTCGCAGGGGCCGGGAATGATGCGGGTCAGGTCTTTTGTACGGTATCTGAGGATGGGCATGCCGTCCCTTACGAGCGTCGTCAGCACAAGCTCCCCCTCTTGTCCGTCAGGAACGGGCTTCAAGGTCTCAGGATCGATCATCTCGACCAGGAAATGATCTTCCCAGATATGCAATCCGTTTTGAGCCGGGCACTCAAAGGCCACGCCGGGCCCGCACATCTCCGAGAGGCCATAGGAATTGAAGGCCTTGAACCCGTAATAATCCTCCAGTTTCCTGCGCATCTTTTCCGAATGCGGCTCGGCTCCGATAAACGCCCGTTTGAGCTTTGTCTCCCGCCGGGGGTCAAGGGCCAATTCCTCAAAAACGTGTATCAGATGCAGGGCGTAACTGGGAATGATGTGGATGACGGTCGTTTCGAAGTCGCGCATGAGCTGAATTTGCCGCTTGCTGTTGCCGGATCCGGCGGGAATCGTCAACGCCCCGATTCTCTCCGCTCCGTAATGGAAACCCAGGCCACCGGTAAACAGACCGTAGGTCATCATATTCTGAAAAACATCGCTCTTGCGCATGCCTGTCATGTACATGGAACGGGCGACGATGCTCGCCCATTGATCGATGTCGTTGGCGGTATGAAAAACGATGGTCGTCTGACCCGTCGTTCCGGACGAAGAATGCATGCGAACCAGGTCGTCCCTGGAAGCGGCCAGAAATCCGTAAGGCCAGTGGTCCCGGAGGTCGTCCTTGGTGGTCATCGGCAATTTTTCGATGTCTTCAATAGATTTCACCGCGTCGGGATCAATACCGATTTCCTTGAAAATCCGATCGTAATGAAGCGATTTTTTGGCCTGCTGCAGGGTCGTTTTGAGCCGTTTGAGCTGAAGGACCTCCAGCGCGGACCGGTCGATGGTTTCAATTTCCTTGTCCCAGTACATGATGCCGCCTCCCTGTCTCGATCAATACAAATTGTTATTACTGACTACAACGCTCCCGGGATTATTTCAAGATAAAAACAGGATGGGGGTCGCTCGGAGCAACCGCCGGCCGGATTGTTGAATATTTCATGCCGGGCAGCGCTTTCCTGCCATGCACCTCGCTTCGTGCTATCGGCCTCGAAAAATGATGTTCATCCGGTTCATGCATACTTTTGAGTTGATAATCTGTTGAATTGAGCCTTGGCATAGTTACGAATAAGCGTCATTCTTTTGGGTACTTTTTGTGGCTCCGCTCAATTGAAGGTCTGCCGGCATCTGATCTCTTAACTTTTTCATCATACAATCTCCTTTGTTTTTGATATCCGCCGGTTCATTCCGACGGTATAACAAAAGAAATTGTATGGAGATTACAGATGATCAACAAGCGCTAACAAAAAGTCCATGTTGAATATTCAGGGGGATTGGTTTATCGTAAGCATGAAAGTTGGTAAGGGGAAGCTACCGCGCAGCGGTTTAGTTCTGCAAATCATAATCAACGATGTCATTACCTCGATAAGTGTGACATGAATCAACAATATGTGAGGGACCTCAATACCCCGCTGCTTGCGGCGGGGAGCTTCATTGCTTTGTAGATATAGAGTGTCATATGCTGTCAGCATAATTCCTTTTCAGGCCAGAAAGCACGCAAGAACCGGATAAACCAAAAATGACGTATCCCGGCGACTTTTTATGAGGGCAGCGTGGACGCAATCGATCACAAGATTTTAAACCTGATTCAGACGGCCTTCCCGCTCGACGCCGAACCTTATCGATGGATCGGCGAGCAGACCGGCGTCACACAGGAGGAGGCTTTCAACCGGGTCCGGAAACTCAGGGAAAGCGGTATCATCCGCCGGATCGGGGCGGTCTTTGACCCGAAGAAACTGGGCTTTGTCAGCACCCTCTGCGCTGCCCGGGTTCCGGAAGAGAAGTTAACGGGTTTTGTCAAGCTGGTCAACGGCTATCCCGGCGTCACGCATAACTACCGCCGGAATCACGATTACAATGTCTGGTTTACCGTTATCGCTGCCGGCGAGGACGAACTGAACCGGCTCCTGGGCGAGATCAGAGAGACAACCGGCATTGCAGACATTCTAAACCTGCGCGCAGTCCGGACGTTTAAGATCAACGCCCGTTTCGATTTCTGATCCCGGCAACAAAGACAGGTTTGACACAGGAAAAAAAATGACGAACCCGTAGAAAATCCCCAAACTGTCACTCCTGCGAAGGCAGGAGCCCAGAACCACTTGATAACACTGGATTCCGTGTCAAGCACGGAATGACAAGACAGGGAACAATCGACTTTTTACGAGTGCGTCACCATTTCAAAGGATAAAATTTTGAGCGACGAAATAAAAAAACACACCCTCTACCTGATTGACGGCAGCAATTATGTCTTCCGGGCCTTCTATGCCATCCGGGAGCTGTCGAACTCCAAGGGGTTCCCGACCAACGCCATATACGGTTTTACGACGATGCTGATGCGGTTGTTGCGAGAACAGAAGCCGGATTACATCGCCGTCACCTTCGATGTCAAGGGTCCCACCTTCCGTCATGATGCTTTTGACCAGTACAAGGCCACGCGCAAGGCCACGCCCGAAACCCTCATTCCCCAGATTTCCTGCATCAAGGACATCGTACGCGGATTTTCCATTCCCGTGCTGGAACAGCAGGGCATCGAGGCCGACGATATCATCGGGACCCTGGCGAAGCGCCATGCCGGAAAGGATATCAAGGTCGTCATCGTCTCCGGCGACAAGGACATGATGCAGCTTGTGACCGACGACGTCATCATGATCGACACCATGAAAGATAAAATCTACGACATCGCCGCCGTCAAGGAGCGCTTCGGCGTAGAACCGGGCAAGGTCGTAGAGATCCTGGGGCTGATGGGAGATGCGTCCGATAACATCCCCGGCGTCCCGGGCATCGGGCCTAAAAACGCCCTGCGGCTGATCGAAGAGTATGGAACCGTTGAAGAAATAATCAAAAATGTCGATCGTCTTACAAACGCCAAAGCGAAACAGAGCATCCGCGAATACGCCGATCAGGCGCGCATGAGCCGGGAACTGGCAGTCATCCGGACCGATGCGGATATTGACATCGATCTGGAAGCATGCCGCTACACCGGCCCGAACCCGGAGATCCTAAAAGGCCTCTTTCAGGAGTTCGAATTTTCATCGCTCATTCAGGATCTGAAAATCAGGGAAGAAGCCCTTGAAGGCCATTATGCCATGATACAGGATCAGGATGCCCTGGCCGCTCTAACAGAAACGCTCCAGAGCATTGAAGTGTTTGCACTGGAGATGATCGCCTCTGCCGATGGCCCCCTGCGGACTGACCTGATCGGCATGGCCCTGTGCACAGGCGCCGGGGAGGCCGTGTATATTCCCATCGGGCACGACTATCATGGCGCGCCGCAGCAGCTCCGGGAAACGGAGGTCTTGTCCGCCCTGGCCCCCGTTCTGTCCGATGAACAAATAAAAAAACACGGACATGACCTTAAGAATATGACCCTGATGCTGGCACGCAGAGGCGTTGAACTCAAGGGGACCGGTTGCGACACCATGGTGGCGGCCTATCTGCTGAACCCATCCCGGCACGGTTTCGAGCTTGCAGAGGTCGTTCGGGAACAGTTGCAGCGCCAGATCCTGTCGGTGAAGGAACTGGTCGGCAGCGGGGCGAAGGCGCTGCCTTTGAGCATGGTCAAAATCGAGACGATGATGGATTACGCCTGCCGGCGCGCGGACGCGGTTTTCAAACTGACGGGCGACGTTTCGCAAAAGCTGCAACGGGAGGGATTCGGCGACCTGTTCGATCAGGTTGAGATGCCCCTCGTGCTGGTCCTGGCAGCTATGGAAGAAAAGGGGGTCCTGCTGGACCTGACGCTCCTGAAAGACATGTCGCGGGAAATCCAGCAGTTGATGTCGCTTTCAGAAAACAAGATATATCAACTGGCCGGTGAAAAATTCAACGTGAATTCGCCGAAACAGCTTCAGACGATTCTTTTTGACAAGCTGGGATTGCCCAGAGGCAAAAAGATCAAAGAGGGTTATTCCACCGATGTGGACGTGCTGAATTATCTGGCTGCCTCCCATGAACTCCCGGCGGAAATTCTGGCCTACCGCAGCTTTGCCAAACTCAAATCCACTTATATCGACGCCCTGCCGCTGATGGTCCATCCCGACACGGGCCGCGTTCACACCTCCTACAACCAGACCGTCACGGCGACCGGCCGGCTGTCGAGCAGCAACCCGAATCTCCAGAACATTCCGATCCGGACGCTGGAAGGAAAACGAATCCGGCAGGCCTTCATCGCCCCGGAGGGCTGGATGATGATCGCCGCCGATTACTCCCAGATCGAGCTCCGGGTCCTGGCCCATCTGTCGCAGGACCGGTCGCTCATTGACGCCTTCGCTTCCGGCGAGGATATTCACAGCCGGACCGCGTCGGACATTTTCGGCGTCTTCCCCGAGATGGTCAATGCGGAAATGCGCCGCCAGGCCAAGGTCATCAACTTCGGCGTCCTCTACGGCATGAGCGCCTTCGGGCTGGCAAAGGAACTCAACGTCAACCAGAAGCTGGCCCAGGCCTACATCGACGGCTATTTCGACAAATACCGGGACGTGAGGCGCTACCTCGACGGCATTCTGGAAAACGCCCGGAAAAACGGCTATGTCACGACGCTGCTCAACCGCCGGCGGTACCTGCCGGAAATCAATCACAGCGTGGCCGCCGTCCGCCAGTTTGCAGAACGCACGGCCATCAACGCCCCGATCCAGGGCACGGCGGCCGACCTCATCAAAGCGGCGATGATCAAGATTTCCCGGATGATTGCAGCGCGTCGTCTGCAGGCGACCATGATCATGCAGGTCCATGACGAACTGGTCTTTGAAGCGCCGCTGTCCGAAACGCAGGAGCTCATGGCGCTGGTCAAAAACGAAATGGAAACTGTCATGCGTCTGAGCGTCCCGCTCAGGGTGGACATCGGTTCCGGCCGCAACTGGGATGAAGCGCACGGCTGAGAAGGTGGAGAAGACCGGATGCAGACCATCATTGCGGCAAAACATCTGACCAAACGATACGGCGATCTGATCGCCGTGGACGACATCTCGTTCGATATCCTGCCCGGAGAATGCTATGGGATTCTCGGACCGAACGGCGCCGGAAAAACCACGACGATCCGCATGCTTTACGGTTTTTCGCCCATGACGGCCGGCGATCTGACGGTCTTCGGCCTGGACCCCCGGGAGCATTTGCGCGCCATCAAGTCGCGCATCGGCGTCTGCCAGCAGGAAAACAACCTGGACCCGGATTTGAACCTGCTTCAGAATCTTGAGGTCTTCGGTCTCTTTTTCGATCTGACCCGCGGGCAGGCCCGGGAAAAGGCCCAGACCTTGCTGGAATTCATGGCGCTGGACCATCGGAAGGACGCGAAGGCCATGGAACTGTCCGGCGGGATGACACGCCGCATGGTGCTGGCGCGGGCGCTCATCAACGACCCGGAACTGCTGATTCTGGATGAACCCACCACGGGGCTCGACCCCCAGTCCCGACACCAGGTCTGGGAGCGTCTGGAAGATTTGAAGAAAAGGGGCCTCACCATTTTGCTGACCACGCATTATATGGATGAGGCCTCCCGGTTATGCGACCGCTTGTTGATCATGGACCACGGGCGGATTGTCGTGGAAGGCAAGCCTGCCGATCTGATCCGGCAGTATGTGGGACAGGATGTCATCGAGGTCGCCGAACCCGATGCGGCGTTGCGTGCGTATGTCAAAGCCCGTGGGCTTCAGCATGAAGACTTCGGGCACCGGATGATCATTTACGAGGGCAACGGCGGCAGTCTCTATCATGAAATCAGCAAACATTACTGCCAGGAGGGGTGCGTCCTGCGCATGTCCACCCTGGAAGATGTTTTTCTGAAGTTGACAGGCAGGGAATTGAGAGAATGAAGCGCCTCTTTTCAATGGTCTCCTGGATGGGCCTTTTCCGGGTCTGGCAGAGAAACTTTATCGTTTACCGGCAGAACTGGAAGATCCGTTTTCTGTCCCCCATCATGGAGCCCCTCTTCTATCTGCTGGCCTTCGGCCTCGGTCTGGGCACCCTGGTGGGCAATATCCGCCAGGGCGGCATCGATGTAACCTACACCGCCTTTATCGCCCCGGCCCTGATCGCCATCAACATCATGAACAATGCCTTTTTTGAAAACACCTACGGGTCTTTTGTGCGCATGTATTACCAGAAGACCTTCGACGCCATGATGGCCACGCCGCTGACGGTCAATGAAATCATTGCCGGCGAGATCGTCTGGGGCGCAACCAAATCAGTGATTGCAACCATGATCATGATGATCGTCATCAGCTTTTTCGGATTGATTCAGTACCCCGCCGGCCTGCTGCTTATTCCCCTGTCCTTCCTCGGCGGGATGGCCTTCGGCGCCGTAGGTATGTATTTCACCGCGATTACCCGGCACATCGATCTGTTCAATCTCCCCTTCTTCCTGTTCATCACGCCCATGTTCCTGTTCAGCGGCACATTTTTCCCCATTGAAAATCTGCCCGAATGGGCCCGGATCATGGCGATGATCCTGCCCCTGACCCATCTGGTCAATGCGGCCAGATCGCTTTGCTTCAGCCGCTTCGACGGGATGATGCTCTGGCAACTGGGCTATCTGACGGTGTTTTCGCTGATGTTTTTTCCGCTGGCACTCCACAAGATGCGTCACCGCCTGATCAAGTAATTCCGATTCTAAATCAAAGCGCTATCTTTGTTGGCAGTGTCGTCGGCTTCCTCAACGTATGTACAATACGCCTCGTCGCCTCCTCCTTGCCGCCTCGATATCATCTTTGATTTAGAATCGGAATAACCCGGGCGCAAGCAAGAAAACGGACAGTTGCATCATCGGCAGTTACGCCTCGGAAATCCAGCTTGCGATATATTCCATGCCGCCCGTCTCCAGTTGGGGATCATCGTCCTGCCAATGCCCCTTCAGACCCAGCGCCGCCGAAGACAATTCGAAATGGCACATGGCAATGCCCATATCCATATTCTGCAATTTGATGTCCCCGAAGATTGCACTATAGCCCGGCGTGCGCTTGAGATAAAAATGAAACATCCTGTTGTCTTTAATGATTCTCCACGGCTGCTTGTTTGAAGCCGATGGACCCATTCTCAGGCAGGCCAACGGCGTCTCGTACGGGCCGGCAGATTCCGGCTGAAGCGGGTTGTCGATCCGGCCGTCGAAAAACATTTCGTGCCAGGATCTCCTTCTGTCGGAACCGGCGCTGAACCGGAAAACCCTGTCGATCAGCGATTTCCTGTCGCCGGCATAGCCGACCGGAGTGACTGCCGGCAGGAGCTCGTAATCGGCAAGTCTCATTTTTTCAGCAAAACCAGATCGATTGAATGTACCCCCGAGCCAGCAGGTCCCCAGCCCCAAGGCCGTCGCTTCGAGAATATTCCTTTCCATGCAATAGCCGAAATCTTCCATGGCCTTCGGCCGACGCCAGACAGCCCCCGCGATGAAATGCCGGGCGCCTTTGATGACGCCGTATGTCCCCAGCGTTCCGATCCCGCCCATTTTCAGTTCATCGAGGGCCAGGAGTTGAAAATAGATCTTGGTGCCGAAGGGTGATGCCGTGTTTGCCTTCAGAAAATCTGCCAATGCCGCTACTTTATCCGGTTCGATCGGCCTGTCGCTGTATGTCCGGCAGGATACTCTCCGGTTTATAGTTTCAATGATCGACATGATGTTCACCCCAAAGAAGTGTTGTTTCGCTATTGAGCGCGCCCTGCAGCAGTTGGACAATATCGACGAACTCGCAAAAAGTCAAACAATGAGCTTTCTGTCATGATACAGCTGAATTGAATTTGCTTGCGGCCCTTTCATTTTTTATGTAGAGTTCTGCAGACCGTTCAGAAGCCCCGCCCACAGGGCGGGGCTTCTGAACGGGTAGACGCAGGCTTTAGCCTGCGCGAACAGCATTCGCCATTCATCCCAGCTCACGAGCGGGGCATTCTGGCGCTTTTCGTAAATCCTCAAGGGGTAATCGGTATGACCACGTGGCCCGCACATCCGGTTATTTATGAAATCAACACATGGGTCTGGCTCGGTGAACTGAGCCGGCGATACGGCAGGACGATTCACCTCGGCAGTGTTCCTGCCCGGGAGTGGGATGCTTTTGCCGGCATGGGAATCGACGCGCTGTGGTTCATGGGGGTCTGGGAACGCAGCCCCGCCAGCATCCGGATCTCTGCGCAAAATGAAGGCCTGATTGCCGATTTTAAAGGGGCGCTCCCTGATTTTTCACCGGAAGACAACGTCGGCTCGCCGTACTGCGTGCGAAGTTACATCGTTGACGCGCACCTTGGCGGTTCGGACGGGCTCATGGAAGCCCGCCGCATGCTCGCGGAAAGGAAAATCCGGCTGATCCTCGATTTTGTTCCCAACCATATCGCAACGGACCACGCCTGGGTTGCGGAACATCCTGAATATTTCATTCAGGGAGACCTCGAAGACTTCAGGAGAGACCCCGGATCATTTATGCTGGCCGAGAACCGGGTCTTTGCCTGCGGGCGCGACCCCTATTATCCGGCCTGGCAGGACGTCCTGCAACTCAATGCATTTCATCCGGAAGCGCGCCAGGCTATGATTGAAACGGTTTTGAATATCGCCGGGCAATGCGATGGAATCCGGTGTGATATGGCCATGCTCATGATGAATTCCGTCTTTGCACAGACCTGGGGGCCGCGCGCAGGTTCCGAGCCGGCACAGGAATTCTGGCCGGAGCTGATTCGCGCCGTCCGGAAAAGCCGCCCTTCGTTTCTGTTTCTGGCCGAGGTCTACTGGGGGCTTGAATGGCAGCTCCAGCAACAGGGTTTTGATTTCTGTTATGACAAGCGACTCTACGACCGTCTGGAGCACGGGAACGCCGAAAGTGTCCGGCTGCATTTGTGCGCCGAGATGTCCTATCAGGACAAGTTGATCCGTTTCATCGAAAACCACGACGAGCCCCGTGCGGCAATGGCATTCTCATCGAAAAAGGCGTTTGCGGCTGCCGTCACGGTCGCCACCATCCCGGGCGCGAGGCTCTTCCATGAAGGCCAATTCGAAGGAAGAAGAATCCGCATTCCCGTTTTCCTGGAACGCCGTCCCGTCGAGTCTCTCGATCCGGATGTGAAGGCTTTCTACGGCAAGCTCCTGGAGATCCTCGGCAGCGATTGCCTCAGAAACGGCCAGTGGCGGCTCTGCGAGCGGATCTGCCGGCCTGATCCTGCCGGCGACGAGGAACTGGTGGCTTGGGGCTGGAAGGACGGCGGGAAAAGGTATCTGATCGTTGTCAATCTTTCCGACAAGGCGGCACGGGGACAGGTAAAACTGGCCTGGAACAATCCGACCGGGGGACCATGGACCGATCTTTTCACCGGAAACGTCCATGAAATCAAGGGCGACGAGTTATCCGTCGATCTCCCCGCCTGGGGATTCCACATCCTGAAATGCGGTTGAGATAAAATCATGGCCAGGATTCTGATTGTTTATCATTCGCAAACGGGCAATACGCAGAAGATGGCGCTGGCCGTAGCCGAAGGCGCCCGCAGTGTGCCATACGCTGCCAGCATAATCCTTTGTCAAACCAATAAGTACAAAAAAACCGGATGATACCCAAATCAGATCAAGGAGGAAGCCATGAATTTTCCCGATTACAGGCCCCGGCGGCTCAGAAAAAACGAGAATTTCCGCAGGATGATCCGCGAGACGAAACTGTCCGTGGATGATCTGGTCTATCCCCTGTTTGTCGTTCCGGGCAAGGACAGGAAAAAACCGATCAACGCCATGCCCGGCAATTTCCAGATGTCCATCGATCATATTCTGAAGGAAGTCCAGAAGACAAAGGAGTTGGGCATTCCGGCCGTCCTTCTGTTCGGCATCCCCGACAAAAAAGACGAGCTGGCCACCGGCGCCTTTACGAAAGACGGAATCATTCAGCAGGCCGTCCGCCGCATCAAGGACAAGGTCCCCGACATCCTGGTCATCACCGATGTGTGCCTCTGTGATTATACGAGTCACGGCCACTGCGGCATGATCGAAAAGGGCGATGTGGACAACGACACCACGCTCGAAGTCCTGTCGGAAACGGCCGTCTCCCACGCGAAAGCCGGCGCGGACATGGTCGCCCCCTCCGCCATGATGGACGGCCAGATCGCGGCTATCCGGGAAGGCCTCGACGAAGCCGGCTGTGACAGCACACCCATCATGGCCTATTCCGCCAAGTACGCCTCCTGCTTCTACGGCCCCTTCCGCGAAGCCGCCGAAAGCGCCCCCCAATTCGGAGACCGCAAGACCTACCAGATGGACCCGGCCAACGGCGACGAGGCGATCCGGGAGATCCAGCTCGACGTGGCCGAAGGCGCCGACATCATCATGGTCAAGCCCGCCCTGCCCTACCTCGATATCATCCGGCGCGCGCGGGAGGAATTCGACCTGCCCATCGCGGCCTACAATGTGAGCGGCGAATTCGCCATGATCCGGGCGGCCGCCCAGCTTGGCTGGCTCGACGGGGAGCGCGCCATGATGGAAGCCCTGACATCCATCAAGCGGGCCGGCGCAGATATCATCCTGACCTACTTCGCCCAGGATGCGGCGAAAATACTGAACAGATAGAATCCATGGATATCTCCAAAAAATTCATCCTGCCCGACACCCTGCGCATGGTCGCCTGGGAGGTGACGCGCCGCTGCAATCTGGCCTGCGTGCATTGCCGGGCCTCCTCGCTGTGCGGGCCCTATCCCGGGGAACTGACGACGGACGAGGGGAAAAAGCTGCTTGACGACATCGCGGCATACAGCAATCCGGTCATCATCCTGACCGGCGGCGAGCCCCTGCTGCGCCCCGATATTTACGAACTGGCCGCATACGGGGACCGCAAGGGGCTGCGCATGGTCCTGGCGACAAACGCGACCCTCGTCACGGAACAGATCGCCCGAAAGATGCTCGATGCCGGCATCAAACGCGTCAGCGTCAGCATCGACGGCCTGAACGCGGCCAGCCATGACCGTTTCCGTGGCGTTCCCGGCGCTTTTGACGGCGCCATGACCGGCATCGAGGCCATGAAAAAGGCCGGGATAGAATTCCAGATCAACACGACGATTACGCAGGCCAACCTCGCGCAGATCGAGGGCATCCTCGACATGGCCCTGCGGCTCGGCGCGGCCGCCCATCACATCTTTCTGCTTGTTCCGACGGGGCGCGGCAAAGACTTGGCGGATCAGGAGATTTCGCCGCAGGATTACGAAAAAACGCTCGACTGGTTCCATGAAAAAAGCCTGACCTGTCCGATTCAGCTCAAGGCCACCTGCGCGCCCCATTACTATCGGATTTTCCACCAACGGAAAAAAGAGGCGCCTGCACCTTCACCTGCGCAAGGCGGCGGGCATCCCTTCCAAGCCATGACGCGGGGTTGCATGGGGGGAAGCTCCTTCTGCTTCATCTCCCATACGGGACAGATCCAGCCCTGCGGCTACCTCGAACTCGATTGCGGACAACTCAAGGAGAAGAATTTCGCGGATATCTGGAAGAACTCGGACATTTTCAGAAATTTAAGGGATTTGCAGCAACTCAAGGGGAAATGCGGCCATTGTGAATTCATGCGGGTCTGCGGCGGCTGCCGCGCCCGCGCCTATGAGATCACCGGGGATTACCTGGCCGAGGAACCCTTCTGTGTCTATGAGCCGAAGCATTGAATGAGGAAAAAATAAACGGTATAACAGCCATTACTCCGGCGATAGAACACATAAAATGTCATGCCGGACTTGATCCGGCATCCAGTTCAGTTCTGGATTCCCGCTCCCCGCTTTCGCGGGGACAAACTTCGCGGGAATGACGACTTTAACATATGTTGTTACTGGAGTAATAATACCATTCAGGAGGAACGGCGATGAACAAATGGGCATGGGTGCGGGTATTGGCGGTGGCCATTGCATTGATTTTTGTGGCGGCCTCCGGTTGGGCGGCGGATCCGAAGGCGGCGGCCAAACCGGCTTCGGTTCCTAAGCAAAAAGTGGCAAAGAAGGTCGAAAAGGCGGCGGAACTCATCGATCTCAACACGGCAACGAAGGTGCAGCTTATGACCCTGACGGGCATCGGAGAGTTGACGGTGCAACGGATTATCAAAAACCGCCCCTATGCGAAGAAGGATCAGTTGAAATCCATGAAAATTCTGACCGATCAGGAGTACGACAGGATCAAGGACAGGATCATCGCCAGGCAGGCCTCGAAAAAGAAATGAACGCATCCAGCAGAGGTTTTGGGATCATGAAAGAAAAGAAAACGAAAAGCGACCATGCCGGAAAGACGAAGTATGCCGTCGAAACGGCCGCTGCCCTCCCCGTGGATCTCCGGAAAAAACTCAAGTACGATTACCTGCGGCGGGAACTGTGGGTGCCGCTGAAAAGCGAATATGGGCGGTTCACGGTCCTGCTGGACGATCCGCAGAATATCATCAAGCGGGACATGATCGAAAGCCTGCTTAAAACCAAAGACATCGACTATTGCCGAGGATCGTCGGAGGAGATCATTACCGCGATCGACCACTTTTTCGATCTGGATGAAAACGGCGTGCCGCGCGACAACGGCAGGGAGCGGCCTTCCGAGACCGAGAGCATCATCGTCCAGATTATCAACCGGATGATCACCGAAGCCTTTGCCAAGCGCGCCTCGGACATCCACATCGAACCGGATATGTTGGACCATCATATTACGGTACGATTCCGGATCGATGGGGAATGCCTTTCCTACGAACAGCTTCCCTATACCTACCGGGCCGCTATCGTCTCGCGCATCAAGATCATGGCCAACCTCGACATCACGGAGAAGCGGCTGCCGCAGGACGGCAAGATCCGCTTCACGATCCCGAACTTCGGGGACATCGAGCTGCGCGTGGCCACGGTGCCGACGCATGGGGGCGTGGAGGACGTAGTACTGCGGATCCTCACGCGCGGGTCGATCATGACGATAGGGGAACTCAACATGGCCGACGAGGATTTGTCCCGGTTCCTGAAGATTCTCAAGAAACCCTATGGTCTCGTTCTGATCGTCGGGCCGACGGGATCGGGCAAAACAACCACGGCCCATGCCGCTCTGCAGATCCTCAACAAACCCAATGTCAAGATCTGGACGGCAGAGGATCCCGTGGAGATCACGCAAAAGGGTCTGCGTCAGGTCCAGGTCCATCACAAGATCGGCTTCGGCTTCAGCAACGCTATGCGGGCCTTCCTGCGCTCCGATCCGGACATCATTCTGGTCGGCGAGATGCGCGACTACGAAACGGCCAAGATGGGCGTCGAAGCCTCGACGACGGGCCATCTCGTCATGAGTACGCTGCACACCAATAACGCCCCCGAGACGATCGTCCGGCTTCTCGAAATGGGCATCGACCCTATTGCCTTCGCCGACTCGCTTCTGTGCATCCTGGCGCAACGGCTCGTGCGCAGGATTTGCCCCCACTGCAAGCAGTCCTACCATCCCTCCCGGGAAGAATTCGACGACATCGTCCGCAGTTTCGATGAGAAGCTTTTTGCCCGTCTCGGCATTGCCTACGACGATCGCTTCATCCTGTACAAACCCCGCGGTTGCGAGGCCTGCAACGAAACCGGCTACCGGGGAATGTCGGGGCTCTTTGAACTTTTGATAGCGACGGACGAGATCAAACACATGATCATCAGCCGTAAACCCATGCTGGCTCTCCGGAAAATTTCCATGTCGCAGGGCATGAGGACGCTGCTGCAGGACGGCATCGTCAAGGTTCTCCGGGGAGAGACGGATCTGCCGGAGGTCCTGAGTGTCTGCATGCGGTAAGGGTAAGCATGGGGGTATCAAATTTCAGACATCTTGATCGAAATATGGTAGTAAATACGGTCAGGTCAAAATGAGATCAGAAGGATAATAACATGACTGGCATTTTTGAGGTTTACATCGAGACCCATTTCTCCGCCGCCCATGCCCTGAGGGGTTATCCCGGAGACTGCGCGCGGCTTCACGGACACAACTGGATCATTCGGGTTTACGTCCGCTGTCGCGAACTGGACGCAATCGGCATCGGCATCGACTTCCGCGTCATCAAGGAAAACGTCAAGGACGTCCTGCGGGGACTGGATCATGCCAACATCAATGAACTCCCGGATTTCCAGGTGGTCAATCCGACATCCGAGAACATTGCGCAATACCTCTATCGGGAACTGTGCAAGCGCATCAATTCCAATCTTGTAAGCGTCTCGAAGGTGAAAGTTTCGGAAACGCCGAACGCCGGCGCCTTCTACTGGGAGGAATAATTGCCGCTGAAGGTAAACGAAATATTCTTCAGCATCCAGGGAGAATCATCCTACGCGGGACGCCCCTGCGCCTTTGTCCGGTTGACCGGCTGCAACCTGCGCTGCGCCTATTGCGATACGCAGTATGCCTATGAAGACGGGACATGGCTTGAACTCCCCGATATTGTGCAGAAAGTTTCCCTGTTCGATTGCCGCCTCGTGGAAATAACGGGCGGCGAGCCCCTGATTCAGGAACAAACCCCGGAGTTGATCGTGATGCTGCTGGATCAGGCGTTCACGGTTCTGCTGGAAACGAACGGCTCCCGGGATATCGGCGCCGTCAATGAACGCTGCATCCGGATTTTAGACATCAAATGCCCATCAAGCGGCGAATCGGAAAAAAATCATCTCGATAACTTAAATAAATTGACGGCTCATGACGAAATCAAATTTGTCATCGGGAGCAGGGAAGATTATGAATACGCGAAATTTATTCTCTCGACAGTTCTCCCCCATCGAAACAAGATAGAGCCTCCTCTGCTTTCGCCTGTCTTCGGTAAAATCGACGCACAAACACTGGCACGATGGATCCTGCAGGATCGCCTCGATGTCAGGCTACAGATTCAACTGCACAAGCTAATATGGGCGCCTGAACAAAGGGGCGTGTGAAAAGGGGGCTTGACCATGTCCGATAAGAAAGCAATTGTCCTGTCCAGCGGCGGCATCGATTCGACAACGGCCATGGCAATCGCCAGGTCGGAGGGTTATGCTCTTTACAGCCTGACATGCAACTATGGACAGCGGCATGCATCCGAACTCAATGCAGCCAGAAACGTGGCGGATTTTTTTGCCGTGGAACAGCATCTGATCATCGATATGAATCTGCGATCGATCGGCGGATCGGCGCTGACGGACAGCATCGAAGTTCCGAAGGGGCGCCTTGATGATGAAATATTATCAGGAATACCGGTTACTTATGTTCCAGCACGCAACACGCTCTTGCTTTCCTACGCCCTCGCCTGGGCGGAAGTGATCGAGGCGCCGGATATTTTTATCGGCGTCAATGCCGTTGATTACAGCGGCTATCCGGACTGCCGTCCGGAATTTATTGCCGCCTATGAGCGACTGGCCAACCTGGCGGTCAAGGCTGCCGTGGAAGGGCGCCTGTTTGTGAAAATCAGGGCGCCACTCATCGCGATGACCAAGGCCGAAATCATCCGGACGGGCGTCAGGCTCGGGGTGGACTACAGCCTTACGCAAAGTTGCTACGATCCGCCGCGGGCCGGAACGGCCTGCGGCCTGTGCGACAGTTGTCATTTGAGGCGTAAAGGGTTCAGGGAAGCGGGCGTCCCCGATCCGGCGCAGTATGCAACATGACATGCCGAGAACGTTGAGATAGAGCATTATCCTTGACGGAGGTTTAGCATGGACGGCGAACATATAAAACCGGTGCATCCCGGTACATATCTAAAGAATTACTGGCTGTAAAGAGCTCCATCCTGTATAGCAATACTGGAGGGAAATAGACACTGTCCATTAAAAACCCCGTTTTCTACAAAAGAGCGGGGTTTTTTATTGCAGATCAGGAGGCGCGAGGAGTTCAGACAGATTGGGTTTGTAGCTCTGTCGTCGTAAGGTTCGTCACAAAAATGACGGGATATCAGTATTTTATTCAGGGGAGGTGCGACAATGCCGACACAAGCATCCCAGGCGGCCCTGAACGGGCTGTGGGACCTGACGATGATCAAGTGGTACATAATCCCTCTGCTGGCCATTGTCATCTATATCTATGTGACAGAGATAAAGAAGGCGAGGGAGACGGGGAACTGGAACGCCATCTTCGCCGGCCTCACCGTCTTCGGCATGGATTTCTTCAACGAGACCTGGAACGGCTGGGTGTTCCATTTCACGAATCATTCAGCCTTCTGGACGACCCCCGGTGATACGGCCCTCAGAACCATGATCGGATGGAACATCGAAATCATGTTCATGTTCGCCATTTCCGGAATCATCTACTACCATACCCTTGCCGAGAAAAAAGAAGAGAGAATCCTGGGGATTCCGAACCGCTGGTTCTGGGCGGTCGGCTATTCGGTCTTCTGTGTTTTTGTGGAATGCCTGCTGAACATCGGCGGGCACCTCGTCTGGGAATACCCTTTCTGGAAACTCTCCTTCGGTGGCGTCTGGCTGATTTTCCTCATAGGGTATTTCCATTTTTACGTGGCGGCCCTCCTCGTCATCGGCATGAAAACGGACCGCGGTAAAATCGTGGCGATCGGCTTGATCTATAGCGTCCCCATCATCATGAACATCATCGGCAAGGGGATCTTTCACTGGGCTTATTGAGCGAGCCGGCCTGAAAGGGCAGGCTTGCTGCCATCCGGAGCGTTATGGCAAATAGGTTATTTGTTTCTTTGTTTTTAGTCCAGTGGTGAGGTAATGATCCTGGCACTCTATGGAGTTCCGGGATTCTGGGATTTCCTTTGCGGGCGGGTGAAGCGGATTATGGTCCGTATGCAGCAACTGCCGATTCCCAAGCAGTTTATCGACAGCGACTATGAAAATGATCCGGAGTGCCGAGACGCTTTCCAACAGCGGCTTTCCGAACTATGGAAGGAAAAGGACGGCCAGATCGGGCAACTATACGTCGAAACGAGGTCTGCATAGCCGGTCAATGCCGTGCAATCCTTTCCAGTTGACATATATAGCAAGCTGAACTACACAACCTGATGTCTTGGAAAAAGATTCATCATTACAAATCGAAATAACTGCTTTCCCGTAAAAAGTGTGCATAGTCCCAAAAAGACAATGTTCCGATACTGCCTCATTATGTTAATCGGCTACGCGTCCAATATTTTGTGATTAAAATTCAATTGACACACAAAATCTTTCTCATATACTCCCACCATGAAAATAGGAAGTTCGTATCAAAATATAGTGGGCCAAATGGTAAATATGCTTATATATCAATCATACAAATACATATAAAAAGGAGGCCGTGATGATTCATGTAGACGAACTTCAGGCAAGGGCCAAACAACTGACAGAACGCACCTGGGATGTCCCTGCGATTCAGGCGAGGCATCAGAAACTTCTTGAAAGCGGCATGACGCGAAAAGCGATTGACTGGCGTGAAATCATCACTCAGAAAGAACACATTCTCGATCGCATCCAGTTCAGGGCTGAAGAATATGAATACTTCAGCCGTAACTGAGCCAAGGGTGCTGCTCTTCCCGTGATGGAAGAGTTTGGAATGGGGAACCTGGAAATCCTCAAGGCGCTTTCACCCTTTCCCGGTTTCGGGATAACGGGATGGATTTGTGGCGCCGTAAGCGGCGGTCTTGTTTCCCTGGGGCTTTTTTTCGGAAGTGATGACCTGACCAATTATTCTGCGACCGGAAAAGCCATTGCTGCCGCACGAGTCTTCATCCCACGCTTTGAGAAGGTTCTGACCTCCATCCTTTGTCCTAAAATCCAAGAAGACGTTATTTTTGGCCGCTATATGGATCAACGCGCCAGCGCGGATAACCTGCAAGCCTTCATTCGTGAGAACGGTTTCGTCAAGTGTGCTCTGCCCGCTGGCATAGGTGCGCGGATTGCAGCAGAAATTATTATTGAAAGCATGGAGGATAAGCAGGCAGCATAGGAAATAAAAAACAGGGTTAAAAGTCGTTTAGCGATCATGAAAATATCAATCATTCTCGCCCATCCCTTGTTTCCACGACGGATGTGTGCCGTCCGTGCGCCGGGTGGTATAAGGTACAGTATCAGGGATTTTCGAGACTACAGCTCAACTGGCAATCATCACCTCAATTCCAAATCAAAAACCCTTGCTTTGTAAAGGGAGGTAATAATGCAAGTTACCGATCATATTCATGCTCTTAGGATTCCCTTTAAGATACCGATCAGTCCCGAGAAAGTGATTGACAGGGATGTTTATTCTTACATTATTTTCGGAGATAAAATCACCCTCATAGATAGCGGTGTCACAGGCGCGGAAAAAATAATATTCGATTACATAAGAAAGAATGGAAGAGACCCACAAGAAATATCCATGGTCATTCTTTCACACTCGCATCCGGACCATATCGGGTCGGTAAAGGTAATCAAGGAAGCAAATAAGTGCAGGATCGCGGCCCATAGCGGAGAGAAAGACTGGATTGAAGATACGGAAAAACAATTTAAGGAGAGACCGGTTCCGGGATTTCACACCTTGGTGGGAGGGTCTGTTAAAGTTGACAGGCTGCTTGCTGATGGAGAAATAGTGGACCTCGGCGAAAAAATCACATGTAAAGTCATGCATACCCCAGGACATTCAAGGGGTTCGATCACACTCATATTCGAGAACGAAAAAGCGATTATTACGGGTGATTCGTTGCCTCTTCCAAACGACTTGCCAATATATGAGGATGTCGTTGCTTCCGTTGACTCCATAAGAAAGTTGAAAAAAGTAAAAAACATCGATATCTTGCTTTCATCATGGGAAGCCCCAATTCATGGATATGAACTAATAGTAAGACGTATTGATGATGGCTTTTTATATCTTCGTCGGATTCACGAGGCCATTCTGAAGGCAAGGAGTCAAGGGAAGGAAGATATGATGGAACTGTGCCGGTATGTTGTAAGCGAAATGGAATTGCCACCGTTTGCGGCTAATCCCCTCATCGCCAGGGCTTTTGCCTCAAATCTGGCAGCAATAGATAATAAGAATTTATTTATAGAATAACTACTGCATAACGCTACGCTCAACGCGGCTGCTGCGCAGTGTGGTGGTTATAGCATTTGCTCCTTCCTGAACTACACAAATCATCAACCTCAATAAAAATGCAAGACTTCAAGCAGTTATCAATGACTTCTCTTCGATAATTGTGATATGGATGACGAAACAGAGGGTTATCAATGCATTCTCTGCTGCTGAGCATCACAAAATATTCTTACTTCGAAATTTTCATTGCCTTGGGACTTGGCATCGTCGGTTTGCCTATGCCGGATGAGACCTTGATGGCATATGCAGGTTTCTTGATTTTTCAAGGCAAACTGAACTATCTTTATACCATTCTGGTTGCCTTTGCGGGAACTTCATGCGGTATTACGATCGGGTATGTCCTCGGCAAGACATTTGGCAACCCTTTCATAAAAAAATATGCATCCAAGATGCACGTGAATCCGGATGACATTCAGAAGGCGGAAAAGTTTTACAATCGACATGGAAAATTCGCATTATTCATCGGTTACTTTATTCCAGGGGTACGGCATATGACGGCAATTTTTGCTGGTACATCCCTTATGCCCTACCGTACATTCGCACTGTTTGCTTACACCGGTGGTTTTTTATGGACGATTACTATGGTGAGTCTCGGTTATTTTCTGGGAGAAAAATGGCACTATGTTTATATGTACTCACACCGCTTCATAATTCCTTTGGTTCTATTATCAATTATCGTTTTAATCATAAGCATTTACTGGAATACGGCAAAAGTAAAAAAGGAATAAAGATATCTTATCAAACACTGCCGGTGAATACGATTGTTTGTAGCTAATAAGATGCGGGTTAGTATGAATCAGAAAATACGTGATAAAGCAGAAAAGCTCTTTCGCACGAAATATGAAGAGCTTACTGAACTCGAAAGGCATGTTGCTCATCATATAACCGAAAGAACTCCTATTTCGACAAACGTCATTCAAGACTTCTCCGAACAATTGACATTTGGCCAGAAGATGGCCGATAAGGTCGCCTCTTTTGGGGGATCTTGGATCTTTATCTCAATATTTATGGTTGTGATGCTTATATGGATTCTCCTGAATTCATTTATCCTAATCAAGCTCAACGACTCATTTGATCCATATCCATACATCCTGCTAAATCTTGTCTTATCCATGCTTGCTGCCATTCAAGCTCCAATTATTTTGATGTCTCAAAATCGACAAGCCTATAAGGATCGACTCAGTGCGGAACACGATTATGAAGTTAATTTAAAGGCGGAGCTCGAGATACTGGGGCTTCATGAGAAGGTTGACTCACTCAGGGAGAAACAGTGGAGTGAGCTGATTGCGATTCAACAGGCGCAGCTTGGACTCTTAAGTCAATTGGTTGAAGATCTCAATAAAAAAAGGGGGCATTAGCTCTCTTCAACCAGAACTGGTTGATTCGGCTCTTTTGGAATCGCATTGCCACAGTTCGGGTCTGCTTAATTCCATAGGCTCTATTTAAAGGAACCTTTGCATTTAGGAGAGATAGAATGGTCCAAAAAACAAAGATGAGAGGCAGAATCATTTCTTCAATATCTAATCGTGTCCTTCTGGTCATCATCGCTTCGATTTTATTCGTCGTACTCATATCAATCATCATCGCCTATCATTTCATGCCGCCTGACAACCTAATCATGACAACCGGATTTGAAAGTGGGGCTTATGCAAATTATGGTGAGCGCTACCGACAGATTCTGGCACGTGAGAAGATTCATCTTAAGTTGCTTCCATCTTCCGGTTCTGTAGAAAATCTCAAGCGCCTTAACGACAAATCCTTTCATGTAGATGCCGGTTTTATCCAAGATGGAACGAACTCGCCCTCAGAGGCGAAAAATCTCGCTTCCCTCGGAGCCATAGGCTACGCTCCCCTATGGGTTTTTTATCGAAGTGAAGAGACGTTTAACGATCTATCCGAACTCAAGGGGAAGAGGGTTGCGATTGGACCAGAGGGAAGCGGGGTGCGTAAATTTGCCATCGAATTGCTTAAAGTAAGTCATAGTGCAGCCCCACCAACAGTGCTACTTGACCTTGCAAGTGCGGCTGCCAATAAAGCTTTATTGGCAGGGACCATAGATGCGGTAATGATATTCGGGGCAGAGGATAGTGCCCTGGTTAAGGAACTGTTATATGCTCCCCATGTGAAGCTGATTAATTTCAGGCAAGCGGAAGCATACAGCCGGCTTCTCCCTGCTTTATCGCACGTCGTATTGCCCCAAGGCATACTGGATGTTTCAAAGAAACTGCCCTCCCAAGAGGTTCATCTTCTGGCAGCGACAACAAGTCTCATTGTGCGTAAAGACCTGCACCCTGCTTTAATATATTTGCTTCTGGACGCGGCCGTTGAGATTCATGGCAACGCAGGTTGGGTGAATAAGAAAGGGGAATTCCCCTCGCCAAAGGAACAAAGCTTTCCCTCCTCGCATTATGCTGAAAGATTTTATAAATCGGGACGGCCTCTTTTACTTGATTATCTTCCATTTGGGATAGCCGCGTTTATTGACCGTACGATTTTGATTATGGTCCCTTTAGCCCTTATCTTAATCCCTCTTATTCGAAGCGTACCCTGGCTGTACTCTTGGGGCCATCGTCGGAAACTCTATCACTGGTATAGAGAACTCAAGCATCTGGAATTAGAGCTTCTGGGAAGTTCTGAGTCCGAAGATATCTCAGTCTATCATGAAAAGATTGACCGGATCGAGGCATCGATCAACAGCATCTCGGTACCTTTAGCTTTTTTTGGTGAGGTCTATAGGCTTCAAGAGCATATTAATCTGGTTCGGGGAAAACTTATCAGGTTAAGCAATCAATCGTCAGAGGGCAAACCGCAGAATTAATTACGTGTCGCGACGGGGGGACTTCCATACGAGAATTCCCTGCTCCCGAATAGCTGGGAGCCATTTGATCGGACATATTAAGGAGGCTAAAGTAGATGATTCGGGATTAAAGAGTTCACAACACCATGAGAACCCACATCCCTTCCTGAACTCGTGCATCTGGTGATCTTCGAAGACATGAATTCTTTCAATTGTCATTGAGTGCCTTTATCTCATTGACACACAATATCCTTCTTCGTATAGTCCTGCTGCCAAAAAGCAAGTTCTAATCAACATCAATCGATATTGAAGGAACTACTGGGAGGAACGCATATGGAACGAAATGTGGGTACCATTGACAGGATCGTCCGGCTCGTGGTGGCGATTCTTTTTATCGTCGTCAATGTTGCGGGCTGGGTAACGGGCATTGTGGGTCTTGTCCTCGCCGTCCTTGCCGGCATGCTTCTTTCAAGCGTGGCATCAGGACACTGCCCGCTCTATGTGATGCTGGGAATTAAAAAGACGATTTAAGGGGTGCAAGATCCTCCGCAGGTTGAACGTGAAAATATCGGAGATGACTTTTCCCGTGGACTCCTTCCTGAAATCGAGCATACGGCAATTCTGGCAGAGATCCATCCTTTTGAACGGTAATCAATGATGAATTGATCGGCCAGCAGCCTCCTGTCATAGAGAAATCGGGGTATTTGCAACCTCCTCCTCAAGTCGTAATCCCAGAAGAAGGTGCCGGGTTTCAATCCGTTATCAATAATGGGATTCTTCGATAGTTATAATATAGAGAATCTGTATTCCATGGACGGCCCTGGAAAGGAGACATCAATCCCTTCCGGCTTGGTCCTCACCGTTTACAGGACTCAGAAGTTCCCCGATGAAGAGGGACGAATTCTTCACAAAAAAGACCATGGGGAAATTTCCCGCCAGCTCATTCAGGCGTTCCACATAGGCGACTTCTTCGCCCTCCTCGGGCGTCGCCAGACCAAAAATAACCACTTCGGCTCCTTCGCTCTGCTCGCGGATCATCTGGCGGATACTCTTGTCCTTCTCCCGAATCAGCGCCCGGACGTCGGCCTGGATGCGGATCTCCGGGATGAGTCTCGCCAGGTAGCGTTCCGTCCGCGACCTTGCCATCTCACTGGACGCAATACTCAGAACCTTGATCCGAGAGTTCCGCCACTCCCCGTTTTGTGCAAGAAGGTAGGCAAGAAGAAGCATCAGGTCCCCGTTACACTGGAGCCCGCCCCACCAGACATGGATCGTCCTCTCGATGCCTTGACGAGGATAGATATACCGGGGCTGGATCCGACCGATGATAAAGGATTTTGCGAGCCTTTCCATGCGGCGCATAACCCGAAGGAAATCGATGAAGAGTTCCCGGTCTTTCGGCCAGCCGACGAGGATCGTGTTGCTCTCGATCCCGGCGATTCCGCTGGCCTGGGCCACGTTGGTGATTCCCTCCACGACGTCTCTCACCACGTTGACCTCGGCGAACACGGGAAGACCTTCGCCGTCGAGAAGATGCTGCATCTCGTTCTGTCCCGTGATGACGTCGACCTTTTTATCAAAAAGATCCCCAACGATGAGATGGCATGCCGTAACGACGCCCCGCCCCTGGCTGAACCAGTTGCCGAAGCGGATGAGATCGAGGTGTTGCACCGGGTCGGAAACGAAAACCAGCATATGGGGCCGCCAGTTCCTGGCGTGCATGGGCCGGACGGCCAGCCGGAAAAGGGCCCAGCGGATGAGGGATTCGTATATCCCCCGCCGTGCGTCCCCCCATCGGGTCTGGTTCTCGCGCCGGGAAAGCATCGTCCACAGGGCTACCTCGAAAACGACGGCGATGACGCCGGCCAAGGCGTTGATGAGAAAAATGACGGCGATACAGGCGGCGCCGCCGGCAAGGTTTACATACCAGGGAATGCGGATTTTCGGCCGCCATGAAGGGTCGCCGCTCAATGTTTCCAGGGCGGTGACGATATTCACCATGCCGTAAGTGGTGAGGAAAAAAACGGTGACGACGGGAGCCACAGCGTTCAGGTCTCCCAAGAGGACCGCCCCCAAGGCGATGGCAAGAGACAGGGCCATTCCGGGGGCCAGTTCCTTCCAGTCTCCCGTTCTTTTACCGAAAAGGCGCGGGGCCAGCCGGTCCATGGCGAGGGCCTGGAGGGTCCGCGGGGCGCCTAACATGGATCCCACGGCGGAAGAAAAAATAGCCCCCCAGAGGCCGGGAAGGATCAGCCAGGGTCCGAGAGGGGCAATTTTCAGCCATACCAGGGTATCCTCTTTCAGGTCTCCCGGAGAGGCACCGAATGTGAGAAGAAAAGGAATAGCAAGATAGACGGCAAAGCCGGTGAGGACGGCGGCAAGGGCTCCCAGGGGGATGGCCCGGCCGGGGTCCCGCAGGTCCCCGGACAGCCCGAGCCCGGCCATGACACCGGTAACCGCCGGAAAAAAAATGGCGAATCCGACCCAGAAGGGGATATCTCTTGTCTGCGGGATGAGCGGAAGGGGGGTTCCCCAGGAATGGTAAATCACTCCCGCGGCAAGGGCCAGGAGGGATACGGCGATACAGATCATGACAGGGATCTGGGCTCTCAGGGCATGCCTGGCGCCGGCGAGGGACAGGGCGCCGACGAAAAGGACGATGACGAAGGCCGCCACTTGGACCGGCGCCTCCGGCCAGACGAAACGCACCGATTCGGCGAGACCGTAAGCGTAGAGCGTGACCGAGAAGGTCTGGGACAGAAAAAGGGGAAGACCGATCGCCCCGCCGATTTCAATTCCCAGGCTGCGGGAAATGATATAATAAGCGCCGCCCACGCCGACGCGGGTATTGGTGGCCACGGAGGAAAAGGAAAGGGTCGTGACCAGGGTGATGGCATTGGCCATAATGACGATGAGAATGACCTGGTAAAGGCCCATGTGCCCCACAAGCCACCCGAGGCGGAGGTACAAGATGACGCCGAGGATCGTGAGAATCGTCGGCGTGAATACCCCGATAAAAGTTCCTAACTTTTCATTGTCGTTCTGATGTGCCATAGTGTGTCATATATCCCAGAATAAAGGTCTTTTCAAGTTGTTCGAAAGGTTGTTCTAAAAGTAATTTTTCAGTGGAGAAAGACGCCCGGGAGATCGGCGAGGACGCGCGCGGCGAAGTCAAGGGCGCCATCAAGGAAGAACTTTCCGACATTATCCGCAAAAGCATCCGTGGCGTGTTCGGCAAGTAACAGACCCATGGCCCACGCGGCGGTGCCCCACAGCGGCAACGCCCCGTTTGTTGATTTCCCGGGTTTCAACCCCCTGATTTTTCCAGGATAGCGGCGATGCTCCCACCTTGAGAAGACAAATTCCCATCAACGCAATAGCATGTTTCCTATTTTCCTACTGACCGTTGAATCGAGACGCCTACACGCAGAAATAAAAGGGCTGACATCATCCTCCAGCATCGGGAGTGTTATGACGGATCCGGTTTCCCCCGGGGAATCAAGGGAGAGGCCACTCTCATCGAAGTCAGGATTCTGGCTGTTGCCCATGCCCTTGAGGATTTGACCACCCGCAGGAGTTACCGTAATGCCTTTCCCATCCATGAGGCGCCGGAAGAAATATCTGCCCATAGTGGCTCCATGTACGACCCGAGGTCGTGGCGGCATGTCTGAAGCTTTTCAGGGAAAAGGGATATAAGCTGGAAGGCTGACGCTTCTTGCGCAGATAATAACTGGTAATCCTCACCGCAAGACTGAATCTAAAGTTACTGCTTTGTAGATACGTAACAAAGGTGAACGAGATTACGAGTACGCAGCAACCGGATGAATTTTTCCGAGCTTTCCGGGAGGAAAACACGACCTCAGCGGCGGTTGATAAGCCAGAGGATGAGGGTCAGGACGATGCTGATGAGCAGACCGGTGGCCAGCGGGAAATAGAAGCTAAATCTCTCACCTTTGAAGTAAAGGTCTCCAGAGAGACGGCCGATCCAGGAAAGCGGGCCTTTCCCGCCCAGCATAAACAGCAACCCTAATCCCAGCAGGATCAGACCGACGATCAGCAATATCTTTCCAAACCCCGGGAAATCCATGATTACTGATTCCCGTCCTGGTCGTTCCCCAGCAACTCCACAACATCTCTGATCCGGCCGCAAGCGACCAGCTCCAGAAATTTCTCTCCCAGGGGGGCCGACTGTTCGACGGCCTGCCGCCAGTATTGGATGCGGGCCGCCGGGTCGTCGATAAAGGTCTTAAAATCGCTGCGGTCCGGCACTTTCCTGTAGGGGAGCTTCTCTACAAACGCTTCTGACAGATGCACCATCAGCACATTGTCCAGAAGACCATCCGGCGGCCGGCGGCGTTTGAGTTTTTTGTCCATCCATCCCGGCACGATCCTTTCCTGATGGAGAAAAAACAATATGACCTCGTCATCTTTGTCTGCATAGGACTGGTTGATGTGATAATCGATCATCCCGCCGTCCCGGTAGACGCCCGTCGGCGCACCGAAAATATTTTTTACACCACCGACCACGAGCGGGATCGCCCCGGAGGCCATGACAGCGTGTTTGAAATTGACTTCCGTCAGCGGGACGAATCGTCCCCGAAATGTCTTTGCCAGGCAAAAAGGCGGGGGCTTTGCGCCCTGGTAAAAAACGACGCGCTCAAAAAAACGGTGTATGGCCCGACGGTTCAGCGTATTGAAAAGAAAGAACAGGCCGAGTCCGAGGGCCTGGACAACCCTCAACTCCGAAGCAACCAGGTGCTTTGACCGCACTGTGAGCACGGCCAGCCGGTACTGCTTGTTGGCCATCGCAAAGGGCAGTGCGTCGTCTTCAAGATAGGAATCGATAATGGTGTGCAAAGATTTCAGGACCGTAGCTGCCGTATCCGCTCGCGTGTAGATGGTCGTGATATATTTTTCCATCAGCGTCCGGTAGCTTTTTTCCGGCTCCGGCTGGACCCAGGCGGCAAACCGCCAGGCGCCGGCGGAGGCGCCGATGAGGGACACCGGACGGGACTGTCCCAATACGCCTTGCTTCATCAGGGCCAGGTCAAAACCACTTGCAACCAGCCACCGGGGACCGGCCGCCGGTCCGAAATAACCGGCTACCTGATCAAAATGGAAACCGCCATCCTTGATCAGCCGGTAGGCTTTTCGCCCTGCCTTAATCCTTATGGAGTCCACTTTTCATTTCCAGGGGGATAATTTATAATATTTCAGCCTGTTGAAATCCGATCGCTGGCCAAGAAAGACCGTCGCCGGGATGCGCCGGGTCCCCTTTTTCGCACTCAAATCACCTTGACATGAGACCGGCGTGTTTTGTAAGGTGGCAGCTATGGATAATCCCAAAAGGAGACAAGCGGTTCTTATACAAACGGCAACGGGTTTGTCAATGTCTATTCAAGTGGAGACGGATATGAAAATCCTCCGCAACTCACCTTCAGCAGAGAAACAGGAAGCCTGATGGATATAAAAACACAAGTCATCAAGATTGCCAAAAAAGCGAAAAAAGCCTCAGCGGCCTTAGGACGGGTCAAATCAGAGGAAAAGAACAACGTCCTGTTGCGAATGGCCGAGGCGTTGGTCGAAGGCAGCAGTTTCCTGATCGCTGAAAACGCCAAAGATCTCGATCATGCCGTCCGGACGGGTCTTCCCGCGGCGATGATCGATCGTCTGACCTTAAAAGAACAAACCATTCAGGAAATGGCGGGAGGGATCAGGGAAGTGGCAGCCCTGCCTGATCCCGTTGGCAAAATCACGTCGATGTGGCGGCGTCCGAACGGCCTGCTTATCGGCAGAATGCGCATTCCGCTGGGCGTGATCGGCATCATCTACGAATCCCGGCCCAATGTGACCGCCGACGCGGCGGCACTGTGTCTTAAATCGGGAAATGCCGTCATTCTCCGGGGCGGATCCGAAGCCATTCATTCCAATCTCGCCATTGCCCGGATTCTTCAGGATTGCCTGAATAAATCGGCGATACCCGAGGCGGCGATCCAGGTCATTTCCGTTACGGACCGGGCAGCCGTTCACGAGCTGCTCCAATTGGATGAATACATCGATCTGATCATCCCGCGCGGCGGTGAAGAGCTGATCCGGGCGGTTGTAAGCCAGTCCAGGATCCCTGTCATCAAACATTACAAGGGGGTCTGTCACATCTTCGTGGACGCCGGCGCCGACCTCGATATGGCCGTGTCCATTTGCATGAATGCCAAGGTCCAGCGGCCGGGGGTCTGCAACGCCATGGAGACGCTGCTCGTGCATGCGGATGCAGCACGGAAATTTTTGCCTCTCATGGCCGAAAAGTACCGGCAGGCCGGCGTTGTGTTGAAAGGCTGCCAGAAAACACAGGCCATTGTACCGGACATTGAAAAAGCGACGGAGGACGACTGGCATCGGGAATACCTCGACCTGGTCCTCGCAGTGCGCGTTGTTCCCGATCTGGATGCGGCCATCGCTCATATCGAACAATACGGGTCGCTGCACACGGAATCCATCATCACGCAGGATTACGCGAACGCCCAGCGCTTCTTGAATGAGGTGAATTCCTCCACCGTGCTGGTCAATGCTTCTACTCGTTTCAGTGACGGCTTTGAGCTCGGCCTGGGCGCGGAGATCGGCATCAGCACGACAAAATTGCACGCCTATGGACCCATGGGCTTGGAAGAATTAACCACAACGAAATTCATTATTTATGGAAACGGACAGGTGAGAACATGAAATGGGGATTACTGGGAGGGACTTTCGATCCGATCCATCTCGGCCACCTGCGATGCGCCGAGGAGATTCTGGAGATTTTTAATCTGAACCGTATTATCTTCATGCCCGCATCGCGGCCGCCGCATAAAATCGAGGCCGACATTACGTCGTTTTATCACCGGGAACAGATGGTCCGGCTAGCCATTGAGGGTAATCCGTCCTTTTCTTTTTCCGATGTGGAGAACCAGCGGGAAGGCAAATCCTTCTCCGTCCGCACGATCGAGTACTTCCTGGAAAAATACATGAAGCAACTGGAATTGTACTTCATCGTCGGGCAGGACGCCTTTCACGCCATCCAGACATGGCAGGAATGGGAAAAGCTCCTGCTGTTGTGCAACTTCGTCGTCATGACACGGCCCGACTATGAAAACAGGGGCCTGACAGGGATTGTCCCGTCTGATTTTGCCGCCCGGTTTGTCTATGATGATGACTTGAAGGGCTTCAGAGGTCCCACCGGTCATATCATCTTTTTCCGGGATGTGACCTTCCTTGATATATCGGCCAGTAACATCAGGCAGCGGGCCAGGCAGGGGAAATCCATCACCTACCTTGTACCCGACAGCGTCCGTCATTATATCATCAAGAATCAGATCTATAAGAAATCCTGAAAATCCCATTCAATAACCGCTCTCAGCGCCCTGGTAGCGGTTTTTTTATTAAGAGAGGCAAGCGCAATGAAAAATAGATGGGATGTCCTGATTTATGACACAACTTTAAGAGACGGCACGCAGGGCGAGCAGATCAATTTTTCCGCCGAGGAAAAACTGCGGATCGCCTTGCGGCTCGATGACATGGGGTTTCATTATATCGAGGGCGGCTGGCCCGGCTCCAACCCCAAGGATGTCCGTTTTTTCGAACTGGCAAAGACAGCGCCATTCAGGCATGCCCGCCTCACCGCCTTCGGCAGTACGAGAAAGCCCCATAGCCGCCCGCAGGACTGTCCGAACCTTCAGGCCCTGTTGAACGCGGATACGCCGGTGGTGACCATTTTCGGGAAGTCCTGGGATCTCCACGTCATCCAGATTCTGGAAACAGCGATGGAGGAGAATCTCGCAATGATCTGCGATTCCGTGGGCTACCTCAAGTCGCAGGGCAAGGAGGTCGTCTACGATGCGGAGCATTTCTTTGACGGGTATAAAAAGAATCCGGCTTACGCACGTAAGACACTGGAAGCGGCCATGACGGCCGGGGCGAATTGGATCGTCCTGTGCGATACCAACGGCGGGACGCTTCCCCACGAGATCGATGCCGCCATCCGGGAAGTATCCGGCCTGGTCCCCCTGCAACAGATGGGCATCCACACCCACAATGACGGCGGCGTCGCCGTGGCCAATTCGCTGGCTGCCGTACATGCGGGCGTCAAAATGGTCCAGGGTACCATCAACGGTTTCGGAGAACGATGCGGAAACGCCGATCTGATCCCGATCATGGCGAATCTCCAGATGAAGATGAAAAAACGCTGCCTGAGCGATGAGGCCCTTCGGCATCTCACCAATCTGTCCAATTATATGAGCGATATTGCCAATGTGCCGCCGCTTAATGCAAGACCCTTCGTCGGGCGCAGCGCTTTTGCCCATAAGGGCGGGGTTCATGTCAGCGCCATTGTAAAGAATTCGTCCGCCTATGAACACATCAGGCCGGAGCTCGTGGGCAATGAGCAGCGCGTCCTGGTTTCGGATCTGGCAGGGAAGAGCAACATTGAGTACAAGGCCCGGCAACTCGGTGTGGATCTGGGGCTGGATAAAGCAACCAGTAAAAAGATCATCCGGGAAATCAAAAAAATGGAGGATTGCGGTTATCAGTTCGACGCGGCAGAAGGGTCGTTGTCGCTGCTGATCAAAAAGCAGACCGGTGAATTCGTTGAACCGTTCAATCTGGAAAGCTATCATGTGCTGATTTCCAAACGCGGGGATGAGCAGCCGCTGGCCCAGGCCTCCATTAAAATCTCCGTGGGCAATGCGCAGGAGGTTACTGCCGCCGAGGGAAACGGCCCCGTCAACGCCCTCGATAACGCGCTGCGAAAGGCGCTGACCAAGTTCTACCCGCAAATCAGCGCCATGCACCTGGTTGATTTCAAGGTCCGGATTGTAGAAGGCAGCGAAGGGACGGCGGCCCTCGTGAAGGTGCTGATCGATACGCGGGACGAGGACGAGGTGTGGAGTACGATCGGGGTCTCGGAAAATGTCATCGAGGCAAGCTGGCATGCACTGGTGGACAGTGTCCAGTACAAACTCAGCAAGGACAAGCTTAATAACAACCACGGGAAAGAAAAGCATTGATCGGAATGGAAAGAAGATGATTGCCAATTTGGATTGATTCTGATAAATGAGCCTCGGAATTCGTAACATTTGAGGTTTACGGAATCGAGATAAGCGTGCTATGCTTATTACAATTAACAGTCAGAACCCCCAGATGCGGTTGATCAAGAAAGCAGCCGACATTCTGCGTGGCGGGGGGATTATCGTTTACCCCACCGACACGGTGTACGGGCTGGGCTGCGATTTATTCAATAAAAAAGGGATCGAAAAAATCTACCGGATCAAGAAAAGAAATGAAAAACAGCCCTTCAGTTTTGTCTGTGCGGACCTGAAGGATATCAGCCGCTATGCCCGCGTCTCCGACTACGCTTACAAGACCATGAAACGTCTGCTGCCGGGTCCTTATACATTTATTCTTGAAGCATCCCGACTCGTTCCGAAGATCATTCTCCCCAAGAGGCTGACCACGGGAATCCGTGTGCCGGACAATCATATATGCCAGGCCCTGATCGGGGAGCTGGGCCAGCCGATTATCTCGACCAGCGTCAAAAACGACGGCGGCGAAATTATGACGGATCCCGTAGAAATTGAAAAGAAATTCAGACATTGCGTGGATCTCGTGATTGACGGCGGTATTCTCGCCGCCGGCCAGTCCAGCGTGGTCAGCCTTGTGGATGACCGAGTTGAAGTCATTCGTATTGGAAAGGGCGACGTATCCGCCCTGATATTATAAACATCGGTGTCCCGGGAATAGAAAACAGGGCATAAAACACGGCCTGAAGGGGTATGCCATGATTTCCCTCTTTGGCTGCAGCCGCTGGGGATCATGGCCTGTCGCCCCCTGGATGCCAAAAAGGATCATTATGAAAAAAGAAATGTTCATCAATGCTGTTCATCCTGAACAGAAGCGAATGGCCATTGTGGATGATGGCAAGCTGACTGATTTCAACATCCAGATGGCGATTAAGGAACCCATCACCGGAAATATTTACAAGGGCATTGTGCAAAAGGTCGAGCGCGGCCTGCAGGCGGCTTTTGTTCATTACGGCGGCCGGAAGGACGGATTCCTGCCCCTGCGGGATGTCAGTCCCGAATACTTTACGGAGCGCAAGGGAAACGGGAAAAACGAAAACCTCTCTCAGGCCAAGACGTCTCTGAAAGTCGGCCAGGAAGTGCTGGTACAGATTCTGAGAGAAGTCAGCGAGCGCAAGGGGGCGCTGCTGACCGCCTATATCTCCCTGCCCGGCCGTTATCTGGTTCTGCTGCCGAATAAAGAAAGCAGCGGCATCTCCAGAAAGATCGAAGACGAAGACGACCGCAAACGCCTGAAAGCGATGATGGAACAGATCAAGGTCGAAGAGGGGATCGGTTTTATCATTCGCACCGCGGGGATGAACCGGACCAAGCAGGAGCTGGCACGGGACTACCAGCACCTTTCGCGATTGTGGAAAGAGATCGAGAGACGCGAAAAAACGACACCCGCCCCGGCGCTGATTTACCAGGAAAGCGATTTCGGGATCCTTTCGCTGAGGGATTATTTTACCTCGGAAATAGAGGAAATCCTGGTAGATGATGTGGACACCTTCCGTAAGATGCGGGCCTATTGCAAGGCCGTGATGCCCCGAAATGTCCGGATGATAAAGCTCAACAAGGATAAAAAACCTATTTTTGACCGGTATAATCTTGAGGACCAGATCCGCGTGATTTATCAAGAACGCGTGGACTTGAAGTCCGGCGGGTATCTGATCATCAACCCGACGGAAGCCATGATCACGATTGATGTCAATTCCGGAAGGGGCTCCAATAAACGAAACGTTGAAGAAACCGCCTTCCGGACGAACATCGAAGCGGCGGAAGAGATCGCCCGGCAGTTGCGACTGCGAGACCTGGGCGGATTGATCGTGATCGATTTTATCGACATGCTTGATCGGAAGCATGAAGCGGAAGTGGAAAAGATGTTCAAAAAGGCCATGAGCGTGGATCGGGCGCGAATACAGCTCTCCAAGATTTCCAAGTTCGGCATTCTGGAACTGTCACGACAAAAAAAGCAGTCCACGATTCAGGAGATCAGCTATAATACCTGTCCTTTCTGCAAGGGACGCGGAATCAGGCCTTCTCTGGAATATGCGGCCCTGAGCGCCTTCCGGAAAATTGAATCCCAGGCGGTCAAAGGCATCTTTTCAGTCCTGAAAGTGACCCTGCCCTATGAGATCGCCGGCTATCTGCTCAACCAGAAGCGTATGGAAATAAGCAAGCTGGAATCCCTCTTTGATCTTTTGATTCATATCTCCGGAAACCCTGATCTGGCCTGGGATGAATTGAGGGTCGAATCCACCGGTCGCGAACGCCCGGCAGAGATCGCACTGGAGGAAGAAGATCAGACATTCGAGCATGAGGATGAGGACTTCAATGAGGCCGCTGATACCGAACCGGACGCCGCCGTATCATCAGGGAGCATGGTCGTTGACCTGCCCGCCGTTACACCCGAATCTTCGGAAGCCGTGGCTGTGCGTTCAAAGAAGAAGTCGCGACGCCGCCCCCGGCACCGCAGAAGGAAATCCGGCGAAAAACCGGTGGATATGATCGTGGAGACGCTTCCTGCAGGAGTCATCGGCGATCAGGAAGCCGGGCCCCAGGCTCAGCCGGCGAAAGAGATTACAGTTAAACGTGAGGCGCCATACGATCCGGATGTAGAAGATAACCTCTTGATTTTTTAATTGCCTCCGAGCTCTTTGGCGCGCAAGGTAGCGGCTTCAACGGCCGCCATCAGCGTGGCCCTGATTTTTCCCTCTTCCAGGGCCTTGATGCCGGCAATCGTGGTGCCTGCAGGCGACGTGACCATGTCTTTGAGCTCTCCGGGGTGTTTGTCCCCTTTCAGGCAGAGCTTGGCGGCGCCCAGCAGGGTCTGCGCTGCAAGCTTCAGGGCAATATCCCGGCTCAACCCCATACGCACACCCGCGTCGGAGAGGGCTTCAATGATGATAAACCCGTAGGCGGGGCCACTGCCGCTCAATCCGGTTACGGCGTCCATGAGTTCTTCTTTCACGACCACCGTGAGGCCGACGGCGTCAAAAATCTTCCTGGCCTGGGCGAGATCGTTCTGGGTCGCCGTGGCGCTGCCTGCCAGGGCGGCCATGCCTTCACCGATCAGGGCCGGGGTATTGGGCATGACGCGAATCACCCGAACGCCTTTTTTGAGGCGTTCCTCGATGAATTTAATGGGAATACCCGCAGCAATGGAAATAACCAGATGGGATTTGCCCACAACCGGGGCCAGCTCCGCAAGGACCTCTCCCATGTTCTGGGGTTTCACCGCCAGGATCAGGATGTCGGCTTCCCGGGCGACCCGTTTGTTATCCTGTGTGACCACGATACCATAGGCCTTTGAGAGCTCATCCAGTCGCTCCCGGGCGACGTCCGCGATCATCACATGCGACGCCGGGACAAGCCGGTTTGAGACGATCCCCCCGGCAAGCACCCCCCCCATTTTTCCACCACCGATAAATCCCACTTTTTTTCCCTTCAGCATGGCGATTTCTCCCTCCCATTTGCTTCCCCCCTTCAGAGGAGGGTAAAAAGCTTTTTTGCTTGGTCATAAATGACGCTTTTCATGATTCCTGTCAATATGAAAAAAGCGGTCCGTCTTGATGGACTCGTGAAAAGTCCAAAAGCTGTTCAGATTAGACGGCTGCGTCAATCTTTGTTTGCACTGCTGAATGAATCTGTGATAATCGGATCAATATGAGAACTTTACATCATCGCTGAAAAATGGTTCGCAAGCGGCGAATAAAAGATTTTTCGTTGATGGGGACACGACTCCGTCATGTCCCCATGACTAATTTGCTGATTTCATGAATATTTAAGCACCATCATATTTTAAGCGAAAAAGATTTTGACCCACGGCAAAGCCATTTTTCAAAGCTCTCACTGCATTGAATACGGAAAGGTACGGGCATGATCAGCTTCCACGAAGTGAATGGCTTGAAAATGGCCTGCTGGGTCAGTCAGCCCCAGTGGCAGGCCGAAAAAAAGACACTTGTATTTATTCATGGTTCCGGCGGCGATCATACCGTCTGGCTACACCAGTACACCCGGTTGAAAAACGCATTTAACATCGCGGCACTGGACCTGCCGGGACATGGCCTCTCCGAGGGCCGGGGAGAACAGGATATTGCCGTTTACGTGGAATGGGTCAGGCGGATTCTGGAGGCGCTGACCATTGCAAAGCCTGTGCTTATCGGCCATTCCCTGGGTGCCGCGATCTCGCTGCGCTATGCGCTGACATACGGCGACAAACTGGCCGGCATCGTGCCGGTGGGCGGTGGGGCCGCCATGCCCGTTAATCCTGCCATCCTGGAAGGTCTGAAGACCGACCCGGCGACAGTAATCGCAATGGCGGCAAAAATTGCCGTGGCGAAAAGCAACCGGGACCGTCTTTCGGAAATTCTGATGAAAAGCATGTCCGGCGTGAATCCGGATATCCTTTACGGGGATTTCCTGGCCTGCGATAAGCACGATATGACGGCGACGGTTTCTCAGATTCTCGTTCCGGCGCTCGTGATCTGCGGCGACCAGGACAAGATGACCCCGCCGGAGATATCCCGGCATCTTACGGACCACATTCCGGGCGCGCAATGGGCCCTGATTAAAAATGCCGGTCATTTCGTCATGCTTGAAAATGTAGAGGAATTCAACCAAGCCCTCAGCACGTTTGCTGAGTCTTTGCCCTCTTGATGGGATGCCTTTATGGCGATTAAAACAAAGGAGTAGCCATGTTCGTCGTGGAGAATTTTATCGTCGCCCTGGCAAAAATCATTGATATCGGGCTGACCATTTACATCTGGCTCATTCTCGGTCGGGCAATTATTTCCTGGGTCAATCCCGATCCTTACAACCCGATTGTCGTCTTTTTATACCGGGCGACAGAACCGGTGATGGCGCCGATCCGCCGGCTGATTCCGATCAGAGGCCTGGGGATCGACATCTCTCCCATCATCGTCATTATGATCATTTATTTTCTGCAGACGTTTCTCGTCAAGACAATGATCCAGATGACCGGTTATATCCGGTAGCCGCAAGCTCATGCTGACGATCAGGGAAACAAAAGAGGGCGTTTCTTTTGCGATCCGTGTCCTGCCGCGGTCATCGAAATGCGAGCTGGCGGGCCTTCAGGGGGATGCCCTTAAAATCAGGATCAAGGCACCGCCCGTTGAGGGCCGCGCCAATGAAGCGTGCATCCGTTTTCTGGCCTCCCTGTTTAATGTGAACAAAAACAGGATCGCCATCGAGGCCGGTCACAAATCGAAAAACAAACATGTTTCCATCGCGGGATTGACATGCGGGGATGTCCGGGCTGTCCTTTCGGAGGATTAAAAGCAACACAGTGATTGAATCCTCCATGCAAACGGTCTTCTGAAGAATCATTATGGAACAGGAAAATTGTCACGGCGGAGAAAATGCAAAGGTCGCCAGAGCCGCCGGCGTCGTCGGTCTATACACGATGCTCAGCCGGATCTTCGGATTCCTCCGGGACATGGTGGTTGCAGCCTTTTTCGGCGCGGGGCTCGCAACGGACGCTTTTTTTGTGGCCTTCCGGATCCCCAATCTGCTGAGGCGCATGCTGGGGGAAGGCTCGCTCACGGTTTCCTTTGTCCCCGTTTTTTCGGAATACCTGCATAAAAAAACAAAGGCGGAGGCCCTTGAACTGGCCAATATCGCCTTTACGATGCTGTCCATAATCCTGGTCGTAGTCTCCATTTTAGGCGTCATTTTTTCCCCCCTCATCGTGGCCGTCATGGCGCCCGGTTTCACAAAGGTCCCCGTACAATATGACCTGACGGTCTTTCTCAACCGCCTGATGTTTCCCTATATCTTTTTTATTTCCCTGGTGGCGCTCTGCATGGGGATCCTGAACTCCCTGAGGCATTTCGCGGCGCCGGCCCTCTCCCCGGTCATCCTGAATATCTCCATGATCCTGGCAGCCCTGACGCTCCGGGATTTCTTCACGGAACCGATCGTCGCCCTGGCCGTCGGCGTCATGATCGGGGGGATCCTGCAACTGGCCATGCAATGGCCTTTCCTGGTGCGGATGGGGGTCCGGCTGAAACCCGCTTTCAACTTCGCCCACCCCGGCATCAAAAAGATCGGTCTGCTCATGCTGCCCGCAGTTTTCGGGGCGACCATTTATCAGATCAACATCTTCATCGGAACCATCCTGGCATCCTTTTTGCCCCGCGGCAGTGTCTCCTATCTTTATTATGCCGACCGAATCGTGGAGCTTCCCCTCGGGGTTTTTGCCATTGCCGTGGGGACGGCGACGTTGCCGAGCTTTTCGGATCAGATTTCCAGAGGGAATTTTGAGGAATTCAAAAAAACTCTGGCTTTTTCGATGCGATTGATTCTTTTTATCACGCTTCCGGCCATGATCGCCCTGATTGCCCTGCGGGAACCGATTATCTCCGTCCTGTTTCAGCGCGGACAATTTGACGCGACCTCGACGATCCTCACCGCCCAGGCCCTGTTTTTCTATGCCGTCGGCCTCTGGGCCTTCTCGGTCATCCGCGTGATCGTCTCCGCCTTTTTTTCCCTGCAGGACACCAAAACCCCCATGAAGGCCGCCATGGTGGCCCTCGTCGTCAATGTCATCTTCAGCCTCATGCTGATGTTCCCACTCAAGCACGGCGGACTTGCCCTGGCCACGTCCATCGCCTCGGCTGTCAATGTCATCCTGCTTACCGTTATCCTGACAAAAAAAATCGGCTGCTTTATGGATCGGGATTTCAACGGGGCGGTTCTCAAAATGATACTGGCCTCGGTCATCATGTGGCTGGCCATTATCCTGGTGGACTGGATTTTCCCCTGGAAGACCGGGGGATCCTTTCAGGATCGGCTATCCTTCCTCTTTATGGCCGTGGCTGTCGGCGCCGCGACTTTTTTCAGCGCTTGCGCCGCCTTGAAGATACCCGAAATGACGGCCATGCTCGGCATCCTGAAGAGAAAAGTCTGGCCTTCATAAGGGCTTCAAGGCAACCCTATCCCATAAAATGATTGACTTCGGACAGGCAACATGTTAGGCGGGCTTTCCTTTACGGAAAGACGTTAAAAAAGGGTTTAGTCATGCTGGATATCAAGTTTCTCAGGCAGAACGGGGAGATCGTTCGCAGGAAAATGCTTGAGCGTGGACAGGAAATGGATTTCGGTCCTTTTGCGGCCCTGGACGCCGGGCGCAGAGATATCCTTCAGGACGTGGAGGTGTTGCGAAGCGAGCGCAATACGGTTTCCCGGGAGGTCGGCGAAAAGAAAAAGCGCAAGGAAGACGCCTCCGCGCTGATTGCCCGCATGGGGGAGGTTTCCGCCCGCATCAAAGAACTGGACGAGGCCCTGAAGAAGACGGAATATGAACTGGGCGAAATCGTCATGACGATTCCCAACCTCCCCCACGAATCCGTCGTGTACGGAACCAGTTCCGAAGACAACCCCATTATACGTACCTGGGGAGAAAAAAGACGCTTTGATTTCCTGCCCCGGCCGCACTGGGAGATCGGCGAAAAGACAGATACCCTGGATTTTGCCCGGGGCGCAAAAATCGCCGGCGCCCGGTTCACGCTGTACCGGGGCCTGGGGGCCATGCTGGAGCGGGCTATCATCAATTTTATGCTCGATCTGCATGTCTGGGAACACGGATACACCGAGATGCTTCCCCCCTTCGTGGCCAACAGCGACAGCATGACAGGAACGGGACAGCTCCCGAAATTCGTCGACGATCTCTTTAAAATTGAAAAGACGGATTACTATCTGATCCCGACGGCGGAGGTTCCGATAACCAATATTCACCGGGATGAGATATTGGGTGAAAAGGACCTGCCCATCAAGTATGTGGCTTATTCCCCTTGCTTCCGTGCGGAGGCTGGTTCGTACGGAAAGGATACGCGGGGGTTGATCCGCCAGCACCAGTTCAACAAGGTTGAGATGGTCAAGTTCGCTACGCCGGAGGCCTCCTACGACGAGCTTGAAAAACTGACTGCCAACGCTGAGGAAGTACTGAAGCGACTGAATATCCCTTACCGGACGGTGAGCCTCTGCACTGGCGATCTTGGATTTTCCGCCGCCAAGACCTATGACATCGAGGCGTGGCTGCCCGGGCAGGACGCCTACCGGGAAATTTCTTCGTGCAGCAACTTCGAGGATTTTCAGTCGCGGCGGGCGTCGGTCCGCTTCCGCCGCGAGGAAACCGGCAAGCTGGAATTTGTGCATACGCTCAATGGTTCTGGACTGGCGGCAGGGAGGACGACTGTGGCCGTGATGGAAAACTATCAGCAGGCCGACGGCAGCGTGCTCATTCCGGAAGTTCTGCGAACGTACATGCGGGGCGTTGACAGGATTCCTGCCATAGCATAGTATTGACAACACAGGAGGGATGGCCGAGTGGTCTATGGCGGCGGTCTTGAAAACCGTTGACCGAAAGGTTCGCGGGTTCGAATCCTGCTCCCTCCGCCATATTATAAACGGAGAGATGGCTGAGTGGTCGAAAGCGATCGCCTGCTAAGCGATTGTACGCCCCTTAAAGGTGTACCGCGGGTTCAAATCCCGCTCTCTCCGCCACTATTTTGAAATACGCGCCCATGGCTCAGCTGGATAGAGCGTCGGACTACGAATCCGGATGTCGGAGGTTCGAATCCTCCTGGGCGCGCCAAAAATAAGGGGGTTAGCCAACCAGTGGTTATCCCCTTTTTTATTAGTCCGGGGGACGGATCATAGTAATTTACAAGAATTAACTAACTATATCAAATTGTTATACTATAACAGGATTTTATCTGATCATATGCTGGGTGTGACTTTGAGCGTGAATTTTCACTTGCCTTTTCAAACGCCACCATTGCACACTGATCGATGTTTCCAATGATATGTAAATAAATTTGTTATATTCTCCTGGTAATCAGCGGGATTTTCTTCAGAAAAACAGAGATGTGGCCGAAAAAGTCTCTTACAAACAAATGATTTAGAGAAATCTCGTTGCTGATAAGTCGAGTGGCGCGAAGGAGTCTCACCCTCGCGCTTTCAGTAATATCAAGGGTGCGGATAAGGATTATCTAAGCTCTCATCGCAATGATTGGCAGGATTAAGGAATTCGCTTGATTTTGTGAAGAGAACAGAGTAGAAAATAGTCGACAAATGACAGGGGTGCCGATCAGGCTGAGAGAATACCCTTTGAACCTGACCTGGGTAATGCCAGCGTAGGGAGTGGCGTCTGATTCAGATTCGTGTTGAGTGAGACTTGGAAGGGGCCACGTTCCGGTGCTGAGGGATGGGCCCCTTTTTGCGTCGGTGATCGCACCTGTCGCTTGCGAAAAAACAGGGGAAATTCTTGAAAAGAGTGGTGTTTGTCATTTGCGGCGGCCCTATCGGGGATACTGCCTTTTTGCAAGCAGAGCGGGAACACTACCGGCCCGTCGGTCTGATCTGCGCAGACGGCGGCGCCCGGCACATCCATGCCCTGGGTCTGACGCCCGATCTGATCGTCGGCGATATGGATTCGCTCAATGGCGAGCTGCAGCGCGACTTCGTCATGAAGGGGAGCCGGATCATACGTTACCCCGAGGCAAAGGACGAGACAGATTCAGAACTCGCCCTCCAGATGGCCTTTATGATGACGCCGGATGAAATCCGGATCTACGGCGCGATCGGAGCCAGGATCGATCACACACTGGCCAATCTCACTCTGCTTGCTGCGGCGGCTGACCGGGGGATTGAGACACGCCTGGTCGATCAATGGTGCGAAATATTTCTGATCCGGCAGAAGGCGACCGTCGAAGGCGAAATCGGACAGACGGTGTCCCTGCTTGCTCTTGGCGCCGATGCGACAGGTGTGACGCTGGAGGGCTTTGAGTACCCGTTGAGCAATGCAACGATTACCCCGGCAAGGCCCATCGGCATCAGCAATCGCCTGACAGCGGCGCGGGGGATCATTTCGGTGGAATCAGGCAACCTGCTTGTTATCCGGTATTTCAAGGCGGGCCATTTCCCGATGGGGCATAACGCATGTGTGTTAAAAGAGTTTTAACGATTGCCGGGTCCGATTCCGGCGGCGGGGCGGGTATCCAGGCCGATCTGAAAACCATTACCGCGCTCGGTGGCTTCGGGATGAGCGTCATCACGGCCCTGACAGCCCAGAATACGCTGGGCGTCACGGGCATTCATGAAGTTCCCGCAGATTTCGTGGCGATGCAGTTCGATGCCGTCGCCTCCGACATCGGGATCGATGCGGCCAAGACGGGCATGCTGGCCTCTGTGGAAATCATACGCTTGGTTGCCGCGAAAGTGAGACAATACGGTATTGAGAAAATGGTCGTGGACCCGGTCATGGTCGCCAAGGGGGGGGCCAGGCTCATCCAGGAGGATGCCGTGGAGGCGTTGATCAAGGAATTGATCCCCCTGGCCTGTGTCGTGACGCCGAACATCCCGGAAGCCGAGGTTCTGTCTGGCATGAAGATTGCCGGACCGGAAGACATGCGGACCGCGGCGGCCATTATTCACAAACTCGGTGCGCGGCACGTGGTGATCAAGGGGGGCCATCTCGGCGGAGCAGCCACAGACATCCTTTTCGACGGCCGGCATTTTTATAATTTTTCGGCGGAGCGCATCGCAACCGGGGATACCCACGGGACGGGCTGCACCTTTTCCGCGGCAATTGCAACGGGTCTGGCCGCCGGAAAGAGCGTGCACGACGCCGTCTGTGCGGCCAAAATTTACACACAGGAGGCCATCCGGCACGCCTGGCGCATCGGCGGAGGGCACGGCCCGACGAATCATTTCGCGCCGGTTTTTCAGGAGCTTGCGCGCTATCGCAGCCTGACCGAACTGAAATCCTAAAGATTGACGGATAAACCATCTGGGGGCCCATGAACGACGTCCCGGGGCAGGACCCCGACGATGTGGTCAACATGGTTCTGAAAATTGCGAATGGCTTGTAAAAGGATTTTATTATGACACAACTGAAAGCAGCAAGAAAAGGCGCCATTACGGAAGAAATGAAGCTCTGCGCACAACAGGAAGGGGTTTCCCCGGAATTTGTCCGCCAGGGGGTCGAAGACGGGACCATCGTGGTCGTCCGCAATAACATTCATCGCACGGTTCAGCCTCTTGCCATCGGCAGGGGCCTGCGGACCAAGATCAACGCCAACATCGGAACATCGAGGGATCGCATCGATCCGGCGCTGGAACTTGAGAAAGTGCGGATCTGCATGGCCGCAGGCGCCGATGCGATCATGGATCTTTCGACGGGCGGCGACATCCGGGCCATCCGCAAAGCGATCATCAGCGCTTCGGCGCCCGTGATCGGAACGGTGCCTATCTACCAGGCGGCGGCGCAGATGCTGGCCGAACGGCGGGCGATCGTGGAGATGACAGCCGATGATATGTTCCGGGCAATCGAGGAAAACGGCGAGGACGGCGTTGATTTTATCACAGTACACTGCGGTGTGACGCGCAGCAGCGTCCGTTGTCTCGATGCGGAAGGCCGCCTCCTGGGCATCGTGAGCCGCGGCGGGTCGATCACGGCCAACTGGATGGCCTGTCATGACCGGGAAAATCCGCTCTTTGAGCAGTACGACCGGTTGATCGAGATTGCCGGACGCTACGACATGGTGTTGAGCCTGGGCGACGGGCTGCGGCCGGGCTGTCTGGCCGACGCCACGGATCGGGGGCAGTTGCAGGAACTCATTGTGCTGGGCGAACTGGCAAAGCAGGCGCGGGATCAGGATGTTCAGGTCATGATCGAAGGACCCGGCCACGTGCCGCTCAGGGACATCGAAGCCAACATTCGGCTGCAGAAGCGGATCTGCAACGGCGCACCGTTTTATGTCCTGGGCCCCCTGCCGACGGACATTGCGCCGGGCTACGATCATATCACCTCGGCCATCGGCGGGGCCATTGCCGGCGCGGCCGGCGCGGATTTCCTCTGTTACGTCACGCCTTCCGAGCATTTGCGGCTGCCGACCCTCGCGGATGTCCGCGAGGGCGTCATCGCCGCGAGGATCGCCGCCCATATCGCCGATATCGCCAAGAGCCTTCCCGGCGCCATGGAAAGAGACATCCGCATGGCCGAATGCCGCAAGGCCTTCGACTGGCAGGGGCAGATCGCTGTCTCCATCGATCCGGAAAGAACCGGGGCGTGGCTTGAACGCAGCGAAAGCGCACACGAAGAGGGTTGCACCATGTGTGGGGAGTTCTGCGCGATCAAACTCGGGATAAAGCAGGAGAATTAGCCGATTTCATCCAGCACGACAGGGGCAGGTTTGACATGACTGGGGAAAAGGAACCGGCAGCGACATTACGCGCGTCTGCCATGGATATTGTTCTGAAGCTGCAGATGGCCGGTTACGAGGCCTTCTTCGTCGGCGGCTGTGTCCGGGACTTTCTGCGTGGCGTGGAACCGGGCGATTACGACATCGTCACATCCGCGCGGCCCGATGATGTGCAGAAGCTCTTTCCGCATACCGTTCCCGTGGGCGCCCGATTCGGCGTAATTCTGGTGATCGACGGGGAACATCGTTATGAAGTGGCCACCTACCGGACCGAGGACGGCTATGACGATGGCCGCCGGCCCTCCCAAGTGCGATTTGCCACGGCCCAGGAAGATGTCCGGCGGCGCGATTTTACCGTCAACGGCCTGTTGTTGGATCCTTTGACGGGCTATGTGTTCGATCTCGTCGGCGGTCACATGGATATAACCCGCCGTATTATCCGCACCATCGGCGATCCGGAGGAACGTTTCGCCGAAGACCATTTGCGTATGCTGCGGGCCATCCGTTTTGCCGCCGGTCTCGATTTTACCGTCGATCCGCCCACCTTCGCCGCCGTCTGCCGCAACGCCGGCGCGATCCGGAAGATAAGCGTTGAACGGATCCGCGAAGAATTAACCAAAACGATCACGCGCAGCGGGGCACGCCGGGGGCTGGAACTCCTGGATGCATCGGGGCTGCTGATGGAGGTTCTGCCTGAGGTCACCGCCCTGAAGGGGGTCGATCAGCCGAAGCAGTTTCACCCGGAAGGGGATGTCTGGCAGCACGTTCTGCAGATGCTGGATCATATGACCATTACTGCGGACGAGGCGATGGACCCGTGCCTGCCTTGGGCGGTGCTCCTCCATGATGTCGGCAAAGCCCTGACAAGATTTGTAGATTGCTCCGGTATCCATTTTTACGGTCATGTTCAGAAGAGCGAGGAACTGGCCGCAGAGATCCTGCGGCGGCTGAAATTCTCGAGTGCCCAGATGGACACGATTCTCGCCCTCATTCATGAACACATGACGTTCATGCATGTACGGGACATGCGGCCCAACCGCCTGAAACGCTTTCTGCGTCAGCCGGCTTTCGATCTGCATCTGGAACTCCACCGGATGGACTGCCTCGGAAGCCACGGGATGCTGGACAACTATATATTCTGTCGGGAAAAACTTACAGCCCTTCCCGCGGAACAGTTGAATCCGCCTCGCCTTCTGACCGGCAAGGACCTGATCGCCCATGGTTATACCCCGGGGCCGCTGTTTAAGCAGATACTGAATGCCGTTGAAGACGCCCAGCTCAACGGAGAGATTCAGACGAAGGAGGCGGCGGAGCGGCTGGTAGAAAAACGATTTTCTTTCACCATCGGTGAATTGGAAGAAAAAGATATCGTGGATCTGATTCCTGTTTTTCGACAGTGGGTCCAGCGGCAGGGACAGGTGATTGAAGCAGAGGTCAGTCATCTGGTGGAAATGCTTCGCACAGACCTTGAGGGTAATAACAAAAAAATCTATCTGGTTGCCAGAGATCACCAATGCAAAGCCATCGGCGTCATGGGGTGCGGTGACGTGGATCCCCGGATGGCCGGTTACCGGTCGGCGACGACTATCATGGCATCCGGACTTGTCATCGCTTTTATCTCTTCCTATTATCGCGGAAAAGGATTGGGCAAATCATTGCTGCTGACGCTATTTGACCGGGCCGGACAAAGGGGGTACGCGGAAATGATCTGGTCGAGCCACCCCCGCTACCGCGATACCGCATGGGAATTCTATACCGGTATTGCCGGTGAACCGGCGGGCATGATCGATGACTTTTTTGAACCGGGGACAAAGTCGCCCATCTGGAGAAAGCCTCTCGGGGAATGTAACGAACAGAGGAAGGCACAGTCCCGCATATTGTCCTGATATTGCCATGAAATAATTCACTTATTTTACATCGCATCCCGTTCATTTCTGCAGAAACATGCGCTCTAAAAGGGAGAAGGGTTTGTGACGAACCAGCGTTATCTTTCATTGACTTGCGGCTTTTAAAATGATAGGGCTGGCGCCGTTGTTTATAAATAATTCTAAAAGGGGACGGCATGTTTCTTAAACAGATGCAGGTGGGCAATATGGCGGTTTTCGCATATCTTCTGGGCGACCCCGTCACAGGAGAAGCGCTGGTCATCGATCCGGCCGCAAATATCGACGGGATCATTGCTCAGGCGAGCCAAAACAACTTGAATATCAAGTATATTGTCAATACCCACGGCCATGTGGATCATATCTCTGGCAATACGGATATGAAAGAAAAGACCGGTGCACAGATTGTCATTCACGAATCAGATGCGGACATGCTGACCTCAACGCCGGCCATGGTGCTCAGGATGTTCGGCGCCAAGCAGTCCCCGACCGCAGACAGGACCGTTCGAGATGGCGACATCATCTCGGTCGGCGGCATCTCCCTGAAAGTCCTGCATACGCCGGGACACTCGCCCGGCAGCATGTCGCTGCATACCGATGGATATGTCTTTACCGGAGATACGCTGTTTGTAGGCGGCGTCGGGCGAACCGATCTTCCCGGAGGATCCGGCCAGGTCATGGCCCGTTCCATCCAGGAAAAACTCTGCACCTTACCCGACGACACAAAGGTTATGCCGGGACATAATTATGGCGGAGCGCCGACGTCCACCATCGGCCGGGAAAAAACATCCAATCCCTTTCTTAGATGAAGCAATGAATATGAAAATTCATCCCGTTTTACAAACGGATTTCCGCACGCTGACAATGGCCGGGAGGGGAAAGGTCAGGGATATTTACGATCTGGATCAGTATCTGCTGATCGTCGCCACAGACCGGATTTCCGCCTTCGATGTCGTTATGCCCGATCCCATCCCCGGCAAGGGGGAAATTCTCACGCGCATGTCCACCTTCTGGTTCGAGCAAACTCTCGATATCATTGGTAATCATCTGGTCACAACCGACCCGATGCCTTTCCGGAATCCTGCTCGCCTTACCGCGACAGGCTGCGAGGCAGGAGCATGCTCGTGAAAAAAGCGAAGCCTCTGCCCGTGGAATGCATTGTCAGAGGCTACCTGAGCGGTTCCGGCTGGAAGGATTACTGCCGGACCGGAATGGTTTCCGGAATTCGCCTCCCCGAAGGATTGAGGGAATCGGACAGGCTGCCAAGGCCCATCTTCACGCCGTCCACCAAAGCGCCTGTCGGCGAGCACGATGAAACGATTGCCCAAAATGATGTGGAAAGACTCATCGGCGCAGAACTGGCCGCCAATGTGATGGATATCAGCCTGAAGCTCTACGATCGCGCCTTCAGCATCGCCGACACCGCCGGCATCATCATCGCCGATACGAAAATGGAATTCGGTCTTATCAACGGGGAACTCATCCTGATTGACGAGCTGTTGACTCCGGACTCGTCGCGCTTCTGGCCAAAAGACGACTACGAGCCGGGTCGGGCGCAGAAGAGCTACGACAAGCAGTTCCTGCGTGACTATCTCCTGTCCATTTCCTGGGATCAGAAGCCGCCGGCGCCGACCCTGCCCGCCGGCATCATTGCGAAAACAAAGAGAAAAATACGAAGAAGCCCTCGAGCGGCTGATTAAATAGAGACCTATCCTTGACCGGGACGCGTCGGGGGTTTATTTTACTTGTTTCCAAAGTTCCTCTTCGCATGTTCACAAAATAATGACTGGGGTAAACACGAAATCTCACATGATCAAACGATGTTATTACGAAGTCCTGGGTGTGGACAGAAACGCAACGGATGAAGATATCAAGAAAAGCTATCGAAAGCTGGCCATGCAATATCATCCCGATCGCAACCCGGGGGATAAGGAGGCGGAGGAACGGTTCAAGCAAGCCGCCGAATCCTATGAAGTCCTGAGCGATAAGGAAAAAAGAGACATCTATAACCGCTATGGCCATGAGGGGCTCAGCAACACCGGTTTTCAGGGTTTTTCCGGGTTCGAGGATATTTTTTCGAGTTTCGGCAGTATTTTTGAAGATGTGTTCGGCTTAAAAAACGGACGATCTCGATCCCGATCGGCAGCACGCGCCGGCAGCGACCTGCGCTATGACCTGAAAATTTCCTTCATGGACGCCGCCTTCGGCATGGCCAAAGATATCGAGGTCCCCAAGCATGAGACTTGCGGTGAGTGCCTGGGGACGGGAGCGGCCTCCGGTACAAGCCCGGAGGTCTGCCGCCGTTGCCAGGGCCGGGGACAAGTGACCCAGTCCAGCGGGTTTTTCAGCATCAGCACCACCTGCCCGAACTGCCGGGGCGAGGGGCGCGTCATCCCGGAGCCCTGCCAACCCTGCATGGGCACAGGCCGAATACAGATAAGCAGAACTGTAAATATCAAGATTCCTGCCGGAGTTGAAACGGGTTCACGTTTGCGGTTGCGCGGCGAGGGAGAGCAGGGCAGCGGCGGCGGGCCAAACGGGGATCTCTATGTCTTTATTTACGTTGAACCCCATGAATTTTTTGAACGAAACGGCGATGACATCTATTGCCGCATTACAATTTCATTTATCCAGGCGGCTCTGGGCGCAACGATTGAAGTACCGATGCTCATGGACTCCGAAAGGCTGAAAATACCGAAGGGCACCCAGTCCGGCAAGACGTTCAGATTGAAGGGCAAGGGCATCGCCCATTTGCGAGGTTTCGGTCGGGGGGATCAGATCATCGAAACGGTGGTGATGATTCCGACTCAGTTAAACAGGAAGCAGGAAGAACTGCTGCGGGAGTTTGCCCGAGTCAGTGGCGAGATGGGTTTGCAGGCCTGACATTAATGGACTTGCAAAGCGCCTCAAAGTTTCATAGACATAAAAGACAAGAATCAGATTAAGAAAGGAGAGGCCATGTTAAGAAAAAAAATGCGGTTGTGTTTTCTGGCAGTATGTTTTTTCCTATTTACCGCTTGCGGTCCCGAAGTCCTGATTTTGGGAGGTATCGTCGGTTCAGGTGCGGGGACGTATTATTATATCAACGGCGAGCTGGCTACCGATTATAGCGCCCCCTTTGACAAGGTTTGGAGCGCCTGCGAAAGGACCGTGGCGGATATGCGCGGAAAAGATGTGCAGCCGAAACGCGAAATCGGCATGGGCAGCATTCAATCTATGATCAATGATGAAAATGTCTCTCTCGATGTGACGTACAAGGCAAAAAATCTGACCAGAGTCGGCATCCGGGTTGGCCTGTTCGGCAATAAACTGTCCTCCCAGCTCCTGCATGACAAAATTTATGAAAAACTCGCCCATAAGTGATGATTTAGTAAAAGGTCCGGATGCTGAAGTTGCGCTGCATCCTTCGTCATCGCTGTGTATGTCCAAGTACGTATCACTCCTCAAGGGAGGGTTCTGTGCGCCTTGCCTGCGGAGCTTATTGCGAAGCCGTCGTTTTCAGCTCATTTTTCGACTTGATACGAGTTCCTCAAGGGTGAACCGTCTCTGCAACAATAACAGATTACCCGTGAACGCTTCCAGCAGGACCCGTCAATGAAAAAGTGGATTACGGGCATCTTTATAGGCATCGCCCTGGTCTACCTGTCGCTCCGGGGGATTGTGTTTCGGGATGTGGCAGACGGTTTCGGGCAGATCCGAGTTGACTATGTCCTGCTTTTTCTGGCGATTGTGTTTTGTTTCCAGTTATTGAGATCGTTCCGCTGGGGATTGATGCTACGCCCACTTGATCGGGTCAACCAGATTTCCCTTTTTTCCGTTTCCAGCGTTGGTTTTTTAGCGATCGTCGCTCTCCCGGCCAGGATGGGCGAACTGGCCCGGCCTTATCTGATAACCAAAAAAAGCCGGATCAAAATGACTGCCGCCTTGGGAACGATTCTCGTTGAGCGGGTCTGCGACAGCATCGCCATTCTGCTTATCTTCGGTGTCGCGTTGTTTTTTGTCCCCTCTTTGCCACCATGGCTTGTTCGTTCGGCGCTGCTGGTATCCTTGCTGACACTCATTTTCCTGGCGGTCATGATAATCATGCTGCTGAAGCGGGATGCTGCACTGAAGGCGCTGGCGCCTTTGATCAACCGCCTGCCCGAACGATTTGCCGGAAAAATTGACGGACTGTTTCATCAATTGATTGACGGTTTTAAGATTTTCAGCGATTTCAGGCTGCTGCTTCTGGTTGTGCTGTTGTCTGTGCTGATCTGGATGATCAATGCAGCGTCCATTTATACCCTGTTTCATGCCTTTGCATTGAATTTGTCCTTCACCGCCGCAACGGTTACGATGATCATTCTGCTGATTGGCATCGCCATTCCGGCAGCGCCGGGATTCATCGGCAACTGGCACTACGCCTGCATTCTTGGCCTCACCCTCTTTGATGTCTCCAAATCAGATGCCCTTACCTTTGCCGTTATCTATCATTTCCTTTCTATCGGCATTGTCATCACCCTGGGTCTTATTTTCCTCCCCTTTAACAAATTTTCCATCGCCGACATGAAGAAAGAAGCCCTGTCCTCCCGTCAGGCATCACCGTCCATGGATTTAACGTCCAAGCCATAACTTCTTATTTTGCGGTGAAGATTGCTTCTTTCAAGGCCAATAGCCTCTGCCGTCCGGGAAATATTCCCGTCAAATTCCCGCAACTTTTTCTCGATATAGTGCTTTTCAAAATTCCATTTCGCCTCTTTATAGGAGTCGGAAACGGACTCCAGCCTGTTCGGCAAGCCCTGATCGCCTTCCCTGAACAATGCGGGAATATCTCCGGCAGCGATCACATTCGCTGACGTCATGATAGAAAGCCTTTCCGTGATGTTCTTCAATTCCCGGACATTGCCCGGCCAGTTGTGCTCCATCAGCTGAGCAACTGCCTCATGCGTTATGGTCTTTGCCGTCTCTCCTTCCTTGATGGAAAACTCTCTCAGGAAACGCTCGACAAGCAAGGGAATATCTTCTTTTCGTTCCCTCAAGGGGGCGATCCTCAGGGGAATCACGTTTAAGCGATAGAAAAGATCTTGACGGAAACGGCCTTCTTCCATTTCTTTCTCCAGGTCCTTGTTCGTCGCGGCCAGCACCCGGACATCTGTGGGAATCAGCTTTGTACCGCCGACCCGTTCAAATTTCTTTTCCTGCAGAATTCGCAGGATTTTAGCCTGCGCCTTGAGGCTCATGTCGGCAACTTCGTCCAGAAAAATCGTCCCTTCGTGGGCCAGATCAAACTTGCCTCTCTTTTTCATCGTCGCCCCGGTAAAGGCCCCCTTTTCATGGCCGAACAATTCACTCTCGATCAGGTCTTCGGGAATGGCCGCACAGTTTACTTCCACAAAAGGTTTGGCTATCCGCCGGCTTTGCCTGTGAATGGAACGGGCCACCAACTCCTTTCCGGTGCCATTTTCACCCATGATGAGAATCCAGGCATTGGTCGGCGCCACCAGTGAAATCATTTCCTTGAGCTCCACAACGGGCTCACTATTTCCGGTCAATTCATATTCATGGGATACCCTCTGTCGTAAAAGCCTGTTCTCTTCTTCCAGCCGAAGCATATCCATGGCATGGTTCACCACCAGGATCACTTTTTCCAGAGAGAGGGGTTTTTCGATAAAATCGAAAGCCCCCAGCTTGGTCGCCCGGACGGCCGTTTCGATCGTGCCGTGACCAGACATCATCACCACGCAAACAGAGGGATATTCTGACTTGATCGCTTTGAGAGTCTCCAGGCCATCCATACCTGGAAGCCAGATGTCCAGGAAAACGAGACTTGGGAATTCATCTTCGACGGTTTTTATGGCCTGCTCACCGCTTTCGGCCATAATAATCTCATACCCCTCGTCGACCAAAATACTGCCCAGGGATTGGCGGATTGTTTCCTCGTCATCAACAATCAATATTGTTTTCTGCATAAGATCTTCAGCATCCTATGTATTTATCAAACTCGATGTGCAGGTTTCCCGGCCCTTGTTCTTGGCAATTCTACACTTGACACACTCGCAAAAAGTCGAAAAATGTGTCCCTTTCGACGGCTTCGTAAAAAGCTCCGTAGGCAAGGCGCGCGATCCCTGAGGAGTGAGGCGTACTTTTGGGTACGCCGCAATGACGAAGGATGAAGCGCAACGCAGCATCCGGACTTTTTACGATGTCGTCACACTTCCAGGACCGGTAATTCAAAGGCAACAACCGTGCCGTGCGGATGGTTGTCATAAACATTCAGATGACCGTGATGATCGGCAATAATGGAACTTACAATGGCCAGCCCTAAGCCGCTCCCCGAGCGTTTTGTCGAAAAATAGGGTTCGAACATTTTACCCTTGTACGCTGGCGGAATACCGGCGCCGTTGTCCGCCACTTCGACCAGCGCACGGGGACGGCTGCCGTTATAAAACGTCCTGACTTCAATGCGACCATCCGTTTTATTCACCGCAGCGACCGCATTTTCCAAAAGATTAATCATGACCCGTTTGATCTGGGCCGGGTCAAGATTTATCTTGGGAATATCTTCGCCCCTCTGAAAACAAAAGGCAATCTCCTTGTGCGCATCCTGATACAGGATAACAGCATCGGCAATGACATCGTTCAAATCGTTAAGGCTTGGCGTCGTCACCGGCATCCGGGCATAATGGGAAAATTCATTCACTAGATTTTTTAACACTTCCACCTGGCTGATTATGGTGTTCGTGCACTCCCGAAACACATCGCTGTCTTTGCCCAATCGATCCCCGAACTTTTTCTGAAGCCTTTGTGCGCAGAGCTGGACCGGAGTCAGCGGATTTTTGATTTCATGGGCCATGCGCCGGGCGACTTCCCGCCATGCCGCCGCCCTTTCCGCTTTCTGGAGTTGAGTTAAATCCTCAAAAACGACCACCATGCCCAAGTCATTCCCTTCATCATCGCTGATCAAAGTCGTGGCCATCAGGAAGGTCAGGGCACTGCCCTTGATGGTCAATTCGACCTGTTTGTCGATGAACCCTTCTTCGCTTTGACGAAGCTCCCGGAGGATTTGATCCACAAGTGCAAGGTGTTCCGTATCCAGCAAGTCCGCATATCGCTTCGCAAGAACCTTTTCCGTTCTGATATTGAGCATCTTTTCCGCAGCCCGGTTGATCGTGGCAATTACGCCGTCCTGATCGATGGAAATCACACCCGCGGATACGTTGCGGAGGACCGTTTCCATGTATTTCCGCCGTTGTTCGAGGTCAATGTTTGCCTGTTCGAGCCGCTGGTTGCTTTTTTTCAAATCACGGGTCATCTGATTAAATGAATCCACCAGAACCCCGATTTCGTCATCGGCGACGACATCAATCTGGTAATCCAGATTTCCCTGCGCGATTTTGTGGGTGGCGTCCGCCAGATCCTGGATGGGCCCGGTAATCCCCTTGGCCAGAAAAAGCCCGAACCAGGTTGCGGAAAAAATTATCAGAAGGGTCACCAGGAATAATGTGATGATATAACTGAACTTCAAAGGATTTTTCAGAAGGTCCAATTGTCCATATTGCTCTGATGTCTTTGAAATCACTGACATTTTATCAACTAATGCCTTTGTCAGGTAAAAGCTGACAACAACCGCTCCTATGACTTCCTGTGGACTGGAAAAAGAGTAAATCGGCACCGCTCCGCTGACCAGATCGCGGTTGCCAACCTGATTGACCGTGGACACTTCCTTGCCGAGAAAAATCTCTTCCAGTGTTTTGGGAGATAAAGGCGGCGCATCGAGACCTGGTTTGTCTTCATTTTTGACGAGAAACTTCTGTTTGGGATTGTCCAGATAAACTTCCAGGATGTCGGACATGAATGCTTTCTGACGCTGATCGATGAGCGTCCTCAAATAAAGATCCCTGTCTTTCTGGTAAAGCCGGGTCCGCGTAATATCCTCACTGATCTGCCGGGCATTGAATTTGGCATGATCCGCCGTCTCCCGATAATAGAGCTGTGCCACTTCGATGGTCTGATTCAGTGCATCTCCGATCTTCATGCTGAACCAGGTGTCGATGCTGTATGAAAGAAAGTTGATGGAAACAATAAAGAGGACCACGGTCGGGATCAGAGACAGCCCGACAAATGCGGCTACAAGCCTTGTCCGGAGCTTTGAGCCGATGACGCCGTGCCGCCTTTCAAAAATGAGTTTCACCACATTCCGTACAATCAGAAAAATGAGCAAAATGATCAGGATAACGTTGATGTTGATGAGTCCAAAAATAAGAATGTTACTCGAGGCGGGCAGGATGGATTCCGCACGAAAAAGGTGGTACTCCAGATAGGAAAGAATCAGGATAACCGCAACGGTGATAACGATGATGATGCGTTCGCGCTTGCGACGCATGAGTTCAACGGCATTCGGGCCATCGGTTCTTTTTTCTCTTTCTGCCATTAAAATATGAACCTTTGTTTATACCAGTCCGTCTCGAAATCCCACAGAGAAACGAAAAAGAAAACATATTCCATTCCCAGAGGCAGACGGACCTTGTCCAGTTTTGCCTTGATCATGATATAAGTCGGCGTATATTGCTGCAATTGTCTGACCGGCGCCACCACGACGCCGTTTAATTCCGTAATGGCCCGCTTGGCGCCCTCAAAGTCCTGAAAGCCCTCCGGTTCCTGCCTGCTATGCAGCCATACGTAAAATGTCTTCTTGACATTGTCGTATTTAATCGTCTGCTTGATGACGACACCGGAGGCTTTCCTGTCAAACCATAAAGATCGCTCCTGGTAGAGGTCGACGAGGAATGTAATGGTTGTCGGCACGCCGGCCAGAATTGCCTTCTCCATGTCTTTGCTGATCGCATTGTTCACTTTTGTATAGAGATGAATGTAATCAATGCTTTGCGTTATAAGAACATCCTTTATTTCGGCTTGATTGCCCATCGCCGGGGAAGGAAAAGAATGGAGGGAAAGAAGGACAAGTAAAACAATTATTATGAATCGTCTTTTTTCCATGCGGATCTGCCAGGCTGATATACTATAAAAAGACAGTTTTTCTCGTTATTTAAAGTCAGACGTTATACTAAGGAAGAGGCGCTGAAATTGCAAGTGCTATTTGCGGACGGGGTCGTTACGCATTGACGGCGTCAAGGACACGAAAGGTGGGAACATTCAATGGACGGACGGCGGTTGCCTGATCCTGCCGCCGGTATTGATGGACAAGAGACCAGCTTTGTGGCCGGGCGAGTACTGCCTGAAGCAGTTGATTGTTTAACCGGTGTCCGGATTTGTAGGCAATGAAATGGCCGATAATGGGCATTCCCAGAAGCGACAGGTCGCCGATTGCGTCGAGGATTTTATGCTTTACAAATTCATTCGGACAACGTAGCCCCTCTTTATTGATGATTTTCTTTTCGTTGAGGACAACAGCGTTTTGTAACGACCCGCCCAGCGCGAGCCCCCTGGCTTGAAGGTATTCAACATCCTTCAGAAAACCGAAGGTGCGCGCAGCGCAGATATCCTCCTCGTAGTGGGTATCGGAGAAAACCATATGATAGGTCTGCTGGCCGATGGCGGGATGATCGAAATCGATCTTATAGGTAATCTTGAATTCCGATGCAGGCAACAGCATCGCCGCCCCCACCCCATCCTCAACGGACACTGCTTCATTAATCACCAGTAATTTTTTACATTTGCCCTGGATTCGCGTTCCCACGGTCTTGAGCATCCGGATAAAGGGCAATGCACTCCCGTCCATAATCGGCACTTCTGGAGCGTTTACCTCAACGATGGCGTTATCGATGCCCATGCCGCTGAAAGCGGACATCAGGTGTTCAATGGTGGATACAGCCGAACCGTTGTTGCCGATGGTGGTCGCGAGTGTGGTGTCGCAGACATTACCGATCTCCGCTCTGACCCGGTGATTGCCGGGTAAATCCGTGCGAATAAAGACAATCCCCTCGTCCACATCGGCGGGCCTGATCTTCATGCTGACCTTGCGACCCGAATGCAACCCATTACTTTTGCATTCAATCTCATCGCGAATGGTTCTCTGAAGGTACATGATTGTGTTTTAATCCTGTATTTTATTTAACGACTTCGCGCAAAAAAGCCGATTGCTCACGTTGCACGGCCGCTGAGGGAATGACAGCTTGCGGCCACCCTTAAGCACACGAAAAAGCGCATCTCATTAATCATAATCAGAGACCTTTGAAAATGGGAAACACCGCAACTAAAAAATCTTTGATTTGCCGCTTGCGAACCATTTTCACCGGTTATACAAAACGCTTGATTTATGCGCCTTGAATATCTGAAAGCATTATATGTACCATCACATTTGGATTACATCACGTATTTTCTATAATTTTAAACGTATAATATCGTTCACAATATTTTTGTCCGGCCCTGATGAGACACAGCAGGAGCTCTGTCGGCGGCGATTATCTGTGTCATGAACGACACACATAAGAACATTCAGTTGTACTCACCCATCCACATTTGAACGCCAGTATCGTACCTTTTCGCTGTAAATGCAGCCGCAATAGGATTGCCGGTATATTCCCGTTTCCCTTGAGACTCTGACACCCTCCGACCAGCCGACCCGGAAATCCTGATAGTAAAAAGAAATCCCATATTCCTGCGCCAGACGTTCCGCGGTCGCCCTGATGCGTTCATGCTGCTGATATTTGCTGTACAGCAGCGTAGTGGTAAAACCGTCGAGGCTGCGGTGCTTTGCCAGGCTCGCTGCATAACGCAATCGTATATCGTAACAGACGTCGCATCGGTCGGCTTCCCGGAGGGCAGTTCGGCGAAGAAAGACTTCCATATCATAAGCCTCTGGCCAGATTATCTCCAGTGCCCGCTGATCCGCATATTCTCTGAGCGTCTCGAGGCGTCGCTGATATTCCCGACTGGGGTGGATGTTTGGGTTATAAAAGCACCCAGTGAGCTCATGCTGATCCTGTTTCAGTATTTTCAGCGGATAAATGAGACAGGGCGCGCAGCAGATGTGCAGTAAAAGCTTCATGGTCAATCCGGCAGTCTGAAAAAAACGAAAATTGAGCTGAAAACGACTGCTGCGTAAAAAGCTCCGCAGGCAAGGCGTGCAAATCCTGAGGAGTGAGGTGCACTTGAACATACGCCGCATTAAGCCTGCCTCGGCGAAAGCCGGGGAATGATGCAGCGCAACTTGAGCATCCGGACTTTTTACGAAGCCGTCTAAAAAAGTTCTTTCTGGTTTGCCGCGGCCCAGGGTCTGCCGAAGTGTTCATAGGCTAGGCGCGTCGCCATGCGTCCCCTCGCCGTGCGCTGGATGTAGCCTTCCTGAATGAGAAAGGGCTCGTAAACGTCCTCGATCGTGGTCTTTTCTTCGCCGATAGCGGCGCAGAGGTTGTCGATGCCTACGGGCCCCCCGTTGAACTTGTCGATGAGCGTCAGCAGGATCGTACGGTCCATGTGGTCAAACCCGTGGTCGTCCACTTCCAGCATATCCAGCGCCGCGACGGCCACTTTCTCGTCAATTTCTCCGTCGGCCTTGACCTGGGCGAAATCCCTTACCCGCCGCAACAGACGGTTGGCGATGCGCGGTGTCCCGCGCGATCTGCGCGCCATTTCGCGGGCGCCCGCTTCATCGAGTGCCACCGACAAAATTCGCGCCGAACGCTTGAGGATGATCGACAACTCGTCGGGACTATAGAAACCGAGCCGGAAACTCATGCCGAACCGGTCCCGCAGCGGCGATGTCAGCAGCCCGGCCCGCGTCGTGGCGCCGATGAGCGTGAACCGGGGAATCTCGAGCTTCATGGAACGCGCCGACGGTCCCTGACCGATCAGAATATCGATATGAAAGTCTTCCATCGCCGGATAGAGGATCTCCTCGACGACATGAGAAAGCCGGTGGATCTCGTCGATGAAAAGGATGTCATGTTCATGCAGGTTCGTAAGGATGGCCGCCAGATCCCCGGGACGTTCTATGACCGGGCCGGATGTCACCTTGATGTCCACGCCCATTTCTCTGGCCATGATATAGGCGAGCGTCGTCTTGCCGAGCCCCGGCGGGCCGGAGAGCAGCACATGATCGAGCGCCTCCCGGCGGCCCTTGGCGGCCTCAATGAATATGGCCAGATTGCTCTTGATCTTGTCCTGACCGATGTATTCGCTCAGGCTTACCGGACGCAGCGACAGCTCGAAGCCGGTCTCCGGCTCCAAGCCAACCGGACTCACGAGCTGATTTCTCACGACCTTGTCCGTCATGGCAGGATTGTCTCCATTCCCCTCATCCCGATAACCGCTTCAGGGCTTCCCTCAACAGAACATCCAGGCTCAAATCGCCGGACGACCCGGCGACGACGCCGTCAATGGCCTTTCCGGCCGCCGCCTGCTTATAGCCCAGATTCACGAGCGCAGACAGGGCGTCTTCCTTTACGGCATTATCCCTCCCCTCGCCCGTCTTGCCTTCCAGGGCGACCGGAGCGAAGTCGATCTTTAGCATGCGGTCCTTCAACTCCAGCACCATGCGCTCTGCCGTCTTTTTGCCCACGCCGGGAATGGCCACGAGCCGGCCCAGGTTTCCCTGCGTCACGGCCCGGATAAACTCGCGGGCCGGAATTCCAGAAAGGATATTCAGGGCCAGCCTCGGCCCGATACCGACGACGGAAATCAGCATCTGGAAAATGCCCTGGTCTTCGAGCGTGTGAAAGCCGAACAGGTGAATGGCATCTTCCTTGACATGCGTGTAAATATTGAGGATTACGGACTGCCCCGTCTCCGGCAGTTCATAGAAGGTTGTCAGCGGCACGAATATCTGGTAACCGATGCCGTGCGCATCCACAATCACGTGGCTGACAGATTTATGGATGAGGATGCCTTTGATGCGCGCAATCATATCAGATGGATTCGACCTTCAAAAAATTGGCATGGCAGATGGCGACGGCCATGGCGTCGGCTGCATCGGGCGGCGGCAGCTCCGTCAGGTCCAGCATGGCCTTGACCATGATCTGAACCTGCCTCTTTTCGGCGCGCCCATAGCCGACAACCGCCTTCTTGATTTCGAGCGGAGAATATTCAAAAATCGGTGCGCCGCTATGGGCGCCGGCCAGGATGACCACGCCCCGCACATGGGATTGCTGGATCAGACTCCTGACATTCTTCCCGTAAAAGACGTTCTCCACGGCCACGCAGTCGGGCCGGGTTTCCGCTATTACCGCAAGCAGGCGCTCGTAGATGTTCTTCAGGCTGGCAGAGAGGGAAGCGCTCTTGTCGGCGCCGATCTCGCCGTACATCACATAGCTAAGACCGCGGCGATGCTTTTCCAAGACGGCATAGCCGGTCTTATGGCGACCGGGATCGATTCCTAAAATTCTCAATGGATAAACATCCCCGTTCAGGCGCTCAGGCGTTCCATGATTTCGTCGGCGATGTCAAAATTGGCATAGACATCCTGGACGTCGTCAAGATCTTCCAGCTTTTCCATCATCTTGAGCATCTGTTCGGCCTTTGCACCATCGAGCTTGACTGTCGTCTGGGGGATCAGGCCGATCTTCGCATCGATGCATTTGATCCGGCGCTCATCAATGGCCTTTTTGACCCCGTCAAACGAGGCCGGGGCGGTGATCACCGTAAATTCATTTTCGTCATCACGCACGTCCTGCGCCCCCGCTTCAAGGACCAGTTCCATGAGTTCGTCCTCATGCACCGATTTTTTTTCCAGAATAATGGCGCCCTTCTTTTCAAAGATCCAGGCGACGCAGCCGTTTTCACCGAGGTTGCCGCCGTGCTTGGAAAAAATATGCCTGATTTCGGCCACAGTGCGGTTTTTGTTGTCCGTCATCACTTCGACCAGCACCGCCGCACCGCCGGGACCGTATCCCTCGTAGGTCACTTCCTCATAAATCACGGCGTCCGCACCGGTTCCGGCACCCTTTTTGATCGCCCGTTCGATGTTGTCCTTGGGCATATTTTCGTCCTTGGCCGTCATGATGGCCTGCCGCAGGCGCGCATTCGTTTCCGGATCGCCGCCGCCAAGGCGCGCCGCGAGAGTGATTTCCTTGATAACCTTCGTGAATATCTTGCCGCGCTTCGCATCGATGGCGCCCTTTTTTCTCTTGATGGTACTCCATTTGGAATGACCGGACATGATAGGGGCTCTCCTGTTTGATTTTCAGAATTATCTGTTATCCATATCATAAGGCAGCGGCGATTGTAAAATAAAAAACCCCTTCACATTCATGAAGGGGTTTAAATTTTAATCCCGGCAGTTCCCTACTCTCCCACACAGTCGCCCGTGCAGTACCATCGGCGCAAGAGAGCTTAACTTCCGTGTTCGGGATGGGAACGGGTGGGTCCTCTCCGCTATAACTACCGAGATATCCTTATGTTTTGTAAAACAATTGCATATCGTGAACGCCTCGCTGATGCATTTTATATAAAAGACCATATTATGGTCAAGCCTCACGACCGATTAGTATCAGTAAGCTCAACACATTACTGTGCTTGCACACCTGACCTATCAACCTCGTACTCTACGAGGGGTCTTCAGTCCCAGTGTCTCCACTGAGAGGGATATCTTATCTTGAGGTGGGCTTCCCGCTTAGATGCTTTCAGCGGTTATCCCTTCCGAACTTAGCTACCCAGCGATGCCGCTGGCGCGACAACTGGAACACCATCGGTTCGTCCATCCCGGTCCTCTCGTACTAGGGACAGCTCCTCTCAAATATCCTGCGCCCACAACAGATAGGGACCGAACTGTCTCACGACGTTCTGAACCCAGCTCACGTACCGCTTTAATTGGCGAACAGCCAAACCCTTGGGACCTTATTCAGCCCCAGGATGCGATGAGCCGACATCGAGGTGCCAAACCACGCCGTCGATGTGAACTCTTGGGCGTGATAAGCCTGTTATCCCCGGCGTACCTTTTATCCGTTGAGCGATGGCCCTTCCATGCGGGACCACCGGATCACTAAGACCTGCTTTCGCACCTGCTCGACTTGTAGGTCTCGCAGTCAAGCTCCCTTATGCCTTTACACTCTACGACTGGTTTCCAATCAGTCTGAGGGAACCTTCGCGCGCCTCCGTTACGCTTTTGGAGGCGACCGCCCCAGCCAAACTACCCACCAGACAATGTCCCTGGCCCGGATCACGGGTCGAGGTTAGAATTTCAGAATAATCAGGGTGGTATTTCAAGGTTGGCTCCATGAAAACTGGCGTCTCCACTTCAAAGCCTCCCACCTATCCTACACAAACCAGCCCGAAACTCATTGTCAAGCTATAGTAAAGGTGCACGGGGTCTTTCCGTCTTGTTGTGGGTAACCGGCTTCTTCACCGGTTTATCAAATTCGCTGAGCTTCTCGTCAAGACAGCGCCCAAATCGTTACGCCATTCGTGCAGGTCGGAACTTACCCGACAAGGAATTTCGCTACCTTAGGACCGTTATAGTTACGGCCGCCGTTTACCGGGGCTTCGGTTCAAAGCTTCGCCTTGCGGCTGACAAATCCCCTTAACCTTCCGGCACCGGGCAGGCGTCAGACCCTATACATCGTCTTACGACTTCGCAGAGTCCTGTGTTTTTGCTAAACAGTCGCTTGGGCCGTTTCACTGCAACCCCCTCGCGCTTCACGTGCGAATCGCTACACGCTAACGGGGTACACCTTCTTCCGAAGTTACGGTGTCATTTTGCCGAGTTCCTTAACGAGATTTCACTCAAGCACCTTGGGATACTCTCCCTGCCTACCTGTGTCGGTTTACGGTACGATCACCAGAAACACTCACTAGAGGCTTTTCTTGGTAGCATGGGATCAACCAGTTTACGAGATAAATCTCTCCTCATCACCCCTCGGAGTTGAATGAGATTCCGGATTTGCCTGGAATCTCCCCCTACAGGCTTGAACCGGGATGTCCAACACCCGGATGGCCTACCCTTCTACGTCCCCCCATCGCTGATAACGCATTTCTGGTGGTACAGGAATATTAACCTGTTTCCCATCGCCTACGCCTGTCGGCCTCGGCTTAGGGATCGACTAACCCTGAGAAGATTAGCTTTACTCAGGAAACCTTGGGCTTTCGGTGAGTGTGTTTCTCACACACTTTATCGCTACTTATGTCAGCATAATCTCTTCCATTTCGTCCACCAGTCCTTACGGTCTGGCTTCGACCTAATATGGAATGCTCCCCTACCACTCTCACCTTGCGGTGCAAGTCCGCAGCTTCGGTTACATGCTTGAGCCCCGTTGAATTTTCGGCGCAGGCTCATTTGACCAGTGAGCTATTACGCTTTCTTTAAAGGATGGCTGCTTCTAAGCCAACCTCCTGGTTGTCTATACACTCCCACATCCTTTTCCACTTAGCATGTATTAGGGACCTTAGCTGGCGGTCTGGGC
>CAVWGC010000006.1:0-187500 GCA_963754515.1 uncultured delta proteobacterium | reverse complement strand
GTATGTTCATCAACCGTGATCAAGACTCCCTGAAGCCGGACATCCCCCTTGGCCACATCGAACCTGTTGGGCATCTGCATTAAAAACCGCTCCAGTACCGCCTCCTTCTTCGTACCGATAATCGAATCAAAAGGCCCCGTCATGCCCGCGTCGGTCATGTAGGCAGTCCCCTGCGGCAGGATCTGTTCGTCCGCTGTTTGAACATGGGTATGGGTTCCGATGACCGCACTGACCTGACCATCGAGGAACCAGGCCATCGCCTGTTTTTCGGACGTCGCCTCTGCATGCATATCCACAAGAATGATCTTTGTCTTTCGCCTGAGCTTCTCGATTTCTCGTTGTGCCGTTTTGAACGGACAGTCCAGGGGCCGCATAAAAACTCTCCCGACCAGGTTGACAACGCCCACCTGGACACCTGAAGGACGGGGCATCAGGACGCTTCCGAAGCCGGGGGCGCCTTCCGGATAATTGGCCGGCCGAAGCAGGGTTTCGTAATCCTCGACAAATTCGAGAACCTCTTTTTTATCCCAGACGTGATTGCCTGATGTCAGGATATCGATGCGGCAACGGTACAACTCTTCAACGATCTCGCGTGTGATGCCGAAACCGGCCGCTGCATTTTCACAATTGGCGATGACCAAGTCGATCCGGTAATCCTCAATGAGCGCAGGAACGAGATCCCTCACCGCACGCCTTCCCGGCCCGCCGACGATATCACCAATAAACAGAATTTTCATGGGTTATATGTCCTATCGTGCAAAGTCGGAAACCCGCGTTTCCCGGATGACCGTCACTTTGATCTGTCCGGGATAGGTCATGTCTTTCTCTATCTTCTTTATGATATCCCGGCAGAGCATGACAGCGTCGTTGTCCGAGATTTTTTCATTTTCCACAAGAATGCGAATCTCCCGGCCCGCCTGAATCGCGTAGCATTTATCCACCCCATTGAACGAGTTTGCAATGGCTTCCAGTTCTTCCAAGCGCTTCACATAGGTTTCAATCATCTCGCGCCGGGCGCCCGGCCTGGCCGCCGAAAGGGTATCAGCCGCCTGGATGAGCACCCCGAGCAACGTGTTGGTCCGGCCGTCTTCATGGTGGGTGGCAATGGCCTGGACAATCTTTGCAGATTCACCAAATCGCCTGGCGTAATCGGCCCCGATGGCTGCATGCGTTCCTTCCACCTCATAATCGACGGCCTTGCCGATATCATGCAGCAATCCCGCCCGTTTTGCCTCTTTCACGTTCATCTTGAGTTCCGCCGCCATCATCCCGGTGAGATGGGCCACTTCCACGGAATGCTGCAGCACGTTCTGGGAGAAGCTTCTGCGGAATTTGAGACTGCCCAGCAGGTGGATGATCTCCGGATGGATATCATGGACGCCGACATCAAAGGAGGTCCGCTCTCCTGTTTCCTTGATAATCGAATCCACCTCGGTCCTGACCTTTTTAACGATATCCTCGATCCGGCCCGGGTGTATGCGGCCGTCCGTAATAAGTCTTTCCAGCGCAATTTTGGCCACTTCCCGCCGGATCGGGTCAAAGCCGGACAGCACGACCGCCTCCGGCGTGTCATCGACAATCAGATCGATTCCCGTCGCCGCCTCAATGGCCCTTATGTTTCTTCCTTCTCTTCCAATGATTCTCCCTTTCATTTCATCACCGGGCAAGTTGACGACAGACACCGTATTTTCAGCTACAAAATCACCGGCATAGCGCTGAATGGCATAGGCGATAATCTCTCGTGACTTATTATCCGCCGTGCGCTTCGCCTCTTCTTCGATCTTGCGGATCATGCCGGCCACATCCCGCTTGGCATCCGCTTCCATGGATTGCATCAGATAATTTTTCGCTTCCTCCGAGGAAATCCCTGCAATTTTTTCGAGTTTCTGCCTCTGCTCCTCAAACATGCGGTCGAGCTTTTCCTGTTTTTCGCTGAATGCAACCTCCCTGCTGATCAGGGATTTTTCCCTGATTTCTCCATTGGCTTCCTTCTGCGCCAACTGATCAATGCGCTTATCAAGGTTTTCTTCCTTGGACCGGATTTTCTTCTCCAGATTATCGAGATCAAGCTTCCGCTCACGCGACTCTTTATCATGTTCAGACTTGATTTTGAGGACATTTTCCTTCGCCTGAATCACGGCCTCTTTTTTAATAGTCTCCGCTTCTTTTTTCGCCTCGTCAACAATACGGGCAGAAAGATTCTCGGCCGCAGCCAAACGGTTCTTAAAAATTCTCTCGCGGATAATGAAGCCGACCAGGAAACCAAGCGCGACAGCGCCAAACGCGACTAACAGCATTATATTATAGCTAATCAAATCCATTCACCTCCTTTATATTAGACGGCCATGCGTTGTGACATGGACGATAAATTATTTCCAGAAATCATCAAACTTCAAGAAAATCCGGATGCCGCGGGATTTCAGTCGATGAAAGGGATAAGAAAACCGGGGAAAGGGCGCCTGCATGGCGGCACAGGTGCTTTACACCTGGATAAAAAAAAGACCCCCCGCCTATGCCGTGTTAACCACCTTTTTGAACCTTTTGAAAAAGTGGGCGCCTACTATTGTTGCTTCAGGCGTTCTGCTTGCAGCACTTCAGGTTAACCAGCAGACAGGCTCACCACAAACAAGGAAAGGCCCCGGTTCCAAGGTGTTGGCTCAAAAAAACGAACGCTAATCACGCACATCGCAGGGGATAATACATTTAAATCTACTGTCTTAAATCATTAATAAGATGAATCAACTGCTCCGATCTGCTTTCCATCTGATGGCAGATGTCTTCTTTTTCTCCCTGTAATTTGAAATATTCATCGGCAACATTCAAGGCCGCCAGGACGGCCACCTGCAAGACATTGATTGCCTTCGTATTTTTCTGTATTTCCGATACCTTATCATTGACGTAAGAAACGACAGCCTCGACATGTTCATCCCCAGAGTCGCTTAAAACTGAAATGTCCTGCCCCAGTACTCTGATTTGATATTTCTTTTTCAACGTCAATCCTCAACGTCTACTTGGGAACACCGATATCCTGAAGCAATCCCAAAAGCGAATCTACTTTTGTGCGTACAGAATCCCTCTCTTCTTTGAATCCCCTTAATTTATTACTTGCCTCTTCCAGTTCCGTAATTTTATTTTTTACCTCGGCTTCCAACTCCAAATTCTTCTTCTTGAGTGATGCATGTTCATCAAGCAGATTCTTAAGTTTACTCTCAAGCTCCTTAAACTTTATCAGTTCCATGAAATCACTTGGTCTTTCCGGCAGCGGCTTCCGCCTGTCCAATCACAACGCAGGCGCCATCACTATATCCTCATTATTTTGGCCATGAGTATGCCAAGCCACCCGGGAAAAGTCAAGAGCTTATTTATCGGCGAGATCGGGTTCAGAAGATAGACCTGCAAAGAACGCATGCAGTTTGTCGAGCAGCAGGATTTTATCCTCCACGGTACTGATCATCTGTCTGAATTGCGAGCCCCCTTTGAGGCCTTTAGTGTACCACAACAGATGCTTGCGGAACATTTTCATGCCGCCTTTTTCCCCCGCGGCTGCCAGTTCCAGCGCGAGGTGGCGCCGGATCATCTGCTCCCTTTGGGCCAATGAGGGCGGTAAAGGATCGACGCGGCCGCACAAACGCTCATTCATCTGATGAAAGATCCAGGGGTTGCCGAAGCAGCCGCGCCCCACCATCACAGCGTCACACCCCGTCGTCCGCATCATGCGGACGGCATCCTCCCCCTTCCTGATATCGCCGTTGCCGATGACGGGAATATGGAGTTGCGCTTTCACACTCTCAATGAGCGACCAGTCAGCCGCGCCGCCGAAGCCCTGATCCGCCGTGCGGGGGTGGACAGTAAGGGCATCGACCCCGGAATCTTCCGCTATTTTTGATACTTCCAGAACATTGAGGCGTTGCGGCTGCCAGCCTGCGCGCAGCTTGACCGTCAAAGGCAGATGCGTGCACTTGCGGACGGCCTTCAGAATCGCCGCTATTCGCGGAGGATCCTTCATCAGGGCCGCCCCGGCACCTGTTTTCACGACTTTTTTTACCGGACACCCCATGTTGATATCCAGCAGATCCGCGCCCAGATCCGTGATGATTCTTGCCGCTTCCGCAAGAATAGCGGGATCCGATCCAAAGATCTGGACGCCCACGGGCCTGTCGTCGGGATGGAAATTCAGATAATGCTGCGTCTTTTTCATGCCCCGGATGAGTCCGTTGGCACTGATCATTTCCGTGAAGGTCAGCCCGACGCCGAAATCGCGATTGATGAGACGGAAAGGCAAGTTGGTGATCCCCGCCATCGGCGCCAGGATCATCTCGTTTTTCAGGGATAAAGCACCGATCTTCATAACGCTCACCGGTTCTCAAATGCAGGACAGATAGTCGTGCGCCTTTACGAGATCCTCCAGGGTGTTGACCCCCATGACCTCGAAAGGATCCGCTGCGACAAAGGAGCGGACACGGCAACCCATTTTACAGGCAATTTCAATAATATCCGTCAGATAATACTCTTTCTGGCTGTTGTCGTTCCTGATTTGTGCGACCGCATCAAACAGGAAACGGCTGTCGGCGCAATAGATGCCCGTGTTGATTTCCCGCACTTTCTTTTCCTGATCGGTTGCATCGCGCGCCTCCACGATTCTCAGCACATCGCCATTTTGACCTGTAATGACACGTCCATAGCTTCCCGGTTCATCCAGAATGGTCGTCATCACCGTCACCACCGCCTGCTGACGGCAATGATGGTCGATGAGTTCCTGAACCGTGGAAATCTTCAAACAGGGGACGTCTCCACAGAGAATCAGGATCATGCCCGTATAATCGGAAAATTGGTCCCGGGCCTGAAGCACGGCATGACCGGTTCCCAGTTGCGGCCGCTGTTCAACAAAAATAAGTTCCGGCGTCGGGAAAGCTTCACGAACCATCTCGGCCTGATGACCCACAATGACGACGATCTTATCCGAACGGATGGCGCCGGCCAGTCTCAAGGAATAGGCGAGCAACGGCTCTCCGCACAGGCGGTGAAGAACCTTGGCCTGGTCGGACTGCATGCGCGTCCCCTTGCCGGCGGCAAGAACAATTGTGCTTATGTGCTTAAATTTATTCATGATGACGCCTAAAAAGATCTCCTGTCAAAATCCTGCTCTCCTCTCCCTTGTCAAGATCGGCAGGCAAGATGATCATAACTTCCCTGATGGATTTCACATCCACATCCTCAATCACAAAAAGGATGTGACCGTGTCTGAAACTTTCCTTTCGCTTCGGGATCTTTCCCATTTTATGCAGCAGAAAGCCGCCAAGCGTGGCATAATCGCCCTCCGGGATATCCGGTGATATCATCGACCTGATCTGTCCGATGCTTGTTTGTGCATGGAAAAGATACATCCCCGGGGCAATCCGCTTGTAAGATTTGGCGCCGGTCCCGTATTCATCATGGATCTCGCCGACAATCTCCTCGAGAATGTCTTCGACCGTGACAATGCCCACGGCGCCCCCGTATTCATCAACCACCACCGCCATTCTTTCTCGCATCCCGCGCAGTTCCACCAGCAGGTCCTTTGCCGGTTTGGCTTCCGGAACATAAAACTTGGCCGGCCGTAAAAGACGTTCCACCGTTTCGCTGTCCTGAACGGGAGGGTCTGAAGCGCCCCGAGTCGCTGCAAGCAAATCAATATAATGAAGTATACCAATAATATTATGCACTTGGTCACGATAAACAGGAACCCGGAGATATTTTTTCTCAGCCAGCAGATAAGCCGCTTCGCGGATAGTGGCCGTTGCCGGCAGGGCAGTCATCACCGAAAGGGGAATCATAATCTGACCGACCGTCACCTCGGAAAAATCCAGAATATGTGTCACCATGTCTTTCTCCGTGCTGAGGATATCACTCTCCTCCCCGTGGCGGTCGAGAATATATTTCAGACCGCCCCGGGTGATATAGGAAGATACTGACAGGGTTTTCCCTCCTGTGGAAAGGCGGATCGTCCCGCGGGTAATCCTTGAAATGATAAAGACCACCGGGAAAAAAAGCCAGGATGCAAGCCAGATAAACGGTGACAGCGTTTCCGCAACATCTTCGGCATATTGCTGGAAAATACTTTTGGGAACAATCTCGCCCAGGATCAGCAACGTGGGGATCATGACGAAAATGGACACCATGGCTCCCTGGGCGGCGCCATAGAGATTGATAAACAGACCTGTCGCGACAGTGGTGCCGGTGACCACGCATAGATTGGTTCCGGTCAGGGTCGTCGCCAGAAACCATTCCGGCTTCTCCAGCAGTTTCAGACAAAGGGTTGCCCTGCGGGAACCTCCGCGAGCCCGCCGGTGAATCTTATTGACGTCGCATGAAACCAGAGCCAGTTCCCCTCCGGAAAACATACCTTCGAGGCACAGGCATAAAAGGATCAGAAATAGCGCAAGCAGGTCATCCATGATTGAGAGCTTCTCCCGCCTCCCGTTCAATGCGCACTTTCAGAATTCGCGCCTTTCCCATTTGCTCCACGCGAAAGGTATGATGATCATAGGTTACGCTCTCTCCCCGGACGGGCAATTTACCGAACAGATGAAAGACAAATCCTCCCACGGTTTCAAAGTCCTCTTCCGGGGCTGCCAGGGGGAAAATATCCTGCAGATCCTCCATGGACATCTTGCCCGAAGCCAGGATCGTCCGGTCATTCACGCGCTGCCAGAGAGGATCCCTGGCGCCCGGCGTGTCGTAGATATCCTCGTAAAGATGATTGAGAATGTCTTCCAGTGTCACAAGGCCCGAAACCCCACCATATTCATCCACCACAATGGCCATCTGTATCCGCATGGCCTGAAAATTCCGCAGCATTCTGATCGCTGTTTTTGCCTCGGGAACAAAAAAAGGTTTTCTTGATAATTTTGCAATGGAAATCGGCGCCTGTCTTCCCCTAATCCCGTCCAGCAGGTCCCGTGCATAGAGGATGCCGATGATGTCATCCCGGTCCGAGCCATAAATGGGGATCCGGTCATGACGCGCCTTGATGATTTCGCGCTCAATGTCGGTGATTTGCATGGAAACGGGAAGACAGAACATATCCACACGCGGAATCATGATCTCGGCGACGGTCGTGTCGCCCAGATCAAAAACCTTGTGGATGAGGTCCCGCTGCGCCGACTCCAGGGCGCCTTCCTTTTCGCCGGCGTCGATGAGCGTCCTGAATTCATCTTCCATGAGAACATGCCGGCGGCTTGTTGTATCGCGGGAAAACCGTCGAACAAAAAAGTCGGAAACCATTTCGAGTACCCACACCACGGGCCGCACGATCCGGGATACGAATATCAGCAGGGGGGACAGAAATGCGGAAAGACGCATGGGATAAGTCACCGCAAATGTTTTGGGAAGCGCTTCACCGAAGATGACCAGAACCGGCGTCATAATGACAACAGTCATCCACTGTCCCTGGATTCCGAAAAAATAAATAAAAAGGGAAGCAGCCACGGCGGAAATCGTAATGTTCACCGCCTCGTTGCCGACAAGAATCGTGATCAGGAGTCGCCGTGGATATTTGAGCAGCTGCTGGACATAAGTAAGGAACGGATAGTGTTCTTCCTTCATTTTGTGAAGATGCAGCGGGGTCAGGGAAAAGAAGGCCGCCTCGGAACTGGAAAAAAACCCGGACAGAAAAAGCAGAAATACCAGTAATATCAACTTTATGGTCAGTAAATCGTACGCCACAAAAGACAATCCTTTCTGGAAGTTGCAGTAATCTATCAGATATTATCAATAAAATAAAACATCATTTCTCCACCTACCCCCTGTATTCTCATTATTTATGCCCGTTATCCACTAACTGTCTGCTTTGAAGAAAATGCAGGACTTCATTTCGAAGCCATTGATGTTCTTTTAGTAATATGGGATACAGGTAACGAGTTCTGTAAGAACCATGGGGTTATGAAACCCGTTTCCATGTGATTGCAGGAGGAATGAAGTGAATATCGGCGAGTGGATCTCAAAGCGGGCGCGTCTTAATCCGGAGAAGCTTTTCCTGAAGGAGGAGGACGGCAGTGAGTTCAGTAATGCGGCATTTGACCGGCGGGTGAATCGCATGGCCCACGCCCTCGGCGAATGGGGATTTGTCAAAGGCGAACGGGTGGCCGCCCTGATGCTCAATTCCAGCGAGTTCCTGGAAATCTTTTTCGCCTGCGCCAAGACCGGGGCGATCATGGTTCCCGTCAACTTCCGCCTGGCCGTGCCCGAGTTGACCTACATTCTCCGTGACAGCGCCCCCCGGGCCCTCATTTACTCTTCGGATTTTGCCGAAAAGGTCAAGGCCATCAAGGCCGCCGGACTTCCCCTCTCCCGTTACTTCTGCCACGGCGGAGACAATATTCCCGAAGATCCGTCGCTTTCCGACTTCTTAGCACCCTTGCCGACCAGCGAACTGGTCCCGGTCAGCGATGTCACCCTCGACGATCCCCTGTTTGTCATGTACACCTCCGGCACGACAGGCGATCCCAAGGGCGCTGTGCTGTCCCATGGAAACATCCTGTTCGGGGCCATTCATTCTCTGGTGGGATACGGCGTCGATAAAACGTACAAGTCGCTTGTCGTCGCGCCCCTGTTTCACATCGGAGCCCTGGCCGCCTCGGCCACACCCGTCATCTATGCCGGGGGATCCCTGATTCTCAAGAGCTTCTACAACGCCTCCGAAATCATCAAACTGATCGTACGGGAAAAGATCAACTACATGTTTGCCGTGCCGGTTATGTTTCAGCTCATGGCCAAATCCGATGAATGGGACAAGGCAAATTTCTCACACGTTCACTTCTTCATCTCCGGCGGCGCCCCGATTCCCATTGAAGTAATCCGCAAATACCAGGCGGAGAAGGGCGTCGGCTTCGTCCAGGGATACGGATTGACGGAAACCGGACGTCTGACATCGCTCGATCTTGAAGATTCCATCCGGAAGGCGGGCTCTGTGGGAAAAGAAGTTTTTCATATCAATTTACGCATCGTGGATAGGAACGACCGGGACGTGGCCCCCGGAGAACCCGGCGAAATCGTGGTCCGGGGTCCCAATGTCTTTATCGGCTACTGGAATAAGCCCGAAGAGACAGCGGAGGCCATGGCGGGCGGCTGGTTCCACACCGGCGACATGGGCAAGCGCGATGCGGAAGGCTTTGTTTACATCATCGGCCGAAAGCAGGAACTGATCATCAGTTCCGGAGAAAATATCTATCCCGTGGAAGTGGAAAGGGCGATCCAGACACTGCCGCAGGTCAGGGAAGCCGTCGCCGTGGCCATGCCCGATCCTGCGAAACGGGGGGAAGTCGTAGCAGCCTTTGTTATGCTCCACGAAGGGCAAAGTCTTGCCGAGGAGGATTTGATCAACGCCCTCCAGGGCCAGATTGCTCATTTCAAGATCCCGAAAAAGGTCTTTTTCGTGGACGATTTTCCCCGGAATACCACCGGCAAGGTGCTGAAAAGAGAGCTGAAAAAGCAATTCACGGCGGAGGAACGATGAGATGGACCTGATTAACTATACGGAAAGCCACCGGATATTCCGGGAAAGTTTCCGGAAATTCCTGGAGAGAGAAATCGTCCCCCATATCGAAGCCTGGGAAGAGGCGGGCATTGTACCCCGTGTTGTCTGGCAGAAGATGGGAAAAGGGGGATTCCTCTGCACCGGCATTCCGGAGCAATATGGCGGCTCCGGCGCCGATTTCCTCCATGCGGTGATTATCATAGAAGAGCTGGCGAAATGTAATTTCAGCGGCCTCGGCACCCGGCTCCACAGTGATGTGGCAACACCCTACATTCTGGATTACGCCACGGAAGAGCAGAAGCGGAAATACCTGCCCCGGTGCGTCTCCGGCGAGATCATCACCGCCATCGGCATGACGGAGCCCAGTGCGGGGAGCGATCTGGCGGCAATCCGGACGACGGCCGTGGAGGAAGGAGACGAAATTGTCATCAACGGCCAGAAGACATTCATCAGTAACGGCATCAACTGTGACCTCATTATTCTTGCCGCCCGGGACCCGGCGGAACCAAACCCACACCGGGCCATTGATCTCTGTCTGGTGGAAACCAGCACCCCCGGTTTTGAAAAAGGGCGGCGGCTGAAAAAAGCAGGCTGGCATGCCCAGGATACGGCGGCGCTTTTTTTCTCGGATTGCCGGATTCCCCGAGAGAATCGATTGGGCGAAAAGGGCACGGGCTTCAAGAAATTGATGAATCACCTCCAGGCGGAACGCCTGGTCCTGGCCATCGGCGCCGTCGCGGCGGCGGAATTCATGCTGGGAGAAACCATTGCGTATATCAAGACGCGCGAAGTCTTCGGAAAACCCGTCGCCAGATATCAGCATAGCCAGTTCGAGATTGCGGAAATAACAACAGAAACCAGGCTGGGGCGGACTTTTATCGACAAGCTGATTATGGATCATATGGAAGACTTGAATATCATTACGGATGTTTCCATGGCCAAATACTGGACAACGGACATGGCTTCCCGGGTGGCAGACCGCTGCCTGCAGCTTTTCGGCGGCTATGGGTATTGCGAGGAATATCCGATCGCCCGCGCCTGGCGGGACATCCGGATCAACCGCATCCTGGGGGGGACAAACGAAATCATGAAAATCGTGGTGGCGAAAAATTTGGGTTTATGAAAGGGAACAATAACATGAGAAGAAGGAGATTGTTCATTTGGGCAATGGCAGTCGGATTAATCATCATGAGTCTGGTTGGCGGCGCCAATCCGGTCATGGCCGCTTATCCGGATCGGCCGATTACCCTTTTGGTTGGTTTCGCACCCGGCGGGTCGATGGATATGAGCGCCAGAGCCCTGGCCGCAGCCGTCGAAAAGATCCTGGGTCAGCCCGTGGTGATTGAAAACAAAACCGGCGGTACGGGAACGGTCGCCCTGGCGGCCCTGCTTGCTCAAAGCGCGGACGGCTACACCCTGTGCGCAACCCCCAGCTCGGTTTTAATTCGCGTCTCCCAGATACAGCAGGTGCCGTTCAAACCCCTGAAAAGCTTCAAACCCGTCATCGGTTTTGCCACGCCCCAGTTGGGCATTGCGGTTAGAAATGATGCACCATGGAAAACCCTGAAAGAGCTGGCGAATAACGCCAGGATGAATCCCGGAAAAATAAAATATGCTACCACCGGCGTGGGTAGCACAACCCAGGCCGCCGTCGAAGAAATCGCCTTCAAGGAAAAGGTGCAGATGACTCACGTACCTTACAAAGGCAGCATCGAAGCCTTGACCGCGCTCATGGGAGGGCACGTGGAGTTTGCCTCCCTGACCTCGGAATTCATCCCCTCGGTGAAAGCCGGCCAGATTCGCCTGCTGGCCACCATGGGCGATGAAAGATCGCCGACTTTTCCGGCGGCACCCACCATGAAGGAGTCCGGTTATGACTTTGTCAACGACGCGGTTTATGCCATCGTCGCCCCAGCCGATCTGCCGCCCGATCTGGCGAAAAGACTGGAAGCGGCCTTTACCAAGGCCATAAAAGATAAGCAATACCTGGAAGCCATCAATAAGATTGATCATATTCCCGTATACTATAGCGGCAAGCGGTTTGAAGATTTTCTAAAGGTGAATTGGGTAAATATTAACAAACATCTGAGATCAACCGGTCTCATTAAGAAAACAGCCACACAGCCGGAGTAACAAATTTAGAGAGCTTTTACCGGATCATGGAGCAGAGAGTGAAGAGAATCATGGTTAGGCGGGATATTTTAAGCTGCGTTGTTTTGCTTTTTTTCTCGATTCATGTCCTGATCGTTTCCCTCCGCCTGGGCATCGGACCATACCAAAGCCCCGGACCCGGTTTCATTCCCTTTTGGTCAAGCCTTTTATTAGCTTTGTTCTCCTGTCTTCTTCTTTGCAGCCGTTTCCTGCAAACAGAGGACCCTGACCGCTTGGCGGATTTATGGAGGGGCCGGGATTGGGGTCATACGATCATCGCTGTGACCGTTCTGATCACCTACTGCATGGCGCTGCCGAAACTTGGCTACCTCATCGCCACCTTCGGATTGATGCTCGTTCTTTTTACCCTGGGAAAAATGAAATTCTGGGTGGTTATTCCCTGTTCGCTGCTTGCGGTTCTGTTAACTTACGGCCTGTTTGGCTACTTATTAAAAATGCCCCTTCCCCGGGGTATTTTCAGCTTCTGATCTTTTCGGGAATGGATTCTTTATTGGATAATTTGCACGGTTTGCTCTATGGCTTGTCCCTAGCCCTTCAGCCTGACCACCTCTCACTTGTCTTTGCCGGTTGTTTCCTGGGAACACTGGTGGGGGTCCTTCCGGGAATCGGTCCGGTAGCGGCCATTTCCATTCTTCTACCCATGACTTTTCAGATGCCGCCTACCGGGGCAATTGGCATGCTGGCGGGGATTTATTACGGCGTGATGTATGGCGGTTCAACCACTTCCATCCTGATCAATGTACCGGGCGAGGCCGCTTCGGTTGTCACCTGCCTGGACGGCTATCAGATGGCCCGCCAGGGTCGTGCGGGCCCGGCCCTTGGGATTGCTGCCTTCGGGTCCTTTATTGCCGGCACCGTCGGATTAATCGGGTTACAGTTGATTGCCGGCCCCCTTGCCGGCATTGCCTTAAAATTCGGCCCTCCCGAATACTTTGCCATCATCCTGCTGGGATTCACCTCTATTACTTACCTGTCCCCGGGCTCTATCCTCAAAGCCGGCATGATGGCCTTTCTCGGCCTGATCTTGAGCTGTGTCGGACTGGACCCGATTACGTCCCAGCAACGAATGACCTTGGGAACTTTAAATCTTTTCGAGGGTATCGGCGTTGCCCCTCTGGCCATGGGTCTTTTTGGCGTGGCTGAAGTGTTAAACAATCTTGAGTCGCTTCACACCGTGGAAATCTTGAAAGACAGAGTTAAAAATCTTTTCCCCACTAGACTGGACTGGCTTCAGGCCAGATGGGCGATTTTCCGCGGAACCATAGTCGGATTCCTCATGGGCATTCTGCCGGGAGGGGGACCTGTTCTGGCGACGTTTATCGCCTATGGGGTGGAAAAACGGATCGCGAAATATCCGGAAAGACTCGGCAAGGGAGCGATTGAAGGTGTTGCGGCCCCGGAATCAGCCAATAATGCCGCCGCCTCAACATCCTTTATTCCCCTGCTCACCCTCGGCATACCGCCCAATGTCGTGTTAGCGGTTCTCTTCGGGGCCTTTTTGATTCATGGCATCCTGCCGGGCCCCCTCCTTTTGAAGGAGCACCCGGATATGTTCTGGGGAATCATCGGCAGCATGTATATCGGCAATGTCGTTCTGCTCATCTTGAACCTGCCGTTGATCCCGCTTTGGGTTCAGGTGCTGAGAATTCCAGGTAAAATACTCTACCCCCTGATCCTTTTGTTTTGCCTGGTGGGGGCTTACGGCATTAACAACAACATCTTCGACGTCTATGTGATGATCGCCTTTGGCGTGGTTGGCTATCTGTTTAAGAAATTCGGCTATGAATGCGCCCCCCTTATCCTGGCGTTTGTTCTCGGCCCCATGTTCGAAGTCAATCTCCGGCGATCATTAATCATTTCCGAGGGCAGTTTCTCCATCTTTTTCACGAGACCGATCGCCCTGGTAGCGATTGCCATCTCCATCACCGTCATCATATTATCGGCATATCAATCATTCCGGAACCGACGTCAACGCAACAAAACATAAGTCTGGATCATTTTTTCTGATCACTTCAGAAGGCTGCATCCGGTCTGAGTGGCAATCGACAGCGCTACCTGACATAATTTCGCATAAGAAAATTGACTTGACATATAAGATAAATTACTCCTATACTTACAAAACAAAAAGGACTTTTTATCAATTCAATTAATTCTGGTCATGCTGGCGGATATCTTGATAAGCAAATCATGCATACAGGGGGAGCAATGACAGACGGAATCGACAACAAGGTTGATGTAAAGGAAAGCATTGTCGGCAAGATAGTATCGGCGTTTGCGGATGTGCCGCCGCGAAAGGACGCCATGAATTTCGTCGACGATGTTTTTGCCGAGGCAAAGATTCGTCTGGGAGAAATGGCGAAGACAGCCAAGTCGGCTTATTATGAAGATATTTTTGACCAACGGTTGGAGAGATTGAGAATTCTCGGTTGTCCGGCATTTATTCTTAACAAGTTAAAAACGAAGAAGGCGGCAGTTGCCTCAAAGGCATGCGCGCTGAATATACCTGATGACAGAGATTCTCTGATTCCCGTTATCTCCAGTCACTATCTGACTGTCTATTCGCAGCTCGAAATGATCAATTTTAACGGCATTACAGGTGATACGGCGCTTGAATCGTCACGTCTCGTGAATGCATTAAAGAAAGGCATTTCACAAAATGACGGCAAGGTTTTCGACGGCATATATTTTATACTGGACATAGATGACGGAACCAACACGGAAAAGCTGACGTGCGCAGAAGCGGATGAGAGAATCAGGGGGAAAAACCGTTTTCCACTAACAGTAGAAGAAATAATCGCTCTGTTATTGCAAAGAAATGAACCACCCGTCTGCAATCTTCTGGCGGGCGGTTCACGATACGAACAGGATGACAGGGTCCCCTTCTGCACGACCGAAGATAATAAAATATGGCTGAAAACCTGTTTTTACAACACCATCCATCCGAATTCAGTAACGCTGTCCTGTGGCGCACGCGTTTAATTACGCATAATCACGCAGCGGGCCCATCGATGTCATTACTACCCGAGATGACCGCAAATCAATCGGGGAGAGAAAATTCGGCATCAATAGCGTAATCCTAACGCATAGAAAAGATGGAAATCTTACCCTATGCTGCGCCTTCAGATTCGCTTAACTACAGAACCTCCATAATCTTGAATTCGTGTTCTTTCCATGCGCCCTTGTATTTTTTACCATCCCCTAATATCAGTGTCCCCATGCCGGATATTCTATTTTCCTTCCATTCCCCTTCGTACCTGGAACCATCCGTAAAGAAAAGAACCCCCTTGCCGTGCAGCATGCCATCTATAAATTCTCCTTGATATTTTTTACCGTCGGCAAAGATCATTTCCCCATGCCCATTCTTCAGACCGTTTCTCCATTGACCCGTATACCTGCCACCGTCTGGCAACGTTTCCGTACCTTCCCCTTCCGCAACTCCGTTCAGCCATTCTCCCTCAAATCTATACCCGTCATGCAAAAGCATCGTTCCCCGCGGATGGGGAAGGTCGTCATCCCATTGGCCGTCATATCGACTTCCATCGGACCATGTGAATATCCCCATGCCGTGAAAACAGCCTGCCTTGAAAAGCCCATTATAGCCTGATCCATCCTGGTAGGTGCAAATCCCCTCGCCTTCCAGTCGCGCTTCCTCCCAATGGAATTCAATAAATGTCTTTCCGCTTGAATCCTGCGACACCGCCTGCTTAAGAGATACCTTATTAATCATGATACCATCTCTTTATCATCCGACAAACTTGCCGTTCCTGAACTCGCCTATGTATCTTTTACCGCTGGCCAATATCATTATTCCCTGCCCGTGGGGCAGACCTTTTTCCAGCTGGCCAGTATATTTTCTGCCATCCGTCATGGTCAATGTCCCCTGGCCGTGATACTTGTTATTATTAAAATTACCTTCATAACGGTCTCCGTTTGGAAATTCCATGACGCCATATCCGCTGGACATGCCTTTTATGAAGGCCCCTGTGTACTTTCTTTTATCGGGCAGTATTAAGGTTCCCTGGCCTTCATAGAGGTCATCCTTCCAATCACCGACATATTTCCCTCCGCTTGCCATGGTCAACGTTCCATTACCGTTTTTCTTGTTTTCTTTCCATTGTCCTATATATCTTGAACCATCGGGCATTGAAAAAATCCCGTGGCCCTCATGTATTCCCAAATACCATTCTCCGACGTATTTAGAACCGTCAGGGTAGTTCATCATCCCTTGCCCATGAGGCAAGTCGCCCCGTAGTTCACCCAAATATCCACTACCGTCAGACAAAGCGCTTGGCACTTGTTCCAGCTTTATTTCTTGGAAGGGCTGCTTTACTTTATCTGCCGTCTCTTCCATTTTCGCGCTTAGCGCTTCTTTCAGTCTGGCGTCTTCAGCCTTCTTTCTAAGTTCCTCCTGATCTTTGATGCGGGCCTCTTCTTCATCTTTCTTCCGTGTCTCCTCCTCAGCCTTGATGCGGGCCTCTTCTTCATCTTTCTTCCGTGTCTCCTCCTCAGCCTTGATGCGGGCCTCTTCTTCAGCTTTCTTCCGGGCCTCTTCTTCAGCTTTTTTCCGGGCCTCCCCCTCAGCCTTGATGCGGGCCTCTTCTTCAGTTTTTTCCCGGGCCTCCTCCTCGGCTTTGATGCGGATTTTTCCCTTGGTCTTCTTTTTGGCCTTTCCCCCGGCTTTGAGCCGGGCCTCTTCTTCAGCTTTCTTCCGGGCCTCCTCCTCGGCCTTGAGCCGGGCCTCTTCCTCAGCTTTCTTCCGGGCCTCCTCCTCGGCCTTGAGCCGGGCCTCTTCTTCAGCTTTCTTCCGGGCTTCCTCATCGGCCTTGAGCCGGGCCTCTTCCTCAGCTTTCTTCCGGGCCTCCTCCTCAGCCTTGAGCCGGGCCTCTTCCTCAGCTTTCTTCCGGGCTTCCTCATCGGCCTTGAGCCGGGCCTCTTCCTCAGCTTTCTTCCGGGCCTCCTCCTCAGCCTTGAGCCGGGCCTCTTCTTCAGCTTTCTTCCGGGCTTCCTCATCGGCCTTGAGCCGGGCCTCTTCTTCAGCTTTCTTCCGGGCTTCCTCCTCGGCCTTGAGTCGGGCCTCTTCCTCAGCTTTCTTCCGGGCTTCCTCCTCGGCCTTGAGCCGGGCCTCTTCCTCAGCTTTCTTCCGGGCTTCCTCCTCGGCCTTGAGCCGGGCCTCTTCCTCAGCTTTCTTCCGGGCCTCCTCCTCAGCCTTGAGTCGGGCCTCTTCCTCAGCTTTCTTCCGGGCTTCCTCCTCGGCCTTGAGCCGGGCCTCTTCCTCAGCTTTCTTCCGGGCTTCCTCCTCGGCCTTGAGCCGGGCCTCTTCCTCAGCTTTCTTCCGGGCCTCCTCCTCGGCCTTGAGTCGGGCCTCTTCCTCAGCTTTCTTCCGGGCTTCCTCCTCGGCCTTGAGCCGGGCCTCTTCCTCAGCTTTCTTCCGGGCCTCCTCCTCGGCCTTGAGCCGGGCCTCTTCCTCAGCGCTCGCCCTTCCCTCTTTCCATTCCCCTTCGTATTGACTTCCATCTGGCCAGGTAAAGACACCCCGTCCGTGCGGCAGATTATTCTGCCATTCGCCCTTATAACTGCTCTTATCCGGCCATATAAAGGTACCATGGCCTTGTAAGTACCCGTTATAAAAATCGCCTTCATAACGACTACCATCTGGCCATACAAATGTCCCCTTGCCTTGATAGTCGTTGGCAGCCCAGTTTATTCGATATCTATTCTGTTCTGAGGATCCCTTTACTAACATAAAATTTCAGAAAACCTTTTCAGTCCCGATATTATCCAAGAGATTTGTTTTTCTTTCTTCAAGAACGATCATTCTTGTTTGCATGTATAATGAGAAGCAGTTAGTATGTCAAGAAAATCTGGCAATAGAATATAATATTTTTTATCGATAAGCTATTAGTTTGCATCTGTTCGGGGCGTAGAAAAACGCTCACACTTCTGCCCGGAACGTATTTTGACAGAATGAAACCCCCTGCAGTCAGGGCAATGAAATGACGTTCATGAAGGATTAAGCAAAACAGATTTATTTGACGGGAACCATTTTTTTCGATATTGAAGACCCCACCTCCCCCGCCTCGATGTCTCGCCAGGGGAAAAAACCGTAAGACAGGAGAACCTCCATGCCCAATATTCTGATCATCGGTAACGGAGCGCGTGAACACGCCATCGCCGAAGCGATCATGCGATCTGGGCAAATGCCGCGGCTCTTTGCCTGCATGAAAGCCAACAATCCCGGCATCGCTTCGCTGTCAGAGAAGATATTCATGAGCAGTTACAGTAACTTGACTGCGATTGTGGCATTCGCCGAAGTTTCCCGGATCGATTTCGCCGTCGTCGGGCCTGAAGACCCCCTGAACAACGGTGTGGTGGACACCCTGAACAAGGCAGGGATTCCTTCTGTGGGGCCCACACAGAGTCTGGCCCGCCTGGAAACCTCCAAATCCTTCACGCGCGATCTGCTTGATAAATATCAGATTCCCGGGAATCCGCGTTTCAAAATTTTCTCGTCCCCGGACGGGATTGAGGCGTTTCTGGATGACCTTGACGGTATTGTCGTCAAACCGGACGGGCTGACCGGCGGCAAGGGGGTCATGGTGCAGGGCGATCATTTTCAGACGAAGCAGGAAGCGCTGGCCTTTTGCACGGCCTTTCTCAGGGAACACGCCAGCGTCACTGTCGAGGAAAAGCTGGAGGGCGAAGAGTTTTCCCTGCAGTGTCTATGCGACGGCAAGACGGTAGTCGCCACACCGCCGGTCCAGGATCACAAACGGCGTTTCGCCGATGATAAAGGTCCGAATACGGGCGGCATGGGCTCCTATTCCTGCGAAGACCACAGTCTGCCTTTCATCCATTCGGGAGACGTCGCCGCCGGCCTGGCGATTACGCAGCAGGTGGCGGAGGCGATTTACAGGGAAACGGGCGCATATTACAAAGGCGTGATGTACGGCGGGTTCATGGTAACCAAATCAGGCATCCGGCTGCTGGAATACAACGCCCGCTTCGGCGATCCGGAGGCCATGAATATTCTGCCCCTGTTGAAGACCGATTTTGTAGATATCTGCCGGGCGATCATCGACGGAACCCTGGCGCGCCTCCCCATCGAATTTGAGAAGAAGGCGACCGTCTGCAAGTATGTCGTCCCGCGCGGCTATGGTCTGCCCCAGGATCATCCCGAGGCACAGTCCACTTCCGCCCGTATCGAGGTGGGAGATGTGGGTCAGGCGCGTCTGTATTATTCCTCCGTGGATAAAAGGGAAGACGGCCTTTACATGACGAGCTCGCGCGCCATCGGCGTCGTCGGCATCGCCGATCGTCTCGAAGACGCTGAAATAATGGCTGAAAATGCAGTCCGGGCCATCCGTGGCCCCGTGGACCACCGCCCGGATATCGGCACGCCGGCCTTGATTGAAAAGCGCGTCCGGCATATGCAGGCAATCAGGGGAGAATAAGGACGACTTCGCAATAAGTCCGGATGCTCAAATAGCGCAGCATCTTTCGTCGTTGCGGCGTACGCCAAAGTACGCCTCTCTCCTCAGGATTCGCACGTCTTGCCTGCGGAGCTTTTTACGAAGTCGTCAACTTTGGGCTATCGATTATTGAATACAACAGGAGAAAAAATGCGGCTGAACGAAATTAAACGGGTATTGATCAGCGTTACGGATAAAGCGGGAATCGTCGATTTTGCAAGAGGACTGGCCGATTATCAGGTGGAGATTTTGTCCACCGGCGGGACGGCAGCGCAGCTCCGGAACAGCGGCCTTGCCGTCACCGATGTGTCGGACTATACCGGTTTTCCGGAAATGATGGACGGCCGGCTCAAGACGCTGCATCCGAAAATTCATGGGGGCCTGCTGGCGCTGCGCGATCATGCGGAACATATCAACGCCCTGAAGGAACACGGGATCGGCTTGATCGACATGGTGGTCGTCAATCTGTATCAGTTTGAAAAGACGGTGGAGAAAGAAGGCTGCACGCTGGAAGCGGCCGTCGAAAATATCGATATCGGCGGGCCGACCATGCTGCGGGCCGCGGCAAAAAATTACCCGTTTGTCAGCGTCGTCACCGATCCGGCGGATTACGACGCAATCCTGAAGGAAATGAAGGAAACCGGCGGAAAAATTTCCGAGGAGACAAATTTCCGGCTGGCCGTCAAGACCTTTCAGCTGACCGCCCGTTACGACGGGGCCATATCCAATTATCTGGGCAAGCTTGGCGCCGACGGCAACGTCAGGAACCTCTTCCCCGAAACGTTCACCATGCAGTTTGCACGGGCACAGGATCTTCGCTACGGTGAAAATCCCCACCAGGCGGCCGCCTTCTACCGCGAAAACGATCCCCTTCTGTCGGCGGTTTCCAACGCCCGGCAGCTTCAGGGCAAGGAACTGTCCTACAATAACATCATGGACTCCGATGCGGCCTGGCAGGCGGTATCGGATTTTGAAAAACCGGCCGTCGTTATCATGAAGCACGCCAATCCCTGCGGCGCCGCTGTCACGGAGGGTGACCTGGCAGAGGCATACCGGAAGGCCATGGAAACGGACCCTGTCTCGGCGTTCGGCGGGATTGTCGCCCTGAACCGGCCCGTGGACAAACAAACGGCAGAGGAACTGGCAAAGACGTTCCTCGAGGTGATCATCGCCCCTGTTTTCGATGACGAGGCCAGGGCCATCCTGGGGTCCAAAAAAAACGTCAGGATCCTGGAGATTCCGGTCGGCCCTGCAAAAGGCGGGGCCGGCTACGATTTCCGGCGCGTCGTCGGCGGCCTGCTCGTTCAGGATCGGGACCGCGAGGCATTCGATATCCGCAAGGCAAAAGTGGTCACGAAACGGCAGCCGACACAGGCGGAATATGACGCCCTCGATTTCGCCTGGCGGGTCGTCAAGCACGTCAAGTCAAACGCCATCGTTTATGCCACAAAGGATCAGCTTGTGGGGGTCGGCGCCGGCCAGATGAGCCGCGTGGATTCCGTGAAGATCGCGAAGATGAAAGCCCAGTTGCCCACACAGGGCGCGGTGCTGGCCTCGGACGCCTTTTTCCCGTTCCGCGACGGCATTGATATGGCCGCCGCAGCGGGAATCACCGCGATCATTCAACCGGGCGGCTCCGTGCGGGACGAGGAGGCCATTCAGGCGGCCGACGAACACGGCCTGGCGATGATCTTCACAGGCGTCCGTCATTTCAAGCACTAAAACTGCATACCAACTACCGGGAGGCGTTATGATCAGGGAAGAGATTCGCAATCTGGGGTTAGCAAGCGGGGCGGATGTTGTCGGCTTTGCCGCCGTCGAGGACTATAAATCAAAACGGGCGCCCGATCCGAAAACCATCCTTCCGGGAATCCGTTCCATGGTCGTAATGGGATTCCGGGAACTGGACGGCGGCCTTGCCTCGGATGTCGGCCGCATCAGCATGCACAGCCGCCTCGGCCAGATGGATCTCATTAAAAGCTGCACGTTCAGCATGGCCAAGACCGTCGAAGACCGCTGCAAGGTCAGGGCGGCGCCGATTATGGGCTCCTACCCCCTGAACATGGCGGCGCCCTATATGGGCCTGGTCGCGGACATTTCCCTGCGCCATGCCGCCGTGGCCGCGGGCCTGGGGAATTTCGGGCGCCATAACCTCGTTATCTCGCCGCGCTTCGGCACGCGCATCCTCTTTACGGCGATTCTTACGGATATGGAACTGGTCTCCGATCCGCCCGTTACGGAAGCCCTGTGTAACGAGTGCGGCCTCTGTGTGGAGTCCTGTCCCGCCCGCGCCCTGGACGAGGAAGGAAAGACGGAGGATCTGAAGTGCCTGCGCAACTCCCAGCCTTTCGGGATCGGCGGCGCCATCGGGTTCATCCGAAAATTCACGGGCGCCCCGCCGGAGCAGCAGAAAGCCATGATCATGGATCCCCAGTTCCTGAGCCTTTACCAGGCATCATTCATTGGATTCCAGTATGAATGCTTTCGCTGCATGGCTGTCTGCCCGGCCTGCATCGATGCGTGATTGAAAAGAAATAGTGCTCAAAAAAAATGAACGGTGACTGGAGTTATCATCACCGACATTCTATGCAACGGGGGCTACGTCAGTTTTCGCTGTAAAAATGATATTTAAGAAAATTGACGATTTCTTAAAAATAATCGTTTCCATAGGGCACTGATTCTGCGCAATATACCTTCCTGCTACTCAGAATGGAGGAGAGAAAATCGTTGAACATTGCCGTTTGAAAGCGCTGTTTCAGTCCAGTATCTCCCTGAACTTACGGGAGAGTTTTTCCAGTCGGAAAGGTTTCTGAAGGAAGCCGTTGCAGCCCCGGTCCATGATTGTTTGGGCTTCGCCTTTGATGCTGTAACCGCTGGATAAAAGCACCCGGATATTAGGATTGATTTCCTTGAGGCGATCGAAGGTCTCTCCCCCCGATATCCCCGGCATGATCATGTCCAGTATTACCAGGTCAATCTCCTTTTGCTTTTCCAGGTACACGGCGATCGCCTCCTGACCGCTGCCGACCGCATAGACCCGGTACCCAATGGATTCCAGCAACTCCCGGGTAACCTCCAGGACCATCTGCTCGTCATCCACCAGCAGGATCGTCTCCGTGCCCTTGGTGATGGTCCCGGCTACCGTCTTTTCCTGCACCACCTCCTTCTCCGAAGCGGGCAAATGGATGGTGAATGTCGTCCCATGACCAGGCTCGCTGTCCACATTGATTATGCCCTTGTGACCTTTGATGATCCCATAGACAGTCGCCAGTCCCAATCCCGTCCCCCTTCCCATTTCCTTCGTTGTGAAAAATGGATCAAATATCCGCTCACGGGTCTTCTCGTCCATCCCCGTCCCCGTATCGGTGATCGTTATTTTCACATATTTCCCTTGCTTGACGGCATAGGGAAATACCTGCTCATCCTCCAGAATAACATTCTCCGTCTCCAGATAGATCTCACCGCCCCCAAGCATGGCCTGCCAGGCATTCACATACAGATTCATGAATGCCTGCTCCATCTGCCCCTGGTCAACCTCCACGCTCCTGAGATCCTTCCCATATTTCCGATGGATGGAGATCTCCTTTTTGGTTCTGCCGAACATGGAGGATGTCTTTTCAAGGATATCGTTCATATCCGTGGGCCTGACCTCATACCTTCCGCCCCGGGCAAACCCCAATAACTGTTTGGTTAAATCAGCCCCGCTTTGCACTTGTTCCTCGATCCGCTTGATCCTCTCATAATGGGGATGGGATGGATCAAGATCCAGCAACGTCAGGGAAGCATACCCCTGGATTCCCATGAGCAGATTGTTAAAATCATGGGCGATGCCGCCTGCAAGAGTGCCGATGGATTCCATTTTATCTGCATGTCGCAGGCGATCCTCCAGGACTCGCCGTTCCTCCTCCGCACGCTTGCGCTCGATGATGTTACGGCAGATGTTTACGATTCCGTATGGGGTCCCATCATTCATGCGAAGAACATCCGAATTGACTTCAAAAGGGATTTTTCCCCCGTCCTTCATAATGAGAGAGTATTCTCTGGGACCCAGCTTGCGATCGAACATGAGACTCCTGTTCTTGATGGCAGATTCATGTTCCTCGGGTGCGATGAACTCCAGAAGGTTCTTTCCCAGGACTTCTGCTCGCTGATATCCGCTGATCTGGAGCGCAAGATCATTCAGAAAGAGAATTTGACCGTTGACATCTGTTCGGACCACGATATCGGGTATGGCGGATATTAGCTTGCTGTAAAGCTCCTCGGTCTCTTGCAACGTTTTTTCGACAAGACGGAGCTCAATTTGAGCTTCGAGTTCCCGCCGGAGAGACACCTGTCTGTGAGCGACAAGAAAAATCATGATGACCGTAATCGTCAGCGTCAGCAGGAAGAGCAGGTTGACGTTGAACAGAAAACTTTCCAGCTTAATGCGCTGCGAATTCAGGATTTTCTGGGCATTTTTCTGCGAGTTGCGGTTCAGGGTTCTGGCCTTCGAAAATGCTTCGGTGATTCGGGAGATGATGATATCCAGTGCAGTGGTTGTTTCCGGGCCATACCCCGATACGCCTTCCAACAACCAGATTTGGATGTCGCTGATGGCCGGTGCGACAACAGCGTGAAAGGCAGAAGCCTGAATCAGATTGTCAAATACATACGTTTCTCGAAGTCTCACCACGCCGTCAAAGACGATTTTGGCTTTAAGGCGAAGCTGAATATAGTTTTCAGGATTCGGCACTCTCCTGGTTGCCTCCGCAGCGGAATCGACTTCGGCAAGGTCCTCAAGCAGCAGGTCAAGGGCTTCAAGTTCTGTGAGCAGCGTGATGGGAAGATTTTTTTCGATGGATCTCAGCGTGATGTTGGTCATAATTCCGATTACAATCACAATGGCAATGACCACTGCAACGACGCTCCATTGAAGTATCTGAGAAAAGTGGCGAGACGGTTTCATGGCGAACGGGTCCCCTTTAACAGCAGTCCCTTCTCCCGGTAAAAGCGTTCCGCTCCAGCGTGAAGCGGAATTGATAATCCTGTCAGTGCAGTTTCCGGAGTGATCAATTTCCCTTGGGGGTGCCCTTTTTTCAGTAAAGAAAGGGTTCGTTCGCTCCACAGGGCGGCAGTCACCTGGTAGATCAGATCCTCTGAGGTTTCAGCACTTACAACCAGCAAAGCGTACACCTGAAGGGTCGGTGTCTCCGGAATGCCGGCATATATCCCAGAGGGGATTTTCCCTGGAACAAGATAGGGAAAGCGAGCGGTAATTCCTGATGCCTTTTTTAAATCAATGGGAACAAGAAACAGCCCTATATCGGAGATTTGAGTGACCGCTTTCATCGGGGCTCCGGCCATCATCGTAAAGCCCTGAAGTTCGTTTCGAGCGATTTTATCCTGGGTGAACACGGGCTTTAAATACACCGGGGAAAAATCGCTTTCTGAAAGACCGTAGGCGGCAAGAACAATCCGCATGACCGACAGCGTCCCTGAACCAGGTTCGTCAATGGAAATGCGTTTCCCGCGAATATCCGGCACACTGCGAATATTGGCATCCCGGCGGGTAACGAGCTGAAACATTTCGGGATAGAGGCTTGCCACCGCGCGAACTGCGCGACCACTCTGATCTCCGGCAAAAGCGTGCTCCGCCCGAAACGCCCAGGCTGCGATATCGGCCTGAACTAATCCGGCTTCATTCTGGCCGGAAATCACAGCCCTCACGTTTTCAATTGAGCCGGCAGAATTCTGTGCCACACCTATGATTCCGGGCACACCGTTTACAGAGGCGCCGGCGGTGTCTTTTTTCCCCACCTGTTTGGTCAGTCCCTCTGCAATCAATTTGCCTATCGGATAATATACGCCTGTGGACCCTCCGGTTCCGATACGAAACAGGCGTTTGGTTTCTCCGGCAACAGGGGAGGGAATGGTCAGCATCATAAACAAAGAAAGAATCATTAACGCCGGAAAAGCAGATTTCAGAATTAACCACTGCCAGGAAGTGCCTTTAGGTACAGCAAGGACAGGCACAGGACAGATGCTGGTAAGGGAAATTCGGAGTGCTGTATTCATTTGATTTCCTCATTTGATAAAATGTGGCTTGCGATGGATTGAAGTATAAGGGGGTTGTTTTTGCTTGTCAATGGATATAAGGGCCATCAGATGCTGTTTACCATCTGAAATCATCAATCTTTCCCGACTATGTTTGGTTGTGGATTTCAGGAAGTACAGAACAGAATTTCACTCCACTATCAATCAACTGGATGGGAAAGGGATTACGATTGTGTAGTCTCTTCGTCCCGAAATTCTCCCTGCTTCCCAATTCTATAGGCATCTATGATAGCAAATATCCAAAAACAAACAATAACGTAGAAAACAGCATCAAGATAGGGATCTGTGGTTAACATTTTCGATCTGGCAATGTCTGATAGCTCTTGCAGGTTCGTGATACCACCCTGCATCTTAACCATGGTGTCATCAAGGCGATTGAGGGCAGATACCGTAGCCGACCAGATCATGTAGGCTAATCCGGTAAATACAAAAAACATGATAACCAGACCCCTCCAATACCTTTTTAAATAGAGCTGGCCAACGCCAGGAAAGACGAATGTGGATAGAAGCGCGGCTTTGTATGATACTTTCACTTTGATGCTTGTTACCGTCGTCCTTGCACTTCAAACAGGCAGAGCTGTTTCCCAAATACCCGCACCGTGATCTCTATCAAGGCTTTCTTTTTGGCTGTTTATCAAGCTTGTTATTTGATTTTTGTTTCTGTTTTTCGGCATTCTGTTTTTGACCCTTTTCCTTATCCTTCTTACCGCCCTTGTCTCCCATTACGTCTCTCCTTATCCTGTGGTCCAAAACATCTTCTCGCAGAGTGGTTTTTGTTGCAACCGTAGTAGGCCCATCATTATTGATTGTAATGTTGCATACTTTTCAAAGTCCGTCAATTACCGCCTTCAGTCAGAAGAACTAAACCGCTGCGCGGTAGCTTCCCCTTACCAACTTTCATACTCACGATAAACCAATCCCCCTGAATATTCAACATGGACTCTTTGTTAGCGCTTGTTGATCAGCTGTAATTTCCATACAATTTCTTTTGTCATACCGTCGGAATGAACCGGCGGATATCAAAAAAAGACGTTATTGAATGTCCATAGGCCGACGTAGCGGCTATGTTCTTCAAGCGTCATTCTGCAACTTCGTAACAGAATGACGCCTATTCGAAACGGTGGATACCCGTTAAAATCCCGAGACGCTCTCTTTCAGGAAATTGTCAGCACAAATCACCTGTTTGATAAGGGATTGCTTATTCTCTCACTTCAAAGGGAATCCTTGAGCCTCTTGAGAGAATCTGGCTTGAAGCGAATCTCCCTGTTCAAAACGCCTCAAAATCATCTTGCCGATCTGGCTGCCCGGATATGGTCAGGAGATTCCCTGGGCTTGGGGAATCAACGGCTGCCTTTCCGTCGTCAGCACAGTTCTCACCACGCTCATTGCCTTGAGTTGGGTTTTGTCTGGGTGATGATCCTGGCGACCTTTGTCTACTGCATGACCTTTTTAGGGGGGTCGACAGGATTGCTTCGCCCGGAAGCATTCCGGAGCAACCACCCATACCTGGCACACATATACGTCATTCCCGCGGTAGCGGGAATCAAGTTCCCTATTCCTGGATGCCAGATCAGGTCCGGAACGACGGCGATATGTTCATTCCTTCGTCCGTCGTGTCCGATAGGGCTTGAGGGTTTCTCGAGAGAATGCCGTTTCGCTCTATAGCTGCTTGAGGATAGCAGCGGCCTTCTCGGCGTCTTGGGCGTTGTCCAGACCAATGTATAGGATGAACCTCGCCCCGATAACAGCCGCAGAGAATCCATGGAGGTTGATCCCCGCCGCTGCAAGTTTTTCCGTCACTTTCGCAGCAACTCCCGGTTTGTTATCTCCCCCGACACGCAGCGACTTGAGACTACTCGTTACGTTGAAGCCCAAGGTAGCGGCTGCAGCGACCTCGGCATCGCCGCGTAGCGGGGTAACAAACACGACCCCGGTGCCGGGTTTATCCGGCGCCCGCCTGGCAACGATGAAGTCGAGATCCGCACCAGCATCCCGCAGGCCGGAGAGTATCTTCGCCAAGCCGCCGGGTTCGTCCTTGATGACGGCAGCCCACACATCCACGCGTTCGACGATCATGTTCATCATATTGCCCTCCTTTTGTTCGTTGTCGTTTATCCTCAATTTTACTTTTTACTCTTCCATCCTCAGCATCTCTGCTCTTTTTGCCTCATTCTTCATCTTCAATAGATGTTGGACTGATCCTTACTTTCCCTGAACCAGCTTGGTTATTTCCACGACCTACCCCAAGATTTGTACCACATTTAGAGCTAGAATTCTGCGATTTTTTTGGTGATTATCAAGTGAAGTATAATATGGGTTATCTGAATCAGAAAGTCAATAGTTCAGGAAGGAGTATAATACCAGTATTTTTACGATTTCATACATAATGGAAAAAACTTCCTTTCATCTCTATCTTAAGAAAATTTTGTCCTTTTTAGTTCGGGAGACTAACTGGTCCTGTATAAAGTGGATCCGCTTCATTCACCCCAAGCGGATGTGTCCACATTAGACAAATTGATGAAAGCATCAGGGAAATAAGCCACTTCTACAAATTAGGATGTTATTGCTCCTCAAGCGCCCGAGGTTGCGCGGCAGCCGGAACAGCAGGGCGATGCCTGCGTCGCCTCTTTCTCAGTCGTTTTGCCGGGGTTTCATCGGTGGGCGGTTCTGAACTGATTGCGGAAGGCACCCCTGAAAGGAAAGCGTCCCACCATTCCAGAGCGGCTCGATTTTTCCCTCTCGCCTCCGTTGCGAGACGCAGATATGCCAAGGCGTCTGCAAACTCAGGTCTGTTGACCAGGCGTGCGGGCCTTCGCGGCGGCTTTCTATGCAGTGAGGGCTGCATGGCGAGGATGCCCCGCATTTGATTGCCGACCCGTCCGGGGATGCTCACGGTCTTGCAGAACTCTTCCATGGAAACGGTGTACGCGGTATCCAGCGCCTGCTGGTGTGGGATGCCGTCCCGTTGGCGTGCAAGCACCGCCTCCTCCAGGCGGGGACCGAAGAAGGCGGCGAAGAAGAGCGGGGGGGATAGAGGTGTTCCGCTTTGGCATCGTCGATCGAGGTATTCAAGATTTGTGTGCATGATAGCCAGGTGATGGCTGCTTCCACTGAGCCAATGACTGAGATCGGGGAAAAGGGCGGCAAGGAGTCCACTTGTGTCCAGAAGGCCGAAAACCGGTCGCGCAGCGCCAGGCAGGAAGAGTTTCAGGACCTCTTCGTAGAGCCTTCCCGGTGAAGCGCGGGAAATAGTGGAGGACAACTCACAGAGGATCTCCCACGTGGCAGGTTCGATGACGAGGTCATGGGATGCGGCAAAACGAACAGCGCGGAGCATGCGCACCGGGTCTTCCGTAAACCGTACATAAGGGTCGCCGATGGGCCGAATGAGCCGCTCGTGGAGGTCGCTCAGTCCGGTCGAGTAGTCAATCACCGAATAATCTGCGATATTGTAGGCAAGGGCGTTGATCGTGAAGTCACGGCGGAGGGCATCCTCCTCCGGCGTGCCAAAGACGTTGTCACGGAGAACCATCCCGTCCCAGTCCTTGAGGTGACGGGGGGGACCGTTATTTGGACCTAACTCTTCCGTGCCTGCTTCATCGGAGGGGGCGGCAGCACGGAACGTGGAAACTTCCAGGATTTCGTCCTGAAAGTGGAGATGGGCCAACCTGAACCGGCGGCCGACGAGACGGCAGTTGCGAAAGAGCCGTTTGATCTGACCGGGGGAGGCGTCTGTGGCGATGTCGAAGTCCTTGGGGATTCGCTCCAGGAGCAGGTCGCGGACACAACCCCCGACCAGGTAAGCAATGAAGCCATTGTCACGGAGTCGGTAGAGCGTGCGCAGGACATTCGGGCTTACCTGCTTTCGGGATATCCGGTGTTCCTTCCGGGGAATAATTCGCGGTTGCATGGCCTTCACCATAGCATACCCGGGCGAAAAAGCAATATTCCGGCAGCAGGGAATGAAGACGATTGGAACGCTCTGTTCGGGAAAATAGGATTAGAGGGGTCGGAATTACACAAAAAGTGGGACAAGTTCAAATCGGCCGACATCCACGAGGCCCCGGTCGGTGATCTTCAGATCGGGGATCACAGGCAAGGCCAGGAAAGAAAGGGCCATAAAGGGCTCCTGTAAGCGACAACCCAGCTTTCCGGCCGCCTGCCTCATTTCCTGCCAGCCGGCGGCAACCTCGGCCAGCGGCCGCTCAGACATGAGTCCGGCTATGGGAAGCGGCAGCGTGGCCAGAACCTTTCCATCTTTCGCGGCGGCAAGTCCTCCTTTCATGGATTCGACGGCCTTGACCGCCGCGTACATATCGCGGTCGCGGCATCCCACACAGATAATATTGTGGGAATCATGGGCCACCGACGAGGCCAGCGCCCCCTCCTGCAATCCAAACCCCTGCACGAGCCCCAGACCGATATTGCCCGTGGCCTGATGGCGATCCAACACTGCGATTTTGATGAGATCGCGATCCCTGTCGGCGAAAACCGCACCCTTCCAAATGGGCGTATCCGTCACAAGCTGTCGGGTCAAAATCTGGTTGGGGATCAGACCAATAACACGGATATTTTCCCCGGCCGCGCGGATCATGAAGGAATCCTCCTGATAAGGGGCAATGTTCATGGGACTGCATGACACGGACAGCGCCAACGGCTCGATTTCAGACAAGAGTTGTCCCCCATCGTAAACAGGGCAGCCCTTTTTTAAAACAGTCGTTACCGCAAAAGGATCGAGGGAGGACAGAACCAGCACGTCCGCCTGATAACCCGGGGCCACGGCGCCCCGATCCTTGAGACCAAAGTACCGGGCCGTGTTGAAGGTCGCCATCTGGATCGCCATGACCGGATCGAGCCCCTGAGCAATGGCGCGATTAATGATGTAATTCAGGTGGCCCTTCTGCATCAGATCATGCGGATGGAGGTCGTCCGTCACGAGCGAACAATGGGCGGCGGTGGTCGGGGAAACCAGGGGAAGCAGGGCGCTGAGGTTTTTCGCCTGTGTCCCCTCCCGGATCATGACATGCATCCCAAGCCTGATTTTCTCGCGTGCCTCCTCAAGCAGGGAGGACTCGTGATCGGACCGGATGCCCGCCGCAATGTAGGCGTTGAGATCCCGGCCGGTTAAAAGCGGTGCATGTCCGTCCCGCACGGATCCGTCAAAGGCAATGATCTTTTCCAGCACCGGCTCCAGGCACGCGAGGACCCCTGGATAATTCATCATTTCGGCAAGGCCGAGCACGCGTGGCTCGTCCTTGAACAGCAGCAGGTCTTCTGCAGAGAGCGTGGCGCCGGCGGTTTCCATATGGGTTGCGGGGACACAGGAGGGAAGCATGAAGAAAAAATCCACGGGCAGGCCGTCGCTCGCGGCGAGCATGAAGCGGATGCCCTGCGTCCCAAGGACGTTCACGATTTCATGCGGATCGGCGACAATTGCCGTGGTGCCATGACGTAACACCGCCCGCGCCAGTTCCGGCGGCGAAAGCATGCTGCTCTCAATATGCATGTGGCCGTCGATGAAGCCGGGCGCGATGAACTGCCCGCCGACATTAAGGTGTCGAGGGCTGTCATAATCGCCCACACCGACGATGATCCCGTCAAGGATTGCCACATCCGCCGGAATGATCTCACCCGTAAACACATTGACGACCCGGCCGCCCTTCAGGACGAGATCCGGCGCGATTGCTCCCCTGGCCACCTGGATTCGCCGTTTCAGCCGTTCGATCGCCGTCATCGCTTTATCTTCAAGCAATGGCATGCTCCATATAGTACCGGTAAAAAGCCGCGATGACGAGGGCGTGCGTGATGACACCTTCACGGATGAGGCGCGGAATGTCCGGAAGCGGAATCAGAACCACTTGTATGTCTTCCTTTTCGTCCTGCTGCTGGCCCCCTGCCGGTACACAATCTTGCGACAGAAAGGTATAGCAGCGGTTGTTCTGAATGGCCGGGTTCGGGTGAACATAGCCCAGAAGTGCGGCGGACGCGGCAGTATAACCCGTTTCCTCGCGGAGTTCGCGCAGCGCCGCAGCTTCAGGATCATCCTGATATTCCACCAGCCCCCCGGGAATTTCCAGAGTGATATCCCGCGTACCGTGGCGGTACTGCCGGACCATGACGACTTCCTCGTTCGGCGTCAGGGGGATAATATTCACCCAGGAAGAAGACTCCATCACAAAGAAATCATGAGACTGGCCGGTGCGCGGCGAGCGGGCGTGGTCGGTGCGCAGGTTGAAAACACGGTAGGATTTGTCGAGGTTGCTGGCAAGAATGGTCCAGGGTTTCGGCTTCATGGTTTATCGTCCTTATAATGATTCCTTGCATGGAAACAGGCGGGGCATGGTCCGGTCGTCCGACGCCTCATGGTCTCTATCGCCGCGCTTATTCCTCATAAACGAGGATGAGTCTCTTGACAAGATTTTTTTAAATGTGTAGAAAAGGTTTCATAGTGAAAAATTTTATTTTCCCGGAGTGTTACGACCAGGAGGAGCAAGCCATGCACACGATTCAAATTCGATTTGGCGAGGACCCCGGAAGGCTGGACAGCGATCCGCGCAGGATCATCGATGAGATGTTCAATCTGATCAATCCCAGATACAACGCCTGTCACCGGATCTGGCGGCCGCAGATGGATATCTACGAATCCCCCGGCGAAATCATCCTCGTCGTCGAGATTGCAGGGGCAAAACGGGAAGATCTGCATGTGGAAATCGGCCGTAAGACGGTGAAAATGTCGGGGCGGCGGCGCGTCCGGCCGCTTTCCGAGGACGCCCGCTACCGGCTCGTGGAAATCCCCTACGGGTATTTTGAACGCAGCCTCATCCTGCCGGCGCCCATCGACGCGGATCAGGTGGACGCCACGTATATCGACGGCCTGCTGCAGATCCGCATGGCCAAGTTGCCGCTCGACAAGATACGCAAAATCAACATTCAGAACGGTTAAATCATTCCGAGGAGGTTCAGATGCCGGACCAGCCCGCCCCCGAAGAACTGAAAATTATTAAAATTCCTGAAATCCTGCCGATTCTTCCGCTGTTTAACGTTCTCGTTTTTCCGAAGATGATGTTCCCTATGGAAATTTTCGGCGATCAGTCCATGACGCTTGTGGATGAAGCCATGGCAAAAGACCGTCTGATGGGGCTGGTCATGTCGAAAAAATCCCCCCTCGAAACGACACAGACAAAGGAGGATTTTCACTCGATCGGCACCAGTTGCGTCATTCTGAAAATGGCGAAGCTATCTGACAACAAGGCGCAATTACTCGTGCAGGGCATCAACCGCTTACGCATCACGTCGTTCGTGGAGGGCAAACCTTATATCCAGGCCCGCATCACCAATCTCGATGACGAGGAAATCAGGGACCTCGAAGTCGAAGCGCTGATGGCCAATCTGGTCAACCTCTTTGACCGGATCGTAAAATTATCGCCCTTTCTGCCCCAGGAATTCGGGGCCATGGCCAAGTCCATTACATTACCTGGCGTTCTGGCGGACATGATTGCCTCCATCATCAATGCCACCGTGGAGGAAAAGCAACGGATTCTGGAAACCCTGAATGTCAAGGACCGTCTCAAGGAAGCGACGAAGCTTGTCAATCATCAGGTGGAAATCCTGGAGCTCGGCAGCAAAATTCAGTCCCAGGTCAAAAGCGACATGGATAAAAGCCAGCGGGAATATTATCTGCGCCAGCAGCTCAAGGCCATTCAGCAGGAATTGGGAGAAGCCGACGAATCCAAGGTGGAAATCGAAGAGTATCGCGAAAAGATTGAAAAAGGAAATCTGCCGGAAGAGGCGAAAAAGGAGGCCGCAAGGGAACTGGACCGACTCGCCCGCATGCACCCATCCTCCGCCGAATACACCGTCGCATCCACCTATCTGGACTGGATTACGGCGCTCCCCTGGAAGCAGAGCACCACAGACAACCTGGATACGAAAAAGGCGAGAAAGGTTCTCGATGAAGACCACTACGGCCTGGAAAAGGCCAAGAAGCGCATCATCGAGTATCTGGCCGTCCGCAAGCTGAAACCCGATTCCAAGGGCCCCATCCTGTGCTTCGTCGGCCCCCCCGGAACGGGGAAAACCTCGCTGGGCCATTCCATCGCCCGGGCGCTGGGACGAAAATTCATCCGCATCGCACTGGGGGGCGTCCGGGACGAGGCGGAGATCCGCGGACATCGCCGCACGTACATCGGGGCGCTGCCGGGCCGGATCATCCAAAGCATCCGGCGCGCCGAATCCAACAACCCCGTTTTCATGTTAGACGAAATCGACAAGCTGGGCAGTGATTTCCGGGGCGATCCCTCCTCGGCGCTGCTGGAGGTGCTCGATCCGGAACAGAATTTCTCTTTTACGGATCATTACCTCGATGTCCCCTTTGACTTGTCGCACGTGATGTTCATTACCACGGCCAACATGCTGGAAACCATCCCCCCTGCACTGAGAGACCGCCTCGAAGTGATCGAGCTTCTGGGCTACACGCTCGATGAAAAAATCAAAATCGCAGAGCGCTATCTGATTCCAAGGCAGATCGACATGAACGGGCTTAAAGCCGATCAGGTTCAATTTACCCGTGCTGCCCTGAGGACGATCATCACAGGTTACACGCGTGAAGCGGGCGTGAGAAATCTGGAGCGTGAAATCGCCACGATCTGCCGAGGCGTGGCGAGCCATGTCGCCGAAGCAACGATTTCGTCCGCCGCGATCAAAATCAGGGACCTTCACAGGTATCTCGGCCCCGTGCGCATGACCTCGGAAGCCGCCGCCCGGACATCCAAACCGGGGGTCGTAATGGGTCTGGCCTGGACGCCGACGGGAGGCGATTTACTATTCATCGAGGCCACGGCCATGAAGGGAAAGGGGGGGCTCACGCTGACTGGGCAACTAGGCGATGTCATGAAGGAATCGGCCACGGCAGCCCTGAGCTTTATCCGGGCGAACGCAGAAACGATCGGGATATCCAAAGACTTTTTTGAGGATGTGGACCTCCATATTCACGTGCCTTCAGGCGCCATTCCAAAGGACGGTCCCTCTGCCGGGGTCACGATTCTGACCGCCCTCGTCTCCCTGCTGACGAACAGAACCGTTAAAAAAGACCTGGCCATGACGGGCGAAATCACCCTGAGGGGGACGGTACTGCCCATCGGGGGCGTCAAGGAAAAAGTGCTGGCCGCGCACCGGGCGGGCATCAAAACGATCATCCTTCCCAAATGGAATAAAAAAGACCTGGTGGACATTCCGCAGAAAGTTCAGAAAGATATCGAATTTCATTTTGTGGATGAAATGCTGGACGTTCTAAAAATCGCCATTGAAAGGACAGGACTGAAAATATGAACCCGTCCCCAATTTATCGCTGGATCTGGCTGATGCTGGCGTTTTTTTCTATGGCCACGGGGGTATCGGCCGCCGAGAAAGTATTTACCCTCGATGAAAGCATCGAGACTGCCCTGAAGCAGAGTGTCCTGATTCGCGCAGCAAAGGAAGGCGTGCTCGGGGCAGAGGCCCAGAAAAAGGAGGCATTTACGGGATTTTTGCCCAAGCTCAGCACCTCCTACAGCTACACATGGCTCAACAAGGCGCCCTATATGCAGATTCCTCCCACGCCGAAAATCACCCTCGGCACACAGGACAATTACAGCTGGGCGGTGGAGGCAAAGCAGCCCCTGTTTGCCGGCGGCGGCATCGCCGCCAATTACGAAGTCGGCAAAATCGGCTTTGAGATCTCACAGATGGAAAAGGACGCCGTCAAGCAGGACATCGTTCAGGAGGTCAAGGTGGCCTATTTCAATATCCTGAAGGCGGAAAAGCTGCTGGGCGTGGCCCGTCAGTCCCTGGAGCAGTTGCAGGGCCACCGCAACGTGGCTCAGAATTTCTTCGATGTGGGGCTGATCCCGCGCAATGATCTTCTCCAGTCCGAGGTCCAGGTGGCCAACGGCGAGCAGTCTCTCATCCGGGCTGAAAACGGCGTGGCGCTGACCAAAGCGAAATTCAATACGATCCTGCGGCGCAACATCAACGACCCCGTGCAAGTCGAGGATATTCTGGCCTACCGGTCTTATGATCTGAAAGTGGAAGACTGCATCAGGACCGCCATGGAAAACCGCCCGGAAATCAAAAGCCAGACGTTGAAAGTGGATCAGGCAAAGTCGCTGGTGAAAGTGGCCAGGAGCGACTTTTTCCCGACCGTCAGCGCGGTGGGACATTATGAGCGGGTGGGAGACACGCCGGGCGTTGCCGGAACACCCTTCAAGGACTCGGAGAACTGGTATGTGATGGGCGTGGCCAGCTGGACGTTCTGGGAGTGGGGAAAGACGAAATACCGTGTGGATGCCAGCCGCAGCCGGGAGAACCAGAGCATCGACCTGCTGAACAACATCCGGGACCAGGTCGCACTGGAGGTCAAAAACGCCTATCTTGTCATGTGGGAATCGGAAAAGCAGGTGATGGTGGCCAAAAAGGCGATCGAACAGGCCCAGGAGAATTTCCGGATCAATGAGGAGCGTTACCGGGAACAGGTGGCCACGTCCACGAATGTGCTGGATGCACAAACCCTGCTGACGCGCGCAAAGTCGGATTATGCCAACGCCCTGAGCGAATATAACATCAGCCATGCCCGGCTCGAACGGGCGATGGGCGTCATCTACGCAAAAAAATAACCCTGCAAGTCCATTCTCTTCCCCTTACGGGAGGGGATGAGGGAGAGGGGGTGTCGTGAAAAAACGAATTATCGTCGTTGCTTTCCTTGTCCTTTTCATCGGCGTCGGTTTGCTTGTCTATCTCGGGCAGCAGACAGCGCAGAAGGGGGAACTCTATTACTCCGGCACGATCGAGGCGATACAGGCCAACCTTTCGTTTCAGGCCTCGGGCCGGGTGCAGACCGTCTTTGTCCGGGAGGGTCAAGCCGTCGTTAAAGATCATGTTCTGGCGGAACTTGACGGCGCTGAACTCCAGTCCCGGCGGGATCAGGCTTGGGCCAACCTGGAAAAAGCCCTGAAAACTCAGCAACAACTCGAAACGATGTTGGAGGTCTATCAGCACACCCTGCCCGCCGAGGTCGCCCGGGCGGACGCCGGTTTGGCATCCTCTCGTTTTGCCATGGAGGATGCCCGGAAAAACGATCAGCGTTACGAACAGCTTTTCAAAAAGGGCGTCGCTTCGGAAAAAGAACGCGACCTGATAAAACTCCAATATGATACGGCCGTCGCGCGGCTTGCCGAGGCGGAAGCCATCCTGAATTCGGCCCGCAGCAATCTGAAAAAAATCGACGCCGCCCGGCAGGATGTGGCCGCTGCCGCTTCCCAGGTCCAGGCTGTTAGAGCGTCTCTGCAGCAGGCGGAGATTCAGCGGCAATATGCCCTGTTGAAAGCCCCGATCAGCGGGGTCATAACGAGTCGGAATGTGGAACCGGGGGAAGTCGTTTCGCCGGGCCGCGAGGTGTTGACCCTTTCCGATCTTGCACGTGTGGACCTGAAAATCTATGTGGATGAAACGTCCATCGGCAGGGTCAAGCCCGGGCAGAAGGCGGATGTCCGTATCGATACCTTTCCCGATAAGTTCTATACGGGCCATGTCGCCTTTGTCTCTCCGGAGGGTGAATTCACCCCCAAAATCATCCAGACAAAAAAGGAACGCGTAAAGCTCGTTTATCTTGTGAAAATATCGATCCCAAACCCGAATTACGAATTGAAATCCGGCATGCCTGCCGATGCGTGGCTGCGGTAACCAAGATGACAACTTCGCAAAAAGTCCGGATGCTTCGTTGCGCTTCATCCTTCGTTGTTGCGGCGTACGACCAAGTACGCCTCACTCCTCAGGATTCGCGCGCCTTGCCTGCGGAGCTTTTTACGAAGCCGTCCAAGATTCAACAGTTTATCGACTTATTGCGAGTTCATCAAAAATGCCGTATGTGATTGTGGATAACGTATCCGTATCTTTCGGCACAGAAGTCGCCGTCCGGAATGTGTCCTTTGCCGTGGAACGCGGTACCATCTTCGGCCTCGTGGGGTCCGACGGCGCCGGCAAATCGACACTGCTGAGAATGATCGCAACGATGATCAAACCGGCGTCGGGCGCCATCAGGATCGATGACCTTGATGTGGTTTCCGCGAAAAGGCAGGTCAAGCGGCGCATCGGCTACATGCCCCAGCGCTTCGGGCTCTATCAGGACCTGACGGTCGATGAAAACATCGATTTTTTCATGGATATCTACGGCATTCATGGCGATGAGCGCAAGAAGCGAAAGGAACGATACCTGGGCTTCTCCAATCTGCTTCCCTTTCTGGATCGCCAGGCAGGAAACCTGTCCGGCGGCATGAAGCAGAAACTCGGGCTGGCCTGCGTTCTGGTGCACGAACCGCAGTTGCTGATCCTCGACGAACCCACCAACGGCGTGGATCCCGTCTCGCGTACAGAGTTCTGGGATATCCTGAGCCAGATGCGCCGGTACGGCATGACCATACTGCTCTCCACAGCCTATCTCGACGAAGGGGAAAGGTGCGACCGCATTGGCCTGATGCATCGTGCACAGTTGCTGGACAAGGCGCCACCGGCGGAGATCCGGTCAGATTACATCAATCTTGAAGAGGCCATCATCGCCCGCATTCAGGCCATCGATGAGGAACTGGTGCATGACACCTTCAAACGATGATGTCATCCGGGTGACCAACCTGGAAAAGCGTTTCGGCCTTTTCGTCGCCGTTGACAAGATCTCTTTTTCCGTGAAAAGGGGAGAAATCTTTGGTTTTCTGGGCTCCAACGGCTCCGGAAAATCCACGACCATCCGCATGCTCTGTGGGATCATCTCGCCGACCTCCGGTCAGGGCGTCGTCGCCGGCCATGATATTTTCCGGGAAAGTGAAGAGATCAAGCAGTCCATCGGCTACATGTCCCAGAAGTTTTCCCTTTACGAAGATCTGAATCCCTATGAAAATTTGCGTTTCTACCTGGGTGTCTATAGCGTCCCGCAGACGCAGTGGGATGCGAGGATCTCCTGGGTCCTGGATATGACGCGGCTTCAGGACGTCAGTCGCCGGCTGACCCGGGAATTGCCTCCGGGCTGGCGGCAACGGCTGGCACTGGGCTGCGCCCTCCTGCATCGACCGGATATCCTCTTTCTCGATGAGCCGACGTCGGGCGTCGATCCGATCACCCGGCGAAACTTCTGGCGTTTTATTGGTCAGATTGCCGCGGAGGGAATTACGGTGTTTGTGACCACGCATTATATGGACGAGGCTCGCAACTGCGGGCGCATCGTCATGATCAACGAAGGCCGGATCGTTGCGACGGGCAGCCCGGCGGACATCATCCGCCAGTCGTGTCCCGATAAACCAGACGCCGATTTGAATGACGCCTTCGTCACGTTGATGGGCAGACGGGTGTGCTGAGGCCTTCTTCCAATTAGAAACTTTGAAAAATGACTTCGCCGCGGCTCAAAAATCTTTTCCGCTAAGAAGACAACCGGAGGTAATCATGATAGAAAACAGGCCTTTAACCTTATTGCCGGAAAGGCGGAAAACATTTGATTCGCCGCTTGCTAACCCTTTTTCTTCGGTTTTGCAAACCTCACTGTTCATGAAATGGATAATTACACTGGCATGGCTTTGTGTTTTTCTAATGGCGGCGCCGCTCCAGGGGGCGGAACCTCTTAAACCGGCGGCCATGATCGGCCCGGAGGCGCGCTGGTCCCCGGAAGCAAAAGTTATGGAAAAGATCCGTGCAGACTGCGCGCCGCTTGCCGGGACCGCCTTCGAGGAATGCTTCATCGCCGGAATGCAGAAATCGGGTGCCTCGCCGCAGGCCGTCGCCTTTACAAAATCCATCGGCAACCTCGGTTACATGGAGGCGCTTCGCCGGTTCGGACCCGTGGACATCGCCTTTGTCGTTTACCCCTTCCAGGCCAATGAGAATCAGGGCTTCCTGCTTATCAACGGAATCCCGCCGCAGATCGATGTGGACGATCTGAGCCTGCTGTCGCCGGAAAATTTCAAAAAAGATCCCCGGTATGCCCGTTTGAAACAACAATATCCCGCCGTTACACTCTGGCAGGGCGACCGCTCGGACAGAGAATATCCCTTTCTGGAAAGAACGCCGGACGGGGGGCAGCGCTTCATTGTTCGTTATCGCCTGCTTAACGGCTGCCATGCCTGCGAACTCGCCGGTTATGCCGGATATGCCTTCGAATTTGATAAAACCGGCCGGTTCTCGGGAACAAAATATCTGGGCATTGAAAAACCCGGAGGCCGCGAAATCAGTGAAGAAGCCTTCAGCGATCCGGCGGCGCCGGTCGCAGTCCGGGAAGGACAGACCTTTGCCCTGACGCTTCGTTCCAACCCGACCACAGGTTACATCTGGCAGTTGGCCAAACCGCTCAACGAGCGCATCATCCGGTTCACCGGCAATAAATATCAAGGCGATATATCCGGACTGATGGGCGCCGGCGGCAGGGAGATCTGGACCTTTAAGGCCGTGGGAAGCGGCGAAACCCGGATCAACCTGAAATACGTCCGCCCCTGGGAGAAAGACACGGCGCCCGCGAAGACCGTCCAATTCAGGATCGTCAGCGGCGGCGACATGAAGGAAAAGAGCGAAAAACCTTGAACCTCAGAAAAATACTTTCAATCGCACGTAAGGAAGTCTATCACCTGATCCGGGATGCGCGCAGCCTCTATCTGGCCTTTGCGATTCCGCTGCTTCTGATTCTGTTGTTCGGCTATGCACTGAGCCTCGACGTGGATAATATCCAGACGGTCATCGTTGATCAGGACAAAACCGACCTCAGCCGTGATTTCGTGCAGCGTCTCGACGCCTCTCCTTATTTTACCGTAAGCGCCCATTTGCCCGACGACCGGGCCGTGACGCAATATCTGGATCATTCCCGTGCGACGCTCGCCATTATCATCCCACCCAAATGGACGCAGAACATCCGTTCGGACCGGGAAGCCCCGATCCAGATGCTGCTGGACGGCAGCGACCCTAATTTCGCCGGCATCACGCGGGGATATATCACGGCCTTTATCGATCGTTACAATCAGAAAGCGCTGGTCGAACTCCTCAACCGCCAGGGTATGGAGAAAATCAGGCCGCCTGTGGAAGGACGCATTCGTGTGTGGTTCAATGAAAATCTCGAAAGCCGCAACTTCATCATCCCCGGCATCATCGCCATCATCATCATGATCGTGGGCGCCATGATGACGTCGCTGGTCATCGCCCGGGAGTACGAAAACGGCACGATGGAGACCATCCGGTCCCTGCCCGTCTCCGGCCATGAATTCATGATCGGCAAGGCCATCCCCTACTTCTTTATCGCGCTCACCGATGTCCTCGTGGCCGTGCTCATGGGGCAGGTTCTCTTCGGCGTGGTCATGAAGGCCGGCTTTGTGCTGCTGATGCTTGCCTCGTCCATCTATATCCTTGTCGCCCTGACGCTGGGCCTGCTCATCTCTGTCGTGACGAAGTCGCAGCTTGTCGCCAACCAGGCCGCCGTGCTGATCACCTATCTGCCGTCCCTGCTGCTGTCGAATTTTGTCTTTCCCGTGATCAACATGCCAAAGGTTCTGCAACTGTTGACCTGCATCGTCCCGGCAACGTATTATATTGAGATCTTAAACGGCATCTACCTGAAGAACCTGACGCTGGCCCAGATGTGGCCGAACTATCTCGTTCTGACCGGCATGTTTCTGTTTCTGGTGCTCCTGAACCTGCTGGTCCTGAAGAAGGAGGGGTTCTGAGATGAATTGGCTGCGGATCCGCGAACTGGTGCGCAAGGAATTCATCCAACTTTTCCGGGACAAGAAAAACCGTCCCATCCTGATCATGGCGCCTCTGATCCAGCTTCTGGTCTTCGGCTATGTGGTCAATTACGACGTCAAGGACATCCGGGTTGCACTGGCCGATCAGGCCCGCACCCGTGAGAGCCGCATGCTCGTCGATGCCTTCCAGGCAAACAGAATCTTCAGAGTGACGCATTTCTCAATGGAAACCGGGGAACTGGATAAGCTCATGTTAGCGGGCAGGGTTGATCTGGTCGTAAAGATCCCACCCGATTTCAGCGAGAAAATCCGCAAAGGACAGACGGCGGACGTCCAGGTCCTGGCCGACGGCAGCATGAGCAACATGGCTTCCGTCCGGATCGCCTATACGCTGTCTGTCCTCGACCGCATGAACCGCCGGCTTTTACGGGAGCTCTATCCGCAGCGAATAGATTACGGCAAAATCGATGCGCGGATCAGGACCTGGTACAACCCCAACCTTGACAGCCAAAATTTCTTTGTGCCCGGCATCATCGCCTTTCTGATCATGCTGATTTCCCTGCTTTTTACCTCCATGGCGATCATCAAGGAAAAGGAAGCGGGAACCATGGAGCAACTTATCGTAACGCCGCTTACGCCCGTCGAGCTGATCGTGGGCAAGACGATTCCCTATATCATCATCTCGCTGGCTCAGATGATGGCCGTGGCCGCTTTTGCCATTTACTGGTTCGAGCTGCCGCTGGCCGGCTCCGTAGCCCTGCTGATGCTGGCCGCCTGTCTGTTTCTGCTCAGCACGCTGGGGGTCGGTCTTTTCATCTCCACGATCTCCACGACTCAGCAGCAGGCCATGATGACGACTTTTTTCTTCATTCTTCCCTTTTTCATGCTCAGCGGCTTCGTTTTTCCCATTGCAAATATGCCGGAATTCGTTCAATGGTTGACTTATTTGAATCCTTTGAGGTATTTTCTGGTCATCATCCGGGGTATTTTTCTCAAGGGCGTGGATCTGCAAGTACTCTGGCCGCAGTACGTTTCGATGACGATTCTTGGCTTGATCGTGTTTGCCGCGGCCATCGCACGGTTCCGGAAACGGTTGGATTAGTCAGGCGCAGGGTGCTGAGCACTGCGTGAAAAGATCGTAACCTGCCGGATGCGTAAGACGCAAAGGGAACAAAACTATGTTGAAAATCATCCGGGAAGAAGCAGCCATCCGCAGATATCAGCGGCAGTTCATCCGAAGCTTCAAGTCTTTTGTAAATGAAAAAATTCCCGTCCATCTGGGACATCCGGGAGCGAGCACCGAAGCTAAGGTCCTCTGGTGCAGCCGCCTGGGAATCTGGTTGTACTCCGGCAAAACAGAGGAAGGCCGTTACTGGAATGCCTTCGGCATCGACAAGCCGAAAAAAAATGCCCACATCTCAATCACCTGCGAAATAAATTTTCCCGCAGGCGGGATTGATCGGCGCATCGGCGGCGCCTTGGCCAAAGACCGGAAAGGCCGGATATTCGTAGTCCACCGAGGCAAAATCGGGGGCGGCAAGAAAGGGATCGGCAAGGCCCTCTTCGCCGATCATTACCGGGGCGTCTGGGAAATCATGGAAGACGGGGACGAGGAGACCACGGTGGCCCTGATCGGCGTGCTGAACTCTCCACGGCTGGCCCGCCAGATCGCCCAGTACATTCACAAAATTAACCAGATCAAGGGGGCCGTCTCTTACCGCTCCTCACAACTGGAAATGAAATTCGAACCCATCACCTTTCGCGAGACCCTGGTTGGAGAAAAATACTGCGATCTCGAAAAGGACAAGGATGCCGAATGCGATCAGGGGCTGGTGGTCAAGGATCTGGCGGACTGCCTGCGCCGCCGGGGAATGAAGGTGGGAAACGATGGTTTTATTGACCTGTTCATCGCCAACAACAAGGGAGAAATGACCACTGTTTTCCAAGTCAAGACCACACCCGGATCTCTGAATGTGCATGCCGGCGCCGCCCAGTTGCTGCTCAACAGCCTCCGGTGTACGCCTCCCCCACGACTGATCCTCGTTGTTTCGGAAAAACCGGACGCCGCCCTCGCAGAAAAGTTCAAGAAACTCAACATCGATATTCTTCCGTATGCATGGAATCAGGATCAGGCGCAGTTTTCCGGTCTGCAGGCGCTGCTGGAGCAGGAACCCGCATGACGGAAAAGCTCAAAAATGTGACGATTTATACCGACGGCGGGTGTCTGGGCAATCCCGGTCCGGGGGGCTACGGCGTCGTGCTTCTATACGGCGCGCGCCGGAAGGAGCTTTCCGGCGGCTACCGCCTGACAACCAATAACCGCATGGAACTCATGGCCGCCATTGCGGGGCTGCAGGCGCTCCAAGGACGTTGTGCCGTGACCCTCTACACGGATTCGCAATATCTGGCCAACGCTGTCATGCAAGGTTGGGCCCGGCGCTGGCAGGCCAACGGCTGGAAGCGCAACAAGTCCGATAAAGCCCTGAATCCCGATCTCTGGCAGGAACTGCTGGCGTTGTGCGACAAGCATCGGGTTACCTTTACCTGGATCAAGGCCCATGCCGGCACGCCGGAAAACGAGCACTGCGACGCCCTGTCACGCGAAGCGGCCCAACGCCCTGATCTGCCGCCGGATTCCATCTATGAAGCACAGCATAATGGTTCTTAAACAGCATGACGAAGGAATAGAAGTTGCGATCTATCGGCCTTCTTCGCGTTGTAAAGTAATGATTGAAATGTGCAGATTAAGGACGTTGTTTTTCAGGTGATTGAAGGTTTTGCTACTTTATCCTGTTGCCTCATAATTAAATATTACCCAATGATCCCCTTTATTCACCTCCGTGGGCAACAGTTATTACTCCGGCAAGTAAATATATCAAGGTTGTCATGCCGGACTTGATCCGGCATCCAGTCCTGTTCTGGATTCCCGCTTTCGCGGGAATGACAGTATTGGCATTTATTGTTGCCGGAGTAATAATGTGAGGCAATTCGCATCTGCGTGACGGTAAGCCGGAGGTTCCGGGTTCGCGGGACATGACACCGGCATACGAAAATCTATTGCACCAGGTTGTTGGACAGGAACACTGGCCGCATCGACCCCTCACGGCCGCGATCTTCGAGACCCTGTCTTCCCGATGCGGGCAAGATTGAATTGACAAACCATACTCTTATTTCTTATACTCCGGCCATCAAGGCAGGGGATTTTATCAAAGAATGGAGGCGCTCATGAAACACCATCCACTTTATTGGCTGACACTTGTGGCAGCATTGTTGTTCGGCAGCCAGGCCGTCGCCGCCGGCGTACAGTTCTCGGCCGACATGATCCAGAACGCCGGCGGGAAGACCAGCAAGATGCGCTATTTCCAGGGCGACCAGAAGCAACGAATGGAAATGAAAAGCGATGATGGCAAGGCAGTAGCCAGCATTATCGACATCAAGGCGCGCAGGATGCTGCAGCTGATGCCGGAGGAAAAAATGTACATGGAGATGCCGCTGGGCGGGCAATTGACAGCCTGGGCGGCGGACGAAAAGACACAGAATGAATATTATGACATGAAGCCGGCCGGTACTGAAACTATCAATGGCTACGTCTGCGACAAATACAACCTGATCCCGAAAAAGCAGGGACTGGAGAAAGCCACCACCTGGATATCCAGGAAACTTGGCTACCCGATCAAGACCGTAAGCCTGAGCCATTCTATGGAGCTGACCAACATCCGGGAAGGCGCCCAACCTGCCTCGTTGTTTGAAGCGCCCAAGGGTTACCAGAAGATGCCCGGCATGGATGAATACTACCGTGGCATGATGAAGGGAAAAAGCGATCAAGAGACACCGGGGCCCAAGCAGCGCAGGAGAAAGTAACAAGAGCCGACCGTTTTTTCCATACTGACCGCCGCATTGACACAGTCTCCCGTTTCGTAGCAAGAGATATTGATTGACAAGTCAATCAATATCTGATAGCCCGCTCGTCATGGAAAAAACAGACCGCGAAAAAATCATTATCGACGCCGCCCTGAAGGTTTTCAGCACCAAAGGCTACGCCAGCACGCGCATGGCCGACATCGCCAAAGAGGCCGACATGTCTTACGGGTTGGTCTATCACTATTTTGAAAACAAGGAAAAACTCTTTGACGCCATCGTGGAAGACTGGTGGAGCGGCTTCTACGACGCGCTGGAAGTCCTGAAGCAAAGCGACATCAGCACAGAGGAAAAGCTCGTTGAAATCATCCGCTATATCCTCAAGGTTTATGAAAACAAGCCGAATCAGCTTTCTATTTTTATAACCGAAGTGTCCCGGGGATTTGTCTATCACGCCAACTCCAAGGGAAAGGACAAGTTCAAAAAACTCTTCTCGCTCTGCAAGGACATCATGACGGAAGGGCAACAGCGGGGTTTTCTGAGGAACGATATCCAGGCCAATTACCTGACCTACCTGTTTCTCGGTTCCATCGATTCGTTCCTGTCGGTTCTGATTCTCGGCAATGAAAAACTCAACGCGGCCCGGCAAAAACGCTTCACCGACGGGATTACAAGTGTCTTTCTCCATGGGTCGGTGTCAAGATAAAGGACGCGCAACGGACATGATGCTCAAGGGCCAGTTACATACGCACACCACATTATCTGACGGCGCGCTGACGCCGCAGGAAGTGGCCGATGTTTACGCCTCTTTGGGTTTTGACTTTCTGGCTTTTACCGACCACGATCATCTGTTGAGACCCGCCGATTTACGGATGATCCGCCAAGTCAAGTCCGCGATGATTCTTTTTTTCGGCATCGAATTGACCGTGCGCTGCAGCAAGGGATATGTCCATGTCAACCGCATCGACGGCGACCGTGATGTCCTTCATATCTTCAATCATCCGGCGGATTACGATTTGACGCTGAAAAAAACCATGGACTGCATGGAGGAAGTCGCCGGCCTCTATGCCCTGGACGCGGTGGAGGTCACGCATCATGGCTTTTACACCCCCCAATTCGACATCGACGCGATCCCCTACCCCAGGGTGGCGGCGGATGATTCCCACAACCGCCTGGCCTGCGGACGCGGCTGGATCGAAGTGGACTGTGAGCGGAACCGGGATGCCATTATCGCCGCCATTCGCAAGGGCGACTTCCGGAACCGTTATGCGGGCGGCATTTATAATCGGGAACCAGCCGGCTTGCAATGGCTGCAACTGGCATAGCCTCTAATTTCGATAAACGCTCTTAAGGAAGGAGAAGTTTTATGGCTGCTAAAAAAGTGGCAATCTGTGCGGTCGCCCAGCACAAAAACGAATCCGATCTCTGGCACAAGCGGTTTCAGGGCATGCTTCTGGACGTGCTTGAGGATCTGCAGGCCCAGACGGGATTCGACTTCAACGAAGAGACTGGCGTCAATACCATTGTGAGCTGCTCCGATGATTTCTTTGACGCCCGGACGATTTCCAACAACGGCGTCAACGACGTCATGGGCGGCCATTATCGCGCAGAGGAAAAAATGGCCCAGGAGGGTCTCAACGCCATCGGCTACGCCATGTCGGTGATCCTGTCCGGCCATAGCGATCTGGTGCTTGTCATGGGTCACTGCAAGGAATCGCAGTCCGAAAGCCGCAACATGATCACAAACATGGGCTTCGATCCTTTCTACGGCCGAGCGATCGGGCTGGACTACCTGAATGCGGCGGCGCTGCAGGCCCGCGCCTATATGACGAAAGCGGGCGTCACGGACGAACACCTGGCACAGATCGTCGTGCGCGCCCGTCAGTGGGCCGCCAGGAATCCCTACGCCAATGTCCGCGAAGTCGTTGAAGGCGGCAGGGTCATGGCTTCCCCCATGGTCTGCGATCCCATCAGGCAACTCCATATCTACCCCGTCTCGGACGGCGCCGTGGGCATGCTTCTGGCTTCGGAAGAGCGGGCACGGGAATTTTGCGAAAAACCCGTCTGGATCACAGGCTTTGCCAACTGCATGGACAGTTATTTTCTCGGCGACCGCGATCTGACGAGCAACTTCGCCCTGAAAAAGGCGGCGGAACGCGCCTATCAAAAAGCCGGGATCAAGGACCCTAAAAAGGTGATCGACGTGGTCGAAGTCATGGATGCCTACGCCTATCAGCAGCCTATGTGGATGGAGGGCCTGGGTTTTTGTGAAGCGGGACAAGGCGGCGGCTTCATCGAGGAAGGCGGGCCTGATAAATACAAGGTAAATCTATCCGGCGGCATGCTGGCGGGCAACCCCGTGATCATTTCCGGATTGTACCGGGCCGCGGAAGCCGCGCTTCAGCTCCGGGGCGAGGCGGGAGACCATCAGGTACCGGATGCAACGTGCGCGCTGGCGCAATCCACAACCGGAGCGGCCGGACAGTTCCACTCCGTATTAATTCTTGAGGCGTAGGGAGGTCCAATGATGAAAAAACATAAAAAGAACAGAAATGTCGCGATTATCGGCATTGGCCAGACCAGCCTGTCCTCTCACAAGGAAGACCAGAACCAGGTGGAAATGGTCCAGGAGGCCGTGATCAATGCCCTGCAGGATGCCAATCTCACGATCAACGACATTGACTGCATCGTCCACGGCAACATGGAGCTTTTCGAAATGCAGTTTGCACCGGACCTCTGGCACTCGCTGGGCACCGGCGCCCGCGGTAAGGACGAATACCGGATCACGACCGGCGGCACGACCGGGATGACCCTGGTCTGCGCGGCCGACAACCTCGTGGCCTCCGGGCTTTATGATACGGTGCTTGCCATCGGAATGGAGAAACTGCAGGAGGGTAACACCACCGGCGGCATCACCAACATGGCCGATCCTCTGTGGTTCAGAAATCTTCAGACCGGCGCCCTGACCGGCACGACCGCCACGGAAATGATTAATGAATTCGGTGAGGAACGGGCAAAACGCGCCGCCATAAAATACCGCATCATGATGGACAAGCACGCCATGCTCAATCCCCGCGCGCATCGCCGCTTCGGCCTGGAATATGAACAGGGTCCGGAGCTGGCGGCCACCTCTCCGCAACTGGTGGGGGAGCTCCGGCTCATTCACATGTGCTCGCAATCGGACGGCGCCTGCGCCATGATCTTCACGTCCGAGCAAAAGGCTAAAAAAGGGACCGCCAAGCCGCCCGTCTGGATTCGCGACCACCTCCAGACCCACCGTGAAGAAACGATCCCCAATCTTTTCGGTCGCATCAAGCCGGAGATGACCCACCATTATTGCGCCCGAAAGCTCTATGAGCGCAACGGCATTGCCGACCCGGTTGACTATTTCGATGTGTTCGAAATGTACGACCCTTCCGCCTGGTGGGCCATGGACTGGCTGCGGGAATTCTTCCTGCTCAAAGGGGATGAACATTTACAGATGCTCGAACGCGGCGATTTTGATCTGGACGGCAAGATTCCCATCAACCCGTCCGGCGGCGTGATTGCCAGCAACCCCATCGGCGCAACGGCCATGCTGAGGCCGGCGGAGGCTGCCCTGCAGATCCGCGGAGACGCCGGTCCGCACCAGATCAAGAAAGAAGTGAAACATGCACTGGCATCCGGTTTCGGGGGTACGTTATGGACTACGCTGATGATTTTAGAAAAAGACCTTAACTGGCAGGAGGTTGAAAATGGCTGAATATTTCGGTGCTACCGTTGCGGATATCTTCAATACCATGCCCAAACGTTTCAAGCCCGAAGATGCGAAGGACGTGGATATTGTCATCGGATACGAGGCGACCGGCGAGGGGGGCGGCATGTGGACGGCCCACATCAAGCACGGGACCCTGACCGTCAATAAAGTCGAAGAGCTCAAGGGGTGCAAGACCACCGTGCACGCCGACGCAGAAACATTTGTGGGTGTGACGCTCGGGAAAATCACGGCTATCGATGCCCTGACCTCCCAGAAGCTGCGCGTGGTCGGGGATCCCCGGCTGCTCATGACGCTGCTGCCGAAGGTTTTTGTTCCCTTTACGGTCGCACCCAAGAAAAAGGAGATCGGTGCCCGCGACATCCTGAACGCCATGGAGTCGCTATTCCGAGCGGACAAGGCCAAGGGCGTCGCCATGAACATCGGCTACGACCTGACCGGCGAAGGCGGCGGCCAGTGGACCCTGCAGATCAAGGATGAGCAATGCAAGCTCTGCGAAGGATTTACGGACGACCTGACCGTCAAGCTCATCATGGATGCGGGCGTCTATACCGGCATGATGCTTGGAACCATCGACGGCGCGTCTGCGTTTACCTCCGGTCAGGTCAAAATCGAAGGGGATATGATGGCCGCAGCGGCGACGGGCCGATTCTTCCGCAAGTATGTGGATACCGGAGCAACGGAAGCGGAAGAGCTGATCTGCCTGCGCGTCACCAATGCCATCGATCAGCGGTTCGCCTCGGGTCCCGTCATGGGCAAGTGGTTTGCCGGGCTGCGCGAGAAGAAATTCCTGGCAAACAAGTGCCCCGAATGCGGCCGGACACAGATCCCGCCCCGCGAAATCTGCGCGATCTGCCGGGTCCGCGTCAATGAATTTGTCGAACTGGGGCCCGCCGGCACGGTGACCAATTATGACATCGTCTATTTTGCAAGTCCCGATCCACTCACAGGTGCGGGCCGGGATACGCCTTACGCCCCCATATACGTGGTGCTGGACGGCGCCAGCGAACAGGAAGCCTTTGCCTTTGAGCTCAAGAAAGAGGACATCAGCCGGATCAAGGTGGGAGCGCGGGTACGGCCGGTCTGGGCGGACAAGCCCACCGGCAGCTTCAGGGATGTGCTCTGCTTTGAAATGGAATAGAATAGGAGGAAACGGCGTATGAAAGAAGACACCAATAACTGCTTTGTTCTGGAAGGGAAAATGGCCCTTCCGAATCAGTATTTTGCCGGACGGCTGGGATCGCAGTTCATCATCGCCCTGCGGGACGGCAAAAAGATCACGGGCGTTTGCTGTGAGAAATGCAACAAAACATTCATTCCGCCCAGAGAATACTGTGAACACTGCTGGACGAAAATAGCCGACAAACGCGTGGATCTGGGCAGCGAGGGAGTACTCGTCAATTATACCGTGGTGCGTTACAACGACAAGCATCTCCCGAGAAAGGCGCCCTATATCCTGGGGCAGATCAAATTGACCGGCGCTGATACGCCGCTGACGCACATTGTCACCGGCGTCGATCCCAGGGATGTGCGCGTAGGCATGAAGGTCAAGGCGGTCTTTGCAGAAAAGCCCACCAACACGATTATGGATCTGGATCATTTTGAGCCGGTATAGAGGAAATCCACAGCAAAAGCGTCTAAACAATATCTATTTGTATTTATTGACAGAAGGAGGAACACTTCATGGCAAAGGAAATGAATCCCGTCATTATCTGCGCGGCCCTGACCGGGGCGGCGACATCAAAACAGAATAATCCCAGCACCCCCTATACGATTGAAGAATTCGCCGAGGAGGCCTACAAATGCCGACAGGCCGGGGCGGCTATGGTCCATGTCCATGCCCGAACGGACGACGGCCAGCCGACGCATGAGATCGACCGCATTCAGGCCGTTTATGACGCCATCAAGCAGAAAAGCCCGGACCTGCTGATCTGCCTGAGCTCCGCCGTGGGCATTTTCAAGACACCCGAGCAGCGCCTGGCCCAGATCGTCGCCGTCAAACCCGAGATGGCGTCCTACAATACCAACACCATGAATTTCAGCATCATCGACCGCAATACCGGCATGATCTTCTTCGATTATATCTTCGACAACACCTTTACGATGCTGCAGGACTTCGGCAAGGCCTTTGAAGAGAACAAGGTCAAGCCTGAGATCGAGTGTTATGACATCGGCGGCATCGACAACACCATGCTTATCGGCAAGCAGGGCTTCTTCACGCAGCCCATGAACTTCAACTTTGTCTGGGGAGTCGCGGGCGGCCAGCACTTCCGGCCTGAAGTGATGATCGCCATGAAAAACGCCCTGCCGCCAGGCTCTAATTTTACGACGTGCGCCGTCGGCCCGGAGCAGTTCCCGGCCAACATGTTGTCCTGTATCCTGGGCGGCCACATGCGCGTGGGAATGGAGGACAACACCCGCATGCCCAACGGCGAGCTGGCCAAGGGCAGCTTTGAGCAGGTGGAATGGTGCGTAAAAGTGGCCGCCGCCCTGAACCGGGAACCGGCGACGCCGCAGGAGGCCCGTGAAATCATGGGCATCCGCAAGGAATAAGAGAAAAGGAGAACACCATGGATTTTTCATTCAGCGATGAACAACGCATGTTCCGGGAAACGGTCTATCGCTTCGTCAAGGAAGAGATCACGCCGCTCTGCGAGGAAGCGGATCTCAAGGGCGAGTTCAGCTTCGACATCTGGCGCAAAATGGGCGAGATGGGCCTGCTGGGTCTGCCCATTCCGGAGCAGTACGGAGGACAGGGGGCAGACATCGTCACCTGCTGCCTGGCCGGCGAAGCCGTGGGGCACGCCGGCGCAGACGGCGGCCACACGCTGGCCTGGGGCGCCCATACCTATCTGTGCGCGGCCAACATCATGCAGCACGGAACGGAGGCGCAGAAAAAGAAGTACCTGCCAAAACTGGCCACCGGCGAATGGATCGGCTGCATGGGCCTGACCGAGCCGGGATGCGGCTCGGATGCCGCCGCGCTGACCACGACGGCTGTCCGGAAAGGGGACAGGTACATCCTCAACGGATCCAAGACCTTCATCACCAACGCCCCGCTGGCCGAGGTTTTTGTCGTCTTCGCCACGCTCGACAAGGCGCAGAAGCACAAGGGCATCACGACGTTCATCGTGGAAAAGAGCTTCCCGGGGATTTCGACCGGAAAGCCGATGCACAAGATGGGCTGCCGTTGTTCCGTGACCTCAGAGGTTTTCTTTGAAGACTGTGAAGTACCCGTGGAGAACTGTCTCGGCGGGGAAGGCCTGGGCTGGCTCATCGCCCTGGGCGGCGTCGAGTGGGACCGCAGCACGCTACTGTCGCCGTTTCTCGGGGGCGGCATGTTCATGCTGGAGAACTGCGCGCGTTATGCCAATCAGCGCCGGGCCTTCAACCGGCAGATCCGCGACTTTCAGTCCATCCAGAACCGCATTGCCGATATGAAAATCTATATCGAGGCCTCCAAACTGGCCGTTTACCGCGTGGCGGCTTCCAAGGACAACGGCATGGCCCTGAATCCGCTTTATGCCGGCGTGAGCAAGGTTTACATGGGCGACAAGGGCTTTGAGATGTCCTCGGCGGCTGTCGATCTCTTCGGCGGATACGGCTATATCCATGAGTATCCGGTGGAACGAGGGCTGCGGGATGCAAAACTGGGTCAGCTGGGCGGCGGCACGTCGGATATCATGCGCATGATCCTTGCCCGGATCATGATGATGTAGGGGAGGAAATATCGATGAACTTTGAACTCAACGAAACACAGAAAAATCTGCACAAAACGATGGCTGCTTTCTTCCAGACGGAGATTATGCCCGGCGCCGCCGCACTGGATGCAATGCCGAAAGAACAGGCCACCGGCGCCATCAGGGCCAACCTGAAAAAACTGGGGGCCGCCGGTTACCTGAATCTTCTGCTCGAAGACGACCTGATCAGCCAGTGCATGGCCGGCGAGGAAGCGGCCCGGGCCTGCCCCTCCACCTTTGTATCCGCCATGTCATCCGCGACGGCCTTCGGTCTCCCCGTCAAACGCTTCGGCGCCCCGACTCAGCATGAAAAATATCTGTCCGGCATTGTCCGGGGCGATTACATCGGCGGCCTGGCCTGCACCGAGGTCGATGCAGGCTCCGATCTAGGCGGCTTCCGGACCACGGCAGAACGAAAGGGCGCCCGGTGGATTCTGAACGGATCGAAATACCTGGTCGCCAATGCCCCCATCGCCGATGCCCTGCTCGTGCTGGCCTGGACCGACCGCGCCGCCGGGCTGGATAAAGGCCTGACCTTCTTTATCGTTGAAAAAGGCCTGAAGGGGCTGATCATCGGGCCGCCGCTGGAGACAATGGGTCTACGAAGCGCCCTGATCTCGGAAGTCACCTTTGCAGGTTGCGAACTCGACGCCGATATGCTCCTCGGCCATGAGACCGGCAGCGGCTACAGGCAGTTTATGCAGGCAATGGAGTATATCAAGCTCGCGCTGTCGGCCATGTCCGTAGGGCTGGGAGTAGCCTGCATGGAAGATTCGACGGCATATGCCAAGTCCAGAAAGGCCTTCGGAAAACCCATCGGTTTGTTTGAAGGGGTCGGCGCCAAGCTGGCGACGATGTTCACGGCCAATGATCTGGGTCGCATGCTGACCTGCCGGGCGGCTTGGGCCATGGAACAGCAGGACCCGGAAAGCCCGGTACTGACCGCCTGCGCCAAGCTGTTTTCGAGTGAGTCTGTCAATGAAATTGCAAATCTGGCCATGCAGGTGCACGGCGGACACGGCTATCTGAAGGGCTCGACGGTGGAGCGGCTTTACCGGGACGCCCGGTATGCGGTCATCGCCTATGGGACCTCGGAGATGCAGCGGGCCGCCATCGCCAGGGACAGCCTGGACAAGTTCAAGTCATGACGACTTCGTAAAAAGTCCGGATGCTTCGTTGCGCGGCATCATTACGTCATTGCGGCGTATGTCAATATACGCCTCATTCCTCATGATTTGCGCGCCTCGCCTGCGGAGCTTTTTTTCGAAGCCGTCTTAAATGCAACTTTTGGCATTTTACAAATTCATCAAGCCATAAGAGGGGAAGGCAGACATGTACGAGGAATATTTTTCAGAGGAGCATCACATTTTTCGGGCCAGCGTTCGTAAATTCGTGGAAAAGGAAATCAAACCCCAGATCGATCAATGGGAAGACGAGGAACTTTTCCCCGTTGAACTTTATCGGAAATCCGCCGCTGCGGGCCTCCTGGGACTCGAGTATCCGGAAATCTATGGCGGCACGCCCTGCGACAAGTTCATGAATATCGTTTACACGGAAGAGATGATCGCAAGCGGCTCCGTCGGTCTCGTGGCCGGGCTGGGGAGCTACAGCATCGCCATGCCGCCTGTGTTGAACCTCGGCACGGAAGCGCAGAAGCAGCAGTTTCTCGTACCCGTTTTGAAAGGCGAGAAAATCGCCGCACTGGGCATCACGGAGCCCAACACCGGCTCCGACGTGGCCAATATCCAGACACGGGCCGTGCGTGACGGCGATGATTATATCGTCAACGGCGCCAAGACCTTCATCACAAGCGGCTGCCGCGCCCATTTCATCACGACCGCTGTGCGGACCGGCGGCCCCGGTTACAAAGGCGTCAGCCTGCTCATGATCGACGCCTCCACGCCGGGCTTTGCCGTTTCTAAAAAAATCCGGAAAATGGGCTGGAACGCCTCCGATACGGCCGAATTGAGTTTCACGGATTGCCGCGTTCCCGTTGAAAACATTCTCGGCGGCGAAGGTCAGGGGTTTATCGGTCATCATGATCAACTTCCAGAATGAGCGTCTCGCGCTGGCCATCATGGCCCATGCCGTGGCCGCGCTGGCGCTGGAGGAATCCATCCGGTACGCCAAAACCCGTGAGGCCTTCGGCCGGCCCCTGAGCGGCTTCCAGGTCACGCGCCACAAGCTCGTGGACATGGCCACAAAGGTCGAGGTGTCCCGGCAGTTCAATTACCGGGTCGCCGCAAAAATGCAGGCCGGCCAGGATGCGATCCGGGATGTGTCCATGGCGAAGAATTTCGCCTGCGAGGTCTGCGACAAGGTGGTTTATGACGCCGTCCAGATTCACGGCGGCTATGGCTATGCACGCGAATACCTCGTGGAGAGGCTTTACCGGGACTCGCGCATCCTGAGCATCGGCGGGGGAACCACGGAAATCATGAAAGAGATCATCAGCAAGGTTTCCGAATTCTGACCATACAGCCGGCATTCTCTCATGATTTGACAATCCCGGATGATGTGAATGTCACCCCGCATCCCGGAGCCGGATTTCCACCCCATAATTCCATTGACACAAGGAGGAGGCCTGCCCTATACTCCCCGCGTAAATAAATCATCATTTTATCAATTTATCCGAATATTTCGGCGTAAGAAGGCAGGTGCCCGGATACCATCATGCAGCGCGTCCTTATCCTCTTTGCCCATCCCCGTTTTGAAAAATCACGGGTCAACCGGTCACTGCTGTCCGCCCTGCCCGTGTCTGAAGCCATCACCCTGCACGATCTCTACGAACATTATCCGGATTATAATATCGATGTCGAGTCTGAAAAACAGTTGCTCCTCGCCCATGACGTCCTGATCTGGCATCATCCTCTCTATATGTTCAGCGCCCCCGCCATCCTGAAGCAATGGATGGATCTGGTCCTCGAATACGGATGGGCCCATGGCGGAGGAGGAGAGGCCTTGAAAGGCAAGACAGCGCTGCATGCCGTAACGACCGGCGGGTCGCGGGAATCCTATAGCCATGAAGGCTTCAATCGCTTCACCCTCCGCGAGTTCCTTCGGCCCTTTGAACAAACCGCACGTCTATGCAAAATGACCTGTCTTCCTCCCTATGCCGTCCAGGGAACCTACCGCCTGAGCGACGGGGATCTGTTACGTCATGCCGGGGATTACGCCCTCCTGTTACGGTTATTGTCCGGCAGCCCGTACCGGGAGGAAGAACTGGCGCGATTTGACTTTCTGAACGACTGGCTTGCAACCCTGCAGAAGGAGGGGGGGACGTGACCGAAGGATTCCTGTTCCAGGCTCTCATCTATCTTACCGCGGCCATCATCTGTGTTCCCATCGCCAAACGGCTGGGGATGGGCTCCGTTCTGGGCTATCTCCTTGCGGGAATTGCCATAGGCCCTTTTGCCCTTGGCTTCATCGGCCAGGAAGGCCAGGATATCATGCATTTCGCCGAGTTTGGCGTCGTCATGATGCTTTTCTTGATCGGCCTCGAACTCGAGCCTTCCCATCTCTGGCGCATGCGCCATCAAATCATCGGCATGGGGGGCCTGCAGGTCATCGCCACGGCGACATGCATCTTCGGCGGCTTGATCCTGCTCAACTTCAACTGGAAGACGGCCCTTGCCGCCGGCCTCGCCCTGGCCATGTCCTCGACGGCCATTGTAATGCAATCATTGAAAGAGAGGGGTCTGGGAGACACCCAGGCGGGGAAGGGCTCTTTCGCCGTCCTCCTTTTTCAGGATATCGCCGTGATTCCCATCCTGGCCTTGCTGCCTCTGCTGGCCGTAACGCAGGGCCAGGCCATAACGGGTCAAAACCAGACGATCATCGCAGGATTACCCGGCTGGTTGCAGACGGCGGCGGTGCTGGGGGCCATGGGATCCGTTTTTGTTGGCGGGCGCTATATCATCGTTCCTCTGCTCCGGTTGGCAGCGGGAACCCATTTAAGGGAAATCCTCACAGCCGCCGCCTTGCTGATTGTCATTGCCACTGCCTTCCTGATGCAATTGGTCGGCCTGAGTCCGGCCCTGGGAACATTCATGGCAGGGGTCGTCCTGGCCAACAGTGAATTCCGCCACGAACTGGAAAGCGACATCGAACCATTCAAGGGCCTGCTTTTGGGACTGTTCTTTATCGCTGTCGGGGCCTCGATCAACTTCAAGCTTCTGATCGAAGGACCTTTTGAAATAATTTCCATGGTATTTGCCGTCATCGCTGTAAAGACCATTATCCTCATCGGAACAGGAAAGCTTTTCAAGATATCTTTCGATCAGAATCTGATCTTTGCCCTGGGCTTATCCCAAATCGGGGAGTTCGCTTTTGTCCTTTTTTCATTCATGCATCAACTGCATATCCTGCCGGACCACCTGGCGGACAGAATGATGGCCGTCACTGCCCTCAGTATGACCATAACGCCTCTGTTGCTGTTCATCAATGAAAGGTTCATCCTTCCCCGGTTTGGAACCCGGGAAGCGGAGACAAGAGAAGCGGATGTCATCGACGTCCGGCATCCCGCCATCATCGCCGGTTTCGGAGATTTCGGCAGCACCATCGGGCGGTTCCTCCGGGCGAACGGGGTCGAGGCGACCATCCTCGACAACGATTCTGATCGCGTCGATCTGTTGAGGAAAATGGGCTTCAAGGTCTTCTACGGCGATGCCACTCGCCTTGACATCCTCAAGTCCGCGGGGGCACAGGAGGCACGGATCCTGATCATCGCCGTCGGCGATTCATTCACCCATTTCGACCTCATAGAAAAGGTCAGGAAGCACTATCCCCATCTTGATGTCATGGCAAGGGTGAAAGACCGTCATGAAGCCTATGAAATGATCGAGATGGGCATAAGAGGCATTTACCGGGAATCCATCGACGCCTCCGTGCGCCTCGGGGTCGATGCCCTGGTCAAACTGGGATACCGGCGTTATGCGGCGACCCGGGCCGGTCAGAATTTCATCAAATACGATGAGGCGGCGCTTCTCAAGCTGGCCCCGCATCACCATGACGAGAAGTCGTACATCTACAATGCGCGTGAACAGATCACGCTGCAGGAAAAACTCCTTACCAATGACCGGGAGGTTAACCCGGTCAGCAACGATCATGCCTGGGATAGTGAATTGCGGTCGGACCGGTAGTCCCATCAGGGCAGGCCTGTCAGCGTATTCGTAGCGTAAATACTTGACCTGTTCCGTATCTTGTGTAAAAAGACAGGCAAGGAAAAACCGGAACCCCAAAACATCAAGGTAAAGGAGCCAATGCTCTCATGATCATCAGCCTGGTCAATCAAAAGGGAGGGGTCGGCAAAACGACCATCGCCATCAATCTGGCCTATGCGCTGGCGCAACAGGGAAACAGGGTCCTGCTTATTGACACGGATCAGCAGGGCAGCGTCATGCACTTCAAAAAGATCGATCAGCATAACCACTTTGACATAATCCACCACCCGCAGACCGATCTGACGCAGCACATCAAAGAGCTCACACAGGGTTATCGGCATACCGTCATCGACGCGCCGCCCGCCATCGGAGATATGATCCGCTCCGTATTGCTGGTTTCGAACCTGGCCATTATCCCGGCGGGGCCCAGCCCGCTAGATATCTGGTCGGCCCGGGAGATGGTCCATCTGGTCCGGGACTTAAGAAAAGAAAAAAAGAACCTCTCTGGCCGGCTGCTGATCTGCCGGAAGATCGTGGGTACCCGCATCGGGCGCGAAGTCCGGGAGGCACTGGAGAACTATCAGATGGATATTTTTCAGACCGAGATTCACCAGCGCATCGCTTATGTGGAAGCCATGATCGCCGGAATGCCGGTCATGGCCTATGCCCCGCAAAGCGAGGCCGCCCAGGAGATCCGAAGCCTGTGCGCGGAACTGCTGTAGAATGATGGATGCGACACCCTCTGTCTCCCCCTTCAAGACGTCTCGCATGGAGGGAATCGACGCTTTGCGCGGCCTGGTGATGATCATCATGGCGCTGGATCACTCCCGCGACTTTTTCTCCAACTCGCATGCTTACTTTGACCCCATCGATGTATCCACAACCACGGCGGCATTCTTTCTGACCCGATGGATCACCGATTTTTGCGCGCCCGTCTTCTCATTTCTGGCGGGCGTCGGGGCCTACATTTCCATTTCCAGAGGCGCCCCCCTCACACAGGCGGCCAGGAGCCTCGTCACAAGAGGACTGTGGCTCATCTTCCTGGAACTGGTGATTTTGCGTGTCTTCTGGTATTTTAATTTCGACTACACCTTCCTCAAGGCGGGGGTCATCTGGAGCCTGGGATGGTCCATGATCTTCCTGGCCGGCATGATCTTCCTGCCCCGCCGCGCAGTGCTTGTCGTCGCATTGTTGCTCATTCTGCCCCACAATCTCTTCGATGGGATAAAGCCGGAAGTCTTCGGCGGGTTTTCATGGCTATGGATGCTGCTGCATGTCAAGGGCGCATTTGCCATCGGCGATTCGATGAGGGTTCTGGTAGTGTATCCCCTGATCCCCTGGCTGGGCCTCATGGCAGCGGGGTTCTGTTTCGGCGAGATCATAATCCGGGAGCGGGAACAGCGGCGCAAGATTGTTTTTTGGCTGGGTCTGGGCCTGACGCTCGGTTTTATCATCCTGCGCGGCGCTAATATCTACGGCGACCCGGCGCCGTGGACGATTCAAAAGGACGCGCTGTTCACGTTTTTCAATTTCCTGGCCTGCGAAAAATATCCGCCTTCCGTGTCGTACCTGCTCATGACAATGGGTCCCGCCCTGATCCTGCTGTCCGCCCTGGACCGCCCCCTGCCTGCCTGGTTGAGGCCCTTTGTCACGTTTGGCCGCGTTCCGTTTCTTTACTATATGCTGCATCTGCCGCTGCTTCACGCCATGGCCGTCCCCGTCGCTTTATACCGCTTCGGCCACGCCGGCTGGCTCTTTGCCAACCCGCCCGGCCAGAACTGGCCTTATGAGTTCCATTTTGACCTCCCCCTGACATATGCGGCCTGGGTGGCGGCAACGCTGATTCTCTACCCTGTGTGCCGCCGTTTCGCAAATTTCAAATCGAAACGCAAGGATTGGTGGCTGTCTTATTTGTAGCGCATTATCTCCCGGCACGGAAAAGGGTTAAACAGTCTCAGACTCCTTCAGATTTTCATTCCAAAAAGGGGAAATGAAAAAATTTCATCCGGTTGATACGTTCTCAGCTCCCCGCGGTCTGTTCTCCTGGAAAAAACCATTTTGCAGCGGAAGGATATATAGATCCCGACTTTCCCTCAATCATGAACTACAATATAGCAAGCTTGTTTATTCACAAATCTCTACGCCTGATAAAATGTTTGTTTTTGATTGATTATCAATAATGTTATTTCCCATATTATTATGATACGATGGCTTCCCCATGAGGGGCTTGGGCCAACGGATACATGTTTGAAATACTGTTGCGCCGCATCACGGAAGCCTCATGTCGCCCATCGCGGGGTAGGGCAGGATCTTTTCCTCCGAGTCTGGTCTTGAGGTTAATGACCAACAAATAAAAAACGAAAGGAGAGGAGTCTATGATTAAAGAATTCAAGGAGTTTATCATGCGGGGGAATGTCATCGACATGGCCGTGGGAATCATCATTGGCGCTGCCTTTGGAACAATCATCACCTCACTCGTTGCCGATGTGCTCATGCCTCCCATCGGCCTTATGCTTGGTAATGTTGATTTTTCCAATCTATTCATTCTCCTCAAGGCTGGCGCTAAGGTTCCTGGACCCTATGAGTCCCTTGCCAGCGCGAAGGGGGCCGGCGCGGTTACAATGAACATCGGGATGTTTATCAACACCATCATCTCCTTTCTCATTGTTGCCTTTGCGATATTTCTTCTCATCAAGAACGTCAACAAACTCAAGAAACAGGAGATCGCCCCGCCTGCGGCGCCGACAACGAAAGATTGCCCATATTGTGTGGTCTCGATACCGATTAAAGCGACACGGTGTCCTCACTGTACTTCCGAGTTGAAACCGTTATAGATAAGGGAAGAATCAACCTGCGCGGCGAGATCCGCAAACGGGAGAGGGATCTGGACGACGTGATGGGCGAGGCGCGATACAGGAAGCGCAGGTGAAGTTGCCGGGAAGCCCGATGGTATTTGTGGAGATGAGAAATGGAAGACAGTAATGCATCAACCGGATGAATCATGAAAAAGTATTCAGAAGTAATCTGAAAGCGAAGAATTGAGGAATGAGTGGAATGCTCACACAAGAATCATTCCCTGTTCGGCCCTGATCTGTTATGGAAACCGGAAAGACGCTTGATTAAAGGAGGCACCGATTCATGAGTGACGATCTGCGCTGGGTAAAAACACACTGTGCCCGGATGGACCATGGGGGATGCGCCCTTCTGGTCGGCGTCCGCGGCAATACCATTGAAGCCGTCAAGGGCGACCCGGAAGGTTTTCTGAACAAGGGCTACATCTGCGTGAAGGCTACGGCCTCGCCGGACCGTCTGACCCATCCCGACCGCCTCAGGCACCCCCTGAAAAGAGCAGGGGGAAAAGGGGAAGGAAAATGGGAGCGGATTTCCTGGCCGGAGGCGCTCAACGCCATCGCCGAGAATCTGCTCAAAACAAAAGAACAATACGGCGCCAAGGGAGTGGCCTTCGGCGTCGGCATGCCCAAGGGGCTTGAACATTTCATTCTCATCCGTCTGGCCAATCTCTTCGGATCGCCCAACGTGATCGCCTCCCAGGATGTCTGCCACGCTCCCCGCGAGATCACGGGGATTCACACCTGCGGTTTCTATCCCGTGGCTGACTTTCATCACAAGAGCAAGCTGGCCGTCCTCTGGGGCAGCAACATCACCTCCACGAACGAAGAAGGGGAGATCTGCAGCATGCTGCTTGCGCAGATCAAGGAGGGAATGGAGCTGATCGTGGTCGATCCGCGCCGGATCGACCTGGCGAAAAAGGCCCGGTTCTGGCTCCCCCTGAGGCCGGGAACGGATAACGCCCTGGCCCTCGGTTTTCTGCATGTCATCATCGAAGAAAGCCTCTACGACAGGGAATTCGTGGAAAAATGGACCCACGGGTTTGCCGAACTGGCCGGGCATATCAAGCCCTGGACACCAGAAAAGGTATCGGAGATCACCTGGGTCGCCCCCGCGCTGATCCAGGAGGCCGCCCGCTATTACGCCCAGGCCAAACCGGCCGTCATTCAGTGGGGCAATCCGATCGAGCACAACACCCACACGTTCGAAACAACTCGCGCGCTGATCTGCCTGATGGCGATCTGCGGCAATCTTGACATCCCCGGTGGAAACGTCGAAGCCCATGACCCGAAAATCATCGGTCTGGGCCCCCTGGTTCGGGCCGACCTCATCCCCACGAAAGCCAAAGAAATGATCAGCGCCCATCACCGCGTCATTCCTCGGCTCATGACCATCGCGCCCGCCTTCTTCCGCAAGGCGATTCTGGAGGACATCCCCTACCCTGTCCGGGCAGCTTACATGATGTGCAGCAACCCTATGCTGTCCTACGCCGACAGCCGCCAGACCCATGAGGCGCTCATGAAGCTCGACTTCCTGGCCGTGGCGGATCTGTTCATGACGCCCACAGCGGCCCTGGCCGATATTGTCCTGCCCGTAGCCAGCCAGTTCGAGTTTGACGACATCGGCCATCTGGGTATCGGCCACGGCTTCATCCTGGCCCGGCCCAAAGTGGTCGATCCGCCGGAGGAATGCTGGCCGGACATAAAAATCATGAACGAGCTGGGGAAACTCATAAGCCCGCCGGAGCTCTGGCATGACGATTCCTGCCAGTTCCTCGAAGACGTCGTTCAGCCCGCCGGCCTGACTTACGCGCAGTTCTGCGAAAAGGGCTACCTGAAAGGTCCTGACCGGTTCAGGCTCTACGAGGAAAAGGGCTTCCGTACGCCCACGGGAAAGGTGGAGCTGCTGCTGAGCACGGCCGAAAAATTCAAGCTGAGTCCTCTGCCGGAATTCAGGGGTCTGCCCGAGGAGGATGATCCTCAGTACCCGTTGGTCCTGACCAGCGCCAAGAGTCGCTATTATCTGCATTCGTCCTATCGCTGGATCGAAAAACTGCGCCGGCTGAAGCCCCACCCGCAGGTGGAGATGCACCCGGAAACGGCCCGGCAGTACGGCATCGCCGCGGGCGACGATTGCGTTATCGAAACCCGCAACGGCAAGATCACGCAGAAGGCGCACCTGACCGATGCCATCGATCCCAGGGTCCTCTGCGCCGATCACGGCTGGTGGTTCCCGGAAGGAAACCCTGAAAACCAGTATGACTGGGACAAGGCCAATTTCAACATGCTGACGTCCACACAGAAACTGGGCCGGGAATACGGAACGCCCAACTTGAAAGGCATCGGTTGTAGAATTTATCGGGTGTAAGGCAGGATTTTACTCCACTCTTTTCTCAAGGAGGAGGAAGTTCAAATGCAACTTGTGAGATTCATCTGCGCCGGTTTTGCACTGATGGCGCTTCTGGCACTGCCCATGGCAGCAGTTGCGCAGAAAACGCTCAGTGTTCAAGTCCGGGAGGGACAGCTTCGCTCGACGCCGTCCTTTCTTGGTAAAGTGGTGGCCAGGGTAGCCTACGGTGACCGGGTGGCTATGATGGAAGACCGCAACGCCTGGAAAAAAGTCTCTCTTCAAGGGGGAAAAATCCAAGGATGGATGCATAATTCAGCCCTGACAACCAAACGAATTATTCTGAAAGCCGGTCAGGCCGACGTTCAGACGGGCGCCACCCGCGATGAACTGGCCCTGGCTGGTAAAGGGTTCAACGAACAGGTTGAAGCGGCGTTCAGGAAGAAGAATAAGAAGTTTGATTACACCTGGCTTAACCGTATGGAGGGTTTCAAGATATCTCCCGAACAGATACAGAGCTTTCTTGACAAAGGCAGTCTGGTGCCGCCCGCGGAAGGAGGCAAGCGATGAAGAAAAAAGCCTGGTTCAGAGTATTGATCGCGCTGGTTGTGCTGACTGTTGCGGCATGCAAAACCATGGAGTCGGCAACCGGGCTGGTGACTGCCGTTGGCGTCGGATCAGGCGTCATCACGTCGTCACAGGGTAAATCCATCCAGAGAAGTGCGGGGGCCATCGCCAGAAGCGTTGAGAGCTTTACGCCCGAACAGGAATACTATATCGGCCGGTCCGTCGGCGCCGTCGTCCTTTCCAAGTACCAGGCTTTCGCAAACAGGGAGGTAAATCAGTACGTCAACGTGCTCGGGCAGACGCTGGCCAAAGCCTCGGATTTGCCGGAAGTGTTCGGTGGCTATCACTTTCTTGTTCTGGACTCTAACGATATTAACGCCTTCGCCACGCCCGGCGGTCACATTTTTGTCACCCGGGGACTGATTCGCTGCTGCCGGACGGAAGACGCCCTGGCAGCCGTCCTCGCCCATGAGATTGGGCATATCCAGTTGAGACACGGCATGCAGGCCATCGAGAAGGCCCGGATAACCGAAGCACTGACCGTTCTTGCCCAGGAAGGCCTGAAAACCTATGGCTCCCGTGAAATAGCACAACTGACGAAGACTTTTTCCGGTGCGATTTCAGACATCACGAGCACCATGATCAATAACGGCTATTCCCGTTCCTATGAATATCATGCCGATCAGGCCGCGCTTGTAATCCTTCAGCGCGTCGGCTATAATCCCTCCGGGCTTATGGACATGCTGGCCACTATGGAACGGGGCCTCAAGCCGGGAGGTCTCGATTTTGCAAAAACCCATCCTGCCCCCCGGGATCGGATCGCCGAAATCAAGCAAACGAATCATACCGTCACGCGCGTTGCGTCACCAAAGATCCGTCAAAAGCGCTTCATCCAAGCCGTCGGTCAATTGTGATGAATTGATTCCTGACCGTTTCATGAGATGGGCACAAACATAAAACCTAAATTCGGTGTGAAAAAGCTTCTGCTGGGGTTGCTGGCCGGTTTGATCGGGGCGTCTTTCGCTATTCTTTTTTTCCTGCCGGGGTGGCTGGACGTCTGGGAGGCAAAAACATGGGACTGGCGGGTTAACGTCATGGCCAAACCGGCGCCGACCAGCGATAATATCCGTCTGATCCTGCTCGATCAGAACAGCCTGGACTGGGCCAAGGAAGAAAACGGGCTGGGTTGGCCCTGGCCCCGGGAAGTTTACAGCGCGATTCTTCAATTCTGCCAGCGCAGCGGCGCGAAAGTTCTTGCGTTCGATGTGATCTTTACGGAACCATCCAAATACGGTGTGGCCGATGATCAGGCCTTCGCAACGGCGATTCGAGATTTCAAGCATTTTGTCGGGACTGTTTCTCTGAGTCAGACGGCGGGAACGGAGCGGCGATGGCCCGCTTTTGCTCCGGAACCGACTCTGAACGTCCTCGGCCTTGATCAATGGATGGCGGAAACAGGAACGGGTGCTTACCCGAGGGCCGCCTTTCCCGTACCGGAAATATCGGCCGCTGCCGGCACGCTGGGCAATGTTCACCTGAATCCGGACAAGGATAACATCTATCGCCGGGCAGCGCTGTTCCAAGTCTTTGACGGCAGGGCGCTCCCGTCGCTGGCCCTCGGATGCTATCTGGCCGCACACCCCGGGGCCTCTTCGACAATAAGCAAGGGGCGCTTTTCCATAGACAACCGGGATATCCCGATCGACCATCGCGGAAACGCCATTCTCAATTTTCGCGGCCCGCCGGGAACGTATAAAACATACAGCGCCGCATCGGTCATCCAGAGTGAACTGCGCATCGCGAATGGGGAAACACCCACAATAACCGAGCCTGCCCCGTTTAAAGATGCCTATGTCTTTTTTGGATTCTCCGCTCCCGGCCTGTTTGACCTGCGCCCTACCCCTCTCTCGGGTGTTTATCCCGGCGTGGAAATCAACGCCACCATGCTTGATAATCTGCTGGCCAATGATTTCATGAGGCCCGTTCCCACAGCCCTTGTCGTGGGGCTCACCCTGCTGATCGCCCTTCTGGCCGGCCTGGCGACATCTTCCGTCTCCGGTATTGCCAGAAGTATCCTGGTGTATGTTTTTTTTATCCTGGTCCCCGTTTTTCTCTGTCTGATCGCCTACCGCAAGGGATTCTGGCTGCCGCTGGCCGTTCAGGAAGCAGGTGTGGTCGTCACGCTTTTCAGCGCCGGCATTATTTATTACACGACAGAAGGCCGCCAGAAGATGTTCATCAAAAACGCCTTCAAGCAGTATCTGAGCCCGGCGGTCATCGAGGAACTCATCCAGCACCCTGAACGCCTGAAACTGGGCGGCGAGCGACGGATGCTGTCCGTCTTTTTCTCCGATCTGGAAGGATTTACAAGTATTTCCGAGGGGATGGATCCGGAAGCGCTCACAACGCTGCTCAACGATTACCTGTCGGCCATGACCGATATCATCCATGAAGAGGGCGGCACGGTGGATAAATATGAGGGGGATGCCATTATCGCGTTCTGGAACGCCCCCCTGGAGCAACCGGATCACGCCCGGCGCTGCGTTCGCGCCGCCCTGCGGTGTCAGGAACGGCTGGCCGGCATGCGTCCCGCTTTTCGGGAGCGGCTTGGCAGGGATTTGAAGATGCGCATCGGCATCAACAGCGGGCTGGCCGTAGTCGGAAACATGGGCTCCCATACGCGGTTTGATTATACCATGATCGGAGACACCGTCAACCTGGCGGCACGTCTGGAAGGCATCAACAAACAATTCGGAACATACACAATGATTTCCCAATCAACGATGGAGCGGATGGCGGGCGCCTTTCCGGTCCGTGAACTTTCGCGGGTCGCCGTCGTCGGCCGCCGGGAACCGGTCGTCGTGTATGAACCCATGCAGCCGCAGGATGCTGAAAAGCGGCAAGACCGGCTTGCAACATTCTCCGAAGGCCTGGCGCTTTACTACCAGGGAAATTTCGCCGAAGCGGAGGCCATCTTTTTTGAGCTTGCCGCGTTGGATCCGCCGGCACGTGCCTATGTGGCAAAATGCCGTCAACTGATCGACCATGCTCCGGATCAATGGCTGGGCGTCTGGGAGATCACGACAAAATAAGAAGCATCACAGCGATCATCAGAATTCCCGCAGCGTCCTGTGCAAATCCGACGAACCTTCTACATAAGCATTCTCGCCAGGATAATGCCCAAGATCAGCCAAACGGGAATGGATATAATGAGTGCCCAGATGATTCCCTTGACGTTTTTTAGCTTTCCATGCAGGGAACTTTCGAGAAGCGCTCGTTCGATCTTCAACCTGATTTCGTCGATATTGAAGGGTTTGGTAATGAAATCCTTTGCGCCTTTATTGATGGCTTTCAAGGCGGACTCAATGGAGGGATAGCCGGTAATCATGATGAATACGACATCCGGATCAACTTTTATGATTTCGCTGAGCAGTTCCATGCCGTCAACGGGACTCATGATCAGGTCGGATATAACAATATCGAACGGGCTTTTTTTATATAGCTTCAAAGCTTCCTGACCGTTTGGGACGCAGGTTACTTCATAGCCGAAGTCCTTCAGATATTCCGCAAGAAGGTCCCTCATGCTTTCCTCGTCGTCCGCGACTAATACCCGCTTTGTGCTCTTTTTGACATCGGCCATATGATTTCCTCTTCATTTAGCTGATTAGTTTTTATATATTAGGAACTTACTGTCTAGCGTCGAATATAGGGGAAAGAGTCCTCGATGTCAAAACAAATTTGTACCCGACATGAGTCAATTCGCATAATCTATTTCTTATTGATATTTTCCCAGTATGATCTTTAGTTTTGGCCTGTTTTATGGCCTTCAGGGGGGAGCGCCATACAGCAGGCCGGCCAACGATGTTTAAATTCGCGCGTCCCCGTCATTCAGGTTGTGTCGATCACGGCCTGGCGCGGGCAGAAAGCGCGAATCAAGACCACTGCGACCCTTGCGCCCTTCCACTATAAACGGACTTGACAAGAGGTGCGTCGCCAACTGCCTGCAAACCCGTCCGATCGACGATCGCTTGAGTTTGTCTCGGGTGTGGGGCAAATTGGAACAAGACGATATGCGTGTTATCGTTCAAACCCTGAAAGTAGTTTTCTCTCTTCAGGATGCGGGATGCTACCGGCACCCGCGCACGCCCACTGACGCCTCAAGTTCCGCAAGCCCTCTGAGCTTCTCGACAATGCCCGGCAGCATCGCGGCGACCTGATCGATCTGCGCCTCCGTATTTCCCTTCCCCAGGCTGAACCGAACCGTTCCCTGGGCAATGTCTTTGGGAATCTGCATGGCCTCCAGAACATGGGACAACCGGATCGTTTCGGCGGTGCAGGCAGCGCCGGCGGATGCGGCGATGCCTTGCTTGTCCAGTTCCCGCACGACGGCATCCCCGGCAATGGAACGGAAAGATACGCTCAGGATGGGGGGAAGGCTGCGGAAGGGATGGCCGTTGACGCGAACGTCGGCGATTTTTCCCATGATCCGCATTTCCAGGCGTTTTCTCAATCCCAGCATGCGGTCCATCTGCCAGGGCAGATCCCGGGCCGCAATCTCACAGGCCTTGCCCAGCCCCACAATGCCCGGCACATTCTCCGTCCCGGTGCGGCGGCCGCCCTCCTGATGCCCGCCGAACAGGATCGGCTGGATCGGCGTGTTGCGCCGAATGTAGAGGGCGCCCGTGCCTTTGGGGCCGCAGAACTTGTGACCGGTGAGCGACAGGAGGTCCACGCCCAGATCGTTCACGCTCACGGGGATCTTGCCGACAGACTGAACGGCATCCGTATGGACGATCACACCCCTTTCACGGGCCATGAACGCAATCTCGGACAGAGGCTCGATGGTCCCGATCTCATTGTTGGCGTGCATGATGCTGATGAGGAATGTTTTTTCCGTCATGGCGCGATATACGTCTTCGGGGCTGACCACGCCCTCGCTGTCCACGGGTAGATAGGTTACGGCAAATCCCATCGTTTCCAGATATTTGCAGGTATTGAGCACGGCATGGTGCTCGATGGCGGATGTGATGATGTGGTTTCTTCCCGATGTTTCGGCAAAGGCCGATCCCATCAAGGCCATGTTATCGGCTTCCGTCCCGCCGCCCATGAAGACAATCTCCTCAGGATCGGCGCCGATCAGGGCGGCCACCTGCCCCCTGGCCTCCTCGACGGCTCGCTTCGCTTCCTGCCCGAAACTGTGAATGCTTGACGGATTTCCGAAATGATTGGCAAAATAGCGCATCATGGCCCCCAGGACTTCTGGGTCCGTGGGGGTTGTCGCACTGTGATCCAAATAAATGGCTTCCATTTGTACCTCTTCCAGTTCATCCGATATTCATCCTTGCGGATAATGAAGTCTCTACCTGAGCTTTGTTTTGACTTCAATATTTTTTATTCGGCGAATGGAACTTTTTGCAGTGAATCCTGCTTGATTCAAGTCTATCCACACCCTCAATTGTACTGATGAGACATCTGTTTTTTATTGTAGTCAATGAGGACGGCTGATTTGATTTTGTAGCAGAGTACGATCGGTAAGGCGTAGCCGAAAAAACTCGTGCGGCTATCGCGTGCACCTACAAAGTCAGCAACTTTTGGTTCAGAATTGAAGTGTGAATTACCATTTGAACTGTTGCTTGAGGTTATGACTCAGAACAAACCCTGTCTTTTCCGTTCTTTTTCGCCTGGTACATGAGCTGGTCAACCCGGTGAACGAACGCCTTCATGTCTTCCTGTGGCTTGTACTGCGCAAGCCCGATGCTCACCGTCACATGAACGTCTTGACCCGGCGCCGGGGAAAAAGTCTCCTTCTTGAATTCCGTCCGGATTCTTTCCGCTGTAACGGCGCCGTCCTCGCTTGTTGTCATAGGCAGGAGGATGGTGAATTCTTCGCCGCCATAACGATAAGCGAAATCCGTCTCGCGCAGGCATCTTTTGATCACCTGGCCGAGTCGCATCAAGACCTGGTCTCCCTCGACATGGCCGTAAGCGTCGTTGAATGCCTTGAAATTGTCGAGATCAAGCAGAAGGAGGGTTAAGGGCTGTTCATAGCGGTTCGACCGGTCTAATTCGATTTTAAGCTGAAAGTAAAAATGCCGGGAATTGTAAAGCTGGGTGAGATCATCGACAATACTGAGATCACGGTATCTATTCTCGCTTTCCCTCAGTGCCTCCTCCGCCTGTTTGCGGTCAGCAACTTCCTGGTGTAGTCGCGCGTTGGTTCGATAGATGTAAACAGCTAATTGCTGAAACGACGGCGATCACCAAGGCCACCAAGCCTATTAATACATACAGCCATCTCAGGTCCGGCGGTGGCGGATTGGGATCATAGAGAAATCCCTTGAAGTTGAAATCCGGCTTCATCATGCCGAGTTTGGCGTAGGTTTCGGCAATGTGCTGCCAGCGGCCCGAGGTTCATGTGCCCGATTTCAACCAGTGCCGTTTGTAGCAGCGGCACCATCTGGTCGGCCTCGAAGCGCAGGTGTTCAATGCTGTGTCGCTGGCTATAACGGGAATAAATCAGCTGCACCAGCTCCTCCGGGTGCTGCATGGCGTATTCCCACCCCTTCAGACTCGCTTCCCGGAATGCCTTCACCATTTCCGGCTTCAGCTTGAGCTGGCTCTCGGTGGTAAAGAGATTGTCGCCGTAAAAATCGATCCCCGCCACGCGGGGCGAATAGAGCACGTACTCTTGCCCTGCCTTGCTCAGTTCAAAAGGTTCATCAGTGACATAGGTTGACATGGCATCCACGTTTCCGGCGAGCAGATCTTTTACATGAAAACCGTGGGGAAGCAGGGTGAACTTGTCGGAGGAAATCCCTTCTTCGCGCAGGTAGGCGTATAGCTCGGAAGAACCGGGCTCGATCATGATCCTGCGGCCGACCAGATCATGGATGCTTTGCAGGCCGCTCTGCTTGAGGGTCATGAGCGCCAGGGGGGAGTGTTGGAAGATCACCGCCAGGGCCACCACTGGTGCACCCTGCTCCCGCAGCAGCAGCAGCTCAGTGGAACCGACCCCGAATTCTGCCTTTCCCTGCAAAACCTTTTGCACCCCGTCTTCGCCCGGCTGGCAGGGAATGATCTCCACCTCCAGCCCGGCCGCTTGGTAATAACCCTGTGCCTGGGCTGCGTAATAACCGGCGAACTGGAACTGGTGCTGCCACTTGAGCTGCAGGCGCACCTTGTCGGTTGCTGCCGCAGAAAGCGGGTACAGCAGCATAAGCATCAACGCAAGGCAGCGACAAACATATCGGGTGAAAACACCCGCGTCTTTGGGTATTTCAACAGATTTCATTGGGAGCACCCTTCGAGTTGAAAACCTTTTTCCCGGAATAATCTCAGGCATGTATCCACCACATCTGTGTCATAAAGCGTCCCTTTATGGTTCTCAATCTCTTCCAGTGCCGCATTCAATCCTATGGCAGGACGATAGGGTCGATGTGAGGCCATGGCTTCCACCACATCGGCCACGGCAAGGATACGGGCCTCCATGAGGATCTCGTCCCCTTTTAGGTTTCTGGGATAGCCCGAACCATCCATCCGTTCATGGTGCTGGTAGACGATATCCGCCAGGGGCCATGGGGATTCCACATCCTTCAGCATCTCGTACCCTTTCTCAGAATGAACTTTAATCAGGGAAAACTCAATGTTTGTCAGCTTAGTTGGCTTGGACAGGATTTCCGCGGGGATGGATAGTTTCCCGATGTCATGGATCGAACCCGCCATCCGGATTCCATCGATTTTCTCCTGTGGTAATCCCATCTCCATGGCAATGGCTCGGGCAAGGTTCGCAGACCGGACCTGGTGACCGGCCGTATAGGGATCTCTTGACTCAACGGCGGATACCATGACCCGAATTGTTGTTCCAAGTGACCTCCTAAGGCTCTCGAGGGTCTGCTGAAGTTCCTTCTCTGCCCGCTTGCGGTCGGTAATATCATAGATAACGCCTGTCGAGCCCTTCAATTTTCCCGCTTCATAGATGTATCGAGCATTGAACAGACCCCACAGTTCGTTTCCATTTTTGCTTCTGATGCAGTACTCGACTGTCGGGTCCAATTTTTCGCCAGCCATGAGCTTTTCAAGACGTGTAAGCATCAACTGCTGGCTCTCTATGGTGAGAAGATTAAAAAGATTCATGGTGAACAGTTCGTCTCTTGAATATCCCGTGTATTCGCAGATGATATCGTTCACACTGATGAACCGGTTTGTCTCATAATCGATTTCGTAAATCCCTGCCGGGGCGTATCTGACAAGTTCGCGATATTTTTCCTCGCTTTCCCTCAGCACCTTATCTGCCTGCTTGCGCTCTGTGATGTCTATTATAATCCCTCTTAGCCCGATTGGCTTGCCGTCATGGAGAATACGTCTCGAATGGATCTCAACGGGGAAAGTCTCCCCATTTTTCTTCTGAGCTGTATATTCTATACCTCCCAATATTTCCCCCTGCATGATTTTGCCAATGTTTTTTCCCGCCTCTTCCCGATTTTCTTGAATCACCAATTCGAGAGCGTTCATCCCATTTATGAAATCCTCCTGGGTATAACCAAACAGATCAAAGGCATTCCTGTTGACATAAGTGAGTATGCCCCTCAAATCCATTTCAAAAACGACCTGGGGCAATGAATCCGACAATTCCCTGAACTTCTCTTCACTCTTTCTTAGCGCCTCCTCCGCCCGCTTAAGATCGGTAATGTCGCGCGCAGTTGATAGTGCGCCCGTTACTTTTCCCTCTTCATTTTTAAGCACACGACACCACCAAGAAAGCAGGCGTTTTTCTCCATCTTGGCGTCGCTGCCAGCTTTCAACGTAGATGATGTCTTCAGAGCCACAAAAAATCGGAGTTACTGTATCATAGGTGTCTTGTTTGCCTTCAAAGTAGAAAGTGGCTTCTTTGCCGATCACATCCTCGCCAAAGAATTCAATGCCCCCCGAATTTGCCCATGTGTAAACTTTATTGTTGTCTACCTCCATAATAATTTCCGGAACAGCAGCCAGGAGGGCTTCTTGGCGTGAGTGACAAGCTTCGCAGTGCATTCTCTGTCTGCTTGCGCTTGGTGATGTCCTTATCTACGCCGCGATAACCTTTGAGATTCCCCTCTTCGTCCAGTATGGGCACACCATTGGTGAGGAGGCAGATTTTTTCGCCATCCTTACCTATATTCCAATTCTCAAGATCCTTTATGGGTGCCTTGTTTGCCACGATTTCAGAGAATATCGCTGCTACTCTCTTTGCTTCATCCGGTGGCATGAAATCGAACGGTGTCTTCCCGATGATGTCTCCACGGGATTTCCCAAAAAGGTCCGAGCCCCTTTGCGAGCTATAGGTATAGACCCCATTTTTGTCCACCTCCCATACCCAATCGGCTATGTTGAACATGATATCTCGCAGCCGCTTCTCGCTCTCACGCAGCGCTTCCTCTGTCTTCTTGCGCTCCGTGATATCCCTTACAATAGCTGTTACACCGAGAATTCTACCCTCCTGAATAATTGGTGTACCGGTTACTTCCCCGATCTTTCTTGTCCCATCCTTCGCAATAAATTCATAAACCGCGTCCGTGACCTCCACACCTGAAAGGATTTGTATTACATCGGAAACCGCTCTCGCAAGGGATTCCGAAGTCAGGATATTTAGATCTTGGAGAGGCCGGTTGATCACTTCTTCGACTTTGTAGCCCAGCTGTCTCTCGACACTTGGTGTTATACTTGAAATATTACCATTACGATCGATCGTAAAGATACCATCAGAAGTGCTTTCAAAGGCTAATCGATATTTTGCTTCGCTCTCTCTCAGGGTCTCTTCTGCTTTCTTGTGATCTAATGCCAATTGTTCGAGATTCTGGATTCTCTTTTTTAAAACGGAAATCTCTACAATCAGTTTTTGATTTGTCTTGGATGGATCTTTCATCATGTACCCCCGTATCATGAAAAACGACGACAGATGAAAAGAAATGTGAAGTGCTTATTGAATGTGTCTCAACTATTGAAAATAATGCCGCGTATCCATGGGAATGTCAAATGAAAATTGGCTAATTGTCAATAGCTAATAGGTACTGATTACCCCCTGAAACCATCATTTTTTCCGTCTTTGAGTAGTGTGTGACTTACAGGAAGCACTAAACAGAAAATCAAATTTGCTGAATTTTCAAGATCGCTTAACCGTCGGAATCGCCGACTCTACCTACAAGTCGTTAAAAATGCAAATTTTAAAAATCAATGATTGCCGCTTGAACTGTGCTTGAGGCTAAGCCTCAGTACAAACCCTGTCTTTTCCGTTCTTTTTACCTTGATACATGAGCTGGTCAACACGGTGAACGAAGGCCTTTATTTCTTCCTGTGGCTTGTACTGCGCAAGCCCGATGCTCACCGTTAAATGGACATCTTGACCAGACTTTGGAGAAAAACTCTCTTTCTTGAATTCTGTTCTGATTCTTTCCGCTGTTACAGCGCCGTCCTCGCTTGTCGTCATAGGCAGCAGGGTGGTAAATTCTTCACCGCCATAACGATAGGCAGAATCTGTCTGGCGCAGGCATCTTTTATCACCTGGCCGAGTCGCGATAAGACCTGGTCTCCCTCAATATGGCCGTAAGTATCGTTGAATAACTTGAAATTGTCGAGGTCGAGAAGCAGAAGGGTCAAAGGTTGTCCATAACGGTTCGACCTGTCTAATTCGGTTTTAAGCTGAAAGTAAAAATGCCGGGAATTGTAAAGCTGTGTGAGGTCATCGACGATACTGAGCTCTCGGTATTTTTTTCACTTACCTCCAATTCCTTCTCCATCCGCTTGCGCTCGCTTATATCGCGAGACACCGCCTGGAATCCGATCACATGGCCATCTTTCAAAATCAACTGAGTGTTTTGCCCAAGCCAGACCTCATGACCCTCTTTTGTGAGAATAGGATATTCTGAATATGTATTTCTAATCCCCTTTACGAACTGACGACCGAAGAAATTAATGGCTTCATCACGCATGTCCAGACGGATAAATGTCGAATAATTCTTTCCAATAAGCTCCTCTTTGTCGTATTCTGTGACACGTGACCCCGACTGATTTACAAAGGTGATGTGTCCAGTACCATCCATCCAGAAGACAATATCACTCGCATTTTCCACCACGGCCCGATACCGTTTCTCGCTCTCCCGCAAATCCTCCTCCATCTGCCTACGGTCGGTGATATCGCGAACATTCATCACGAAGCCTGTAACGATTGGATCATCTAAAAGATTATTACCGATACCCTCCAGAATGCGCTCGGTGCCGTCTTTATGCCTTATGCGGAAAACGTTAGGGATGGGAACTTCTTTTGTCAGCATTGCCCTGCCAAAATCCGCAATGGCCCTTGGCTTATCTTCAGGCACAATCAGATCCAAAGTTCTCTTTCCGATCAACTCGTCCGGCCCGTAGCCGAGAAAACGCTCAACAGAGGGACTCGCATAGGTAATGGTTCCCATCTTATCCAAAATAAAAACGATATCGGATGAGTTCTGGATGATTGCCTTGAAATACTCCTCACTCTCCCGCAGTGTCTCAGAGGCTTTCTTTCGTTCCGATTCCGCTTGTTCCAGTTTCCTGATTCTCTGATTTAAGCAGGAAATTTCTTCGATCAGCCCCGCATTTGTCCTGGCTTGGTCGTTCATCTTAAAATCTGGTCCCTTCGAGTTGAAAGCCTTTCTCCCGGAATAATCTCAGACAGGTATCTGCGACGGCGTCGTCGTAAAAAACACCTCTGTTCTTCTCAATCTCTTCCAAGGCGGCGTCAAGGCCAACGGCCGGACGATAAGGCCGATTGGAGGCCATGGCTTCCACCACGTCGGAGACAGCCAGAATGCGGGCCTCGATAAGAATGTCATTTCCTTTCAGATTTCTTGGATACCCAGAGCCATCCATTCGCTCATGGTGTTGGTAGACAATCTCCGCCAAGGGCCAAGGGGATTCCACGTCTTTCAAAATATCATAGCCTAACCGGACGTGTTCGCTGATCAGGGAAATTTCGATGGCAGACATATTCGTCGGTTTGCTTAGAATCTCCGTGGGCAGGGTGATCTTGCCGATATCATGGATGGCTCCTGCCAGGCGGAGGCCTTCGATCTTCTCCGGAGGCAGGCCCATCTCCGTGGCAATCGCCCGAGCCAGGTTTGTCACCCGGCGTTGATGTCCCGCAGTGTAGGGATCTTTCACCTCCACGGCCATCACCAGCACTTGAATGATCGTCTCCACCGCCCGTCGCAATTGTTCCAGCGATTTGAGCCGTGCCTCCTCCACCCGCTTTCGCTCTGACTCCGATTGTTCCAACTCCTGGATTCTCTGCTTTAAGATGGAAATTTCTTCGATCAGTTCCGCATTTGTCCTGGCTTGGTCGTTCATCTTAAAATCTGGTCCCTTCGAGTTGAAAACCTTTCTCCCGGAATAATCTCAGACAGGCATCTGCGACAGTATTGTCGTAAATGATTCCTCTGTTCTTCTCGATCTCCTCCAGGGCCGCATTCAATCCCAAGGCTGGACGATAGGGCCTGTGTGAGGCCATGGCTTCCACCACATCGGCAACAGCCAGAATGCGGGCCTCCATGAGAATGTCATCCCCTTTCAGATTTCTTGGATAGCCGGAACCATCCATACGCTCATGGTGCTGGTAGACAATCTCCGCCAGGGGCCAGGGGGATTCCACATCCTTCAGCATCTCGTATCCTGTTCGGGCATGTTCCTTAATCAGGGAAAACTCAATGCTCTGTCAGTTTTGTCGGTTTGGACAATATCTCCGCGGGGACGGATAATTTCCCAATGTCATGGATGGGACCCGCCATGCGGATGGCTTCGATTTTATCCTGGGAAAGTCCCATCTCCGTGGCAATGGCCCGGGCAAGATCTGTAGACCGGATCTGGTGACCGGCCGTATAGGGATCTCTCATCTCCACAGCGGATACCATGACCTGAATGGTTGTGCCAAGTGCCTTCCTGAGACTTTCGAGGGTCTCCTTAAGGTCTTCTTCTGCTTTCTTGCGCTCGGTGATGTCACGGGTCAAGCTGAGCATCCCGATGGGCCGTCCGTCCACATCGCGCAGGAAGGACAGGCTGACCTCCACCCATACCGTGGACATGTCTTTTCTATATTCTTCCAGTTCGATGATGCGGACCCTGTCGGGATCGGCCGTTCCGCTTGCTTCCCGTTGCATCTCTTCTTCAAAGACCTTGGCGCTGATCTGCAGGGATTCAGGCGTCATGACCTGTTCGAGGGGCTGTTCCATCGCCTCTTCAGCCGTGTATCCCCGCATACGCATGATGGAAGGGCTGACATAGGTAAAACGCAGATTCATGTCCACAATCGTTATAACATCCGTCATATTTTCTGCGATCACACGATATTTGTTTTCACTTTCCTTCAAAGCCTCTTCGCCCGCTCTGCGGTCGGTGATGTCACCCAAGAAATTCAGAGTGGCTGGGTTCCCATTCCAGTTTATCAAAACGGCATTCAGTTCCACCCACCTGATGTTGCCGTCTCTATGGATAATCCGAAAAGAATAGCTGTGAGGAATTTCCTCGCCTTTCAATCGCTTTAAATGTTTGTCGATAACCATGTCCCGGTCATCTGCGTGAATGAACTCAATAAATGGTCTCGACATGAGTTCCTCAGCGGAATAATCCGTCATTATGACGGACATGGGATTGAGAAATACCAGGTTACCATCCTGAACCACAAAAATGGCCTCACTAGCATTCTCGAATAGCGTGCGATACTTCTTCTCGCTCTTTTCCAGGCCATAGATAGCGTCCTGCAGTTGGACCGTTTTCTGAGTCACTTTCCGACGGAGGGTATGATTCCAGAGCAGCAGGATCGCTCCCAGAATAACGAGCCCCCCCATCGGATAAAAGAGGTATATCAGATAATGAGGCAGCGCGATCGTGGAACCGCGCCATCTTTTCTCGATCTCCTCGTGTTCCTTACGAGAAATCTTTGCAAATCCCTCCTCGACGGCCAGCAAAAGATCCATCCTCTCCTTGTGGACCGCGCGGTGGAACTGACCAGTATACAAGGGCGTGGTCTGCCGGTACTGTTGTTCGAGGTTCATCTTGTAGAGATAGTAATGGGCGGGTGGGGCATCGATGCAAAAGACCCTGATCTTTTGCTCCGCAGCGGCCCGGACAATGCTTTCGTAACTCGGGAATTCCAGCAACGTGTGGATGCCGTGCCTCTTTAAAAAATCGATGCAGGCGTCACCTGCCTTGACCCCGATCGTGAAACCGTGCAGAGACTTGACATCCCTGATTCCGCTGATGTCACTGTGAAAAAAGATCGGAACGTCGAGTGATGCATAGGGAGCGGAGAAGGCGAGTGTTTTAGCCCTTTTTTCCGTAAAGAAAATCGTATCGATCACCTGGGCGTTTCCTTCGGCCATCGTCTTTTGGGCCTTATCCCAATCCATCCCCCGCAGGTCCACTTTGATTCCCGTTCTTTCTTCCCAGAGATGCCATTCATCCACCAGAATACCCTGAAGAAGTCCCTTATCATCGCGAAAAATATAGGGTGGGTAATTGTCGTCCGAGACGACCGTAATTTCTTTCAGCGGGGCGGGATCCGCAGCTATGCCGGGGTTTGCCGGAAGATAAATAATTAGAACCATCAGGACAAGAAGAAGGTAAGGAGGGGCCTTTGTTTTTTGTATCTGACTTCGATAGGCAGTAAAGAGTTTCTGGACGATGGACATTGCTGATGCACCTCGATCATTGGATGAACTGTTTCATCGTCGTCCGAACGGTTGGCGCCATGTCAGAGGCCCTTTTCGGAACCAATCGAAAATGGTAACGAGCGTGCATGGATTGATTGATAATGAATTTCCTTTCCCGGACAAGAGTATATGAAAAAAGATTTTGTGTGTCAACTATATTATTGAATTCTAAGCACAAAATATGGGGTGTGCTATAGATAATCATGGAAGGCGCACATCGGGTTGGCCAATCTTCCGATTGAGCAATCCGATTTTGGGCTGTTTCACCTGTTACGAATGGCTCTTTCGGAAGATCTCTTGCAGCTCTTTCCTGCATACGGCAAATTACCTAAGCCGATTCTTCTAATTCTCAAAGTGTTATGCCTGAATTTATTTGCCCTGTGAGTATTCAGGATCCCAATAGAGGTGATCAGTACGCATTGAATTCTTGTATCCTTGCAAGTAAGTCAGGCCTGTAGATAACAGGAAGGCAGCCTCAGCGCCGTTCCTCACCCCAAAATGCTACCTTTCGACCGATTATCAATAAATTGGCCAGAAAAGTCAATCTCCACCTTTGTATTTGCTATACGTAAGATAATCTGATTTCCTTCTTTATGGCACATCGCGAGTTAAAGGAGAAAAAAAGCTTTCGTAAGTGCGCATCAGCCAGATGACCTCTCTTTGTCCGGGCGCGTAAAAGACTTCGCACTGTAAAAACCGGTTCGCAGCATCCATCCCGGCACATCCTTTTCATTGCTCTTCTTCCCCATCGCACAATTCATAATTTATCGAGAAATAACGAGTTGATACGCCAAGCCTATGCGACACAATGGATGCCTGGCATGGATCATGCTGTAGCGGTCCGCGCATGTTCCATGACGTTAATTTTTTCGAGGAGAACCCGAACTATGGAAAAAGGACCTGCCGCCGTTGTCTTCCCGGGCCAGGGCACGCAACGCCCAGGCATGGGCAAGGATTTTTATGACCAGCTTTCTGTATGCCGCGAAGCCTACGAAGAGGCCTCTGACGTGCTGGGCTGGGATGTGGCCGCCCTGTGTTTTGACGACGATGACGACGATCTGCACCTGACGGCCTTCTGCCAGCCCTGCATCCTCACGACGGAAATCGCCATGCTGCGCGGACTTGCGGAACGCTACGGCTTTTATCCTTCTTTCTTTGGAGGACACAGCCTGGGGGAATTCACGGCGCTGGTTGCCGCCGACGCCCTGCCGCTTTCGGAGGCCGTAAAAATCGTTCATCGTCGCGGACAGCTTATGCAGGAGGCCATGCCTCCGGGACTGGGAACCATGGCCGCCGTCATTTCCGAGAATCTGGACAGCGAGCGATTAAGCCGACAGCTCGAAGGTCTGCCCGTCGATGTGGCCAATGTCAATTCCGATCATCAGGTTGTGATCAGCGGCGCCGCCGATGCCATGCCCAATGCGGCAGTCCGAGTCCAGGAGTCGCTCAGCGACGGCCAAGCCTTTCGTTTCGTTCCGCTGCACGTGAGCGCTCCCTTTCACAGTCGTTTCATGCGGCCCGTGGAAATGCATTTCGAGGAGATTCTGCGGGACGCCGAGAAAAATTTCAACGCGCACAACGCACGGCATGTGACCTCGAACTACACAGGGGATTTCCACAGCGATCGCCGGACAGATATTTTCAAGAGCCTTGTGAAGCAGGTCAGCGGCGTCGTGCGCTGGAAAGACAATATGAAGCGCATCATTGCAAAAACGAATGCCATCTATGAAGTCGGACCCGGCCGGCCATTGCGCGACTTCTTCAAGACGTTAAATGTAAACTGCCTTTCCATCATGAACCTGAAGTCGGCAGAGCGGATTTTGTAGTATTACTCCGGCAACAATAAATACCAATCCTGTCATTCCCGCGAAAGCGGGAATCCAAGGCAGGGCTGGATGCCGGATCAAGTCCGGCATGACAATTTATGACATATATGTTTGTCAGAGCAATTAAAGGATTCAAATGGATTTCTCATTAACAGCGGACCAGCAGGCTCACGTGGATACGGTGGCGCGTTTCGTCCGGCAGGAGATCACCCCCCCGGTCATGGCCCTGGAAAAGAGCCACACCTTCCCCTGGGAAATCCTCCGGAAAGCCTGGGAGATCGGCATTCTCAATCTAAGCATTCCCGAATCCATCCGTGGATTTGAAGTGGATGTCGTCTCAACGGCCCTGATTATCGAGGCGCTGTCCTACGGCGATACCGGAATTTCCACCTCGGCCATGTGCAACGATCTGGCCAATTGCGTCATCGCCCGGCACGGCACCCATGAACAAAAAGAGGCATTCCTGCGCCCCTTTGTCGAACAGCCCCTGTTGGCTGCCTTCTGCCTGACCGAACCGGACGCAGGATCTGACAACGCCGCCATGACGACATTTATCAGAAAGGAAGCGGACGGCGCCTACCTGCTCAACGGCACAAAATGCTTTATCACCAATGCCTCCTACGCCTCCCAGTTTACCGTTTTCTGCAAGGTCGGCAAGCCAGCCAGCCAGTTCATGGCCTGTGTGATCGTCCCCTGCGCTCCGACCCTTCCTGAGACCCTTGACCCCGCCGTATCTGAAGGCAGGCAGATTTTTCCCGAAAAGGGCGGCCATATCAGCGTCGGCAGGCCGGAAGACAAGCTCGGTCAGCGCCTTTCCAATACGGCCAGCGTGACTTTCGAGGATGTCTTGATCGAACCGTTTCAGATCATCGGAGATCGCAGGCAGGGTTTCAAGTATATCGTTGACGTGCTCGATTATGCGCGGCCGATGGTTGCCGCAATCGGCGTCGGACTCGCCCGGCGGGCGCTCGACGTCACGTTGAACTATACAAAGCAGCGGCGCCAGTTCGGCCAGCGGATCTGCGACCTTCCGGTCGCCAGAGAAACGCTTGTCGCCATGTGGAAGCGGGTCGAACTCGCCCGGCTGGCGCTTATGTCGGCCGCCGCCAAAGTCCAGGAAATGTCGCCGGATCAGGGGCTCTATGCGTCCCTGGCCAAGAACTCGGCGGCTGAGGCGGCCCTTTTCTGCACCGCGGAAGGCCTCCATCTGCACGGCGGTTACGGTTTCATGTCCGAATACGAAATCTCCAAGCTTTCCCGCGACGCCCATATCATTGACATCTATGAAGGGGTGCGGGAAGTTCAGAATATGATCATCGGACGGGAGATCCTCTAATCGTGCTGTATTTACATGGCCTCGGACATTATTATCCGCAAAACGTCATCACCAATCGCTTCCTCGAAGACCTCGACATCGGCGCCACGGAAGAGTGGATACTGGAGCGCGTCGGCATCCGGACGCGCCGCACATCGTTGCCCCTCGATTATATCCGGGACACGAAAAACAGCGATTTGCGCGCCGCCCTGGATGCCGGCTCGTCGAACAATATCATAACCGGAGCCGCCGCCGCGCGCATGGCCATCGTCCGGGCCGGGATCTCGGCAGACGATATCGGTCTGGTCATTTCCGGCAGTTCGGCGCCCGACACGCTGACGCCCGCGGAAGCGTCCATGATCGCATCCGAGTTGGGCATTGAATGCCCCTGTTTTGACCTGAATTCCGCCTGCACGACTTTCGGCATGCAGATTCATTTCCTCAGCGGCATGACGGCGAATTCGCTTCCGCCCTTCATCCTGCTGGTGAATCCCGAAAACCTGACCCGGTCCATTGATTATGCCGACCGCAGCACAGCGGTGCTGTTCGGCGACGGCAGCGCCGCCGCCGTTGTGTCCGCAACCGTGCCTTCGCGGATGGGTTTTTCAGCTTCTCACTGCGGCACAAGGACCGCCGACTGCCGGAAAGTCGCTATCCCGCGGATGAGCTATTTCCAGCAGGACGGAAGCGCCGTTCAGGGGTTTGCCATCCGCAAGGCCACGGAATCCATTCGCCTGCTGCAGATATCCTTCCCGGCCGAAAATGGCAATCGCTTTATTTTTGTCGGGCATCAGGCAAATCTGGGAATGCTACGGACCGTCTGCGAACGCGCCAGAATCACGCCGGAGAATCACTGGCACAACGTGGTCGAATTCGGCAATACGGGCGCATCCGGTGCGCCGGCTGTTTTGAGCGTGCACTGGGACCAGCTCCGCTCCGGCGATCATGTAGCCATGGCGCTGGTCGGGGGAGGCCTGACCTGGGTACATTTGATTCTGAAAGTAGAGGAACGCCCATGACTTATCATGAATTCAAGTTAAGAAACGCTTTCTCCCATGAAGAGCTGGTCGCCGTTGCCTACGGCAGGCTGGTCGATGATCTGCCCGAAGGCGCCGACGCCCGTCTGCCTGCACCGCCCTTTCTCATGGTCGATCGCGTCCTGTCCTTCCAGTCTGCGGGTCCTCACGGCTCAATCGTCGCCGAACAGGATATCCGTTTCGATGCCTGGTACTTTCAGTGTCACATGCCCGGCGATCCCGTTCAACCCGGCTGCCTGTGTGTGGACTCCGTCTGGCAGTTGCTCGGTTTATACTGCGTCTGGCGCGGCGCCCTGGGGACAGGAAGGGCGCTGGGCTGCGGGGAAGTCGCCTTCAACGGTCAGGTGCGCCCTTTTAATCGCTGTGTCCGATACGAAATCGACGTAAAACGCTATTCCAGTCTGAAAGACAGCGGCACGAGCATTGCTATCGGCGACGCGCGGGTTTTTGTGGATGACGAAGCCATTGCGTCGATCCAGGCGGCGCGCGTCGGCGTATTCAAGGGTATTGCCTATCCGGACTATCCACTGCGTTCCCGGCATGCCGTCGGCGGCATCTTGAGAGCATAAAAGATGGAAGACAAAGTCATGAATCAGAAACCAGTTGCCTTGGTCACGGGCGGCGCCACCGGCATCGGCGCCGCCTGCTGTCGCGCGTTTGCAGACCATGGATTCATCGTCGGCATTCATTACCATTCCAGTGACCAGAAGGCCAGGGCGCTGCTGGACGAAATCGGCAATGGCTTTCTGCTGCGCGCAGATTTAGCGGATATCGACCATGTCGAAGCGATGATCACCGATCTCAAAAGCAGAACGAATCGTGTTGACGTTCTCGTCAATAACGCCGGCGTCTCGGTGAACGCCGATATCCATTCCATGAAAATCGAGCAGTTCGACGCGCAGCGGGCGATGCTCCGGGGGACCTGGTATCTGACCAAACGCATAATCCGCCTGTTCATGCTGCGGGCAAACAGCGGACGGATCATCAATATTTCCAGCGTGGTCGGTCATACGGGCAACAGCGGCCAGATCCCCTACACGATGGAGAAGGCGGCGCTGGACGCTTTTACAAAATCCCTGGCCGCCGAATTGAAGGGCAGAAATATCCTCATCAATTCCATCGCTCCCGGCTTTATCGAGACGGAGATGACATCCATTCTCCCCGAGGATCTTCGGAATCAGATTCTGACCCGCATTCCGCTGGAGCGCTTGGGACGGCCGGAAGAAGTAGCCGACGTGGCCGCGTTTCTGGCCACCAGCGGGTCCTATATTACGGGCAGCGTCGTGCACGTCAACGGAGGCCTCTATGGCGGTTGATCGCAAAACGATCGATACTATTCTGATGGCCGTCCCGCAGCGGGCGCCTTTCCGGTTCATCGACGACATCCTGGAGGTGGACGAGCACCGTATTACCGGGTGCTACCGGTTCCGCGAAGATGAATATTTTTACCGCGGGCACTTTCCGGGCCATCCGGTTACACCGGGCGTCATCCTGATTGAAACCATGGCGCAGACGGGCGTGGTGGCCTTCGGTCTGTATCTGAGGCTGCTGAAAAATGAGTCCGCGCTCGAGCGCCTGCAGGGGCTGACCACGCTTTTCACGCTGGCCGACAATGTGGAGTTTTTCAGCACAGTCGCCCCCGGGGAGACGGTTATCATTCAAGGTGAAAAAGTCTATTTTCGCGCAAAAAGTATAAAGACGAATGTCGTCCTGACGCGTGAAAAAGGAGAGGTTATCTGCTCCGGCGTGCTGGCCGGCATGGGTGTTTATTCCTGAGCGGGCAGCACAGATACTTCAGACTGTTGAGAGAACGAGGAAGTCATGAAAAAAAGAGTCGTCATCACCGGCATGGGCGTTGTGGCCCCCAATGCCCACGGACTGGACGCCTTCGCACATGCCTTGCGGAGAGGCCTCTCCGGCATCCGCTGGATTCCCGAACTGGCGGATCTGAATTTCTCCTGCCAGATTGGCGGGATTCCCCAGGATTTTGACAACACACGAAAGCGTTACTTCGATCATGAGAAGCTGATGTCCATCAACGACAATATCGGCTACGCCTCGGTCGCGGCCATCGACGCCTGGATCGACGCGGGCTTTGAGGTACCCGATGCCGAAGACGATTGCGTGGACTGGGATACAGGCGTCATCGCCGGTAGCGGCATCGGCGGAATGGATACGATTGCCCGCACGGTCGTTCCCATGGTGAACGAAGGTAAGGTCCGCCGCATGGGCAGCCGCATCGTAGAACAAGTAATGAACAGCGGCACGAGCGCCCGGATTGCCGGACTGCTGGCCCTGGGAAATCAGGCGACATCCAACTCATCAGCCTGCAGCACGGGCAATGAAGCGATCCTCGGAGGCCTCTGGCGGATCCGCACCGGACAGGCCAAACGGGTTCTGGCCGGCGGTTCCGAAGGCGCCTCGCCTTATATCTGGGCCGGATTTGACGCGATGCGCGTCATCTGTCGCAAGTTCAACGACCGCCCTGAAGCCGCCTCGCGGCCCATGAGTGCGTCGGCCTGCGGTTTCGTTCCCGGTTCCGGGGGAGCTCTGCTGATGCTTGAAGACCTTGAAACAGCCCAGGCGCGAGGTGCCCGCATCTACGCGGAAGTGCTCGGGGGCGCTGTAAATTGCGGCGGGCACCGGATGGGCGGATCCATTACGGCCCCCAACCCGCAGGGCGTTCAGCGCTGCATTCAGGCCGCACTGTCGGACGCCGGGATCGAACCCGGCGCAGTCGATGCCATCAACGGCCACCTGACGGCCACGTTTGCCGATCCGGGTGAGGTGAAAGGCTGGTCGCAGGCCCTTGGTCGCGGTCCCGATGCGTTCCCCTGGATCAACAGCACGAAATCGCTGATCGGCCACTGCCTGGGCGCCGCCGGGGCCATTGAATGCGTCGCCGTGGTCTTGCAGCTTCACCGGGGATTTCTGCACCCGTCGGTCAATTGCGAAGACATTCACCCGGAGATCGAGTCGTTTACGGACCGCATCCCGCGGACCTGCATCGAGCATCGGGGGCTCAAGATTATCGCCAAGGCCGGGTTCGGCTTCGGTGACGTCAACAGTTGTCTGATTTTCAGGAAATGGGAAAATGAGAGCTTTGCATAACCGCTGAAAAGCGGTGTCAAACAATGTAAAAAAAGGAGTGATGCAATATGGATGAACAGAAAATCTTTGAGGCGATGGTCAACATTCTCAGGCCCTATACGAAGGATGCGGCGCTGCTGGAGCGGGCGAACCGGGACACCCATATCCTCAACGACCTGAAGGTCAATTCGGCCCGGCTCGTGGATGTGATTATCAAGTGTGAAGATGTTTTCAACATTACCGTGGATGACGACGAGGCCGATACGATCCGCACCATCGGCAACGCCATCGACCTGATCCATGCAAAGCTGAATTAAAGGTCATGCTGTCCTTCCGGGCGAAAGCGCTCCTGATGTTCCAGGACGGCCTTGGCCGCCTGACTGCCGTTGTTCTGGCCCCCTTCTATTTTGCCCTGATCAGGCTGATGGGTTACCGGATCAGGGATCTGAAGGCTGTCAGAGCGGCATGCCGCCGCGAATTTGAACGGCACGAAGGCCCCTGGCTGATCTGCGCCAATCACCTGACCATGGTGGACTCGCCGCTTCTGAGTTACGTCATGCTGTCGCTCTGGTCCCACATGCGCGCCTATCGCTGGATTCCCTGGAATCTGCCGGAGCGCACCAATTTTAGCAACCCCTTTCTGGTCCTGCTGTGCTACCTGTCAAAGTGCATCCCCGTGCAGCGGGGCGGCCCGCGCGCGGAAATGAAGCAGACGCTGGCAAAATGCACCTATCTTTTGAGCCGCAAGCAGAGACTGCTGATTTTCCCGGAGGGGGGCCGATCGCGGACCGGACGCGTGGACACGGAGCAATTTTCCTATGGCGTGGGGCGGTTTCTGGACAATGATCAAGAGGACTTGCGGGTCATGTGCCTGTATCTGCGCGGCGACAGCCAGGCTGCTTACAGCACTATCCCGGCCTTCGGCGAACGCTTTACGGTCCTGGTCGATGTGTTCAAGCCGGAAAAATCCGCCTTGACGGGGCTGCGCGCCCAGCGTGAATACGCCGGGCGGATCATTGGGCGTCTGGCAATAATGGAAGACAATTATTTTGGCTTTTATCGGCAACGACATTGTGGATCTGACCGATCCCGGCAACATCGGGAAGAGCGGCGACAGCCGGTTTCTGCAGCGGGTGTTTACACCCCCTGAGCGTGAGATCATTGCTGATGCCGGCGATCCGGACGCCGTTATGTGGGCGCTGTGGGCGGCAAAAGAGACGGCTTACAAGGTTGCCCGGAAAATCGATCCCTTCGCCGCTTCCACACCCCGGCTTTATCCGGTCATTTTGTCCCCTGATAAACAGGACCCGGCCAGTACCGGCATGATGTGCGGGACGGTCATGACGCCCTGCGGCCCGGTCGCCGTCCGGGTTTCGGGCGCCGCAGACCATTTGCATTGCATCGGAGCGACACCCCTGTCAGGCATTCTGGATCATGTGCTCTGGGACGTCGAGCGTCTTACCCCGATAACTGACGGCGGCGACGATGCTCAGGATATCGGCCTGTATGGTCATTCTGGGAAACATAGCGACGAAGAATCTCGAATCTCCAGGGAGGTTACACGCGAGAGAATGAAAGGGGTCAAATTGATGCAGCAGGCATTATCCCAGACTCTCGATCCTTCTACCGCTGTTCGCAGACATGCCCGCCTGCGTCTGGCGGCGCTTCTGCATGTGTCGGCGGCGGACATCACAATCCGGCGCTTTCAGGATAACCACGGATGGGGTCCGCCCCGGCCTTATTTCAGAGGAAAGCCCGCGCCGTTTGACCTGAGCTTCAGCCATGACGGCGCATTTGTCGCTTATGCGCTGATCCCTGCGCTTTGATGCTCTGTTGACCCTGCCGCTTTTTTCACTGCTTCGCGGCTGCCAGAAATTGCTTTAAAAGCTCCTGCGTGTCCTGATCCTGATACAAGGGCAGGGACTGAATATCGGCGACGCGGTTGCGGAAAGACGCCGTATCGGGCGACTCGTCAACGATCATGCCGTTCTTCTTGAGCCTGGCAAGGAAGAAAGCCATGTTCCTGCGATTCCATTGCTTCTGATAGGACGCCGCCTCCTGCATGCAATGACGGATCAGTTTCTGATCCGCCTCGGGAAGGCCGTTGAACCATTTCAGATTCGCCACGTTGAGGTGCGGCGAATAGACATGCCTTGTCAGCGAGAGGTATGTTTGCCTTTTGTAGAGCTTGTAGCTCCAGATGACGGAAAGCGGATTTTCCTGTCCGTCAATGGTTTTCTGATTCATGGCCGCCGCGACATCGGGCCATCCCAAAGAAACGGGATCGGCGCCCAGCATTTTCCAGAGCTCGCGATGAAGCGCCGATTCCATGACCCGGATCTTCAATCCGGCCAAATCTTCCACCTTGTTCACCGGGCGCCGGTCGTTCGTCAAATCACGAAATCCGTTCTCCGAATAGGCCAGCCCCTTGAAGCCTGCTTTCTCCAGCCGCCGCAACAGTTCCTGACCCGGCGCCCCGCCCAGGACTCGATCCGCCTGATCGTAGCTCTCAAAAAGAAAGGGGTAATCCAGCACCCGCACATCGGGAAGAAAAGCGTCAAACACGGCAGAGGTGATGACGCCCATCTGAATGTCATTCGCCTGAATCTTCCTGAGAATGTCCGTCTCCGTACCCAGCGACGCCCCCTGGTAGAGTCTGACCTTGCAGCCAGAACGGCTTTCCAGCAGCTTCCGGAATTTCTCGGCGCAGATACTCTGCACCGATCCGGGCTTTGTGATCACCGCCAGCTTGATGACCGGCCCGGCCCATGAAGAACCCGCCCATAAAAAAACCATCAGAAAAGCCATGATCATCAATGCGTTGCTTCTTTTCATGATTCAAGTCCTTCCGATGATAATCCTGAAGGGATGAGGCACAACCTCGCCTGTCTTTGCCGCTGATCTTTAAATTTTCCCTGTCAGGATCTCCCGGATCAGTTTGGGATTGGCCTTGCCCTGCGACGCCTGCATGGCCTGGCCGACGAGAAACCCCATGGCCTTTGCCGTGCCATTGCGGTAATCATTGACGGCGGCGGGGTTCGCGGTCAGGACCCGATCGACGATCTCTTCCAACTGCTTTGCATCAGAAACCTGCCCGTAGCCGTTGCGCTCGACAATGGTTTCCGGCGGTTCATCGCTCTCAAACAGACGCGCCAGGACGTCCCTGGCCGCGTTTGCGTTAATCGTAGCGCGCTCCAGCAAGGACAGCAGACCGGCAAAGCGCTCCGGCATAACGGGCGTGTCCGTGAAGCTCTGATTGCGTTCCCGCATGGCCGGAAGAAGCTGCGTGGCGATCCAGTGGGTCGCTATCCGGGGCGCAACCTGCCGATTCACGACCGCTTCGAAGTATTCCGAAATATCCCGCTCCGCGCTCATCGCAAGGGCTTCCTCCCGGGTAAGGCCGTATTGTCGCCCAAAACGGTCCGCCTTGCGCCCCGGCATTTCCGGGAGCTTCGACAGCATCTCGTTCTTCCAGGCCTCCGTGACGACGATCTGCGGAACCATCGGATCGGGAATGCAGGGGCCTTCGAACTTGCCCCGCATGGCAACCGTCACCCGCTTTTCGGGATCCCAGAGACGGGTATGTAGAATAATGGGCTCTCCCGCATTGAGGCTCGCCGTCTGGCGGTTGATTTCGTAGGCAATGGCGTCTCCCAGATGCCGGATTGAGTTCATGTTCTTCACTTCGACCTTGGTATTGAGCTGATCCGTTCCCCGGGGGCGGAGAGAGATATTGGCGTCAACCCGCATTGAACCTGATTCCATGCCGCATTCGGATGTGCCGATGTAGCGGATCTGTGTCCTCAGGGCGCGGATGAATTCCATGGCGTCATGGGGGCTTTGCATATCCGGCTCTGTGACGATTTCCACGAGCGGCACGCCGGCCCGGTTGAAATCCACAAGACTGATGGGTGTCCGTCCTTCCATTTCATGAACGAGCTTGGCCACATCCTCTTCCATGTGGATCTTGTGAATGCGTAGCCGTTTCGACTGCCCGTCCTCGCCGGCAATATCCAGCCAGCCGTTTCTGGCCAGCGGCAGGTGCGCCTGGGAAAGCTGAAATCCTTTGGGAAGGTCCGGATAATAATAGACCTTCTGGTCGAAAGCGCTGCGATCCTGGATCGTGCAGTTCAATCCCATGGCCGTCAGCACGGCCTTTTCCAGGGCATCCGCCGTGAATTTCGGGACGCTCCCCGGAAACCACAGGCAGATGGGGCAGGTGTTGCGGTTGGGTTCGTCCCCGATCCGATTGGGGCAGTTGCAGAACATCTTGGTGGCGCAATTGAGCTCCGCGTGGATTTCCAGACCGATCACCGCTTCCAAGTCCATTTTTTAAACTCCTTGCACTGCGTGAGATAATCGGGTGGCCAGCGACAACAACGGCCCATCGCTCAAACGCGGCCCAAGGATCTGAAGACCGTAATCGGCATTGCCGTCGGTGCAATAACCCGGTATCTGTACTGCGGGATCGCCGGCCACATTAGCCGGAAGCGTCAGGAGAAAATCGTCGTAAAGGGCCTCCATCTCCTTTGCCGATGCATCACGAATGACGCTGCGCCGGGTGGGAAAGGCCAGCGCATCCACATCGGCGAACAGGCCGCCGATTGCCTTCACCAGTCTGGCCCGGATGCGGCAAGCATTCCTGAAAGCCGTATCATTTTCAAACTGGAAATAAGCCCCCTGAAAAAGATACGCTTTCACCAGCGGACCGAAGGACTCCGCACGGGTTTTGAGATACATGTCATTCCAGTTTTTTGCGGCTGCCGTCCGGTGCCCGTAGCGGACGCCGTCGTATTTGCCGCAGCTCGAAGATGCCTCCACGGCGCCGATGCAATGGTGAACGCCGCAAAAGAGGTCGTAATCGGGAAGGCTGACTTCCCTGACCGGGAATCCCGATTTTTCCAGATTCTCCAGACCACCCCGGAAAGCCCGAAGCTCCGCTTCATTCAGGCATGCGATCGTCTCCTTCATGAAGCCGATTGTCCTGATGGAAACTTCCGATTCCGCTGCGGCATCAAACCGCAGCGCCTCGCTGCCGCACATGGAAAAGTCCCGGTCGTCGTCGCCGGCTATGACTCCCATCACGGTTGCGATGTCCTCCGGGGTGCGCGCCAGGATTCCCAGGCATTCCATGGAAGGCGCAAGACCGATCAGGCCGAAACGCGACACGATGCCGCTGGACGGCTTGAAAGCGAAGGCGCCGACCCGTGCGGCTATGATACGGGCCTCGCCCATCATGTCCGTTATGAGCGCCATATCGCTTCGCCCCTCGGATAGAATCCGACCGGTTGTGTCTCCCGCGAGGCCGAGCCCCAGTTCGCTCATGCGGGAGCTGCCGACAAGAATTGCACCGGCCTTTCTCAAACGTTCAATGACCGTGGCGTCCTCAAGGGCGACGAAGCCCTTCAGGGCAACGGAACCGGCATCGGTGGGCCAGCCGCGAACCGACAGGTTCGGCTGGATTGTAATGGATTTTCCCGCCAGCGGTCCCTGTTCCGGGGATATGACGGAGTCGTGCCCCCACGCGGACGGTGACGGATCAAGATAGGTAAAGGCATCTGTCTGCATAGGATTCCCCAATAGCTACTCCAGAACGGCGGCGACCTTGAAATAGTTCCCTTTGACCACAGGGGCGTTCTTGAAGATTTCGCCTGACTCCGCATAAGGCGATGAGCATGCGTGACCCTTTTTTCGCATGCGATTAATCGCGTTCGCAACACAAAAGAGCGGCTCCTCATCCCCTGCATGCTCGTTGAGCCGGATAGCGAGGCGCACCGCCGCATCCAGTGCATCAACCATCAGGGGGCGCTCAGCCTCGCCGACACCGATGCGCGATACCCATGAGAGGGCATCGAGAAGATCGCGCTGCTGATCCGCCTGGACAACCTGCTTCGCCTCGTCCGGACCCAGGAGCCCAAGCTCTTCAAGCTGATCCCGGCCGACCGGCGAGGGCGCCTGCGTCAGCGGACAGTAGGCACTGCGGTTCTTCGGAAACGCGATGACCTCGCGGATGGAGGACGTTCCAAGAATCATGGAAACGACCCGGTCCATGCCGAGGGCGATACCGCCATGCGGAGGGGCGCCGTAATCCAGTGCGCGCAGGAAGAAGCCGAACTTTTCCTCCACCTCCTGATCGGTCAATCCGAGGGCTTGAAAGATTTTCCGCTGTACATTGCGATCGTTGATCCGGATGCTGCCGCCGCCCAGTTCCTCTCCGTTGACGACCACGTCATAGGCCCGAGAATGCAGGGACAGAAGGGCTTCGCGGTCCGATGGGTCGAAGTCCGTCCGGTCGGGGGCGGTAAAGGGGTGATGGCTGGAGGTGATGCCGTCATCCGTGGCCAGGAAAAGCGGAAAATCCGTCACCCACAGCGGGCTGTAGAGGTTTGCCGGAATTAACCCGAGACGATCGGCCATGTGCAGGCGGAGTTGACCCAGAACGGAGATGACCAGGTCATAGGAGGCATCGGCAATCATGACAATCACATCGCCGGTTTCCGCGCCGAACCGTGCCATGATAGCCTGCTGCTCATCTTTGCTGAAAAACTGGACGATGTTTGATTCAAGACCGTCTGCCATCACGCGCATCCAGGTCATTCCCTTGGCGCCGAAGCCCGGGACAATCTCTTTGGCATATTCGTTCTGGAGCACATTTTTACTGAGCTTTTCCGATTGCCCCTTGATGTTGATGCCCTTGATGCAGCCGCCGCGCTGCAGGATCTGTTTAAAAATGCCGTAGGAGGTATTCCGGAAGATATCCGTGGCCTCAACGAACCGCAATCCGAAGCGCGTGTCCGGACGGTCGGAACCCATGGTGTCGATGGCCTCGATATAGGTCATCCGGGGAAAGGGACGGGGAAGATCAACGCCGGCGATGGCAAACATCCGGAAGAGCAGTGCTTCCATGAGATCATAGATAAACCCCTCGTCGATGAAAGACGCCTCCAGGTCGAGCTGCGTAAATTCGGGCTGGCGATTGGGTCGTAGATCCTCGTCGCGGAAACACCTGACAATCTGGAAATACCTTTCATATCCGCCCACCATCAGCAGTTGTTTGAAAAGCTGGGGCGACTGCGGCAGGGCATAGAAATTTCCGGGGTGGACGCGGCTGGGCACAAGGTAATCCCGCGCACCCTCCGGCGTGCTCTTCGTCAGCATGGGCGTTTCGATTTCGATGAATTCCTGCTCATCGAGGAAGTCGCGAACGACCTTGATAATACGATGCCGTTTGACAAGATGATCCTGCATCGTGGGGCGGCGCAGATCGAGATAACGGTACTGCAGCCTCAGATCCTCGCTGACGGCATCGGCGCTGCGGTCGGCGGCGACTGCAACCATCGCCTTTTCGGAGATGACAAACGGCAGGGCTTCCGATTTGCTCAGAATCGCAAGATCCGTCGCCATGACCTCGATAGATCCGGTGTCGAGGTTGTGGTTTTCCGTATCTGCGGCCCGTCGCTGCACCCGGCCCCGAACGGCGACGCAAAATTCACTCCTAAGCGTTGAGGCGCTTTTCATGACGCTTTCATCGGCAAATTCGGGGCTGAAAGTCACCTGAGCGATGCCGCTGCGATCCCGTAGATGAATAAAGACCAGTTCACCGTGATCACGCAGGGCGTCCACCCATCCCGCCAGAAGAACTGCGCGACCCGTGTCCGGGATGCGCAGGCTGCCGCAGGGTAATCGATCCTTGTATCTCATTCAGTCAAGTCCTTTGTTCGCGATGAAGCCCCTGTAAGGATATTAAAACGAATGGGGACATGGCGGACCCGTGCCCCTATCCGGTAAAAAACCTTTCGGGGGGGGCCGTTTAGAGGAAAATGCTATTTACATCGCAACTGCTTCTCTCGCCTATCTTTTCGTAATTCTCCCGGATCCATGCGTCTGCCTTGCTCCGTCCGTTGTCCCTGAGAAAACTCAGCCAGTCCCAATCGACATTCAGCTTGCTGCTGCCGTTGTAATGATTCATTAGACCGCCCGTGCTGATGTAATGGATGTTGGTTTTGATCAGCCGGCCGTCGTCGTCAAAGCCCTTTTCGATGATCTTCGTGACAAAACTGATGGCGCGCATCTCGCGCATCAGGCTGGAATTGAAGCTGATGTCCGTGGCCCTGTCAACGATTTCCGACATCTGCGTGGGCACCTTGTTGTAGTCGATGCTGTCGATCTGTATCAGCATGAGATCCGTACATAGCGTTTGCTCAAAAAGCGGAAACATGGCCGGATTTCCGATATAGCCGCCATCCCAGTAAAATTCTCCGTCTATTTCAACCGCCTGAAACACATGGGGCAGGCAGGCGGACGCACAAACGGCATCCGCCGTTATTTCGGCGTTGTGAAAGATCTTGACCTTGGATGTGCGGATGTTGGTCGCCGTCAGGAAAAGTTTGTGCTTGCGCTCTTTTTGAATGGCATCAAAATCAATGACATCGCAAAGCAAGTCCTTCAAAGTATTTTTCATGAGCGGATTCCACTGATATGGTGACAGGGATTTGGAAATCATGGAAAAAAACCAGAGAAACGGATTGAAATCAATGTTGCCGTTGCTCGCCATTTTGTCGAGGATCGTCGGTTGCAGGGGAGAATATTGCTGGGATTCCGAATTTTTCCGCCAGAACGTGCTTAATACGTCTCTGGCTGCCTCGTTTCCTCCCTGGGTCAGCCCGTAGATCAGACATGCGCCATTGACCGCCCCGGCGCTCGTGCCCGAAACACCGACAATTTCCAGATCCTTTTCCTCCAGCAGGCGATCCAGGGCGCCCCAGGTGAAGGCGCCATGCGCCCCACCGCCCTGTAACGCCAGGTTCAGCTTCTTTTTTTTCATCCTCCGCCTTCGGTTGCCCCGTCAAACGAGGGTTCAACAATCAATTCTGAACCCTTGATGCGATAATCATCTTTCTGCGTGCCCCTCCTATCAGGATTCCGATTAGAAATCCACAATAAAAGCAAACCGGATGAACTCGCAAAAAGTCGAATAATGAGTCGAAAACGACGGACATGGAAACAATGTATCCGGTCTAAAATGTAAACAATGTTTAAATTGCACAAGGATGGTCATTCGTGACTTTTAACGTATTCGTCATTCCTTGTACGAGGCGTTTTCTTGACCATTATAGCCCACTGGACTTACGCCGGAACATCCATACCGTCGATAAAGGCCTTCACGTTTTTGCCGAGTACACCATGATTGTATCCGCCCTCGAGGATGCCGAAACAGCCCCCCTTGTTTTTGACCCCGGCCTCCCTGACCAGGCGTCCCATATCCTGGTAATCCTGCGTGGAAAGAAGCCCTCCCCAGTCGTTGACATGATTGTCGAATCCGGCGCAGACGCCGATGATGTCAACCGTTTTGGAGAGAAGCCATTTCTCGACGCTTGCTACGTAATCCCGGCGATTGGAGGCCGTCGGATTGTAGATATCGACATAGCCCCGGCCGCCCAGGATATTGACGGTGCCGTCGCCGAAATGGAGGTCAAAATCCAGCACCGAAGCGTTTTTGATCTTGCCGTCCCGTCGGAGTTTCTCCAGGGCGATGGCCATGTTGTTGAAATAGCAAAATCCCCAGTAGCTGCTCGCGGAGGCGTGGTGCCCCGGCGGCCGGATCAGTGCGAAGCAGGGCTCGCTCAAGCCGATTTCGGCGGCCTGGATGGCGCCGCCGGCCGCCAGCGCGGCAATATCATAGACCCCGTCCCTTCTGACCATGTCCATGTGGGAACGGGTATGAACCGCAGCAATGTCCTTTTCCGCTGCAGCGACGGCATCGATAAAGGTCACACGGCCCTCGATTTCCTTGAGCACGGCGTCAATGCGTCCTTCCGCCGCTGCGGGGTCCATGGTGTAACTGGGCAAGAAATCCTTGTGATAGATCACTTTCACGGCGCCACCTCCTGAAAAGAAATTATGCGAATCCCCTTACCCCTCATCTCCTCTCATCGGGAAAGGAGTAAGACACATCAAATCATCCATGTTCTTGCTTTTTTATGAATCCGACCGCCTGCAAAAGCTTTATCGTATTATGCGATACCGGCAAATGATCGAGATCCGCCGGCGCCAGCCAGCGCGCGTCGAGGGCGTCGTCGGCCCCTTTTGCCTCGCCGCTGACATAATCGGCGGCGACATCAACGATTACGAAATGGAACCGGACGCGTCCGCTGTCCGTCCGTTCGAAAAAATCAAAGGTATAGATGGGCTCCCGCGCCCGGATCGTCACGCCCGTCTCTTCGAGAATCTCCCGTTCCGCCGCCTGTTGCAATGTTTCGCCCAACTCGAGCGAACCGCCCGGAATCGCCCATAGCCCCTTGCTCGGCGCTACGCCGCGTTTAACCAGAAGAATTTTTCCATCCCGAATGACCACCGCGCCGACGCCGACAACCGGACGGTCGGGGTACTCACGTCTCGACATGTCGCATATCCCCTGATATCCTGAACTCAAATTTCGCCGTTATCCCCGGCTCCGAACCGCCGTTGTACGTCCGCTCGATAAACGTAACATGCCGCTTCCGGTCAACCAGCAGCAGACTAGACGAACGGGTGCCGTAAACGGGGCTGGTGATGAACATCGCAGAGAGGATCCGTTCCCATTCAAGGCCGATGCCCGTATCGGGCAATTGCCCATCTTCAGGCCGGGTCTGATCCTTAAGGATTGAAAACAAATCTTCCTGTAGAGGATCGCCGGTCTGCGACAGAAGTGAGCCAAGCCGGAGTTTCCCCCTTTCGACCTTGGGCCAGGGTGTGTTAAGCAACGCGTTGCTCAAGCCGTAAAGACCGGGCTTTAGTTCTATCGCTCCGTTCCGGTTGGAATAGTAATACAGGCAAAAAGGATCCCCCAGAATCACGCTGAAACCATTATAGCGGTCTGCCTGCTTTACGAGCTTTTTCAAAAAGATATCCGCATCTTCGCTGCCGCATAAAAAATCCCTAACCAGCCATCCGCGCGATGGCGCCTGCAATTTTGCGGAAACCGGGTCGCGATAATTGGTCAGCGCCGCCATCCTGCCCTTTCGGGTGATTCCAAACCACGTCCCTCCTTCCTTGAGGTCGCGGCCGCCCAAAAGATCCGGCCTGTCTTCCCAGAATGACGCCGGCGCCGACGGCCGGTCATAAAACTCATCGCGATTGGCGGCAAACACAAGCGGGTAAACGGGGTGCTGTTTATAGGAAAAAAGGATCAGGCACATCGTTCTCTTTCGTTACGAGCATCACGTTGAGCCCCCGGTTATGAGGCTGCAGATCGCGTCTTGACCATCTCCAGGATACCGGACATCGTCTCCCCCGCCGAATGGTTGACGACGACATCGGCACTGCCGTCGTATGAGGTGGCGTCCCTGTTGATGATGACGAGTTTCGCTCCGGCGTTCTTGGCATACATCGGCATATAGGCTGCAGGATAGACCACGAGCGACGATCCGACGACCATGAGCAGATCGCAGTTGCATGCATGATGGGTGGCCTGGGCGAGGGTTTCCGGTGGCAGGGACTCGCCGAAAAAAATGACATCCGGCTTCAGGATGCCCCGACAGCGTTCGCAGGACGGGACGTCACCCACCGGCCGGGGCTTCGCCAGAATATCCTCAAGACGATAGGCCTCACGGCAGTCGAGACAGCGAAGCCAGTTCATGTTTCCGTGCAGCTCATAGACCTTTTTTGGATCGTTGCCTGCCTTCTGGTGCAGGTTATCAATATTCTGCGTAATCACACAGACCAGCTTGCCGAGCCTTTCCAGCTCAGCAATGGCCTGATGCGCCCGGTTCGGCTCGGCCTGCGCAAAAAGCCCGCCCTCCATAAGGATGCGCCACTGTTTCCTTCTTGTTTCCGCGCTGTACAGAAACCGTTCGATCGTAAAATCTTCGGGATCGAATTTCGTCCAGATCCCGCCCGGGCTGCGGAAATCGGGAATGCCGGATTCCGTACTGACCCCGGCGCCGGTAAAAACGACCACCCTGCGGGCCGCGACAATCATCGCCGCCACATCCTTCATTTTCTGATCCAGCGAATGATCCTTCATGTGCTCTCCTACAGGGGAAAAATTGTTTGTGGACACAAACGCCCTGAATGCTATCGGACATTTTTTCTATGTTCTGAGCGAAAGCCAAACTACGATACACGATTTCGGTCAAAAAACAAAATGAAAAGGATTGTCTGCAAACCGGTTCGTAGCATGGAATGCGAGGACTTATATCAAGAGGCGAAAAGCATTTGCAAAGGGAAATCGTTATCAGGCAACCATTTCAAGGATAAGCCTTACCTGACACTGCGCTCCGGCAGGTTGTTAGCCACGAGTCACTCTAGAGCTATTTTGTGAAAATTATTTCATTGACAATTCACTTCAAGACGTTTGATATTGCCCTTGATCACACAAAGACAGGATTCCGATGATCGAAAGCATTCTGACAGTTTTTAACAACCTCCGGATTCAGGACATCTTTGATATCCTGATCATGTGGATCATGACATCGGTCCTGCTGATCTGGTTCAAAGAGCGGGCGTCCCGCTTTGTCTTCGTTGGAATCGGCCTGCTGGGAATAATCTATCTGACGGCCCGCTTCTTCCAGCTTTACCTGACCACGGTCGTCCTGCAGGGCTTCTTTGCCATTTTGCTTTTTGTCCTGGTTGTTATTTTTCAGGAAGACCTCCGGCGTTTTTTCGAGCAACTGGCCATGTGGGGTCGCCTGCGGCAGAAATTCTTCGAGCGGCAGCCTGTGCATCAAGCCGCCGAAACGATCGCACAGGCCGTCTCCAATATGGTCCGGAAGCGCATCGGCGCCCTGATCGTCATCAAGGGGGAAGACCCGCTCGACCGTCACCTCAACGGCGGCATCCCGTTAAACGGCGCATTGAGCCAGCCCCTGCTGGAGAGCATCTTTGATCCTCATTCCACCGGGCACGACGGCGCGGTTGTTATCGAAGGCAACCGGGTGGCGCAGTTCGGCTGCCACCTGCCGCTGTCCAGAGACGCCGGTGGTTTCGGCCCGCTGGGCCTCCGGCATACGGCGGCGCTGGGTCTGTCGGAACGTAGCGACACACTATGTGTCGTGGTGTCCGAGGAAAGGGGAACCATCAGCATTGCCCGGGGGGAGCACATCCGCGAGCTCGCCAATGCCGCCGCTCTGCGGGCCGAGCTCGAAGCTTTCTACGCACGGAAAACCCCAAAGCGTAAAACAAGACCGGTTTTCCGCTGGCTCAAGGAGAATCCCCGGGAAAAGGTCGTAGCGCTGCTGCTGGCGTGTCTTCTCTGGATCACATTCGGCTATCAGAAGGAATCCGTGCGTCGGGATTTCACCGTTCCCATGGAATACCTGAACATCTCGCCTGACTGGGTGATCGAAAAACCGAAAGTTACCGACGCCAAGATCATGCTCCTGGGACCGCCACAGGCCTTTGGGCTCCTCAATCCGGATACGCTGAAGCTCTCTGTGGATTTGTCCCAGATCCGGGAGGGATGGAATGAAATCACGTTGTCCAAGGATATGGTCAGAAGGCCGTCGGATCTGACCGTGGTGGGGATCAGTCCCGCACAGATCGGGATGACCGCTTCCCGGCTGATCCAGGCATCGGCGCCCATCCAGGTGATCACCCAGGGCCGCCCGCCGTCCGGCCTGTCTGTGCAGATGATCAGCACGGCGCCCCCGGATGTCAGCGTTTTGATTCCAGGCAAAGTACATCAGAACGGCATCCGGATCAAAACGGAACCGATTGATCTGGAGAAAGTGACAGCGACCACCACAGTGGATGCCAGACTGATTTTACCGTCGCACATCCAATTCGCCGGGGACAAACAGCCCGTTGTCAAGGTCACGATCAAACTCACGAAATCGAACCGGCCTGGCGGCAGGCCGTAAAGGATAAAGGAATATGCCCAGACGAACAAAATCCAGATCAAAAAAAACGGGGCTGCCACCGGGCTCCCTGGTCCATATCGGCGAAAAATTGAGCGCCGCCACGAAGATCACGCTGATTGATTATGACGGGGATCACCATCTGGAAAAAAACATTGATCACATTGAAGAACTGCGCGCTTTCAAAGACCGGCAGACGGTTTCCTGGGTGCATATCGAAGGCATTCACGATACTCGCGTTCTGGAACAGTTGGGTGACGTATTCGGGCTTCACCCCCTCATTTTAGAGGATATCCTGAACACGGATCAGCGCCCCAAAATGCAGGACATGGGCGACTATATGTTCATCGTCCTGAAGCGATTCTGCAATAACTGCGATGAACACGGCGATATCTCGGCGGAGCAGATCAGCGTCGTTCTGGGACCCAATTATGTGATCTCCCTTCAGGAACGAACGGACGCCCTGCTCGATCCGATACGCGAGCACATCAAGGCATCCAAGGGACGCATTCGCAAGGCCGGCGCCGATTATCTGGCTTATTCCATCATCGATGTGGTTGTCGATTCCTATTTCGGCATTCTCGAAACACTGGGCGACAAAATCGAGATTGAGGAAGATGGCCTGGTGAATAACCCCGAACCGTCCACATTGCGGGCCATCCAGAATCTCAAGCGGGACATGATCTTTCTGAGGAAATCGATCTGGCCGTTGCGGGAGACCGTCAGCGCGCTCGAGCGCAGCGAATCACCACTGATTCAGGACGCAACGGGCATCTACCTTAAGGATATCTACGACCATGCCATTCAGGTCATCGACACCGTGGAAACCTACCGGGAAATGCTCTCCGGCATGATTGATATTTACCTGTCCAGCCTCAGCAACCGCATGAACCAGGTCATGAAGGTGCTCACCATCATCGCCACGATTTTCATCCCCTTGACCTTCCTGGCGGGCGTCTACGGGATGAACTTCAAGCATTTCCCGGAGCTTGAATGGCACTGGGGTTATCTGTTCTTCTGGATCATCAGCATGACCATTGCCGTGGTCATGCTGATCCTTTTCAAACGAAAAAAATGGTTCTGATGGATTGACGGACCGCCTGCGATGATTATTTTACTTCATAGATTCTGCAAATTCCGATAAGGGAACAGACCCTTGGAAGCCAAAATAAGACTTATTGATGAAGGAGGCTTGACATGAGTATTTTTACAGCAAGTGACATTGTTGAATTCGCCATCAGAATTGAAGAAAACGGGGCCAATTTTTACCGGTTTGCCGTGCAGATCGCCGGAGATGAGGGCACGAAGAATCTCTTTGATCAGTTAGCGAACATGGAACTCCAGCACAAGAAGACCTTCGAGAAAATCTTTGCGGCAATGGACAAGGCCGCCCCGCCGGAGGGGTATGCGGGGGAATACGCGGCCTATCTGCATAATTATGTCGATAACGCGATTATTTTCAAGAAAGAAGCTCTGGATCAGGAACTCGCGAAGGTCAAGGATTCGGCTTCGGCGCTTGATTTCGCCCTCCAGCGCGAAATGGATTCCATTCTCTACTATCACGAGATCAAGGGGCTTGTTCCCGCCCATGAACATGCCACGATCGATAAAATCATCGAGGAAGAAAGAAGGCATGTAGCCATGCTGTCGGCCATGAAACAGAAGCAGTATGGCTGCTGACGGCAATGGGGTATATAAAGTTCAGCTGTTACTCTTTCAGGCCGTATTTCTTGAGCTTGTAGCGCAGCATGCGCTCGCTGATGCCTAACAGTTCCGCCGCCTTCGTCTGATGTTCACCGGTTTTTTCCATGGCCTCGACGATCAGTTTGCGCTCGAGTTCCTCGACGGAGCCCCGCAACAGCCCTTCGGCTTCCCGGTGGCTTTCCTCGGCGTCAAACATATCCTCGGAAAAAGGAAGATCCTCAATGGACACAACGGCATCCCGGCAGATGACCACCGCGCGTTCGATGATATTCTCGAGTTCGCGGACGTTTCCGGGATAGTCGTATTTCAGGAGCAGATCGTGGGCCTCGCTGCTGACGCCGTCAATCTCCTTTCCGTTCTCCTCGGCATAGCGCTTCAGGAAATGGTCGATCAGGGCAGGGATATCCTCCTTGCGTTCCTTTAAAAGGGGGATGGCCATGGTAACAACATTCAGCCGGTAGAACAGGTCTTCCCGAAATAGACCTTCCTTGACCCGGGCCTCGAGATCACGGTTCGTGGCGCTGATAATGCGGACATCGGAATGGATCGTCTGATTGCCGCCCACGCGCTGAAATTCCCGTTCCTGCAGAAAACGCAAAAGTTTGACCTGCACCGCGGCGGACAGTTCGCCGATTTCATCGAGAAACAGGGTGCCCCCGTCCGCCTCTTCAAACCGCCCGATCCGTCGGGCCGAGGCCCCCGTGAAGGCCCCTTTTTCATGGCCGAACAGCTCGCTCTCAAGCAGATTTTCATGCAGGGCACTGCAGTTGACCGCAATGATGGGCTTTGCCGAACGTGGGCTCAGGTTGTGAATCAGCCGTGCCAGCAGTTCCTTGCCGGTGCCGCTTTCGCCCTGAAGCAGGATCGTTGCCCGGCTGGCCGCGACCCGGCCGGCAATATTGATCAGAGCACCCATTTTCGGGCTGCGAAAGATGATCCGGTCGGATGTGACACCCCGGGCGCCCAGCTCCTGGCGCAGAATTTCATTCTCCCGGATCAGGGTCCGTCGCTCTGACACGCGGTCAACCAGAATGAGCAGCTCTTCGAATTCAAGGGGTTTGGTGATATAATCGATGGCGCCGGCTTTCATTGCGGTGACGGCTGTTTCAATCGTTCCATAAGCGGTGATGATGACCACGTCGATCTCCGGGTTGATTCGTTTGATCTCCTGCAGGACCTGCATTCCGTCCATGCCGGGCATCTTGTAATCCAGGAGCACCAGATCAAAATGACCTTTGAGCACGGACTGGATGGCTTGGGCTCCGTTTTCCGCCTCGGATACGGTATGCCCCTCCTTGATCAGAAAATCGCGCAGCGTCTCACGCTGGGGGCGGCCATCTTCAACCACCAGGATGTTGAGCTTTTTCATGCATGATCCTTTCCATAAAACCCTAACTTTCCGGGAGTCTTTCCCCGCTTACCCTCTTTGAGCCGGTAAAATGATTTCAAACGTCGTCCCGGACCCATGATCGCTGAAAACAAGAATTTCACCGCTGTGTCCGCGGATAATTTCATGTGCAAGCGGTAGCCCGAGCCCCAGGCCCTTTTCCTTCGTCGTATATTCGGGGCTGAAGATGCGCTGCACCTCCTCGGCAGTCATGCCGCATCCGGTATCGGCGATCTTGATGCTGATCTTATCTTTGGATTTCCGCTTCACGGTAATGTCGATCGCGCCCCCGTTTTCGATTGATTCCATTGCATTTTTGATGACATTCAGCAGTGCCTGTTGGAGCTTGTCCATATCCATCGGCACGACGGTCCCGTCGCTTCCCCAGTGCGTCCGGATATGGATGCCTTTGGCGGCGGCCTCTTCCCGGATCAAGTTGACAATTTTTTGCAGCACCTCGGCAACCGGATAATCGTGGAATTCCAGCCGCCGGCTCTTTGAAAAGGTCAGGAATTCCTCTATGATGCTGTTTAAGCGCCGGATTTCGTCCCGAATGACGCCCGCCAGCGATTCAAATTCTTTGGCTTTGCTTTCATCCGCCGGCTGGAATTCACGCTTGAGCCTCTGGCTGGCCATGCTGACGGCATTGAGAGGATTGCGGATTTCATGAGCCACCCCGGCGGCAAGCTGACCCAGCGCAGACAAGCGTTCCGCCTTGTCGAGCTGTCTTTCCATTTCCACAATGCCCGCCATGTGCCTATTCTGGTTATGGAACAGAAACCACATGGCCAAAAGCGCGATCAGAACGATCAGTATAGAAAAAATAAATATATTGCGCCGGTTTTCTTCAAGAATCCTGTCCATGCTCTCCCGGTCGAGGCCGATGCGGGCCACCCCGACGATTTTATCATTCATGACAAACGGTGCGGCCATATCGAGCAGGCGCCTGCCTGAATGAACGATATTTCGGCTCTCAATCTTGCGTTTTCCGGCCCGGATTTCCGACAGAGGCATGTCCCCTTCCCGCCATTTCTCAGGCGCATTTTCTGTGGCGCCGAGAATGGCCCCCTGGCTGTCCATGATGACAAGATAGGCAACCACCTGGCCTTGGCCTTCCCCTAACTTTTCAAGGGCCTTTTCAATAGATACCCTGGTTCCCCAGTACTTTATCTGTTCGCGATCGAGGGCAATGAGGATCGTGCCGCTGCCGTCCCTGCGTTTCAGACCGACATAACCCATATTCAGACGGTCAAGGGTCTGAACCAGCGTCATGGGAATGTCCTGACGACCGGCCCTCGAGCTGCTTCTGACGTCGGGAACGGGCAGTATCGCCTGCCGATGGAAGTCCAGTTGTGTGACAAGCTGGGTGAAAATACCGATGCCGATTTCTTTTTCCGTTTCCTTGATTTTTACGGCTGATCGCTGGACCGCTTGCTCGACCGGCAGGGACAGGCTCTGGTACACAACCTTCCCTCTGGAATTCAGAACGGCAACCATCCATAATCCCTTATCCGCGGCGAATTTCTGCAGGTAGGCATCGTTGATCTGATTGGCTTTCCATGCTTCATCAATTTCCTGTCCGAGATCGGCAAGGGCAGTGGTCAGCATTTTCTGGGGCGAGAAAGCGGCATCCTTGAGAGGGACGTAGGACAGCGGGCGATCCCGCTGAAAGGCCTGCACCAGGTTATTGAGGTTATCCTGGGACAGTCGCTGGACGACGCCCGTGACGCTCAGGGCCTGATTCTGCATGAATCCTTCAAGAATCCGGTTGTTGCGCTGGAGATCCATGACCCCCATGATCAAAATCAGGGCGACGAGTACGGCGCAGACGATGGCAACGGCAATCGGCTGGAGGAAAAACCGGTCGTCCGGCCGGGTACGGTACTGCCAGATTTTTTTGTACGGACTCATAAAACCCTCAAGCGCATGAACAAAACAGCTTTGGTATGATAGGTCATAATGGGGAAAAGTCAATGAATTCTTGATTTGTTCCCCTACCGGATCCGGATTGGACTGCTATGATCCGGCATCGACAATTCTGTCGATTCGAGCGCCATTTCCTGTATGCATTCTAACATATTGTATTCACTTTGCTATCTATTTATCTATCCCTGCCGGCCCGACATTTTTTGCCTGACCGGCACACAAATCCCGAGGGGGGCGGTCCCCGCGATATTTCATAATCTACCTGTGATATCGGATACTTAATAATAACTACCCGTTAACGGCACACAACGTGCAGGTTATGGTATAAAAAATGTCCTGCCGGTTAAGCAAACGGGCATGTTTATCCGGCAGTCGGATCCAAAACTTCAGAAGGCGGCATGCCTTCGTCACTCCTGAATCCAGGGGAGGTCAATGGCCTCCCCTTTTTTCATCGAGAGTTTTATATAACCGGTGAAAAATGGTTCGTAAGTTAGCGAATCAAAGAATTTTCGACTTTCCAGAAATTAAACTTATTTGACGAAGTCGTGTTCCCCTCAACGAAAAGGTTTTGAGCCGCGGCAAAGCCTTTTTTCAAAGGTTCCATATCAGGGTTTTAGCTTGTTGCGCAACTTCCGCCACTGATCCATTCTTTCCCGAATGATTTTCTCGTAGCCGCGTTCTGTAGGGTTATAAAAGGATTGCCCCTTCAAGGCATCCGGCAGATATTCCTGGGGGACGTAGGCGTCTTCGAAATCATGGGCATACCGATAGTCCTTGCCGTAGCCCAGATCTTTCATGAGTCCAGTCGGAGCGTTTCGGATATGCAGCGGGACGGGCAGTGCGCCGGTGCGGCGGATGGTTTCCCTGACCCGGCCATAGCCCGTGTAAAGGGCGTTGCTTTTGGAGGCCGTGGCCAGATAGACGGATGCCTGGGCCAGGGCCAGCTCGCCCTCGGGAAGTCCGATAAACTGGAAGGCCTGCATCGCCGCTACGGCGACCGTCAGCGCCCTCGGGTCGGCGTTGCCTACATCTTCCGATGCAAAGCGGACCAGGCGGCGCGCGATAAAGAGGGGATCTTCGCCCGCTGCCAGCATGCGGGCCAGCCAGTAAAGGGCGGCGTCCGGATCAGAGCCGCGCAGGCTCTTGTGCAGGGCCGAAATCAGGTTATAGTGCTCTTCTCCACCTTTATCGTACAGCAGATATTTTTTCTGAAAGGTTTCTTCAACCACCTTGCGGGTTATTTTCCTTGCACCGTCGGGTCCCGTATCAATCATGGAAGCTGCTGCTTCCAGGGTGTTGAGGGCCGTCCGGGCGTCGCCGTCGGCGGACCAGACAAGGGCGGACAGAGCTTCCGGCTCAATCTCCAGGTTCAAGGCGCCCAGCCCCCGTTCATCGTCCGCGACAGCCCCTTTCAGGATCAAGGAAAGGTCGTCGTCGGAAAAGGGTTTCAGCAGCATGACCCGCGAACGGGACAAGAGCGGAGAAATGATTTCGAAAGAGGGATTCTCGGTTGTTGCGCCGATTAACGTGATCAGGCCACTTTCAACATGAGGTAAAAAGGCGTCCTGCTGGGCCTTGTTGAAACGATGGATTTCATCGACGAAAAGTAGCGTTTTTTTTCGGTAATCACGCCACTGAGTCTGAGCCTCGTCCACAACGGAGCGGATCTCCTTGACTCCGGACAAAACAGCGGAAAAACTTGTGAAATACGACTGTGTTTCCCGGGCGATCACTCTGGCCAGAGTCGTCTTGCCGGAGCCCGGCGGCCCCCAGAAAATCATGGAAAAAAGACGGTCCTCTTCAATGGCGCGACGCAGCAGGACTCCTTCGCCCATTAAATGCGGCTGACCCATATACTCCGCAAGGGTGCGCGGCCGCATCCGGTCCGCCAGCGGCCGGGGATCATCACCACTTTTCGTTTCCCCTTGATCAAAGAGATTCATGACAAAAGAGACCCTAATAAATGTCGCTTCTGATCCAATAAATGCGACGGCTTCGTAAAAAGTTCCGCAGGCAAGGCGCATGGGGACATGACAGAGTCGTGTCCTCATCCAAATGAGGCGTACTTCTACGTACGCCTCAGTGACGAAGGATGCAGAGCAACGCAGCATCCGGACTTTTTACGAAGTCGTCATGGCTTGCTTTTCACTCTTGCCTTTGCCTGCTCGATCAGATCAATGAGTGTCGTCATTTTTTCCCCGGGGATCTGCCGGGAAAAACGCTCCCGTTGCGCCGCCGACAGGAATTCCTTCAGGTGGGCTTCCACGGGAAAAAATGCCTGCCAGCATTTGATCGTCCGATGACAGGGCAGGTCTCCCGCTTCTGTTCGGCAGTAGGAAAAATTCAGATCATGTCCCAGACGCGGACACCGGATCTCCAGATGATCGTATTGATGCATAGGGCTGCCCTTTGAATCTTTAGAAAAACACACCTGTCTTACTGTACGACGATCTAACTTTGGCAGATCTGAAGGCCTGCGATTCAGCATGTCCAAAAACAGCAGAACCGTCAAGGAAAATCATGATTTTCCCCGGCGGTTCTGTTTTAACGCAATCCATTTATGGCTTCGGAAATCCTTCAATGGCCTTCAATGCACGCTGAATCTCTTCATCGGGCAACTCATGGGGTGTCAGTTTCCCGGCGAAGTAGGCCTCATAGGAGGCCATATCCACCAGGCCGTGACCGCTCCAGTTGAACAGGATGACCCTTTCCTTGCCTTCCTCTTTGGCGCGTCGGGCCTCGTCCACCACGGCAGCGATGACGTGGTCGGTCTCCGGCGCCGGAATGAACCCCTCAGTCCTGGCCCATTTGACGCCTGCCTCAAACGTCTCAAGCTGGTGATAGGCCCTTGCCTCGACGAGATTCTCGTGGACCAGATGGCTGACAATGGGCGCCATGCCGTGATAACGGAGACCACCCGCATGGATGGGTGCAGGGACATAATCGTGTCCGAGCGTGTACATGGGCAGCAGGGGGGTCTTCTTGGCCAGATCGCCGAAGTCATAGGCAAAGGGACCCCGGGTCATAGTCGGACAGGACGTCGGTTCGGCGCCGACGATCTTTACTTTTTTCCCGTGGATCTTGTCGCGCACAAAGGGCATGGAGATACCGGCAAAATTGCTGCCGCCGCCTGCGCACCCCATGACCACATCCGGATAGACGCCGATCTTTTTGAGTTGTGCTTGAGCCTCCAGGCCGACAATGGTCTGGTGAAGAATGACATGATTCAACACACTCCCAAGCGAATAACGCGATTCATCGCGGGAAACAGCGTCCTCGATGGCCTCACTGATGGCAATGCCGAGACTCCCCGGAGAATCCGGATGTTCCGCCAGGACCTGGCGGCCTGCCTCGGTGATATTGCTGGGGCTCGGGATGCATTCGGCGCCCCAGGTCTGCATCATCATTCGCCGGTAGGGTTTCTGTTCATAACTCACCCTGACCATGAAGACGCGGCATTCCAGGCCGAACATCCGGCAGGCCATCGACAGGGCGCTCCCCCATTGCCCGGCGCCCGTTTCCGTGGATATTCGCTTGATCCCGAATGCCTTGTTGTAATAGGCCTGCGGAATGGCTGTGTTCGGCTTGTGCGAACCGGCCGGGCTGTTTCCTTCCATCTTGTAGTAAATTTTCACCGGGGCATCCAACAGCTTCTCGAAATTCCGCGCCCGGTACAACGGCGTGGGGCGCCAGAGCAGGTATTTCTGCAAGACTTCGTCGGGAATATCGATCCAGCGCTCGGTGCTGACTTCCTGCTCGATGAGGTTCATGGGAAAAATGGGCGCCAGGTCCTCCGCAGCAACAGGCTTCCCCGTCCCCGGATGGAGGGGGGGGCGCATCGGCGTCGGCAGATCGGCCATGATGTTGTACCATTGTCGGGGCATCTCGTCATCATTCAATAAGACTTTCATCTGTTCCATAATTTTTCCTCCCTAATTGTTTGTTCTTTTTTTGTTGATTGCAGCTATATACAAACAAAAAAGCCATGGGATTTTCCCATGGCTTTTGACGATCGATCCGGAGTCATGGGAGGGTCTCCCCTGCCCACGGCTCATTTTGTCTCAGAAAAAGAACACCGGCGGGCAGACGCTTTTAGCCTGCCACCACCAGGATAGATTTTTTTGACATTCACTTCGATTCATCATCAGGTTCACCTTAACTGACGGGTTCCGTAACACAAACAAAAAACGGATGTCAAGCCAAAACTTGTTGAAACCGAAAAAATTATTTTTTAGATTTCCATGTTCGACATGAAACCCTTGTGCCGCCGGTACCAGAAATTTGGAAATAAATAGTAGAAAAACCGCGAGAACGGACCAATGAATTCCCGGGTCCGCCGGTCAAACTGGCAGGCCTGAATAATCATCTCCCGGATGTCATCCCGGGTGTTTCCCTCATTGAATATCTTGTAGGCGCAGTGAAAGAGGGGGCTGTACATGTTCTTTTTTTCCAGATACTTGTGGACATTGCGGATGGTATTCGGCCCTTCCGGAGTCCCGTCGATCCGTTCCAGCACCTTGAGATTGGTTTCAATGGGATTGCCTGTGAGCAGCTCATAATATAGTTTACCATATCGGTAATTCTTGCTGGCTTCCGACGAGACGGTCACATACATGTCGCCGACCCCCGCCTGGCTGTGAAAGGCCTGAAAACTGCCGCCCAGCAATCTCGAAAGGGAGCGGATTTCCACACCAGATCTTGCAAAGATCGTCCCCGGAATGGAATCCCCCAGCATCAGCGAATCGGTAAGCCCCTTGATATTGGCTACGATGTTCTTAAGGGAGCCGCAGGCCTCCACGCCGACAATATCAACATTATAATAGACGCTGAGTTCCCGGCGGTTATACCGGATCAGTTCCTCCCTGAACAGGGCGGATATCTTTTTCTTCCCGGCGACGGTGACGCAGATCGGATTTCCCATGGCGATATCGACATCAAAGAAAGGCCCGCCGACGCAGGCGATATGATACTTGTGCCTGATGTTGTACAAATAGCTGTTGATCAACTGGGACGGTGTGATCAGTTCTTTCGTGATTTCATCGGCAGTGAGTCCTTTGATCGGCGAAATCAGACAGGTGTCCCCCGCCTTTTTCTCCAGCAGTGGTTTCAGATAGTTCAGAAATTCCGGAAGGCGCGGCATGGTAATGCAAAGCAGAATCAAATCGTGGTCTTCCACCACACGCTCCAGGTTGTTCGTTGCCGTTACATTGGGCGGCAACAGCGGAACGCGGTCCATGCCGCCCAGCTTTCTTGCCAGGTCCTGCGTCAGATGCCGCGGATTGAGGTGCTCATTGTTGATCGCCCGGCAGACCGCCGCATCATGATAATAGATGGTCACCCGTTTGTGATCACGGCCGAATTTGTAGGCAAACGACGTCCCGAGCCGGCCGGGACCGATAATGGCGATTCGACTGGTATCCAGTTCTGAGATCATAAGTAAAAATATCCAAATTTACGATGCCGCACAGGCGGAGACCTGAAAAGCCCGGGCAGTATAGGAAAGCAAAGACCCGGTGTCAAGGAAAAATGAAATTTATCTAAAAAATTCATTGACATGGAATTACTAATCGTTACCGTGACGATGACATTTCAGATTTCGTCACAGCCAGAATAAACCGGGTCATCTCCGCCAAGACCCTATCCCGGGCCTGATGGTGTGGTACATGACCGCAGTCTGTGAAAATCAAGGATTCGGCCGGACCGGAAACCCCGTTCACGATGGCCTCGACCTGTGCGGGCGTCCCGTATTCATCGTCCTGTCCCTGGATCGCCAGAACCGGGCAACGGACGCCGGGCAGGTATTTCTTGATGTTCCAGTCCCGGAAAGCCGGGGAAAGCCAGGTTTCCGACCAGCCCTGGAAAGCTGCATCGGTATTGCTTCCGTGATACTTCGAGAGCTTTTCCCGGAGGCCTGTCGCATCGTACTGGCTGACTGCCCCGCGAATCCCCGCCAATGTGACTTCTTCAACGAAGACGTGAGCCGCCTCTGTAATAATACCCCGAACTTTTTCAGGCCAAACAGCCGCAAAGATCAGGGCGATTGTACCGCCATCGCTGTGACCGATCAGGAAGGCATCGTCGATCTGTAACTGCCGCAGGATTTCCGGAAGGCTCTGCAGGGCTTCCTCGTGGAGATAATTCACTGAGCGGGGGCCGTCCAGCGGATCGGCGTTCCCATAACCGCCGCGCTCATAAACGACAGCGGGAAGATGGACGGCGAGACTGACCGCAAGCGGGAAGTCGCGCCACTGACCGATGCTCCCCAGCCCTTCATGGAGAAAAACAAGTTTCGTACAGGGCGCGTCTGTTGAAAGCGGAAACGGTTCGATGATTTCAACGGGAAGCCGGTAATGGCCGTCATGGATGTTCAATCTGTGGTGCGCCGCATTATCCGGCGCCGCAGGAAGAGAATCGTTTTGATCATTCATCTACTGATCCTAAGTTCGCTTGACAAAGCATTGATTTTTCGTTTAGATTGCACATGCGCATTCAATACGATTAAGTCCGTAAAAAAATCAAGCGCCATATATAAGGGGAGCCCTTCATGCCGCCTTCCGAAGAAAAAGTCAAAGAAGACGTGTCCTATTATGAAAAGGGACAAATCAAGGAAAAAAAGCATTCCCTGAACGGAAAGCTCCACGGCGACTATACCTCATACTTCGGCAACTCTCAGATCATGGTGCGGCTGAACTTCGTCAATGGTCACCGCGAAGGAGAAGCCGTATCTTACTACAAGGACGGACAAATTCGAGAAAAGGGGACCTATAGAAACAATAAATTTGAGGGTGGATATACAAATTATTATGAAGACGGACAGCTCAGGGAAAGGGAATTCTACCGGGACGGTAAACTGGACGGCGAATACCTGTTCTATTACCGCAACGGGCAAATCAAAGATAAGGAATTCTACCAGGACGGCAAGCTGGACGGCGAGTACGTGTCCTTTTTCAAAAACGGCCAAATCAAGGAAAAAGGGGGCTTCCGCAACGACCGGCGCGAGGGCGAATATGTCGCCTGTTACCGAAACGGTCGGATCCGGGAAAGGGCGGCCTACGAAAACGGCAAGCTCAAAGGAAAATTTCTGTGTTACGATGAATCCGGAGAGCCTGTCGGCGTGAAAGATCAGGAGAATATCGAAGACTCTTCTGAAACGGAAGACAATGCGGAGGATAAGAAAAAAAAGATCGACGACCTGCTGACGAGTCTCGGAAACTTTGAAAAAAAGACGGACTGACGGGACGGTCACGTCCAATTAGGAGAAATTATGGTAAAGACAATCCTGACCCCCACGGACGGCTCCGAATACGGCAAGACGGCCATCGATTTCGGCATTTATATCGCAAAAAAACTCCAGGCGCAGCTCATCGGGCTGCATGTTGTCGATATCGGGCTTATGCGCGGGCCGGTCTTCAGCGATATTTCCGGGTCAATCGGCCTGCCGCCTTATCAGGAATTTCTCCCCGTGATCGAAGCGGGACTGGATAGACGGGCTGAAACCGTCCTGAAAGCCTTCCGGGAACGTTGCGAAGCCGCAGGATTGCATCCGGAGACCATCAAAGCCGTCGGCGTCATCGACGAAACCATTATCGAGGAAGGCAAGAAGACGGACTGGATTCTACTGGCCAAGCGCGGTGAAAACTTTCATCTTGCCAAAGGCGGGATACTGGGCTCCACGGCGGAACTGGTCGTCCGGAACTCGGGAAAGCCGGTTATGGTAACGCCCAAGACATATCAGAATATCGAAAGCATGGTCCTGGCTTATGACGGTTCGCCCCCGGCCCATAATGCCCTGAAGCTCGCGGTAAATCTTTCGGAGAAAGCCGCCTGGCCCCTGACGATTATCTGCATCACCGATAATCAGGCCGTTACCGACCGGCTCCATGAAAATATCGAGGCCGCCCTTGAACCCCTCCAGATCGACTGTGAGACCATTATCATAAGGGGAAAGGATAACCGGGAAATCATCAAGTTCATTCAGGAAGGTTCCGTCGAATTGCTGGTCATGGGCGCCTACGGCCACAACCGTCTGCGGCAACTTCTCATAGGCAGCACGACGTCCGACGTCATCCTCAAGAGCAGGATACCCGTTCTACTGACGCGTTAGATATTGACGGCTTCGTAAAAAGTCCGGATGCTGCGTTGCGCTGCATCCTTCGTCACTGCGGCGTACGTAAAAGTACGCCTCATGGGGACATGACAGAGTCGTGTCCCCATCCTTTGCGCGCCTTGCCTGCGGAGCTTATTACAAAGCCGCCGCACTCGGCTCATTTTTCGACTTTTTACGAGTTCGCTGGATATTTTCCTTTTTAATGAGAGCGCCGAGTTCCGCCAGAACATCATGACGGGTAAGGTCATAATAAATCGGCGTAATCGTGACCATGCCCCGTCGCAGCGCACAGGCGTCGGCCAACGGATCTTCATATTCGGAAAGCTGCGTCTCCCCGGTCAGCCAGTAATAGATGTTCTCGCGCGGATCCACGCGTCTTTCATAGCTTTCGATCAGACGCGCCCTTCCCTGCCTGGCCACTACCACCCCCTTGATCTCACCTTCAGGCAGCGCCGGGACGTTGATGTTCATGGGAATATGTTTCAGTGGATGATCTTTCAGCAGAAAGGCCGCTATTTTTCTGGCGAGTTTCGCCGCAACGGTAAAATCCGCATTGCCGTCGAAGGAATCAAGCGAAACGGCCATGGACGGCACACCCATGATGGCCCCTTCCGTGGCCGCCGAAACCGTTCCGGAATAAAGCACGTTGATCCCCACATTGGCGCCCCGATTGATCCCGGAGACCACGAGGTCCACGGGCCTGTCCGACAATTCCCGGATGCCGATCTTGACGCAGTCCGCCGGCGTTCCGGCCACGGCGTAGCCCAGAAAGTGACCGTTCTTTCTGGCCGGCCTGATCATAAGGGGACGGAAGACGGTGATGGCATGGCCCACGGCGCTCTGTTCAACTTCCGGCGCGACGATCAGGCAGTCGGCGTCCTTCGACAGTTCCTGATACAGGGCGCTCAACCCCTTCGCGTAAATGCCGTCATCGTTGGTCAATAGAAATCGCATATCCTGTCCTTCAATTTTTACTGCCTGTTTATCATCTTCTCAGACATCCGTAAAGACAGCATCGTAAAAAGCGCGGCCGCTCAGGTTGCCCTGAATCGTTCGTCAGTAAAGCCCTTTGATATAATTGAGTGTTTTTTCGGCAACAGCCGGTGAATCGATCAGCACGGACAACTCGTTGTTATATTTGAGCGCCGACTGTGTCATGTTATGGCTGCCGATGAAGGTGTAGCGCCCATCAATGACGGCAAGCTTGGTGTGCGTGGTCCTTTTCGGAGAGTCAAAATATACTTCCCCGCCGACTTTTTTCAGTCGTTCTGAGGCGTTACGGTTATCCCGGTTGACGGTTGAGCCCGGTCTTTCATCCTGCTCCAGAACAAGAATCACCCGGACGCCCCGACGGGCGGCATCGCCCAGTTCGCGCAGAATGATATCAGGGTAACTTGTTGTTTTCCCGCTTGTTTTGAACAAAAATAAGGCCATGACAATTTGTGTGCGGGCGTCCCGGATTCTTTCAGACAGGGCATGAAAATACGCCTTGTTCTTAAGCAGTGTCAGGGGGCAGCCGTTCTGATCGATCGACTTCTGCAGGACCGGTTTGCGGTCCGCAGCCGCTGAAACGGACGGCATGGATACCGTTAGAGCCGTTATCGCCCCTGCAAAAAAGATTAAATAAATCACTTTCTTCATATGCAATAACATCATTTGTGACCTCTTCTTTACTGTCAAATAATGAAATCTATTCAGACGATCTGCCGGGCGGCCCGGATGCCGTCTAGGGCCGAACTGATGATGCCGCCGGCGTAGCCCGACCCTTCACCGCAGGGATAGAGTCCCGCCATCGTGACGCTCTGGCCGTCAGGACCCCTTGTAATCCTGACCGGCGAAGATGTCCGGGTTTCAACGCCGATCAGATGCGCCTCCGTCGAAGCAAAACCCGGCATTTTCTGCTCGAAGAGCCGGAATCCTTTTTTAAGCGCCTCCGCGACGAAACCGGGCAGGGTCTCCCGCAAGGAAGCCGCCCGGACGCTCGGACGGAAGCTCGTCGGTCCGACCACGTCGCCGTCCCTGCATCCTTGAGAAAATCCGTCAGACGCTGGGCCGGGGCGTGGTAATTGCCGCCGCCGCAGGCGAAGGCCCGCTCTTCCCACTGCCTGCGAAAGGCCAGTCCCGCCAGCGGCGTCTCATCGCCGAAATCATCCACGCGGACATTGACGACCACGGCACTGTTGGCGTAGGGGCCGTCCCGCCGGGAGGCGCTCATGCCGTTCGTTACGACCCCTCCGGCCGACGCGCTGCAGCCGATGATCTGCCCGCCGGGACACATGCAGAAACTGTAAACAGACCGGTTCATGTCCTCGATGGCGGCCGTCAGAAAATAATCCGCCGGCGGCAACTCGGGATGTCGATGCCATTTGCCGTACTGGATTTCATTGATCAGCTCCTGGGGATGTTCCACGCGCAGGCCCATCGCGAAAGGCTTGGGTTCCAGCCGAACGCCCCTTTCATACAGCTTCTGATAGGTATCGTCGGCGCTCTGCCCGATCGCAAGGATCAGGCGCTCCGTCCGGACTTCCTCATGCCCATTGATTACGAGGCCAATGATGTGCTCCCTGTGTATCAGAAAATCAGTCGCTCTGGTCTCAAATCTGATTTCTACGCCGAGGTCGATAAGCTTTTCTCTCATACGGACGACCACCGCGCGCAGTTTATCTGTCCCGATATGCGGCCGGGCGTCCGTCAGGATATCGGCGGGTGCGCCCAAATCCACAAGGACACCTTTGACCCAGGTGGTATAAGGATTTTTTACCCGGGACGTAAGCTTTCCATCGGAAAAAGTCCCCGCTCCGCCCTCGCCGAAATGAACGTGACTTTCGGGATTCAGCCGGCCTTCGTCCCAGAAATGGTTCACGTCAAGCACGCGTCGGGCAATGTTTTTCCCCCGTTCCAGCAGAAGCGGCGGCATGCCGCTTTCAGCCAGCGCCAGGGCCGCAAAAAGACCCGCCGGGCCGCAGCCGATCACGACCGGCCTCATCGCAGGTTTCAAGCGAGCCCTTGAAAAAGACGGCGGCTTGTCTTGCGATAATCGCCTGACCGTTACGCCTTTAAACGGTTTTTCCGTCCACGAGGTCTCATCGGGCAGCGAGACCTCGACCACATAAATAAAACGGGGCGGACGGCGCCGCCGGGCATCAATGGACTTCCGGATGATGCGCAATGACTCAATTTTTTCAAACAACACTCCGAGGATTGCCGCGGCTTTTCCCGGAAGGACGCCCTCACCCTCCCCTAACGAAACCGCTATACCCGATATTTCCCATACCATTTCAAATCCTTATTGAAAAAAAATGGCCCTTGATATAGACGAGATCTGTGAATTACTCCTGAAATTCGGCAAATCGTCATTCCTGCGAAAGCAGGAATCCGGTCTTTTCAAAACCTTCCGGATTCCCGCCTACGCGGGAATGACAAAGTGAGGGTATTTTTAAAAGCTCTCATCATATAAATTAAAAAAACAGGAAAATCAATGCCCTGGTATGCCGTCCATACAAAAAGCCGCCATGAGGACCGATCCTACGAGCTGCTCCTGCAGAAATCCATTCATGCCTTCTTACCGAAGATGGAGGTCTGGAGCAAGCGGAAAGACAGGCGCAAGAAGATCATGATCCCCATGTTTCCGGGATACCTGTTTGTGGAATCGGCAAACCTCGATAATTACGTCAGGCTGGACATTCTCAAGACCTTCGGCGTCGTCCAGATCCTGGGAAAAGCCAGGGGGGCCGAACCGATTCCGGTGCCGGACGAGAAGATCGATGCGATCCGGCGCATCATTGAATCCCGGGTCGAGGTCCAGCAACTGCAGTATCCCAAAGTCGGCGAGCCTGCGCGCATCATGGACGGCCCGTTCAAGGGCGTTGAGGGGCTTGTGATCAGCACGGACTACGCAAAGGAACTGTTTGTCATCTCCATTGAACTGCTGCAGCGATCCGTCGCGATCAAGCTGGAGGGGTTCCAGATCGCCAGAATCTAAATTTATACTTGACATTCTACATGATTTGCGCAAGAAGGGCCGGGCGGGTCTCAAAACCCGCTTGATTTTTTTAGAAGGAACGACGAACCATTGAAAAAAGGCCGGATCACAATCAACTTCGAACGCTGCAAGGAATGCCATCTTTGCGTTTACGCCTGTAAAAATGGCCACATCCAGCCCGCCAGCGATTACAATTCCAAGGGCTATCGCCCCGTCGTTTATATGGGAGGCGAAGAGTGTACCGGCTGTACGCTGTGCGCCATCACCTGCCCGGAAATCGCGATCGAGGTTTACCGTGGATAAGATACTCATGCAGGGCAACCGGGTCATCGGTGAAGCGGCCATCCGGGCCGGATGCCGCTTTTACGCCGGATATCCCATTACGCCCCAGAATGAACTCACGGAATACATGGCGGAAAATCTCCGCAAAGTGGATGGGGGTACCTTTATCCAGGCGGAAAGTGAAATTGCCGCGATCAATATGGTCCTGGGGGCTTCCGCTGCCGGCGCCCGGGCCATGACGTCCTCTTCCAGCCCCGGCATTTCCCTGAAACAGGAAGGCATCTCCGCGATGGCCGCCGACGAGCTTCCCGCCGTCATCGTCAATATCATGCGGGGCAGCCCCGGCCTCGGGAATATCCTGCCCTCGCAGGGGGATTACTTTCAGGCCACCCGGGGCGGCGGACACGGGGACTACCGCACGATGGTCCTGGCACCCGCCTCCGTGCAGGAATTGGCCGACCTCACGATGGACGCCTTTGATCTGGCCGATCGCTATCGCAACCCGGTGATGATCCTGGCGGATGCCATGATCGGACAGATGATGGAACCTCTCGTCTTCCGGAAGCCGCAACCGCGCCAGTATGACGATTGCTATATGCTCAAGGGTGCGGGTCAGGGCCGGAGCCGGTTCATCCGGGGGCTCATCCTGGACGCCATTCGCATGGAAGAGCACAACTGGAAACTCTACAGAAAATATCAGGTCATCACCAACAAGGAAATCCGGTACGAAACATTCAAAACAGATGACGCCGACGTGTTGATCGTGGCCTACGGCACGGCCGCCCGGATCGCGAAAGGCGCCATCAAACGCTGCCGGGAAATGGGCATCCGGGTCGGACTGATCCGCCCCATCACGCTCTGGCCTTATCCGGCCGAAGCGATCAAGCGTTTTTCCGAAAAGGTCGAAACATTCATTGTCTTTGAAATGAGCACCGGTCAGATGCTGGAAGATGTCCGGCTTGCCCTGGGCGGCGCCGGGACCATCCACTTTTACGGAAGGCCCGGCGGGGTGATTCCAACCCCTGTGGAACTGGCCAGATTCATTGAACACCATACGAAGAATTCATGGGACCGCGAATCACAGTAAGGACGCGATGATGAAAAAGGTTTTCGCCAGACCGAAATACTTGAAGGACACTCTCTTCCATTACTGCGCCGGCTGCGGACACAGCATTGCCCATCGCCTCATTGCGGAAGTCATCGAGGAGCTCGATATCCGGGGCCGGACGATCGGGGTGCCGCCGGCAGGATGCGCCGTCCTCGCCTATAACTATTTCGATATCGACATGCTGGAGGCCATGCACGGTCGGGGGTGCGCAACAGCAACGGGTATCAAGCGAACCTTGCCGGACCGCATCGTTTTCTCTTACCAGGGGGACGGCGATCTGGCGGCCATCGGCACGGCAGAGACCTTTCACGCCGCCAACCGCGGCGAAAACATCACGGTTTTTTTTATCAACAACGCCGTTTACGGCATGACGGGCGGACAGATGGCGCCTACTACGCTGCTGGGACAGTTCTCAACCACCTCCCGGCCCACAAGAGACGCCATCCTGGACGGGTACCCGATCCGCATGAGCGAAATCCTCTCTCATCTTGAGGGAACCAGGTATATCGAGCGCTGCGCCGTCAACACGCCGTCCAATATCGTCAAGGCCAAGCGGGCCATCAAAAAGGCATTCCAGTATCAGATGGATGACGTGGGCTTCACGCTGGTTGAATTACTGTCGCAATGCCCCACCAACTGGAAGATGACGCCCATCGATGCCTGCCGCTGGGTCGATGAGACAATGGCCAGGACGTTTCCCCTCGGCGTCATAAAAGATATCAGGACAAAGGGTTGATGGCCATGATCCATAAAACGATATTTGCCGGCTTCGGGGGACAGGGCGTGCTTATGATGGGCTACAGTTATGCCCATGCCGCCATGCATGAAGGCTATCATGTCACCTATCTGCCGTCCTACGGGGCGGAGATGCGCGGCGGCACGGCCAACTGCACCGTCGCCATCGCCGATGACGAAATCGCCTCTCCGATCGCTTCGGAACCGGATTTCCTGGTAGTCATGAACAACCCGTCGCTCTCAACGTTTCAAAACCGGATTGCCCCGAACGGCGCCTTTTTTCTGAACGCATCCATCATCAAGGCGCGGCCCAGCCGGACGGATATTGTCATTTATGAAATCCCGGCCGGCGAAATCGCCGACAGTCTCGGAAATCCCCGCGTTCAGAATATCGTAATGATGGGTGCCTATATCCGCAAGACGGGGCTTGTGTCGGCAGAAACCTACTTAAAAAGCCTGAAGGCCATCGTCGGAGAAAAGAAGAAATCCCTGCTGGAGATGAACCGGGATGCCTTCACTGCCGGTTATGATTTCGCTGGAGGAACAGACTGATCATGGCGGTTCTGCAGATTTCGATACAACTGGACAACGTCCCCGGCGCCCTGACGAAACTGATCGACATCCTGGACAAGGAAGGCATCAGCGCCAAGGCGATTTCGGCTGCGAGTACCGATGAAGTCAGCACGCTACGCCTGGTCGTCAATGACCCAGACAAGGCCGTCACGGTCCTGAAAAGCTTCAATTTCAAATACGCGATTTATCCGGTCATTGCCGTGGAGGTTCCCTGCCATCCCGGCGGCATGAACGCCGTCGTCAAGCCCCTGAGCGACGGCAATGTCAACATCCACTACATCTACACAACCACCGAGAGGCTCGGCAAGGAAACCATCCTGATCCTGGGCGTCGACAAAATCGACGAGGCCACGGCCATCCTGAAGCAACACTGGATCAACTTTGTCGGCGACCGTATCTACACGCTGTAATTTCTCGAACCGGTTTAGCTTTACCGCAACCATGAGCCTGTTCAACATTTCCCCCGAGAAAGAAACCGCCCTTCAGGCGCGCATGGACCATCTGGGCGTCGCCGAAAGCGACCTGCGCGAGACCTTTATCCGCTCCTCCGGTCCCGGCGGTCAGAAGGTCAACAAAACCGCCTCCTGCGTCTATCTCGTCCATGTCCCGACGGGACTTTCCGTCAAATGCCAGCAGGAACGCTCCCAGGCCCTGAACCGCTTTCTGGCCAGACGCCTGCTTCTGGACCGCATTGAGCGCATCCAGACCGGACGGGTCAGCGCCGAACGACAGCGAACTGAAAAGATCCGGCGCCAGAAACGGCGCCGCTCCAAACGCGCACAGGAAAAGATCCTGCGAGAGAAGCATATCCAGTCCGAGAAAAAGTCCCTGCGCGGCAAAGTCACGCCCTCCCCTGCCGGCGAAGATTCCAGATAAAACCACCAGCAAGCTGCATTTGGTATGTTCCCGCATGACAAGCGCCCTATTGCCAGGACATCCTCGGCAAGCGCGCAGGTCATGGATAGTCTGACGGCCTGTTTGCCGATTCCCTCCATGTTTGCCATCCCACTCCAGGAACGGATGCGATGCTGGAAGAAATTCAAATAAAAAAGGGAGTGAAAGTCGTTTTAGCGCTTCCCCTCCCTGTTTTTTATAATACCTGCGGCTTGACTGTTATGTGATCAGCTTTAAAAGCGGATTGGCGTAAATGACGACCAGCGCAATAACCAGCGCATAAATCGCCACGGATTCGATCATCGCCAGACCCACCATCATGGTGAGCAGGATTTTGCCCTGCGCTTCAGGGTTTCTGCCAACGGCAGTCGTCGCTCCGCTTAATCCCTGGCCCATACCAAAACCCGCACCAATGGCGCCGAGACCGACGGCCATACCGGCAGCAAAGACGCTGGACGCCAGCACGATTGCCCTGGTATAGTCCACTGTGCCTGCTGCGGCGGCGACCTTCTCCGCTGCCATAGCAAGCGATGCGAAGACCATAACGAACAGGATCCCGAGGACTGCTGATGCGAATACCTTTACGGTTTTTACCATAATTGTCTTTACCATCCTTTCTTGAGTTTTTTACTTGATAAAACCTGACTTGCTGCAAAAATCCGATGCCTGGCGCTTCCACCTCCCTTCCTGAAACGATCATACAGACCTTGCAAAGCGGGATCGCAAAAACCCGCTTCCCTGCCTCCTTGCCGCCTGCCAAATGAGACGACCTTGAGCGCAACTCCGTGATTTTCTATAATGCAAGGTAATGAATTGTCAAGAACTAATTTGGTAACTTGATTGCAGCATTAATTCTTTGGCAAAGCCGTTGGGATTTATGTTATAGGGCTGCAAGTAATTAATGACGGCCCCATGATGCTGACAGATGAAGAACGCATAATCGGCAGACTCATTCAACGGGATCTCGCCATGATCAGGCGTCCCTACCGGGAGATCGCCGATCAAACCGGCATGACGGAACAGGACGTCCTGAATGTGATCAAACAGATGCTGTCGCAGGGTCTGATCCGGAAATTCGGCGCTGTCGTGCGCCACCGGGAGGCGGGTTTTTTCGCAAATGCCATGGTGGTCTGGGCCGTCCCGGAAGGTCGCTGTGAACAGGTGGGACAGATGCTGTCGTCTTTTGCGGAAATCACCCACTGCTACGAGAGGTCGCCCGCATTTGAAGGAAAATACAATCTCTTCAGCATGATTCACCTGCGCAATCAGGATATCGAAAAAATCGTTGAAAAGATCGCTACCGTTACGGGGATACAGGATTATCGGATCCTCGCAAGCGAAGAGGAATTCAAAAAGAGCAGCATGGAGTATTTTGTGTGAACCCATCATCCCGGACGTTGTTTGAGAGGGCGAAAAAAATCATCCCCGGGGGCGTCAACAGCCCGGTCCGGGCCTTCGGCGCGGTGCAGGCGACGCCGATCTTCATCCGCGAGGCGCAGGGCTCCCGTGTGATTGACGTGGACGGAAATGAATATGTGGATTACGTCATGTCCTGGGGGCCCATGATGCTTGGGCACAGCCATCCGGTCGTGACCGAGGCGATCCGGCAGGCGGCCGGCAGGGGGGCCAGCTATGGGGCGCCGACGGAACTGGAAGTGGATATGGCGGACATCCTCATTGACGCCATTCCTTCCCTGCAAATGGTCCGCATGGTCAGCTCCGGTACGGAAGCCGTCATGAGCGCCATCCGCCTGGCCCGCGGTTATACGGGAAGAAACAAAATCATCAAATTCGCGGGTTGTTATCATGGCCATGCCGATTCGCTGCTGGTCAAGGCGGGCTCCGGCGTCGCGACGCTGGGCATTCCGGGAAGCCCCGGCATTCCGGCAGCGCTTGCCGAACTGACAATCACGCTGCCCTTCAACGATATCGAAGCCGCAGAAGCAGCCGTTGAGCTTCACCGGGATGACCTGGCCTGCATCATCATCGAGCCCGTGGCCGGGAATATGGGCGTGGTCCCGCCCAAACCGGGATTCCTCGAAAAATTGCGGGATATCACTCAAAGACAGGGCGTTCTGCTGATCTTCGATGAAGTCATCACGGGTTTCCGTCTCAACTACGGCGGGTATCAGAATCTCATCCATATCGAACCGGACCTCACGTGTCTGGGCAAAATCATCGGCGGGGGCCTCCCGGTCGGCGCCTTCGGCGGCAAACGAGAGATTATGGAGAGACTGGCCCCCATTGGCCCGGTTTACCAGGCGGGCACGCTCTCAGGCAATCCCGTCACCATGGCCGCCGGTCTGGCCACACTGCAGATCCTCAGGGATAACCGCGATGCCTACGAAATGCTGGACCGCCGCACCTTCCATGTCTGCGGTGAGATTCTGGCGCTCTTTGCACAGAAAGGCCTGCCCGCGACAATCAACCGCGCCGGTTCGATGTTTACCATCTTTTTTACCCCGGATGAGGTTTTTGACTTTGCCTCGGCCAGCCGAAGCGACACGGAAATGTTTGCACGGTATTTCCGGGGGATGCTGTCAAACGGGGTCAACCTCGCACCATCCCAGTTTGAAGCGGCGTTCCTGTCCTTCGCCCATACCCCGGAAGACATTGAAAAGACGCTCGCTGCCTGCGCGCAGACCCTGAAAGCCCTTTAGCGCATGACAAGAATCGACCACCGAAAAGGAAAATCCGGATGAGAAACATATTGGTCACAGGCGCCGCCGGTTTCATCGGCTATCATCTGTCAAAGCGGTTCCTCAATGCCGGCGATGCGGTCGTCGGCATCGATAATGTGAATGATTATTATGATGTGAATCTGAAAATGGCGCGTCTGGCACTGTTGAAAGAAAATCCATCGTTCCGCTTTGTCCGGATGGACATTGCCGACCGCGAGGGCATGGCCGACCTTTTCCTTAAGGAACCCTTCGAACTTGTGGTTCACCTGGCGGCACAGGCGGGTGTCCGTTATTCCATCATCAATCCGTATGCTTACGTAGACAGTAATCTGGTCGGGTTCATCAATATCCTTGAAGGCTGCCGTCACCGGAAGGTCAGACATCTCGTCTTCGCCTCATCCAGCTCCGTTTACGGGGCCAATACGCTGATGCCCTTTTCGATCCACCACAATGTCGATCACCCGCTGAGTCTCTATGCCGCCACGAAAAAGGCGAATGAGCTGATGGCCCACACTTATGCAAGCCTCTATCAGCTGCCCTGCACAGGACTGCGATTTTTCACCGTCTACGGCCCCTGGGGAAGACCCGATATGGCCCTTTTTCTCTTCACGAAGGCCATCCTGCAGGATCAGCCCATCGACGTGTACAATCAGGGCCATATGCAGCGGGACTTCACCTACATCGATGACATCATTGAGGGCGTCTATCGGATCTCGGCAAGGATTCCGGCGCCGAATCTGGACTGGCGGGGAGACCAACCGGACCCGGCCACGAGTTTCGCGCCCTATAGGATTTACAACATCGGCAATAACAGTTCGGTTGCATTGCTTGACTTTATCGCATGCCTTGAAAAGAGTCTCAACCGGAAAGCAAAAAAGAACTTCCTGCCGCTGCAGCCGGGCGATGTCCCGGCCACCTGCGCCGATGTGGATGACCTTATGTTTGCGGTGGGCTTCAAGCCGGCGACCCCCATCACGGAAGGAATAGAAAAATTTGTGTCCTGGTATAGGGAATATTACCAGGTTTGACGACTTCGTAATAAGTCCGGATGACGCCTTGCCTGCGGAGCTTTTTACGATGCCGTCGTTCGACTCATTTTTTGAATTTTTACGAGTTCGTCAGGTTTAGTACAGGCAAGACAGAAAGGAAAGCATTGTCATGAAAACTGCATTCATCACCGGCATCACCGGCCAGGACGGTTCCTATCTGGCGGAGCTCTTGCTCGAAAAGGGCTATACCGTACACGGCCTGATCCGCCGGGCATCTACCTTCAACACGGACCGCATCGACCATCTCTACCGGGACTTTCATGATCCGCAAGCGCGCATCTATCTGCACTACGGCGATCTTTCCGTATCGGGCCAGCTCATGGACCTGCTTCACGACATCAAGCCCGATGAGGTCTATCACCTGGGCGCCCAAAGCCATGTGCGCGTCAGCTTTGACATGCCCGAATATACCGGCGATATCACCGGTCTCGGCACGCTGCGCCTGCTGGAGGCCATCCGGAAGACGGGAATCAAGACACGATTCTATCAGGCTTCTTCCAGTGAAATGTTCGGCGCCGCGCCGCCACCCCAGCATGAACAGACGCCTTTTCAGCCGCAGAGTCCTTACGCCGCCGCCAAGGTTTACGCCTACTATATCGTTCGGAACTACCGGGACGCCTATAATCTCTTTGCCTGCAACGGCATCCTGTTCAACCACGAATCCCCGCGGCGCGGCGAAACCTTTGTCACCCGGAAAGTGACGCGCGCCGCCGTCCGCATCAAGCTGGGCCTTCAGGACAAGCTTTTCCTCGGCAATCTGGACGCGAAGCGGGACTGGGGCTTTGCCGGAGATTACGTGGAGGCCATGTGGCTCATGCTGCAGCAGGAAAATCCCGACGATTTCGTCATCGCCACGGGCGAAACCCACTCGGTCCGGGAATTTGTAGAAAAGGTTTTTCAGAAGCTGGACATGGACTATCAGAAACATGTCGTCATCGACCCCAAATATTTCCGCCCCACCGAAGTGGATGTCCTGCTGGGCGATTCGACCAAGGCAAAAAAACGATTGGGCTGGAATCCGAAAGTGGGCTTCGATCAACTGATCGACATGATGATCGCCGCGGATATGGAACAGGCCGGCAAGGAAAAAACCCTGTGCGAGGCTGGCTACAGTCCCACCGGCAATCACCGGGCGATATAATGAGAGTTTTGCATAACCGGCGAAAAATGGTTCACAAGCGGCGAATCAAAGATTTTTCGCCCAGAAATTAGACTATTTTTTCGATTTCAGACATATTTAAGCATTCTCAAGGGGGACATGACGAAGTCGTGTCCCCCTCAACGAAAAAGATTTTGAGCCGCGGTGAAGCCATTTTTCAAAGGTTTCATAATCAATCATAAGCCTTGAGGAAAAAGAGCACATGAAAGAAAAAAGGATTACCATCACCGGCGGAAAAGGTTTTTTGGGAAAACATCTGATCCGCAAATTCCGGGAACGGGGCTTTGAGCATCTTGCCGTCGCCGACCTTCCCGAATATAACCTGGTCCGACCGGAAGACGTCAAAAAGCTATATGAGGAAACCCGGCCGGACATCGTCGTCCATCTGGCCGCCAGGGTAGGCGGCATCGGGTTCAATCAGGAGAACCCGGCCCCGCTGTTTTACGACAACCTCATGATGGGGGTCCAACTCATCCATGAGGGATGTCTGCGGCAGCTTGAAAAATTCGTGGCCATCGGAACGATCTGCGCCTATCCGAAATTCACGCCGGTCCCGTTTTGCGAAGACGATCTCTGGAACGGTTATCCCGAGGAAACGAACGCCCCTTACGGCCTGGCCAAAAAGATGATGCTGGTCCAGTCGCAGGCCTATCGGCAGCAGTACGGCTTCAACGCCATTTTCCTGCTGCCCGTCAACCTCTACGGCCCCGGCGACAACTTCGATCCCCGGTCGTCCCATGTCATTCCCGCCCTGATCAAGAAATGCGTCGACGCCATTGAGCAAAAGGAAGACGAAATCGTCGTCTGGGGAACGGGCAATGCGACACGTGAATTCTTCTATGTGGAGGACGCCGCCGAGGCCATCTGCCTGGCAATGGAATCCTATGACAAAAGCGATCCTGTCAACATCGGTCCGGGTTTTGAAATCTCCATCCGGGACCTGGTGGCCCTGATTGTGGAATTAACGGACTTCACAGGGAAAGTGATCTGGGATACGACGAAACCGGACGGCCAGCCTCGGCGCATGCTGGACACCAGCCGGGCATTTAAGGAGTTCGGCTTTCGGGCCAGAACAGACTTCCGGGAAGGCTTGAAGAAAACCATCGCATGGTATCGGGCCAATAACCGATAACATAATGAAATCAAAGCGATTGATTTTACTGTGCGCCTGCGTGTTTTTGTTGACTTTCCCCCTTACGTTCATGTTATGAAGCGCGGCAGCCATGAGTAAATTGGATAAAAAAACGCTCGTCCAGATGGGCTATGCCAGCAGTATCGGCGTCGCCATGGTCCTGGCGGTCTTTGGAAGTCTCTATTTCGGCCACTGGCTGGACAAGAAATACGGGACGCTCCCTTATTTCACGATTATCTTTCTGCTCATCGGCGTGTTCGCCGGTTTTAAAAATATTTATAATCTGATTCAGCGGAATTTCAAGAATGAAGAGCCCGTTATCAAGAGTTTGAAGCGTGAATCCCATAGAAAAAGACCCCCTCCAGCGAAGGCTTGAAATGCTCAACTGGATCATTCTGGGCCTGTTTGTGGCGATCAGCCTGATGTTCTTTTCCACCGATTTCACGCTTGGCATCCTGCTGGGCGGCCTCATCAGTGTTGCCAGTTTTTCCTGGCGGCAACGGGACCTGCGGAAGGTATTCCGCAACCTGACCGAGCGGGCGCGATCGGCCATCATGTTCCGTTACTACATTCGCTTCTTCGTTTCGGCCGTCCTGATCTTCTTGATCATCACCCAGACGTCAGCCGACGTAATCGGCCTGCTGGTCGGCCTCTCCATCGTCATCATCAACATTGTCCTGACCCTTCTGACGGGTCTCATGAAAAAAACCGAGCCCGGAGATAGTACAGGGGGGCAGGAAGGACACTGTGTTAACCTCCCGGAAATGAAAAAAACTGATCCCGAAGACAGGATGGATGAAGGAAAGCAATGATGAAAAAACATCCTATACAAAAGACGGCCATCATCACCGGCGCCAGTTCCGGGATCGGGCGCGCCACCGCGCTTACCCTGGCAAAGGCCGGTAACGCCGTCGTGATTTTCGCCCGGCGCAAAGAGAAGCTGGACGCACTCGCGGCAGAGATTGCCGCCCTGGGCGGCAAAGCCCTCGCTGTGGCGGGAGACGCCGGCAAAACTACCGATATCGATCTGCTTCTGGAGCGCACATCGGCATGGGATGAAGGCGGGCACAAGTACGATATCGTCGTTGTCAATGCAGGTCGCGGGCTTGCGGGTGGAATCCTCAACAGCGAAGAATCTCTGTGGCAGGAGCTTTACCGGACCAATGTTCTCGGCGCCGCCCACCTGATGCGGCGCGCGGGGCAATATATGGTTCAACGAAAAAGCGGCGACATCGTCGTCGTGGGTTCGGTCGTGGGGAGGAATGTCTCGCCATTCAGCGGGTTCTACGGATCGAGCAAATTCGCCATCGGCGCCCTTGCCGAAGGCCTCCGGAGGGAAGTATGCCCGCATGGCGTGCGTGTTTCCCTTGTCATGCCAGGGATTGTTCTTAGTGAATTCCAGGGCGTGGCCGGTTATAACGAGGAAAATTTCGGAAAAGGAATCGCCCCATTCGGCAAACTGCTTGAGCCCCAGGCGATTGCCGACAGCATTCACTGGCTGCTCGCGCTGCCGCCCCATGTCCTTATCAGCGAAATCATGATCCGCCCCACGGGTCAGAGCTACCCATGACGCCATCAGACATCAATAATTTAAGGAGCGCAATGATGCCAACGACCCGGCATACAATTCTGTTTATCATACTGACTCTTTGGATTGTCCCGGCCGCTATGGCGGCCGGCCCGGTCCCGCACAAGATCACGTTCAAGAACAACTGTTCGCAAACCATCTGGGTGGGGCAGGACGGAACAATCCGGGACGGGTGGGAAATGAAGACGGGAAATTCCGTCACAAAAAGCATCCCCGTCGGATTCTCCGGCAGGTGGTGGCCGCGGACCGGCTGCCACTTCGACGCAACGGGTAAATGTCCCACCGAGGGCGTGAATTGCTGCGACTCGGGGGGGTGTATTACCTCCGATCCAAAATACTTTGGTTTGAAATGCAACGGCGGCGGACGTCCGCCCGTATCCCTCTTCGAACCCACTTTTGATGCGCACAGCGGAAACGGACCGATCGACTATCTGGATCTGAGCGCTGTGGACGGGTTTTCCGTGCCGATGCAGATGGCGCCCAATCCTGGAACCTATAACCCCAATCCGGACCCCGGGATGAAAGCCGGTATATGGTGTCAAACCAAGGGCTGGAAGACAAACCCCACCTGCCCTGCAGAGCTATGGGACAAAAACAAAAACCTCTGCTGGGGGCCGTGTGCGTATTTTACGACCGTGAAAGGGGTGACCACCGGAAAAAATAAAGCCAACATCTGCTGCGACAACACGAACGTGGACTATCCCCCTACTCCGACGAAAAAGTGCGAGAACAATGACTTCAGTGGCGGTTATGGCTGCTCACCCTACTCTCCGGGCAATGATGATGAAAGATGCTATGCGAAAGATCCGGGCAAGCATGGCTATTGGGGGGCAATTGTTGATGCGACATGGCCGAACATTAAGAATTCAACGCAGTATATAACCAATGTTAATGCAGGTATTCCCGGCGTGTACGCCTGGCAGTTCGACGATTTCAACAGCACTTACAACTGCAGGAAAACCGGGGGCTCCGTGGATTATACAATTACCTTCTGCCCTTGAATAGACTTAGGATTGGGATTCTTTTCAAAAAGGATTGACCATGACAACCGGCAAACATTGCAAATGTGCGAACCATCTGACTCTTTTATTCCTTGTTTTCTGTCTGCTGATCGCCGGCTGCAGTAGTGGGGGACAATCGAATGGCACCCAAGTCTATGCAGTCGGCTCGGCCGTGGCCGATACGACCACAGGGGTGAATGTCCCGGTTTACTGGAACAATGCCATTACCGAACTCTCACGGATCGATTCCACGTGCGACGGCTACGCCAACTCCATCATTGTGGCCGGACAAGACACCCATATCGCCGGAACAACTTTTGTGTGCTCTGATGGTGGAGCATTGAAAACGCCCGTGGCGGCCTACTGGAAGAATGGTGTCCGCACCGACTTGGAACGGCCGGCGGCCCATGTGCAGGAAGCGTCGGAAGCGCAGCAGGTCTTTCTGGCCAACGGATCCGTTTACATTGCCGGATACGTGACGGGCGATAACGGACCCATCCCCACATACTGGCGGGACGGAAGGATAGTCTATCTCACTGCCATTCCATATGGGGGCGCGAAGGCCCGTGCGTCAAATATCTATGTTGACGGCACGGACGTCTATGTGAGCGGTGCAGCCCTTTTCGATACCGCCTATCCGATATACTGGAAGAACGGGGAGGTGTTCACGCTGCCCGTTCCCGGCGGATTCCGCGGGACCAGCGTTCCCCTGCCCATTCATGTGTCAGGCGGAGATGTTTATGTCTTTGGGCATCTCCACCGCCTGCGGACACCAACGGACGCGGATACATCGGAGCGGCCCGTCTACTGGAAAAACGGGACGCTTGTCCCCCTCTTCCCTTTGACAAGCGGCGCCGGATACGCTTACGGCGGCACGGTGTTCAACGGGTCGCCCTACAGCGCCGGGGCATATGTCGAGGGAGCTCTTTATACTCCCTCCGTATGGGCGGATCAAACGCGGCAGCGGCTGCCGATGATCGACGAGGGGCTCTACGGCATGGCGCATGATGTGTTCGTGGATGAGGGAGGAATTTACGTGGTCGGCTGGAACTATGAGTCAACAAACCCGACCGATCCGGAAGCGCTCCTGAGAGCTGTTCCCTGCTACTGGATCAATGGCGCCAGGGTGGACCTGCCGGTGCTGAAGACGGGCTCATCGGCCTATGCCCGGGAGATATACGTCACCCGATAAATCGACTTATCCCCTTGTCATGCGCCGGTATTTGATCCGATGCGGCTGACTGGCCGCAGCGCCGAGGCGCAGCTTTCTGTCTGCTTCATATTCCGAGTAGTTGCCGTCAAACCAGACAACGCGGCTCTCCCCTTCAAATGCCAGGATATGCGTCGCGATCCGGTCGAGAAACCACCGGTCATGGCTGATGATCACGGCGCAACCGGCAAAATTCTCCAGCGCCTCTTCGAGCGCGCGCATGGTGTTGACGTCGAGGTCGTTGGTCGGTTCGTCGAGCAGCAGGACATTCGCGCCTTCCTTGAGCATCCTCGCCAAATGGACGCGGTTGCGTTCGCCGCCCGATAACATGCCCACCTTCTTCTGCTGGTCGGCGCCGGAAAGGTTTAACCGGGCCACATAGGCCCGTGAATTAACCAGTTTGCTGCCGAGCTGGATCATCTCCTGTCCTTCGGAAACCACCTCCCATATGGTCTTGTCAGGATTCAGAACGTCGCGACTCTGGTCCACATAGGCCAGCTTCACGGTCTCGCTGATCCGGATGGTACCCGAATCCGGTGTTTCCTGCCCCGTGATCATGCGGAAGAGGGTCGTCTTGCCGGCGCCGTTCGGGCCGATGATGCCGACGATCCCGCCGGGCGGCAGCGAAAACGACACCCCCTCCATCAGGAGCCGGTCGCCGTATCCTTTTGTCACATTTTCCGCTTCGATGGCCATCCTGCCGAGCCTCGGGCCGGGGGGAATGTAGATCTCCAGTTCGCCGGCGCGTTGTTCCCCTTCCTGCCCCAGCAGTTGCTCGTAGGAACTGATGCGCGCCTTCGATTTGGCGTGCCGTCCCTTGGGAGACATCCGTATCCACTCCAGTTCCCGCTGCAGGGTCTTCTGCCGTTCCGTCTCGCTTTTTTCCTCCAGGCGCAGCCGGTTCTGCTTCTGTTCGAGCCAGGACGAATAATTGCCCTGCCAGGGAATGCCCTGCCCTTTGTCGAGCTCCAGAATCCAGCCCGCCACATTGTCCAGAAAATACCGGTCGTGCGTGACCGCGATAATCGTCCCGGCATACCGCTGCAGATGATGTTCAAGCCAGGCGACGGACTCGGCGTCCAGGTGGTTCGTCGGTTCGTCAAGAAGAAGGATGTCGGGATTCTGCAGGAGCAGCCGGCAGAGGGCGACACGTCTTCTTTCACCACCCGACAGGATATTCACGGGCGTATCCCCGGGTGGACAGCGCAGGGCATCCATGGCCATTTCCAGGCGCGAGTCCAGATCCCAGGCGTCCAGGGCGTCGAGTTTTTCCTGCACTTTCCCCTGGCGTTCGATCAGGGTGTTCATCTGCTCATCCGTCATGGGCTCGGCAAATTGTTCGTTGATCCGGTTGTATTCGCCCATCAGATCGACAACTTCCCGGACGCCCTCTTCGACGATCTCGCGCACCGTTTTCTCTTCATTCACAAGCGGCTCCTGCTCGAGAAAACCCACCGTGTATCCCGGCGAGAGGATCGTTTTGCCGTTGAAGTCCTTGTCCACATCGGCCAGAATGCGCAGCAAGGAACTCTTGCCCGATCCGTTGAGTCCCAGGACGCCGATCTTCGCACCGTAGAAATAGGACAGGTAGATGTCCTTCAGCACCGCTTTCTTGTCATGGTATTTGCTCACTCCGATCATGGAGTAGATGACCTTGTTGATTTCAGCCGTCATGAATTGTCAATGCCTCCCCGTTTCTCGATTTCAATATGAAGCGGAACATGAATCATCATTGCTTCCTATCTCGGGAGTTTACTACAACAGAACGGAAAATGCGATAACTAGTATGGCTATGGCCAGAAATTCCATTGACACACATGACTACTTGTCTTATGATTCCTTGGTCAATAAGCAATGTCTCATCCATTAATATCAATCCTTGGACGAGGAAATGAAGGCACAGGGAGTTCAGATTCCCCATGACAAGTGGTTCGTGAATCTGTCACAGGGGGTCAATGTGGAAAGCGCCAGTCTTTCTTATGCCTTTATGCTCTCGGCGGTGGTGTGCTGACATGAAACGGGAACAGGTCCCACAGGACGATGAAAATCTGATGGATGGTCGGGGCCGTGAGCTTTGCTACGCCGTCGATGAAAATGGCAACTATGTCCAGGTGCTGAGTTCGGGCTGGGTGCCCAAGAATGCGGCGCTGCTGCAGGCATGGGAGCAGATTAACGAAGAGGCGAAGGAGGCCTTGACGCGGGTAAAGGCGGGCAAGGTCAGTCCTCTGGCCTTCTTCATGGCCAGGGGCATGTTCGATGTAAAGCTTCTTTCCGCATACATCGATCTGCCGAAAAGAAAGATCAGGGCGCATCTAAAGCCGGATAACTTCCGGCGCCTGGATGACGTGACGCTCGGCAAATATGCTGAAGCATTCAACATTACGGTGGATGAATTGGTGAATTGGTCGAAGGCTGCCGATTCTTTTCCCTGGCAGACACAGGGCGAATCCACTCGGGACGATTCGCGTCACGGCGGTGATAAATGACCATTGATTTCAAACACAACCAGTCTGCGCATTGCGAAAACGGGGCCACATCGAACCTCCTGAGGTATTACGGCGTGGACATCAGCGAACCTCTGGCGTTCGGCATCGGTTCCGGCCTGTTTTTTGCGTACATGCCGTTCATGAAGCACAACAACCTTGCGGCAACGTCATTTCGGCCACTGCCGGGCATGATCTTCAAGCGCACGGCGGCATCGCTGGGCATTAAAATCTATCGCAAGAAATTCCGCAGCAAGGAAGCGTCGATGACGGTTCTCGATCAGGCTCTCGCACAGAATATCCCCGTCGGCCTGCAGGTTGGCGTGTTTCATCTGACGTATTTCCCGCGGCCCTACCGTTTTCACTTCAATGCCCATAATCTCGTAGTCTATGGCAAGGAAAACGATCGGTACCTCATCAGCGACTCCGTCATGGAAAACGTCGAATCTCTGACCCATGAAGACTTGATGCGGGTTCGTTGGGCAAGAGGCATGTTTGAGCCCCGGGGGCAAATGTATTATCCCGTTGAAGTCCCCGCCAAAATCGATTTGCCTCGCGCCATCATCAAGGGAATCCGCAAGAATTGCCGAGATATGCTGTCGATCCCGTTTCCTTTTTTCGGTGTCAAGGGGATCCGGTATGTTTCCCGGGACATCAAAAAATGGCCTGAGAAGCTTGGCGAGAAGAAGGCCGCCCTTTATCTGGGGCATTTCATCCGCATGCAGGAGGAAATCGGGACGGGCGGCGGCGGATTCCGCTTTATTTATGCTTCATTTTTGCAGGAAGCGTCGAAAATATTGAACAATCCGCGCCTCCGGGATCTTTCGCAGGCAATGACCGAAGTTGGTGACCGCTGGCGGGATTTTGCCACCATAGCCGGCCGAATCATCAAAAAGCGCAACAGCGACGCCGAGACCTATCCGGCGATGTCTGCCATCCTTTCAGAAATCGCAGACCGGGAACATCTGATTTTTTCCGAATTAAAAAAAGCCATCCCATGACAGCGTCTTCGATCATACAGGTTTCCGGTTTGACCAAAGTTTATAAAGGTTCGGTAACACCGGCCGTCGTTCAGTTGAATTTCGTCGTTCATGAAAGGGATATTTTCGGTCTTTTAGGACCGAACGGGGCGGGGAAATCGACCACGCTCATGATGCTCTGCGGGCTGCTTAAAATTGATTCGGGCAGTATTGAGGTCTTTGGCCTCGATGTCGACAAGAAGGGAGCTGATATCCGCCGGCAGATCGGCGTCGCACCACAGGATATCGCCCTGTTCCCGACCTTGACGGCCTACGAAAATCTCGTCTATTTTTGCCGGATGTACGGTCTTGAAGGCCCCTCTATCCGTAGAACCGTGAATCATTTTTTAGACGTGTTCGGGCTCCTCGATAAGGCGAATATGCGTGTTATGCATTTTTCGGGAGGCATGAAAAGGCGTCTCAACCTGATTGCGGCTCTACTGCATCATCCGCGCCTGCTCATCCTTGATGAACCGACTTCGGGCGTGGATGTGCAATCGCGTAACATGATCCTGGATTACATGATGAAATTGAAGGCGGAAGGCGTCACCATCCTCTACTCATCCCATCTGCTGGAAGAAGCGGAGAAGGTCTGTTCGCAATTTGCTATTATCGATGAAGGCCGCCTGATTGCGGAAGGGACGCTGGCCGAGATGCTGGCGGCCAACGGCGGGGGCGACAACCTCGAACAGTTGTTTCTGCATCTGACCGGGAAAGCGATCCGCGATTGAAAGCTCTGGCAACCATCAAGAAAGAGTTCCTTCTGCTCGTCCGTGATCCGGGCGGCCTGGCTTTGATTTTTCTGATGCCCCTGGCCCTGGTCATCGTTATGGCCCTTATCCAGGATAATACCTTCCGCGGGTTCCAGGAGACAGGGATCGATGTGCTCTTTGTCGATGAGGACCGCAATGACCTGAGCGCCGGCATTGAACGTTCACTTCAGGCTTCCCCCAACATCCGCTTCATTAAAGAAAAGGGAGGGAAACCCCTGACGAAAGAGGCGGCGCGTCGACTCGTTCAAAGCGGAGATTATCAGGCGGCCGTGATTATTCCCAAAAATGCCACAGTCACCCTGCGGGATAAGACGAAAAGGGCCGTGGAAGAACTCTTCGCCTACTATGGTTTTGCCCCCGGGCCGATTGAGAAAAAAGATGACCCGGCAGTTGAGTTGCAGATTCTATTTGATCCGGCGATCAAGGCCAACTATAAACAAACCCTGACCGGGGCCGTCGAAAAGAAGATTATCGGCGTGCAGGCCGAGTGGTTCACCGATGTAATGCAGGAACACTTTGGCGGGACGGCACAAAAAAAGAAGATAAAGATTGATTTTCCCCGGATGATCCGGGTGAAGCAAACGGATGCTTCGGAGAACGATCAGCCGGGCATTGCCCTCAATGCCGTCCAGCATAATGTGCCCGCCTGGTCCATGTTTGCCATGTTTTTTATCCTGTTTCCCCTGGCGGGCAACTTTATCAGGGAGCGTGAAGACGGGAGCATGCTGCGGCTGCGCCTGATTTCAGGCTCTCAGTTTCCTGTAATATCCGGCAAGTTCATCTTTTACTTGTTTGTCTGCCTTCTGCAACTGGTTTTAATGATCGGCGTCGGTCTTTATCTGATGCCGCTTTTCGGCCTGAGCAAGCTGGTGCTGGGGACAAACTGGGCCGGAGTGATCCTGACGGGCCTTGCCGTCGCCATGGCTGCGACGGGGTACGGACTGCTCATTGCCGTTTACTTCAAAACCCCCCAGCAGGCCCTTTCCTTCGGTTCCATCTCCGTGGTCATTCTGGCCGCCCTCGGCGGCGTATGGGTGCCGGTGTTTATGATGCCGCAAATCATGCAAAGCATCAGTCCCTACTCTCCGTTGAGTTGGGGATTGGGGGCTTTCAATGATCTTTTTTTGCGGAACGCCTCCATATCGGTTATTATCCCCGACCTGGTAAAACTTGTGTGTTTCTCCTTTGTAACATTAGCGGCCAGTATCTTGATTCATAAATCAAGGACCGTTTCTTAACCATGATTCTTCAACAAGATTACTTACTATGCAAACCATTGAACAACTGATCCCCCAACTCAAAGCGCAGATTCTCGAGCGTCTGATTATCGAAGGCATGGACCCGGAGGATCTCGATGAAAACATGCCCCTTTTCGGTGACGTTACCGGCCTGGACTCCATTGATGCCCTGGAGCTGGTCGTCATGCTGGAAAAACAATACGGAATCAAGATAACCGACTCGAAGGTGGCGCGAAAAATTCTCATCAACGTCCGCACCATTGCCAAGTACGTTTACGAGAACCGACAAATATGAGCCGGCGTGTTTTCATAACCGGATACGGCGTCATGACCGCCATTGGCAACAATGGCCCGGAGAATTTCGCCTCCCTCCGGGATAAAAAATGCGGCTTCGGAAAACTCGAAATCCTGGAAACCGTTCATCGCGATGCCATTTTCTGCTGTGAAATCAAATTATCGGATGATGATCTTTGCAGGCTCGCCTCTGTTCCCCCCCATGCCGGTTATACACGCACGGCACTTCTGGGACTCATCGCGGTGAAAGAAGCAATAGCTTCTGCGGGGCTTTCGGAAGCACAGGTGAGAAATGCGGGAATTGTTTCGGCAACAACCGCGGGCGGGATCCGGGAGCTGGAGAAATATTTCCGCGAATTACAGGACCCACAGCTTACCGGCGACTTTCTGGCTTTCCTGGATACGGCCGACCCCGGTGAACACACAGAGCGTCTGGCTGAACATCTGCACATCCAAAAGTATCTCGCGACGGTCAGCACGACCTGTTCATCAGCGACCAACGCCGTCATTCTCGGAGCGAGGCTGATCGCCAACGGGGTTACGGACTGCATGATCTGCGGGGGCGCCGAAGCCCTGAGCAAGATTACTATCAACGGGTTCAATTCACTCATGATTTTAGACAAGGAGCATTGCAGGCCTTTCGATCATAATCGCAACGGTCTCAATTTGGGAGAGGGCGCCGCCTATCTTATTCTCGAACCAGAAGAGATGCTGCAGCGCTCCGGGAAAAAAGCGATTGCCGAATTGCGCGGCTATGCCAATGTCAACGACGCCTTCCATCAGACCGCCTCTTCGCCTGCCGGGACGGGAGCGCTGCATGCGATGAAGAAAACCCTTGCCAGGGCCGGGTTGGACGTGACCGACATTGACTATATCAACGCGCATGGAACGGGTACGGAAAACAACGATCTGTCGGAAGGACTGGCCATTCAGACCCTTTTCGGGAGCCATATGCCGCCCTTCAGTTCCACCAAACCCTACACGGGACACACCACGTCGGCTGCCGGAAGTGTTGAGGCCGCCTTTTGCCTGATGGCGTTTCAACATGATGTCATCTTTCCGAATATCAACTTCAGTCAACCAATGGCAGAGCTCAGCATCCGGCCGATGACGGAATTCAAACAGGGTGCAGGGCTTAAAAACATTTTATCCAATTCTCTTGGCTTCGGCGGCAGCGCCACGTCGCTGCTCTTTTCAAAATGCTGATAACCCGGACCGGCATAGACTGTTATATCAGCGGCGCAGGCATGATTTCGCCGCAGAAGACTTACGATAACGATGCGTTTCTGTCGGAGCTGACCCAATACGACAACAATGTCCTGACCTGTGTGCTGCCCAATTTCAAGGATTACATTAATCCCTTTCAAATGCGGAGACTCAGCCGCATGTTACGCATGGGACTGGCCGCCGCCACCATCTGCCTGCGCGACGCCCGGCTGAAAACGCCGGATGCCATTATTACTTCCACGGGCTATGGTTTCCAGGAGGATATGGGCAAGTTCCTGACGGAAATTCTGCAGCAGGATGAGCAGCAGCTTACCCCGACCTATTTCATGCAAAGCACCCACAATGCCCTGTCCGGCCTCATCGCGCTCTCCGTCAAGTGCATGGGTTACAACAACAACTATGCCGGCAAAGGTTTCGCCTTTGAAACCGCGCTGCACGATGCCATGATGCTCCTGCAGGAGAAGGAAGCGGAAAACGTTCTCATCGGGTCCTTCGACGAGGCTTATCATGTCCAGTACAGTGAATACGTCAGGATGGGATACTTGAAGAGAGAAAGCGTGAATAATCTGCAACTCTTTGAAAGCAAGACGGAAGGCGCCCTGCAGGGCGAGGGAGTGGCTTTTTTCATAGTCTCCGATTCGGCTTTACCACACAGCTGGTGCCGGCTGCGAAACCTTCACATGGTTTACAAGCCCGCGGATTACAAGAGCTTGTCGGAAGAATTGATTGATTTTTTGAGGGAAAACGATCTGACCCCGGGCGATGTCGATGTCTTAGTCAACGGCACAAGCGGTGATGTCATCAAAGATCAATGGAGTGTAGCCATTCAGCGGGACTATTTTGGCCATGCCGCCGCAGTGCGCTTTAAACATTTGACCGGCGAGTACGCTACGGCCTCTTCTTTTGCCCTGTGGCTCGGGGCCATGATTCTGAAAAACCAGACCATCCCGGAAGCCGTTCTGGCCAGCGCCGCCACACCCCATCGCTCCCTCCGGACGGCCCTCGTCTGCAATCATTTCCTCGGCAGAAATTATTCCTTCTTCCTGCTGACAAAGGAGTAGCCTGTTTCCCATCTCAAGGGGGAATCAAGCTTCGCCCCTTAATAGATGGGGGGAGATTCTGAAGACTAAGATTATGGAACCCCCGGGAGGCATAAATGAGTGGCTGTCTCCAATTAAAAAAACCGGAAGATTGGCCAAGCCGACACAAGCCTTCCATTATCACCGATACCGCACCCACATTTTGTGGCCAGTTGCCTCATAAATAAATGTTACCGAAGGGGAGAGATTTCAGGTAACAATTTTGATTGACACACAAGAGTCTTCTTCGTATGTTCCGGTCGTGAAAGGAAATGCTTATCAATAATTTCATGAATCTTTCCATTCATCGTAAAATAGCGAACGCCGCGAGACTTGCGTCCCTTGAGACAGAGACATAAGGAAAGGAAACACAAACATGAGCAAAGACAGGATATACAGAATTGCCGCCATCCCCGGCGACGGGATCGGGAAAGAGGTGGTCGTCGAAGGCATGCGGATTCTCGACGCGGCGGGCCGGCGGTTCCGATTCCGGGTGGACTGGACCGAGTTTCCCTGGGGCTGCGATTATTTCATCCGCTCGGGGGAGATGATGCCCAAGGACGGACTGGACCGGCTGAGACCCTTCGATGCCATTTTCCTCGGCGCCGTGGGGACGCCGGGGGTACCGGACCATGTTTCCCTCTGGGGCCTCCTCATTCCCATCCGCCGATCCTTCCGGCAGTATGTCAACCTGAGGCCGGTCCGCCTGCTGCCGGGCATCCGGAGTCCCCTCCGGGGGAAGAAACCGGGAAGCATCGATTTCTACGTGGTCCGGGAAAACAACGAGGGAGAATATTCCAACGTGGGAGGCCGGATCTACGCAGGAACGGAAGACGAAACGGCCGTCCAGGAATCGGTTTTCACGAGAAGAGGCGTCACGAAAGTCATGGACTTCGCTTACCGGCTCGCTCAAAAGCGACCGCGAAAGCGACTCACCTCGGCCACCAAGTCGAACGGTATCGTCTTCACCATGCCCTTCTGGGACCAGGTGTTCCAGGAGCTCGCCCCCCGTTATGCCGACGTGGAAACGGACCAGTACCACATCGACGCCCTCTGCGCCAAGGTTGTCCTGAACCCGGAGCATTTCGACGTCATCGTGGCAAGCAACCTCTTCGGCGATATCCTGTCCGACCTCGGTCCCGCCATCGCGGGAAGCATCGGGATCGCCCCCTCGGGAAACCTGAACCCGGAAAGGGAATTCCCCTCCATGTTCGAACCGGTCCACGGTTCGGCCCCGGACATTGCGGGAAGGGGAATCGCCAATCCCATCGGCCAGATCTGGTCGGGCGCCATGATGCTCGACCACCTGGGAGAGCCGGAAGCCGCCCGGGTCATCGAAAGGGCGATCGAAACCGCCCTGGTTGAAAAAAATCTCAAGACACCCGACCTGGGGGGTAAAGCCAGAACGGAAGAGTTCGGCAAGGCGGTCGCCGAGATTGTCTCAGCGACATAGATGCATGAAAGGAGAAAGGCCCTGAAAATCTCCAGGATCGAAGCCATTCCCATACGCCAGGAATTGAAGGAGCCCTTCGGGAACGCCCAGGGGTGGACCACCGCCCGCCAGTATCTCATCGTCCGGATCACCGCCGACGACGGCACCACGGGATATGGAGAGTGCTGGGGACCCATTGCCGGGAACCATGAGGTCGTCCGGGATGTCATCGCCCCTCTTATCCTGGGGGAGGATCCCCTGGAGACGGCGGTCCTCTGGGAGAAAATGCATTTTCGCCTTCGATGGGCCTATCACTCCTTCGCTCCTTATTCCGCCCTGAGCGGCGTGGATATCGCCCTCTGGGATCTCAAGGGAAAACTCCTGGGGCTGCCCCTTTACACCCTTCTGGGGGGCCGTTTCCGGGACCGGGTCCCGGCCTATGCCACGGGACATTACTTCCGGAAGGTGGACACCCTGGACCGGCAGATCGGGATCATCCGGGACGAGGCACAGGGAAACCTCGCCAAGGGGTTCAAGATGCTGAAACTTAAAATCGGACTCGCCCTCCTTGGATGGGGTCACAGGGAGGATATCCGGCTCATCGAGGCCTTTCGCGAGACCGTCGGCGACGACCGGGACTTCATGGTGGACGCCAATTGCGCCTACGGCATTCCCGAGGCCCTGGAAGTGGGCAGGGCCTGTGAGAAGCTGGGGGTATACTGGTTTGAAGAGCCTGTTCCTCCCCATGATTACGGAGGATATGCGTTGCTCTCGGAAAAGCTCGACGTCCCGGTGGCCGGCGGGGAAGGATGGGCGCTCCTGAGTGAATTCCACGAGGTCTTCCGGCGCCGGGCGGTGACCTATGCCCAGCCCGACGTCTGCTCCGCCGGGGGCGTCACGGAAGTTCAGCGGATCGCCGCCTTGGCCCGGTCGATGAACATCGACTGCATCCCCCACGCCTGGGGAACCCCCATCGCCATCGCCGTCTCTCTCCATGTTCTCGCCAGCCAGCCGGGAAAGGCCCTCCTCGAGTTCGACCAGTCGGACAACCCCATCCGGGATCGGCTCATTGAAAATCCCTTCCGGCTGGAAGGCCCCCACGTGCGGGTCCCGGAAGGTCCGGGACTGGGAATCGTCGTGGACGAAAAAGCGCTGGAAACCTTCCGGGTCGATCGCTGACCCGGAAATGACAGAACGTGGATAGAATCATTGAAAGCTATTTCAATTTTCAGATATCCGGTAGGCGTAGATGGTCAGGATGACTGTCCGTAAATCGAACATAAGTGGTCAAGCGTGGGTGGCTGTTCCGAGCAGCGCATCCGGTGGATTAAACCGTCAACCATTTTTAAGAAGGAAAGAGAGGAAAGATATGAAAAAGTTTGCCCTCGGTTGTATCGTCTTTGCACTTCTGGCGCTTGTCTGGGCCGGCGGAGCCAGTGCGGCGGAGTATCCCGACAAACCCCTCACCTACATCATTTGCTTCAATCCCGGCGGGGAGTCCGACATCACCGCCCGGATCCAGGAGCAGTCCTTGAAGAAGCACTTCGGCCGGGACGTGATCATCACCTACAAGATCGGCGGAGGCGGTTCCATCGGCTGGTCGGAGATGCTCAGGAGCAAGCCGGACGGGTACACCATCGCCGGTCATAACCTGCCCCACATCATCCTCCAGCCGCTGGAGAGGGGCAAGGCCGGCTACAACACCCTGGACCTCCAGAACATCTATTTCTTCGAGAGCACCCCCGATCTGCTGGTCGTCCGGCAGGACAGCCCGATCAAGACCCTCAAGGACTTCATCGAGTACGCCAAGAAGAACCCTCCGGGTGTCGTCACCGTCGGCGGCAGCGGCTCCTCGACGGCCAACGATCTGGGGACGGCGATGCTCAACAAGGCTGCGGGCATCAAGCTGACCTACATTCCCTTCGGCGGTACCGGTTCAGCCGTTCCAGCTCTGCTGGGTGGCCATGTGACGGCGCTGATGACCTACTCCACGATGGGAGTTCAGTACGCCGGCAAGTTCCGTCCGCTGGCCATCGCCTCCGAGAAGCGGATGGCCGTCCTCAAGGACGTGCCGACCTTCAAGGAGCTGGGATACGATATCGTGGAAGGGGCCTACCGGGGCGTCGCCGCCCCTCCGGGGACACCGGACGCGATTATCAAGAAGCTGGCGGATGTCTTCGACAAGGTGATGAAGGACCCGGAGGTCCAGAAAAAGATGGACCAGAACGGTTTCAAGACGGAGCACATGGGGCCCGAGGCCTCCCTGGCCCTGGTGAAGAAGAAGATGGTCGAATACGAGGCCATCATGAAGGATCTGGGGCGACTGAAGAAGTAGAGCTTTTGCGGTGGTCTGTGACGGGCGCCGGGACTGTGGTGTCCGGCGCCCGTCTTTTGCCGAAACAGGGGGTTGTATATGTTTGAACATATCCTGCTGGGGTTGCACAATCTCTTCACGTTCCAGAATTTCCTGCTGGTCATTGCCGGAACGGTTGCCGGGATGATCATGGGGGCGCTGCCGGGACTGACCGCCACAATGGCTGTGGCGCTTCTCGTGCCCTTCACCTATTCCATGAGTCCCATCGCGGGCCTCGTGACCCTGGGCGCCATCTACATGGGGTGCATCTACGGGGGCGCTTTTAGCGCCATTCTCATCAACACGCCCGGGACGCCCAGTTCCATCGGGACCACCTTCGACGGCTACCCGATGGCCCTGCAGGGAAGGGGGGAAGAGGCCATAATCGGGGCCACGGTCGGATCCTGCATCGGCGGACTTTTCGGCGTCGTCTGCCTGATCTTCCTGAGCCCGCCGCTGGCGGACATCGCCCTGAAATTCGGACCGGCTGAATACTTCTGGGTGGGGGTGTTCGGCATCACGATCATCTCCAGCCTCTCCGCCGGGGCGTTTCTGAAGGGGATCACGGGGGCGGCCTTCGGCATCCTCGTCTCCACCATCGGCATTGCCCCCATCGGGGGCGACGTGCGGTTCACATTCGACATGCCGGCCATGCAGGGCGGGGTGGAGCTTATCGTCATCCTCATCGGCCTGTTCTGCATCCCCGAGCTTCTCAACCTGGTCATCCAGGGGGAATCCGTGAAGGAGCGAGTCGAATACAAACGGACTAAGGGCGTCCTGTGGAAGACGACTCGTCACGTTCTCTCCATGCCGGGGAACCTGATCCGCTCCTCGATCATCGGAACGGTCATCGGCATCCTGCCTGGGGCCGGAGGGAACATCGCCAACCTCGTCTCCTACAATGAGGCCAAGCGGGCGTCCAAGACCCCGGAGAAGTTCGGCACCGGAATCATCGACGGGGTCGTCGCGACGGAGACGGCCAACAACGCCGTCGTCGGGGGGGGCATGATCCCCCTGGTGACCCTGGGAATTCCCGGGGCGCCTCCGGATGCGATCATCTACGGCGTTCTGATGCTCCAGGGGCTCCGGCCGGGGCCGGAGCTCTTCACCGAACGGGCGGACATCACGTACACCTTCATGCTGGCGGTGGGGCTTTCGGCCATCGTTATGGTCCCAGTCGGGATCTACGGAGGCCGCCTCCTGTCGCGGTTTGTCGCGACGCTCTCGACCCGTTACCTGGTGCCGGGGATCGCCATCCTGACCTTGGTCGGCTCCTACGCCATCCGGAACAACTTTCTGGATGTGATCCTCATGCTGTTGTTCGGCATCATCGGGTTCGGCATCCGGCGCCTGGGCTTCACAGCGCCCCCGATCGTTCTAGGGCTGATCCTGGGCCCCCTGATGGAAACGGGTCTCGTCCAGGCCTATCTGTCGGGGAAGGCGTACACCTCCCCCTGGTTCGCCCTGTTCGTCAACCCGATCTCCTGGGTCCTGATCGCCATGTCCCTCTTCTCCTTCCTCTGGCCCTACTTCGGACCGATTAAGGCGCGGCTGCAGGGCAATGGCGTTTCCAAGAAGTAGCTGCGGTAACAACGTTAAGGAGGTCATTCTATGGGAGCGACATTTCGGGATCGGTTGGGATCCGTCCTCATGCTGGTATTTATAGCCGTCCTCTGGGTCCAGCGGGACTACACGACCCCTTTCGGCGGTATCTTTCCCGACCGGATCATGATCATCATGGCGTCTTTTATCGTCTTGACGCTGATCCTGTCGTTCACCCCTTATCGGGTGATGAAGGAGAAGGAGGATGAGAAGTCTGAAGCTGTGACGGAAGGGAAACAGTGGCTGGATATGGTCGTCGTCATCGCGATCATGCTGTTGTGGGTCTTGTTTCTTCGGTATGTTGGTTTCGCCCTGTCAAGTGTCGTGGGCTTCGCATCCATCGCCTGGTACATCAGCGGTGAGCGGAATGAGTGGCGGATGATCGTCAAGGCGGTCGCTCTGGGGCTCGCCGTTACTTACATGATCATCTTCATCTTCGGGCACCTGCTGCTCGTGCCGCTGCCCCAAGGCGAGATTTTCGGCTGAAGCATTCCGGGATTATTTGGACACCGGGAACTTCCGCAAGAGATACAGGAGTCATCGAGCATGAAGACATATCAGATCGCGGCGATCCCCGGCGACGGGGTCGGATAGGCGGTCATCCCCGAGGGGATCATGTTTTCAAGGCCCTGGAGGAGATGACCGGAAGTTTCCGGATGACCTTCGAAACCTTTGATTGGGAAGGCGGGCATTACCATACCCGTGGGAACTGACATGACCCATAGAGACAGGATGATGAGCATTTTTCGGGATGCCCTGGATTCTGTCCTGCCGGACAACTTGGTCCGGGAGGTCCTGAAATTCGAGGCGGGCGTCCTGACCATAGAGGGAGAAACCTACGACCTCAAAGGCTGCCGGGGGGTTTATCTCTTCGGCAGCGGGAAGGCCTCGGTCGAGACGGCGCGGGCCGTCAAGGCGGTCCTGGGCGGGCGGGTGACGGGAGGCCTGGTCGTCTCCAACTACGCCGCTGCGCTCGACGGGATCGAGGTATGCGAAAGTTCGCACCCCGTCCTGACGGACAGGAGCATCCGGGCTGCCGAACTGCTGATGGAGCGGATTGCCGCGCTTGCCCCGGATGATTTTTTCATCTACCTTCTCTCCGGCGGCAGCTCGGCGCTCATCGAAAAGCCGGCGCCGCCGATCATCCTGGCCGACATGCAGACCCTGGTGAAGGGTCTTTTGGCCAACGGTGTCCCCATCGAAGACCTGAACGTCGTCCGCAAGCATCTTTCCCTCGTCAAGGGGGGGAGGCTGGGGCGTCTCTCCCGGGCGCGGGGGATCGTCCTTGTCATTTCGGACGTGATTGGCGACGATCTGGAGGCAATCGGCTCCGCCCCCCTCTACTTCGACCGTTCCAGCTACGGCGATACACAGGCCATCCTGAAAAAATACGGCCTCTGGGAGAAGGCGCCGGAAAGCATCCGCAAGGTAGTCGAGACGGGACTCTCGGGCGGGATCGCCGAGACGCCAAAGGAGCCAAACCCGCTTCTCGAACATTTTCTCATCGGAAGCAACCTGAAGCTGCTGCAAAGAGCGAAGGAGAAAGCCGAAACGCTGGGGATCCCGGCGCGGATCATGAGTTCCCGGCTGCGGGGCGAAGCGCGGGAAATGGCCAAGGCGATCATGGCTCTGGGGGAGGAGATCTCGGCCACCGGACAACCCTTCGCCGCGCCAGTTTGTTTGCTATTCGGCGGGGAGACAACGGTGACCCTCAAGGGGGACGGAATGGGCGGCAGGAACCAGGAGATGGCGCTCGCCGCCCTGGGGGAATTCAAGGACAACCCGCGTTTTCTGTTCCTGAGCGCGGGGACCGACGGGATCGACGGCAGTTCGGACGCCGCCGGGGCCATCGTCGATCAGACGAGCTGGAAAAGGGCCTTGAAGCTGGGCCTGAAGATCGACGATCACCTCGCCCGGAATGATTCCTACCATTTCTTGCAGGCGACGGGGGATCTGCTGATGACCGGTCCCACGGGGACGAATGTGATGGATATGACCGCGCTGTTGATCAGTGCCGCATAGAAGCAGGGGGGTCTGTCCCCCTATGTAACATCACGCCGGACATGGAACGCTGCTTACGGGAAAGAGCGGGATGACCATTGCCAGCGAATATTCTTGTTCCCTGAACAGCGTCCGGTAGAATAGGGGTAACACCAACGGACTATGACTCAAGCGGACTTGGCCATAGCAGGCGCGGGACTTCCGGAAACCCATGTGACTTTTTTCACGGGGACTTTCACACCTGAAGGTTTACGGCCTTCCATGTCCATGGCGGCGGCATTCTTCTCGCACGTGCAGACCGGCTCATAGGTCCAGCCCCCGGCCAGACGCGCCTCTTCTTTTTTCAGACTCCTGTACAGGTATCGCCCGACCAGGGACGCGACCACCCTGGTTTTCCAGCCGAATTCGTCATAAATCTCCTTCAGGAGTTCATCCATCTTCCCACCGATCAGCCCGTTGTCCCCGTACCACTTGCGCATCGCCCAGACGGCGCCCGCATAGGTCGAGCGCAAGGGAAATACCTCGCGGGCAAAGCGATCTCGGACCCTCCGTTCTGCGTGATGCTGATGGCGCTTCCAGCCTTTGAGCGTGACGCTTATCAGGCGGGCCAGGCTCGGCCCGTTAATCTCAAAATCATTCCGGAACGCCTTCAGCAGAAAATCTTTCTCTTCACCGTCGCGGAAGTTTTTATGCCGGTAGCTGAAGCGATACTGGCCATGGGCGTCCGCCGCGGGAAATTCATCTTCGGAAAGCAATGTTCCCTCGCGGCGATGGCTTTCGTACAGGGGCGTGCCGGGATTCGGCATATAGAGCATGAACTGGTGAAAGACAGTATCGTGGCTCACGGCGTAATCAATCACGGCATCGATATTTGCGGGGCTGTGGTCGTCCAGACCGATAATGGATGAGCCCAGCACCCGGATGCCATGGGAATGGAGGCGTTCAACCAGCGCATGCGTGTCCACCCTTCGAAGCTTCTGGTAGGCGCTGTCCTTGCCTTCCAGACCCATCCATACCCAACTGATGCCCAAACCGACCAATTGGTCAATGGTATAGGATTCCAGAACGCGCGCCGAACTGAAAACGTAAAGCGCCCAGCTTTTCTGATGGGCTTCCATCAATTCCAACAGACGCAGCGCCCGCTTTTTGTGGAGCAGAAAATTTTCATCGAGAACAAAAAAGGAGTACGTTTTGAGTTCTTCCGCGATGCGGGACATGACGGCGAAGAGTTCGTCGCCTGTTTCAAAAAAGTTGATGAAATTGCCCTTGCCGCCGAACAGGGCTGAGGTGGAGCAGAAATTACACCCCACGGGACAACCAACGGAGGGGATGAGGATCGCGGCCGTCCCGCCTGGCCTCTGTCCAAGGCCGACGCCCATGACGCGGGCGCCGAATCCCGAAATGACTGCCGGATGGCGGACGGCGGCGTCTTCATCTTCGCCTAAAAACCGGCGAAACCAGCGGATGCCATCGCCCCGGACGATGTCGTCCGCGTCGATCGTCTGAAGCAGGTCTCCCTTGCTTGCTATATGTCCGCCGACGACAATACGGGCGCTCGGCCGGTGCTGCCGGATAAGCTCGCACATCCTTTTGACCTTCCCCACGTTGGGAATAATGGCGCCGATCCCAATGACATCATAGTCATTCTCGCGTATTTCTTCAATAAAACGATCCTGGGTGGGAAAATCCAGCAGCGTGCAAGGCGCATCGATATTGGCCTGAATCATCATGAGTCCGAAGGAGCGATGAAACATCCTCAGGGAAAAACCGCCCTGAACGCGCGTCACCTGGTTGTGATAGAGCTCCATGGGGTTGGCGCCCCGGCTGCCGTACGCATCATCCTGCGCATAAGGCCCGAAGACGCTCGTCAATAAAATTCGTGTTTTCCTCCCCCCGGGAGAATGGGTGACCTGCTGCTGCATGTTTGCCTCCTGCCGTTGTATTTTGTTCATTCTCAAGGGCCACGTGCGTGATTTGCAATGACCCTAAAACATATAATTACTGAATGAAAGCAATATCTTACGTTTTACAAAAGTTTTACAAACCAGATTTGACAAACCTGTATAAAGTTCAGGATCCCCTCTCAAGGGGTGAGGATTCGGAGGTGAGGAAAGCGGAAAAGACATTTGAACTTGAGTGAAGCCATGTCTCAAAGGTATGCGGTTGACACTTGGGCTCGCCTGTGCAAAAATAAATCATGATTACGCGATTGAAGTGGTTTTTCCACCCGGTATTTATATTTGTATTCTCCATCCTGGCTTTGGCCTCGTCACTGTTTCTCTATATCTACTGGTATATCGAAGTCAGTTCCGGACTCAAGACAGCCGTACACCGTTACAACCTTGATCCGCAGCAGTTCCTTGAGGCTCAGACCTGGGTGGTCATTCTCGTCCTGTCCATCCTCGTGGGGATCATTCTGATCGGGATTTTCATTATTTTCGTTTACAGCCAGAAGATGGCGCGGCTTAACCGCATGCAGCACGAATTCATCAACAATTTCACGCATGAGCTGAAAACCCCGGTCACGTCGCTGAAGCTCTACCTGGAAACATTCCTGAAACACGAATTGCCCCGAAAGGAACAAGCAAAGTATATCGGCTACATGCTTCAGGATGTGGAACGCCTGGCGGATAATATCAGCCGCATCCTGAACCTGGCCAGGATCGAGACAAAGACCTATGGCGGAGACTTTCTCCCTGCCGACCTCGTGGAAACCGTCCGGCAGTTCCATCAGAACAACCGCCATCTTTTCGGAAATTGCGACATTCGGATTCACAATTCTTCCGGACAGCCCTTTTTTTACAACATCAACGCGCCCCTCTTTGAAATGCTGGTCATGAACATCCTGAACAACGGCGTCAGATATAATGACAGCGAGAAACCGAAAATCGACATCCACTTTCGGCAGGAAAACGGCAGGCTGCACATCCGTTTCGAAGACAACGGCATCGGCATTGAAAAAACAGACGCGAAAAAGATTTTCCGGAAATTTTACCAGACAAAAAGAGCGGACAACCTCTCGTCAAGAGGCAGCGGACTGGGCCTGTATGTGGTCCAGAATATCGCGCGCATGCACCGGGGAAAGGTCATCGCGGAAAAACTGCCGGATGAAAAGGGATCGGTCTTTACGCTGATCCTGCCTTTCCGTCCCGGGCAGACCTGATACAGGGGGCAACAATGCAAGATTCAGGGGAAAAACGGATTCTCATCATTGAAGACGACAGCCATATCGCGGAAGGCCTGAAGCTGAACCTGTCTTTCCAGGGCTATGCGGTGGACCTCGCCCCGGACGGGGTCAGCGGTCTGCAGAAATGGAAAACGGGGCAGCCTCACCTGATTGTTCTGGACATCATGCTTCCCGGCATCGACGGACTCTCGATATTGCGGAGCATTCGCCTGGTGGATGAGCGGCTGCCGATCCTGATCATTTCGGCAAAGGGAAGTTCTGAAGACCGGATCAAGGGGCTGACCTACGGCGTGGATGACTATCTTGCCAAGCCCTTTAATCTGGAGGAGTTTCTGCTGCGTGTGGAACGGCTACTGGCCCGTGTCTCGTGGGCCGCTGGGACGGAAGACCTCCAACCGGCCGGTCTGCCCCGGTCCTACGCTTTCGGCGGAAACCGGATCGATTTCGGCGATTCGACAGCCGATTGCAGGGCAGGCAGGATTATACTGACTGATCAGGAAATGAAGCTCCTGAAACTGTTTATCGCCAACCGGGGCAAGCCGCTCACCCGGAAGCAGCTTCTCGAAATCGGATGGGGCTATACCGGTATCATTGCCACACGAACCGTGGATAATTTTATCGTCCGCCTGCGCAAGTACTTTGAAGATGATCCTCATCAGCCCGTTTATTTCCGGAGCCTTCGATCCGTGGGCTATATCTTCGATCACGAAGACCCGGCGCCGTCTTGAAAGGGGATCAAATCAGCAGGTGATCCGCGCTTTTTTTGCCATTTTTTATTGACTTCACAGTTTGTACATGTTATGAGGCGCACCGCCGATGGATCATGACGAGAGGAAATCATTCGTTCATATGGCTTATGCCGGCAGCGTCGGATTGGCTTTTGTTCTTTTGATCTTTGGTGGGCTCTTTGTCGGTAACTGGCTGGACAGGAAACTGGGGACCTCGTTTCTCTTCACGACCCTGCTTTTCGTCGCGGGCGTCGCTGCGGGATTCAGAAACCTGTATATCCTGATAAAAAGATCTTTCCAGGACGACAAGACAATTATCACAAGCCTCCGGAGTGAACCGCACCGTAAACGGCCTGCTCCGGCAAGAGATTGAAAACATTGACATTGTACTAATTGCCGCATTGCTCTTGGAAAATAGTATTGCCTTGAGGAGGTTCACGAAAAGATGCACAGTCTGTCTTTCCTGCAATTGATATTCCCCTCGATTCCCACATACATCACCTATACCTGGTTTGTCATGGCGCTGCTGGTTTTTTTCTCGTTTTTGGCAACGCGGCGGTTGCAAATGACGCCTGGGGGTTTTCAAAATGCCATGGAGGTTTTCGTCGGCGCCATTGACAAACTCCTCCTTGATACCATGGGACACCATGGAAAGCGTTTTTTTCCGCTCATTGCGACCCTCGGGTTTTTCATCCTCTCCTCAAACCTGATCGGCCTGATTCCAGGGCTGGAATCGCCCACGTCTAATTTAAATACAACCGTCGCGATGGCCCTCGTCGTCTTCTTTATGACCCATATCGTCGGCGTTCAGGTGCAGGGCCTCAAGTATTTCAAGCAGTTCATGGGACCGGTCTGGTGGCTGACGCCGTTGATGCTGCCCATCGAACTCATCAGCCACATCTCCCGCCCCATTTCCCTATCCATGCGTCTGTTCGGGAACATCGAGGGCGGTCACATCGTTCTGTTGATCCTCTTCTTTCTTGTGCCGCTCCTGGTGCCGCTGCCCATCATCATTCTGAAGCTCCTGATTTCGGTCATCCAGACCCTCGTCTTCATGCTGCTGTCCATGATGTATATCGCCGGGGCAATGGAAGAGCATCACTGAGTCCGGACCGCACGACCCCAAACCGATCCCTGCTATTCCCGGATTCCTTCATCCGGTCAGCGGGCGGGACCGCCTGAATACCGCGGAGATCACGAACTCCTGATCCGCGGCTATGTCGGCATTACCCCAAAAAGAAAGGCGACATAAACAAGAGGGTTAAATGTCCGTATATGTTCTCGTTCATGGAGGCAGCGTTGAAGGCAGCGTCTGGAACAATGTCAGAGATGCGCTTGAGGCGCGCGGTCACCGTGTTTTCACGCCGTCCTTGTCGGATGAGCGCAGACAACTGGACCTATCTCGAATTGCCTTCCGACCATACACCGATGATCTCTATGCCGGATAAACTGATGGAAATCCTGTAAACTTCAAAGACAAACGGAAAAGCGAGCCCAACAGAGCAACCGCACGTGTTTTTTACTTTGGGGGGTTATTGGTGGATTGCAGGTGTTCACGGGTTGCCCCGCATAACGCTAAATATATTATTTGCAACTGTCAAAGATCGGTTGGAGTAAAGATCCGGGATCAGGCCACGCGTGGCGGCGTCTACGAGGATATCACCTGTGCCGGATCACATACCCCTGCCCGGACTAAACGGACACAGTGCCCGACTGTTTAGGGGAATTCTCCCCGTAAAACCACAGTGACACCGTATAATGCCTTCGGCCGCTATTACCAGCGTTGATTTCAATTTCCACCCAGGTCATCGGCTTTTTGTCTATCCAGGTACCCGTATTGGCGTAGATGGTCTCCACTTCGCCCGCATGGTACTGAAAGGCGGCCTGGTGGGTGTGGCCGAATAATACGATTCTGGGGGTGAAAGGATACAAGTCCTTTATCCGGTCTGGCATCTCAAATAAAAGGTTGGCCGCGCTGCTAAGGTGCCCCAGGTCGTTCAAGACGGCCTCGGAATGATCGACAATATCCTGGCGGGATGGCCAGCCGCTGAATATGGTGTCATAGGTGAAGGCAACGTCTTCCACAGAAGGATCGCTTGAATAGTTATCTAAATTATCCATGGTAAATTTATCCCATGGCCGGTGCCCGGACCATAGGGCGATGGCGTTGAACATTGCGATGATAAAGGCATCGTCGACTATGTTGCCAACCTTTCCGTCATAGCCGCTCTGCTGCAGGTACTTGCTGACCTCAGCGGGCGACTTCACAAACAAGTTCAGCAGATCGGGTGTGGTGTACACCTGCCCGGAGGTGAGGGATTTGGAAGCAGCAAGTCTGGAGATAAAGTATCCCATGGGCAGATGGCCGCCCGACCGGCTCCACGTATCGGGTGCGTTGAACAGCGTGTAGCGGTGTCCGTGCTCGGCCCAGATAACCTTGTCCTCAGTATAATAGGCCCCCAAACCGGGTGAATCGGAGATGATGGTCATGCCGGGAAAGGTTTTGGCAATGACCTGCCTGTTTTGCGACTCAAAGGAGAGCATATCGTGGTTGCCCACCACATAGGTGACGGCAATATCCGGGTTATGACAGACCTCCTGCAGGGCGGGTACCACTCCATTATTGTAGTTAGCGGCAAGGATGTCGGCAAATGTCTGGGGAGTATATTTCACGGGCGAAACCCAATCGTCCAACAGGTCCCCCAAAATGATTAGTTCGGCCACGTCATCCCTGGTGTTGACGTTGTTGAGGAACCGGGCCAGATCGATGGCATGCTTGACCAGCCAGGAGTAGGTGCCATCCACGTTCATGTGCAGGTCGCTGATGAATACAAGCTTGTTTCTTCCAGCGGCATGGGCAGTTCGGGGTGTGATTAGAGTGGGGATAATACCCAGCCCCCCGGCCACTGAGACGGCTGCGCCAGTGACCGCCATGCCTTTTAAGAAATCTCGTCTTTTCATGGTGTTTCCCTCCCTTTCTTCCCACGTTTTCTCATAGTGCGGGGCTTTTAGAAGCAGTAAGTACTGGAAAAGACATAAGCTTATCTTTATTGATTGAGAACATGCTGAGGTCGGTCGTCAATAGCGGATGCCTCGAATTTCTGATCTGGCAGGTTTTCCGCCACGGGCAGAGAATGCCGTGAGTCTGTCGTGGCCTTGAACTTCCGCTTTTGCCGGCAACGCAAGCCAAGCTTCCGGCGAATCCGCTTGATCCGGTGACCCCCCACGACAACGCCGTTATCGGCTAAATCTCTCTGTAAGCGCTCAGGACCGTATGTCTGACGCGTCCGTTTATGAGCAGCATGAATCTCCAGTTCCAGTCTCATCTCCTCCCGCTGCCGAATGGTAAGCGGACGCTTGACCCAGGCATAGTATCCACTTGTCGTCACCTCCAACACACGACACAGCAGTGAAACATAATAGGCCAGTCGCAACTCCTTGATCACCGCGTACCTTGCAGCGACTCCTTGGCAAAGTACGCGGCCGCTTTTTTTAAGATGTCGCGCTCCATCTTCGCCAGGGACAACTCTCGTTTAACTTTTGCCAATTCCCTTTCAATCTCCGTGAGGGGGCGTTGATCCTTGCCAATCTTGCCGAGATGACCCGTTTTAGAAACCCTTATCCAGTGTTCTAACGTTGACTTCGATAGAGACAAACGTTTCGATGTCTCCAGAGCCGATAAGCCGCCATCCGTTGCCATCTTCACCGCTTCCTCGCGAAACTCTTGCGTGTAACGCCCGTTTGGTATCCTTTCCATTTTCACACCTCCGTCTTAGTTTCTTACCTAAACATTGGTGTTCATATTTTTCAACCTATCACAGCCCAGAAAAACACCTTATTAAAGAATTGTTGAATAACATGCCATCGACGCCCCCTTTATTCAAGAAAGATTGAAGTCCGGCGGATGATAAACAAAAAACCCCGCTCTCTTCGGTGAGACACGGGGTTTAAGTTATTCTTCTGTTCATGACTGCCCTATCATCAGGTTTCAGAGGGTGCGGAAATTCAATAAAATCAATGATTTATTTGCTTTGTAGATAAAAGTAATCCGTTAAGTTTGTCAAGGATATTCTTGAGAAAATTGTGGGAATCCACCGCCAAATTTTGTACGGGCTGGTTTCCCCGGTTTTCAGCGTTGTTTATTGGGGACGGTTACAAAATGCGGAAAGGTTCGACGTAATAAAGGGCCAGCCCGTCCCCGGAGTTCGAAATCCTGATCTCCAACGGCATCCCTATGGAGAGCTCTTCCGGCGTTACTCCGGAAATCCGTGCCGCGATTCTTCCAATTCCCTCGGCAAGGTCCACCAGTCCAAGAAGGAAAGGAAGATCAAACTCGGGCTGCGCAAAAAAGAGTTCCGTCCAACTGTAGAGATACCCTTTTCCGCTCAATGCCTCCCAGGTAAAGACGTCCCCCAGGCATTCCGGGCAATGACTGCGGGGCGGGAAAAAGATCTCGCCGCAATCCCTGCACCGGGGGGCAAGGAATCTCCCCGTTTTCAGTCCCTCCCAGAATGGGCTGACGCTGGGGCTTTCAACGTTCGTCGGCATGAGAAAGTTGGGTTTGGATGTCATATCAACCCCTTTCGAAAATCATGACCAGGCCGTTATTCATCATCCCCCCCTCACAATGCATCAACCCGACCTTTGCGTCCTTGACCTGGATGGCCCCGGCTGCTCCGCGGAGTTGCCTGACAAGACTGATCGTTTCGTACAAGGGGGTTGCCGCCCAGGGATGCCCCCGGGAAGTCAGTCCCCCGTCGGTGTTAATGGGGATTTTTCCGCCGATGTCCGTCTCGCCGTTCCGTATAGCCTTCACCATCTCACCGTTTTCAAACCAGCCGATGTCCTCCGGGATAATTAACTCGTGGGAACTGAAGGGGGCGTAAATCTCAGCCACGTCCACGTCGTCCGGTTTGATCCCAGCCGCCTGAAAAGCCCTTCGCGCCGCTTCCCGGGTTGCCGTAAAATGGCTGATGGACTTTGAGCAGTCGTCGGTCGGAATGACGCAGGAGTTATCATGACAAAGACCCCAGCCTTGAAGATAGACAGGATGAGGGGAAAGATCCCGTGCCACGTCCTCGGAGGCGACGACAACGGCTGCGGCGCCGTCCAGGGAAGCCGCGGCATCGAGGAGCTTGATGGGGGAAGACAAATAGCGGGAGCGCAGCACGTCCTCGACGGCAATCGGTTTTTTAAAGGCTGCCAACGGATTACCCGCGGCGTTCTTGCGGTTCCGGACGGCGGCTAGGGCAAAGTCTTCTTCTGTGGCGCCGGTCTCGTGCATGTAACGCCTCGCCGAGAGGGCATAGGCCCAGATGATCCCGTAAGCGGCATAGGGCTGGAGGGCGGTGGGTTCGATCATTGCCCATCCCTTGCCCTGGGAGAGGTTCTTGAACCATCCGATGGAGGCCTCGCGCACCGCACCGTAGCAAAGAGCGGTCTTGATGCGTCCGGCCTGGATTTCATCGGCGGCATACTTCAGCGTCAGCCCGCCGGCGATGGCCCCGCAGCAAATCTCCGCCATAGATTTAGGCGAAATGCGCAGGTACTCGCAAAGCAGGTTGGTTTGCAGGCCGATGTTACCCTGCAGATCCGGCGTCGTAAAGAGGCCCTCAACCTGCTTGCTGGACAGTTGGGCGTCTCTCAGGGCATCGCGGATAACCTGGAGGGCCAGGTCGCTCTCCCGCCTTTCCGGATAACGTCCGACCTCCACGGCGCCGATGCCGATAATCGCCACCCTTTCTTGCCTCACGTTCATCCCCTGTTTTATTCGAAAATAGTGATTAATAAGGTATTGCTTTTTCGCGGCGGGAGTATATGAAGAAGAATTTTGTGTGTCAATGGAATATTGGGGTCACGAATAATGACAACTAGATATGGGGTGCGATGTCGCTCATTTTGGAAGCGGATATCGACAGCTGCCAAACAGGCTTATCGGAAGGGACATCCCGGTCGGGATCTGGTTGCAGTCGCTACGTTCCCGACAGGTGTGCATGAATAGCATGGGCGGCCTGCTTGCCGGCGCCCATGGCGAGGATGACCGTGGCGGCGCCCGTGACGATGTCGCCGCCGGCGTAGACGCCGGGACGGGTGGTCTCTCCCGATTCCCCTTTTCAGCGCATCCCGCGCGCTAAAAAATGAGGGAGCCGGAGGGCTCCCTATCATCATTTTTCTGACCGTGTGCCGGCAGACGACAGATCTGAGATGTTAGTATTCCTTGGTCAGCTTATCCAGTTCCGCCAGGGAGAAGACCGGACCGTCCTTGCAGACGTACTTGCTGCCCACATTGCAGCGTCCGCATTTGCCGATGCCGCATTTCATGCGCATTTCCAGCGAGGTGATGATGTTTTCGTTGGAGAAACCCAGTTCGAAGAAAACCGGCAGCGTAAACCGGATCATGATAGGCGGCCCGCAGATCACCGTGACGGCGTTTTCGGAACTGGGCGCGACTTCCTTGCAGACCGTGGGCACAAATCCCTCGCGCCCCTTCCAGCCCGCGTCACCCTTATCGACGGTCACATTCAGATTGATGTCCGCACGCTTCGCCCAAGCCTCCAGCTCATCCTTGTAGATGAGCAGCCCCGGATTCCGCGCGCCGTAAATGACTGTGATATTCCCGAAACGGGCGCGGTTGGATTCATGGATCATGTAGTTCAGCAAGGACCGCAACGTGGTAAAAGCGAACCCACCGCCGACGATGACGACGTTTTTGCCTTCCAGATACGCAATCGGCCAGGAATTCCCCATAGGCCCTCGAACACCCATGAGCGTTCCCGGCTCCATGTCATGCAGCGCGCTGGTCACGACGCCCGCCCTCTGGACGGTAAATTCGATATAACCCGGCTGCGTTGGCGACGAGGCGATCCCGATGGGAGATTCGCCCTTGCCGAAGATGGAAAGCTCGCCGAATTGTCCCGGGATATAGGCGAACTTTGCCTCATCCTCCTTATTGACAAACTCGAGGCGGAAGGTCTTGATGTCCTTTGTGTCCACTTCCGTGATGATTTTTGCAACCTTGACAGGATAAGGTATGTATGGATTCTGCATGACGACTCCCGACGTTATAATTTCGAAATATCTTCGACGATTTTTCTGATATCGATGTTCACGGGACAATACATGACACACCTGCCGCAACCGACGCAGGCGATGGCATTGAAATTGTCCACAAAATACTTGAATTTATGCATAGCCCGCTGACGCCACCGTTCCTTCTGGCTGGACCGGGGATTGTGGCCGGAAGTTTCCTTCGTGAACAGTGGAAACATGCAGGAGTCCCAGTTTCTCAGGCGAACCCCATCGTTTCCCTTAACCTCGTCGCTGATGTCGAAGCAGTGGCAGGTCGGGCACAGATAGGTGCAGGTCCCGCAGGCCAGGCACTTCTGATGAATCGTGTTCCAGAAGGGGTGTTCGAAGTTCACGTCCAGGATCGGCTTGACGGCCTTTGCCGGAATATGGGATTTGATCTCCTGGGCGGCCTTTTCGGCGACGGCCTTTTTGGCCGCGAGCGCCTGGTCGTCCGCCTTGGGGGCGTCGGCAAAGTATTTCAGCAGTTTTTCGCCCTTGGATGTGATGAATTCGGCCAGATAATCCTCCCCGATCTCGGTGAGCAGAATGTCGGCGCCGTCCGCTGCGGTCGGGCTCCCATCCACGGAGGTGCAGAAACAGGTGCTATAGGGCGGATGGACACAGGCCAGAGAAATCACGGTGGTCTTTTCGCGTTTGTCGATATAGAAGGGGTCCCGGTATTTTTCCTGATCGAAGAGCATGTCCAGCAGCAGATAACTGTGGGCGTCACAGGGGCGGACTCCGAATAAAACCGATTCCTTCGCACCCTCGGCGGCGCCGGCAAATGCCATGCCGTTTTCCGTCCGGGTATATTTCATCATCTGTTCCGAGTGGGGGAAGAAGAAGTTTTTCGGAGCATTTTTGGAATTGGCAAAACGTATCAGAGGCGCTTTTCCCTTTTCCAGTTGCTTGAAGAGAACATTGTCTTCCTCTCTCACGGGTGCAAAAACCGGCATGTCCTGCGCAATCTTCTCGATGATCCCGGCCAGCTTATCCTCTTTGATTACCCTCGTTTCCATATTTTCCCTATAACCCCTTATGCTTAAATCAGAGCCAGGCTCTTCATGAGCGGCCGCGGATCCACGTTGTGCAGCTTGAACCAGGTCTCCGGTCCCTGCAGCCCCAGAGCCAGGGCGATCAGTTCCGTAAAGTAAAAGACGGGCAACCGGACATTATCGCTCGCACGCATGTCCAGATTCGCCATGCAGACGGGACAGGCCGTCACGACACAGTTTGCCCCGGCTTCACGGGCCATGGTCATGATTTTACTGACCATTTTTGCGACGATATCCGTCCGGCTGATGGTCAGCGACCCGCCGCAGCAGTCGGTCTTATACGACCACAGACGCGCATCGGCCCCCAGAGCATCCAGGATTTTATCCAGGATCACCGGGTTCTCATAATCGTCGAATTCGCAGATCTCCGGCGGACGCAGCAGCAGACAACCATAATAGGAAACCGGTTTCAGGCCCTTTAACGGCTTTTTGACCTTGCCCTCCAGGGCATCCAGACCGATGTCCTTGAAAATGATATCAATCGGATTCCGGATAGCGATCCCGCCGTGGTATTTGCCTCCGATAATCTCCTCAACTTCGCCTTTTAATTGCTTGTCCGCCTTGAGATGATGTTCTGCCGTTTTGAAACGATTGAAACAGGCCGCGCAGGGCACCATCACATCGAGGGCGTCTTTTTCCGCCGCCACGAGATTTCTGGCAGGCAGGGCGATAGACAGCTTGAAGTTGGTGCTGTGGGCGGAGGTGGCGCCGCAACAGGACCAGTCGTCCACTTCCTTGAGCTCAATCCCCAGCGCGCGGCTTACCGCCCTGACCGACTGGTCATATTCCTTGGCCGTGCCATGGAGAGAGCATCCCGGATAATATGAAACTTTCAACGATTGCCTCCTTTATGTCTATTCACGCTTTGTTACACTTGCTTCGTCTTTTCGAAAATTTTCTTGACGGACCCGAGATCCTTCGTTTTCGGGGAAGACAGCGCCAACTTGCCCTTCAGGAACATGTCGATGCCCATGCCCATGTCAGAGAAGAGATCCCCGGATTTGAGTTTGTATTGCACCATCATGGTGGGCTCGTTGATCCGTCCGAACATTTTGATGTTGGACAAAAACGACTCATGGAATTTCAGGATGTTCTTCTCCTTTGCACCTACGCCCGATTCGATTGCCATCTGCCGCAGCGCATCCATCATGCGGGCGATGTCCACCTCGTTGGGGCAGCGCGTGATGCAGGTCTCGCAGGACGCGCACAGCCAGATCGTGGAGCTGTCCAGGACTTCCTTCTTGCGGCCCATCTGGATCATCCGTATGACCTTGTTGGGGTTGTATTCCATGGCAAAGGCCAGAGGACAGCCGGCCGTGCATTTCCGGCAGTGGTAGCACCGCTGCAGGGGCACACCGTCAATTTTCTCATTGACTTGCTCTAAAAATGTTTGCATGTTCGCTCCGTCCATTTTACAAAATCTTAAAAAGAATTAATGCCCACCCCCGCCGGGATTGAAAATAAAGTCTTCCTTGTCGTTTTCCTTGTATGTGCTCAACGGCGCGGGACTGTCCAGCGATGCGCCGGCGCGGTGCTCAAAGAGTTCAAAAGCGTCTTTATCCAGTTTTTTCAGAAACTTTCTGAGATCAACGCCCATGGGGCAGACGCTGATGCAGGACCCGCAATCGACGCAACGGCCCACCATGTGATACATGCGCATCAATTGAAACATCTGCGTATCCGACGGATCATCGCTGATACCGACCCACTGGGGCTGGCTCTGCTCGGCAAAACAGATCCGGCAGTAGCAGGACGGGCAGGTGTTCCGGCAGGCGGCGCAGCGGATGCATTTTGCCATTTCCTTGGTGAAATAGGCCCAGCGTTTCTCGATAGGCAGGTTTTCGAACTCGTCCACTTCCACATATTCCGAAGCGGCATCCATGGGCGGGGCCGGTTCGCCCACCATCAGATCTGAAATGACGGGATTGTTGAACCTGCATGTCCGGCAGTTATCGGCCAGGACATCCTTAAGGGCGATCTTTTTTTCGCCCGTTGCCGTCTTGACGATCAGCTCATCATTCGTCGCAGAACCGCCCAGAATTTCCTCCTGGTTGACGGCAATGGCCAGTTTCTTCTTATCGACATACCCGGTGCAGGGAACGCCGATGATCATGCATTCGCTTCGATCATACTGCAATTCCTGAAGGTGAATGACCAGCGAGCGGGAGGTGCAGCCCCTCGCCACGACGCCAAAGGCCTTCTTGATGCGGTCCTGTGGTTTGACGCGTTTCTGCGATTCTTTGTGCTGCATGACCAGGTCATGCACGAATTTCGCGAGGTTTTGCGTGCAGAACCTGTTCCAGACCAGCCTGTCCGCGTCGTCGGGGTTGGTAATAAAACAGGGCGTGGCCGTCAGCGGCAGCGTTCCGTCTTCGTACCCGACAATGGCGTCCACTTTTTTTTCGACCAACAGTTTCCTGGCTTCTTCCCGCAGCTTCTTTTCGATATTTTCCACAGTTGTCGATTCCTCGTTCGTTATTGATCCTATATCTTTTTTACCAGCTTGCCGGCCGGCCCCAGTTCCCTGACGGCCTGCGTGACCCCTTTGATGACCTGGGCAAAACGGTCGCCTTCGGAAGCGGAAATCCACGTAAATATGGTTCTGTCGCCTTCCACCCCAATGTAATTCAGGAACCTTTTTAACGTCGCAAACTTGCGCCGCGCCACCAAATTTCCTGACAAATAGTGGCATTCACCCGGATGTCAACCGGAAACCAGAACGCCGTCGGCGCCTTCCTGAAGGGCCTTCATGATATAAAAGGGGTTGATCCGACCCGTACAAGGAACGCGGATGATGCGGACATTGGGCGGATACTGGATTCTGCTGATCCCCGCCAGATCCGCCCCGGCATAGGTACACCAGTTGCAGACTATGGCAGCGATTTTCGGCTCCCAGCCCTCTTTTGCTTGATTTTCAGCCATATATTCTCCTTCCAGCGGCAATGCGGCTTTAGCAGCCATTCACCTTAATTTATATTAAATATCTGTGCCAGTACTTCTTCGTTGTTGAAGCCGTTGAGATCCGCCGCGTTCATGCGGCAGGAGGCAGTGCAGATACCGCAGCCCTTGCACAAAACGGCGTTGACGACGGCGCAGGCCTCGCTTGCGTCCACCGCAATGGCGCTGTAGGGACAGTTGATCTCGCACAGACCGCAGGCCATGCAGCGTTCCTTCGTCACATAGGCGGTCTTGCCTTCCGCCTCGATATAATCCTTGGTCAGAATCGTGCAGGCCCGCGACACGGCTGCAAAGGCCTGGACAACCGCCTCTTCGCTGAGCTTCGGCGCATGGGACATGCCGCACATGAAGACGCCGTCCGTCTGAAAATCAACGGGTCGCAGCTTCACATGGGCTTCGAGGAAGAAACCGTCCTGGTTGGTCGGCACCTTCAGCATCTTGCCGATGTCTTCATTGGCGGGATTGGGAACGGTTCCCACACTCAGTGCAAGCATATCTGTCTTTATTTCAATGGGCTCGTTGAGGATCGGATCGAAAACACGAACGGCGATCTGATTTCCATCCTGACGGACCTCGGGTTTGCGGTCCTCATCGTAGCGGATGAATTTGACGTTCAACTCACGGGCTTTCTTGTAGTAGTCTTCCTTCAGACCGAAGGTCCGGATATCCCGGTAAAGGATCGTGACATCCTTCCGGGGATCGGCCTCCTTGAGTTTCAGCGCGTTCTTGATGGCCTCGGAACAGCAGTAACGGCTGCAATAGGGCCTTTCAGCGTTGCGTGAGCCGACGCACTGGATCATGACGACGCTTTTTGCCGCGGAAACTTTGGCGTCCTTTTCAGCGATGAGTTTTTCCATTTCGCGCTGGGGAACAACCTGGGCCGAGAGTCCCTGGAGGTATTCTTTATTCTCCAGTTCGTACGCGCCGGTCGCGACGATCACGACGCCGTGCTCGAAGAGGGTCTCACCCTCTTTTTTCTGTTCGATTGTGGTCTTGTAGTTGCCGATGAAACCCTCGATCTTCTTGATATCGGCGCCCGTATAGACATGAATCAGCTTGCTGTCCTTGACTTTCTGCAGCAGAGAGGCCAGGTGCTTCTTTGTGTCCAGGCCCTCGAGTGTGTAATAGAGATGGCGGTAGTTGCCGCCGAGTTCAAACTGCTTTTCCACGATATGGGATTCAAATCCCTGATCGGCCAGCGCGAGCGCCGCGGCGATCCCGGCGAGCCCGCCGCCGATGATCAGCACGGCATGGTTGACGCTGAGCTGTCCCGGTTTCAGGGGTTTCAGATACTGGGCTTTGGCAATGGCCATGCGGACGAGGTCCTTGGCCTTTTCCGTGGCGGCCTCGGGTTCGTGCATGTGCACCCACGAATTCTGATCGCGGATGTTGGCCATCTCAAAGAGATAACGGTTCAGACCGGCCTTTTCGCAGTTCTCCTGGAAGAGGCCTTCATGGGTCCGGGGCGAACAGGACGCCACGACCACGCGGGTCAGGTTGTATTCCTTGATCACCTCGCCCATCTTGACGGCCGTATCCTGCGAGCAGGTAAACAGGTTGTCCGTGGTAAACACCACATTGGGCAGGGTTTTCGCATATTCGACAACGGCGGGCACATCCACCACGCCGCCGATATTGATGCCGCAATGACACACAAAGACGCCCGTCCGCGGGCCGATGCCGCGGATGTCGTTTTCCAGGGGTAATTCCGCCTCGCAGGTTAGCGTTCCGCGGCGCGACGCGAGCAGCCCCTGGGCGCAGGCGGCCGCGCCGCTGGCCTCCATGACCGTTTCGGGAATGTCCTTGGGGCCGCCGAAGGCGCCGCAGACAAAAACGCCTTCCCGGCTGGTCTGAACGGGATTTTCCAGCGCGGTTTTGCAGAAGCCGTGTTCCTGCAACTCGATCCCCAGGGCCCTGGACAGCACTGCCGCATCTTTGGGGGGCGTCAGGCCGACGGACAGGACGACCATCTCGAATTCCTCTTCCACGAGACTCCCGTCTTCCCGGACATATTGGATCAGCAGGTTCTTGCTCTGCTGGAGTTCCTTGATTGTCGAAGGCATGGAGCGGATGTAGCGGATGCCGTATTCATCCTTGGCGCGGTTGACGAACCGGTCAAAATCCTTGCCGTGGGCGCGGATGTCCATATAGAAGATGGTGGGTTCCAGGTTCTTGGCGTGTTCCTTGCCGATGATCGCTTCCTTCGTGGCGTACATGCAGCAGACCGACGAACACCAGCTGTTGTCGCAGGAGGTGTCGCGGGAGCCCACGCACTGGATGAAGGCGAGCTTTCGGGGTTCCTTGCCGTCGGAGAGCCGCTGGACATGGCCGAAATAGGGACCGGAGGCCGACAGAATCCGTTCAAACTGGATGCTGGTCACCACATTGGCATAGGTTCCGAAACCGTACTCGCCGCGCAGGCCCGCATCAAAGGCTTCAAAGCCCGGCGCCGCGATGATCGCACCGACCTCGATATTTTCTTCTGCAAACGCATCATCATGGTTGACGGCCCCGGCGATACAGGCCTCGACGCACTGATAGCATTCGGAGCAGATGCCGCAGGCGAGGCACCGGTTGGCTTCCCGGACGGCAGCATCCTCGCTGAAGCCGATCCCGACTTCCTCGAATGTGGTTTTCCGCTCTTCCGGTTTCATGTGGGGGTATTTCTCGCGCATCACCTTGGCGACCCCGGAGGTTTCCCCTTTGTCCGCCAGGTCTTTTGTCCAGTCTTTGGCGCGGCCAGCGGCAAGATCCTCGCCTTTCAGGTAGCGGTCAATGGAAACCGCAGCTTCCTTTCCGGCAAAGACGGCCTTGACGACCGTCGCGGGACCCGTGACCACGTCGCCGCCGGCAAAAACGCCGGGAACGTTAGTCTGGAAGGTCACCGGATCCACATCGAAATTCTTCCACTTGTTGATGGCGATGCCGCTTTCTTTTGTCACGAAATCGAGGTCCGCCGCCTGGCCGATGGCCGGGATGACGGCGTCGCACTCGACTATAAATTCAGATCCTTTTATAGGGACGGGACGGCGGCGGCCGCTTGCATCGGGCTCTCCCAGCTCCATCCGCAGGCATTCGATCCCCGTGAGCTTTCCGTCCTTGCCGACAACTCGGACCGGGGCCACCTGGAATTCCATCTTGATGCCTTCTTCGAGGGCCTCTTCGATTTCCTCCGGGGATGCCGGCATTTCCTTGCGCGAGCGGCGATAGAGCACGAAAACGTCCCTGGAGCCCGTGCGGATGGCGGTCCGGACGGCGTCCATGGCGACATTCCCGCCGCCGACGACGGCGACGCGGTCGCCCAGGAAAACCTTCTCACCCAGATTGACGCGCCGCAGGTAATCGACGCCGTGAATGACGCCCTGCATCTCCTCGCCGGGAATGTCGAGCTTGCTGGAGAGCACCGTCCCGCAGCCGATGAAGACGGCGGCGTAATCCTTCTGGAGTTTATCGAACGGGACGTCCTTGCCGACGCTGGTATTGAGATGGATCTTGACGCCCAGGTCTTCAATAACCTTGATTTCCGCCTTCAGGACGGCCTTCGGCAGGCGGTATTCGGGGATCCCCACGGCGAGCCAGCCGCCCGCCACGGGCAGGGATTCGAAAACATCCACGCCGTAGCCCTGCGCCGCCAGATAGTAGGCCGCTGTGAGCCCCGCCGGGCCGGCGCCGACAACGGCGACTTTCTTGTCTTTTTTCTCTTTCACCTCGGGGACATATCGCGTCTCTTCATTCAGATCGAGATCCGCCACGAAGCGCTTCAGATGCATGATGTCGATGGGCTGCTCCACCTTGCCCCGCATACAGGCTTCTTCGCAGGGATGGTTGCAGACGCGGCCGCAGACCGAGGGGAAGGGATTGTCCTGTTTGATAAGCTTGAGGGCTTCTTTGTACTTGCCCGCCGAGATCAGGGCTACATACCCCTGGACGCTGATGTGTGTGGGACAGGCCGCCTTGCAGGGCGATATGCCGAGCTTGTCAATGGCAAAACCGCTCGGAATGGCTTGGGGAAAGTGACGGTAGGTGGCTTTTCTTTCGTCCATGCCTTCGTTGAAACTGGACTTGACGGACACGGGGCAGACTTTGGCGCAATCCCCGCAGCCCGTGCATTTGTCGAGATCGATAAAACGCGGGGCTTTGGTCAGTCTGACCTTAAAGCGGCCCGGTTCGCCCTCCACGGCTTCCACCGTGCGGCGCGTCATGATCTCCACGTTGGGATGGCGACCTACTTCCACGAGTTTGGGGGAAAGGATACAGGCCGAACAGTCATTGGTGGGGAAGGTCTTGTCCAACTGGGCCATCACGCCGCCGATGCTGATGCCGTTTTCAACGAGATAAACCTTCATTCCGGAATTGGCAAGGTCCAGAGACGCCTGGATACCGGCGATTCCCGACCCGACGACCATTACTGCACCGACTTTTTCATTATCTTTCAACACCTGATCACTCCTAAAAGGGTTCTATCTATTAAAGAACGTGGGGCTCTGTCGCTGCTCCGCTAAATGAGGCTGGGGGCCAAATAGATCGGGCGATTATCATGATTCATCACCCCTGTCAAGGCCTATTTCGGAACTTCCTGTCGTGCCCGGCCCTTCGCGCCGCATCCCCTTCAGCATCCCTTTTCTTGACTTTCTGAAATCCTCTGGTATGATCGCACGAGTGCCGGACAGGGTGGTTGCAAACCCTGTCTGGACAAATCAATATTACATGATCATTATTTACAGATCGAAAGCTTCTCGAAAGAAAAATGTCAATAATAGAGCGCTTAAAAAAATGGGGCGCCATATCTCCCCTGAAGATCACACTGTTCATCATATTCCTTGCCTTGATCCTGTTTCTTGCGGATGTCGCTTTCCTACGATTCATGGAATTGAAAGCCCTTGACTTGAGAATGGTTTCACGAGGCAATCTCGCCCCCGGCGGGGAAACGGTCATTGTCGCCATCGATGAAAAGAGCTTAAGCGAGCTGGGGCGATGGCCCTGGCCGCGTACAGTGATCGCACGGCTTGTGGACCAGCTTAAGGCCTATGGCGTTAAAGCCGTCGGTTTCGATATCGTCTTCTCGGAACCGGACGATAACACCGGCCTCAAAACCATTGCCGAGTTGTCGAAGGAAATAGAAAAGATCGGGCTTCACGATGCGAAATTGAAAGGGCTCATTGATAGAAAACGCGGCGCCGCCGACACGGACACGGCGCTGGCCAGCTCCGTTGCACGGGCTAAAAATTTAACCCTCGGTTATTTTTACCATATTTCAGAAAAAGAAGTGGGTCATTTAACCGCCGAGCAGATCCAAGCCAGCGCAGCCGCTATCGCCAACAGCCGCTATCAGATGGTTCAGGCTGCGAAAGAAATGGACGGGCGTGTGTTTGTCCGCGCCTATTCCGCCGTGACCAATATTTGGGCGCTGGCCGATGCCGCTGAGAATAGTGGCTTTTTCAATGCATTTCCGGACAGCGACGGCGTAATTCGCTGGGCGCCGATGGTCATCAAATTTCAGGATGATTACTATGCTCCCCTTTCGCTGGCCATCCTGCTTCAATATCTGGAATGGCCTATGTTGTCGCTCAAAATTGCCGACTTCGGCGTAGAGTCCGTCAGGCTGAATGATCTGGTCATTCCAACGGATGAGTCTGGACGGCTGCTGATCAATTTTCTGGGGCCTGCCAAGACCTTTCCGCACTATTCAATCTCCGACATCCTCCACGGCCGGCTATCTCCCGACCTTTTCAAGGATAAAATAGTCCTTGTTGGCGCCACGGCCACCGGCATCTACGATATGCGCGTGACACCCTTCAGCGCCGTCTATCCGGGTGTGGAAATCCACGCCACGGTCATCGATAATATCCTGCATCAGAACTTTCTGATTCACTCCGGCTGGACGAAATTTATCGACTTGTGCATGATCCTCGTGCTGGGATTAATCGTCGGCGTCGCGATTCCCCGGGCCAGGGCCGCTTATGGGGTGCTGCTCATTCTGATCCTGCTGACCATGTTCGTCGGGGCCAATACCTATGTCTTTTCCCGTTACAACATCTGGCTGAACCTGATCTATCCCGTCCTGACCATGATGACCATTTATCTGGCCATTACCGTTTACCGCTACATCACCGAAGAGCGGGAAAAGAAAAAGATCCGGGGCGCCTTCCAGTATTATTTGACGGCCTCCGTCATCAACGAAATGCTCAAGGATCCTACCAAGCTGAAGCTGGGCGGCGATAAAAAAGATCTGACGGTACTCTTTTCAGACATCCGCGGCTTCACCACGATCTCGGAGAAACTGACGCCGGAAGAACTGGTTCATCTGCTCAATGAATATCTGACAGCCATGACCGATATCGTTTTCAAATATGACGGACTTCTGGACAAATACATGGGCGACGCCATCATGGCGGTTTACGGCGCCCCCCTGGATCAGCCCGATCATCCCGTCCGCGCCTGCCGGACTGCCCTGGACATGATTGAGGCGCTGAAGAAACTGCAACAGAAGTGGTCCGAGGAAGGCCGTCCGGTTCTCCACATCGGCATCGGCATCAACAGTGGCGACATGGTCGTAGGGAACATGGGCTCCCAGATGCGTTTCGACTATACCGTCATGGGCGACAGCGTGAATCTCGGCGCCCGGTTGGAAGGCATTAACAAAGAATACGGAACAAGCATTGTCATCAGTGAATACACCTATGAAGCCGTCAAGGATGTCCTGCTCTGCCGCGAACTGGATTCCGTCCGGGTCAAGGGCAAGAAGCTGCCCGTCAAGATCTACGAATTGCTCTGTAACAGGGAGGACGCCGCACCTTTGGAGGCTTTTGCAGAGCGCTTCAAAGAAGCGCTGGATGAATATAAGCATGCCCGGTGGGACGAGGCCATCGCCGCATTTGAAAGGGTTCTGGAGATCCGGCCGGACGATCCCCCCTCCCGGGTTTATATCCAGCGCTGTGAGGACCTGAGGGAATGCCCGCCGGACCAACCCTGGGATTGTGTCTTTACGATGACGAAGAAATAATCGGAGGTCAATATTGGCTGAGGAACACCGATACAGAAGCTGGGTGGAAGTCGATCTTGACCATTTTACTCGCAACTGGGATGAAATGAAACGTCTGGTGGGTCCGGACGTGCGGATCATGCAAGTCGTCAAGGCCGACGCTTATGGCCACGGCGCTATAGAAATCGCCCATCTGGCGCTGAAAAACGGGGCGGCCTGTTTCGGGGTTGCCAACGCTGATGAAGGCGTCCAGCTCCGCGTCGGCGGCATCAACGCGCCCATTGTTATCCTGAGCCCCTCCCCCGATTCCGAAATCAATCTGATCATCAAATACAGCCTGATCCCTTCCGTCTCCGACATCGGCTTCGCCCGAGAATTGCAAAAACGCTTCAAAAAAGCCGACCTGCGGGCGCCTATCCACATCGAAGTGGACACCGGCATGGGCCGGGGCGGCACCATTCATTACGAAGCATTTGACATGATTAATGAAATCCTTTCCTTTCCCAATATCATCATCGAAGGAATCTTTTCCCACCTGGCCTCCAGCGAGACAACGATCGAGTATAATCAGAGGCAGTGGCATCTGTTCCGGGAACTCCTCGATCAACTAACAGACCATCGGATTGAGATCCCCGTCAAGCACATGTGCAACAGCGGGGCCATCCTGAACTATCCACAATTCCATCTGAATATGGTCCGTCCCGGAATCATGTCCTACGGCATCTATCCTTCCCCGGAAACGAGAGACAAGGCCCAATTGGCCCCGGTGATGAGTTTCAAGAGCCGGATCGTGCTTACCAAGGAATTCCCGGAGGGGTATAGCATTGGCTATAACCGGACCTACATCACCTGCAAACCGACCCGGATCGCCACCATCCCCGTCGGTTACGGCGACGGCTACGGCGTGATCCTGTCCAATCAGGGCGAAGTGCTGATCCGCGGCAAACGCGCTCCCATTGTGGGCAGGGTTTCCATGGACATGTGCACGGTCAACGTTACGCATATTCCCGACTGCCGGACGGGCGACGAAGTGGTCATGATGGGCCGGCAGGGCGACGAGTCGATCACCGCCAACGAGATCGCCGACCGGACCAAGACCATCAGTTACGAGATTCTGTGCGCCCTGGGCAAACGGGCGCCGCGAGTTTTTCTGCAAAAAGGCAAAACGGACAGCGTAGCCCCCCGTCTGCGGCGGATATTTATCCCCGATGAAGAAAAATCAATCGCCCGGATCGACAACATCATCCGGCACTGTTTTCATACGCGGGCAAGGAACGAGGAATTGGGAGATGCCATTTATTATGAAATGTTCGAAACCCTCTTCGGTAAGGAAGACCGGCAGCTTGAATTGCGGACGAACTTCCGTTACGATATTAACGTGACCGAATTCACCGAGGAAGAAATCCGTGCAGACCGCCAGGCCAGCAAGGAGTTCCGCGTCACGACCCTCATCGCGTATACCAAAACGCTCAACCACCCTGTTTTCATGATCGGCTGCGCTGCGAACAATGATCAATTGGCCTCCTTCTTCGACGATAAGCGCTGTGAATACCGGTGGCTCCTGGGTCAACGGCAGGATGCCATCACGGAAAAGGACTTTCGTGTCAGCCGGGTGCGAATCGATGACGAGGAGGTCCCCATCATCCGGACGGAAGCGACCGATCGTGGTTACGAAGTCTGGTGCGGCAGCGAAGATCTGAAGAATAAAGTCAACCGGCAAGCCAGAATTTCCATTGAAATTGTCACCCGGAAATCGAAACGGAACCACCTTTTCTCCGTTTATCTCGTCTATCCGACCCGCGGGCTGGACATTGCTTTCAACTACCACGGCGCCCGCATCAAAAATGTCCGGGACATCAGTTTTTTTGCCGGCCGGCATCCCGACCCCGAGGTCATCCGGGAAAAAGGAAAATCCATCCGGCTTCGAATCAGCGATGATGAATGGATCTTCCCCACCAGCGGCGTAACCTTTATCTGGGACCCCTGACACAGCAGATAACCCTTTTCTGGAGTTGTATCGCTTATGAAAAAATTACGCGTCGGTGTCATTATGGGCGGCATGTCTTCCGAACGGGAAGTCGCGCTCAACAGCGGCAGAAATGTCTTCGACAACCTGAATCGCGAATGCTACGAGCCGATACCGGTTTTCATGGACGGCGAGGGGCGGCTATGGATCATCCCCTGGCAGCTCGTCTCTCAGAACACAACGGTGGATATTGCCGACCATCTCGAAAGAGACGCCCGCCGGATCGCCTATGAAGATCTGAAAAGAGAAATCGATTTTGCCTTCGTTGCCCTGCACGGCAAGTACGGCGATGACGGCTGTATACAGGGCCTGCTGGAACTCCAGAAGATCCCCTATACCGGCCCGGGGGTGCTGGCCTCGGCGCTGGGCATGGACAAGCATCTGCAGCAGAAAGTCCTCGAGGCAGCGGGCATTGATGTTCCACGCAGCATGTTGATCCGCGCCGCAGACTGGAAAGAAGATCCGTCTGCCATCAGGCAGGTCGTCCGGGCCCGCTTCCCCTTTCCCTGCTTTTCGAAACCAATCCGTGAAGGCTCCAGCATCGGCGTTACAAAGGTTACCGATGATAAAACCCTGGATGAAGGAATTGACGAGGCCCTGAAATGGGATAACGGCGTGCTGGTCGAGGAGTATCTGGACGGCGTCGAGTTTTCCGCGATTGTGCTGGAAGAAGACGGCGAGGCTGAAGCGCTCGGGGTGACGGAAATCTATCCGCAGAGCGACTATTATACCTATGATGACAAGTACATGCCCGGACGCTGCCGGAAATTTACCCCTCCGAAAAATATCCCCCCGAAAAAGATCGACGAGATCAAGCAGTGCGTCATCAGGGCTTTCCATGCCCTCGGCTTCAGGTCTTACGGCCGGATCGACGGATTTATCCTGAAGGACAACCGGATTCTGATCACCGATCCCAACTCCTCGTCGGGGATGGCCCCCTCCTCATTCTTTTTTGAGCAGGCCGCCTGCGCGGGCATGCTGCCCGCCATGATTTTATCCCGACTGATTGAAAACGCCGTCAAAATCCATGCAGAAAAGCACGGTCCTCTTTAAAATCGAGTAGTTCCGGCCTTAACGCAGGATTTTTCCCGTAATTTTTACTTGCACTTCCTGTGTTTTTTTGCCATGTTGCACGGCAGTGTCGGGGGAGCCCCTCTCAGTCCCCCAATCCGTGATCTTCACCAAGGGAGTTATTTATGAAAAGATCTTATCGAAACAGCGATATGGACTTCTGCGGACCCTACGTGGGCCTTGCTATTACCTGGTGAATGGTCAATAGGGAATGACTATTATGACGGATGGACAGGCAGCAAAGAACATACTTAAAGTGGGCGTTATTATGGGCGGCGTATCATCGGAGAAGGAAGTCTCGCTTGAGAGCGGCAGGAATATTTTCAGCAAATTCGACCGCGGTAAATACGAGCCCATCCCTATTTTCATGGACAGCGAGGCGGCCTTCTGGGAAATCCCGCTCAAGCTGCTCATGCGCAACAGCACGCGCGACATAGAGGAAGACCTCGCCGCCGAAGCGACGCGAATACCTTATGAAACCCTGAAATCGCGCGTGGATCTGGCCTGCCTGGGACTGCACGGCAAATACGGCGAGGACGGCTGCATCCAGGGACTGCTCGAGCTTCTGCAAATTCCCTATACCGGCTCCGGCGTCCTGGCCTCGGCTCTGGGGATGGATAAATGGACCGGCAGAAAAATCCTGTCCATCAGCGGCATCGACGTCCCGCGCACGCTGCCGGTTTTCAAGCGGCAATGGATGTCCGGGGCGCGTGCCGGGATCCTGGAGGACGTCACCGCCAGGATCGGTTTTCCCTGCGTCGTCAAGCCCACGCGGGAAGGGTGCAGCACAGCCGTGACCAGGGTGGTTTCCCCGGATGACATGACGGCGGCCCTCGATGACGCCTTCATCTGGGATGACATCGCCCTGGTGGAGGAATTCCTGACGGGGATGGAAGTCACCTGCGGCGTCGTCGGCAACGACCATCCCGAGGCCCTGACGCCTTCCGAAACAATCCCCACGGCAGCGATCCTCTCCCTCGAAGACAAGTTTCTCTACGGACAGGGCGAAAACAAGACACCCGCACGCCTGCCCGAGGAAACACTCAGAAAAATCAAGGATGTGGCTGTGACGACCTTCCGAAGTCTCGATCTGAAAGGTTATGCGAGAATCGATCTGTTCGTCACACCGGAAGGACGCGTGGTGGTGCTCGAACCGAACACACTGCCGGGGATGACGCCCTCCACCGTGCTCTTCCATCAGGCGGCGGCCGCCGGCATCACGCAGTCGGGTCTGATCGACCGGGTGATTCAGTACGCCCTGGAGGCACATGCTCAGAAAAAAGGACCCCTGTAAATGAAGCCCCTTGTTGCAGGCCTCGACACCATTGGCAGAACCGTTATCCATTTCATCGAAGAAACGGGAAGAATTATGCTCCTGTTTTCCTCGATCCTGTTCTGGATGTTCCGCCCCCCCGTGAAATGGTTGAATATTCTCAAGCAAATGGAATTCGTGGGGGTAAAATCCCTTTTTGTTGTCGTCCTGACGGGAACCTTTACCGGTATGGTAATGACCCTCCAAGCATATCATGGTTTTAGATTGTTCGGCGCCGAAACCCTGGTCGGTTCCACTGTGGCGTTGAGCATGACACGCGAACTCGGGCCGGTTCTGACCTCGCTCATGGTCACGGGGCGCGCCGGATCGGCCATGGCGGCGGAACTGGGAACCATGCGCGTCACTGAACAGATCGATGCCCTGTCTGTAATGGCCGCTAATCCCATCAAGCATCTGATCGTCCCGCGCGTCATTGCCGGCGTTCTCATGCTTCCCCTGCTGACGGTCATCGCCAATTTCGTCGGGATTGCCGGGAGCTACTTCGTGGGCATCGAACTCCTGAATATCAATCAGGGCGATTTCGTCAATAATATCTACAAGATGCTGGAGCTAAACGACATTTACAACGGCCTCGTCAAGGCCGCCTTTTTCGGTCTGGTTCTGTCTGTCATCGGTTGCTACAAGGGATTCAATACCACCGGGGGCGCGGAAGGCGTCGGCCGGGCCACGACGCAGGCCGTCGTGATTTCATCGATTACGATTCTTGTGAGTGACTACTTTTTGACGGCCATTATGTTCTAAATTAAGCGATAATGATTATTTTATGATATGATCAAACTTGTGGATATTCATAAATCCTATGGGAAGCAGAAGGTCCTGGACGGCCTGAGCCTGACGATCGAAGCGGGCAAGACCACCGTGATTATCGGACGTAGCGGCGGCGGAAAGAGTGTACTGCTGAAGCACATCATCGGCCTGATCAAACCGGACAGCGGACACGTGCTGATTGATCAGAGCGATATCACCCGGCTCTCTGAAAAAGACCTCAACGAGGTGCGCAAGAAATTCGGCATGCTCTTTCAGGAGGCGGCGCTTTTCGATTCCATGACGGTGGGTGAAAACGTGGCTTTCCCGCTGCGGGAACAGACAAAGCTGAAGGATGAGGAAATCCGGCAGATCGTGGCAGATCGTCTCCGGGCCGTCGGTTTATCCGGCGTGGAGGGTAAAATGCCCTCCGAACTCAGCGGCGGCATGCGCAAGCGCGTCGGCCTGGCACGTGCTATCGCCTTACACCCGCAGATCGTGCTCTTTGACGAGCCGACAACGGGGCTTGATCCTGTCATGACGGAAGCCATCAACCAGCTCATCCTCGACACGCAGAAAAACTTCAACCTGACGTGTGTGGTGATCAGCCATGATATTCAGTCCATTTTCCGCATCGGCCATAAAATTGCCATGCTTTACAAAGGACGGATCATCGAATACGGCACGCCGGATGAGATCCAGGCATCGGACAATCCCGTGATGAAACAGTTTCTGTCCGGAAGCGTGGATGGACCGATTCAAGTTTTATAAGAAGGGACTAAGGAGAAAAAATGGGTACCATCACAACAGAGGCAAAAGTCGGCCTGTTTATTCTCATCGCCATGCTGATTTTGGGATATATGACCATGCAGGTGGGTCAGAGGGGATTCGGTTTTAAAAAGGGCTACAGTGTCGATGTCGTATTTGACAATGCTGCCGGCCTGAACAAGTACTCGGCCGTGCAGATTGCCGGCGTGGAAGTGGGCCGCGTGGAAGATATCCTGCTGAAGGACGGCAAGGCCCTGGTCCGATTGCAGATCATTCCCACGGTGACACTGGAGAAGGACGTCGTCGCTTCAATTAAGACACGCGGCATTCTGGGGGACAAGTACATCGAAATCAAACCAGGTACGCTTGGGATGGCTGCCATGGAACCGGGCGAACAGATTCAGAAAGTTGAACGCCAGGCCGACATCGACCGTCTTCTCCATCAGATCGGCGCCATTGCCGACGATATCAAAACAGTCTCCGGTACGCTCAGCAATGTCCTGGGCGGCAAGGCCGGCCAGGAGAACATCGGCGGCATCCTCGAAAACATGCAGATGCTCACAAAGAATATCAACAATCTGGTGGTCAGCAATGAGGCGACCATTCGCAGCATGCTGCTCAACGCCCAGGAACTGACAACCAATCTGAATCGGGTGGTGGTGAAAAATGACGATAAGGTCGGCGAAATGATTGACAGCCTGCGCGGCGCCTCCAGAGAAATGGAAAAAACCTTTGCTTCCTTCAGCCAGATTGCCGATGAGGTCAACCGGGGGGAAGGCACCCTCGGGCAACTTATGAAGGACAAGACCACCATTACCAATCTGAACAAGACCCTGGCCTCGCTGCAGGAGGTGAGCGACAAAATCAACCAGGGCAAAGGCACCCTTGGAAAGCTCATCAATGACGAAGAAACCGTGAATAACCTGAACGAGAGCCTTTCCGGCATCAACCGCTACGTCACCAAGGCCGAACAGTTCCGCACCTTCCTGAGCTACCGGGGCGAATACCTCTGGGACAAGAGCAATTTCAAGAGCTACCTGGACGTAAAGATTCAGCCCAAGCAGGATCAGTTCTATCTTCTGGGCCTGGTGAGCGATCCCCGGGGCCGGCTGGCCGTTCGGGAGTACACCACAGGCGGCGTCATGACAAGAACGGAAGAATGGGACAAGAACGGTCTGCTCTTCAACGCCCAGATCGGCAAGCGTTTCCGGAACGTGGTCCTCCGGGGCGGCATTCTGGAGTCCACAGGCGGAATCGGCGTGGATTATATGGCCCTGAACGACCGGCTGAAACTTACCTTTGAAGCATTTGATTTCTCTTCAGACCGTAACGCCCACCTTAAGGGGTACGCCGATGTGCAGTTATTCAAGTATCTCTACCTGACAGGCGGCTGGGATGACTTTATCAGCAACAGGGGAAACAGTTCCGGCTTTGTGGGCCTCTCCATCCGCTTCGAAGACGACGATCTGAAATACCTGCTCACGTCAACGCCGATCCCGAAATAAAGGCTTTCATCTTCCCCACCGTGCATTCTGATGTCCGTGGCAAGGTTGAAGAATACAACCTTTCCGTTAAGAAATTAACTCCGGTAAACTTCAATAGATACAGATAAATAGGCACAGAAAACAAGTCGGGACAGACAAAAAAATAGACTTGACAACGGGGAATAAATTCTTATATTAAGCACGCGTCCGGGGTAACCGTGCAGACAGAGAGGAGATATCTCTGGGTCATGTATTTCAATGCGTCACAAATGTCCCTTGCGGAGAGCGCCTTCCAGCATGCCGAGAAGCTGGCGGGCCGCTATTTCCGGATCGAACCGGAAGCGATGAAAGCGCACCGCTATGATATCAAGACACTGGCTTACCTGGATCAGCACGAAGTCAGCAGCCGGGCTTTTGCGCATTTGTGCAAGTACCACTACCAACAGGGCGACAAAGCAGACCCGGAGCTGGGGCTTCATTTTTACCGGATCTGCCTGCAGGACAACCGGATCCTTGACGCGGTGGACAGGGCCGGGCCTTTTATAAAACTGAGCCCCCTGCTGCTGTATATTGCCGCGCATGAACTGGTGCATGTGATCCGATTTGACAGCGGATATATTGATTTTGACGCGCCGGTCGCGGAGAAGCAGAGGGAAGAGGAAAAGGTTCATGATATCACCCGGGACATGCTGCACAGTCTGGCAGCCCCGGAGATGAATCTCGTCGTGGAGTGTTTTAGCAGCCGTTATCAGATCGGCGATTTATATCAGTAACAGCATCAATTTAAAGCGCTTGGAGGTAAACAGGTCATGCCCATTTACGAGTACAAATGCAAAAAATGTGGGAAAGAATACGAGATATTCCAGAGGATTACGGATCCTGCCCGGACATCCTGCAAATTTTGCAAGGGCCCCGCACGGAAACTCATATCCAGAACGACCTTTCATCTGAAGGGTTCCGGCTGGTATGCTACGGACTACGGTGGAAAGAAAGCGCCAACCAGTGAAACAACGCAAGAAGATAAATCATCCGCCGCTTCGACGAGCGATCCCGCCCCGGATACGACAATTAGCACAACCGCACAAAGCAGCGATTAAAAAACATCCATTGCCTGTTTGACATGGAGGCGGGTTCCTTCCCGGGAATCCGCCTTTTTTTCGAAAATCCCTGCGCCAAACCCTTCCTTGTTCCCTTTAACTCCTGAATCGGGATTTACGTTCTTCAAAATAATGAAATTAATCACGGCTTGCTATTATTATTGTTGCAACTCAGCGCTTTGCGCTTCCGGTGGAGGCGCTGGACCAGGAACTGATCGATGGTCTCCTGGGAAAAATCATCGTGCAGGGGCTCTTTGAGGGCTTCCAGGGGAATTTCCACCCGGGCGGCGCTTTTGTGCCCACCGGCACTTCCATAACCGCCAAAGGCCTTGATGGCAATGCTCCCGCAGTCCTGACGGTACCCGTCGCCGCGGAAAACAATGATCAGTCTCTCCTTTACAATACCGGCGATGACCACATAGTAAATATCCACCAGCCGCAGAAAAAAGTCGGCCACCTGGACGCAGGTATCGGCGCTTTCGACCTTCCCCAGATAGCAGACGATCCGGTCACGGTAACGCCGCTTGTGGTGAAAGGCAAAGTCGTAATACTTGAGAAAACGCTGCGGAATCTGATTCAACTCAATGCGCCGAATCAACTCGCGGTTGGCACGGGAATAGGCGAGATAATAGGCGCTGATGTCTTCAAGGATGGAGTCCCGCTCAAAATTGTTGGTATCTGTTTTGATGCCGTAATAAAGGGCCGTATAGAGTTTTTTCGGGATCTTGACCTTGGCCGCAAGGAGGTACTCCATCATGATGGTTGATACGGACCCGTAGGTGGGCCGGATGTCGGCCATTTCGGCGTGCCAGACGGTGGCGCAGGGATGATGGTCCAGGACAATCTGAGGTTTAATATGAATGTTTTCAAGAAGTTGACCAAAAAATGTGGGCTGCGCGTCCACGAGGGCGATCAGGTCGTACTGGCTCAGATTATTCTTGTTCAGGAGCTGAATATCCAGCCTCATGGCCCGGATGAATTCCCGGTTCTGCTGACGGGCTACGGGTTCTGTGGAGAAAAAGGTGCACTTGCTGATTCCGGCCGCCTGTTTCAATATTTCCCTGAGTGCCATGGCTGAGGCGACGGCGTCAGGGTCGGGACTACCATACATCAGAATGGCCAGAGACTCCTTGCCCCTGGCCATAGCTTTCAGTTTGAAAACGTTGAGAGCTGTTTCCTCTTTCGTGACAAGAAGTGATTTAATGCGCTTCATAAAAAATATTTTTCCTTGTTATACATGTTTTACATGAGCAAATACAAACCCTCACGGGCCATGATTGAGGTCGATTCTCATGCGCTCTATCCGCGAGGGTGAGCTTCTATCAGAAAGAATCCGCCATTTCAACAATCATTATAGCCGATTTTTTACACCAACTGAATTCTGCCTGCCGGCTCTGCTACAATTTCACCGACAATGGCTGCATCGGATAAACCCTGCGCGTGCAGTTTCGCCGCCAGCCCCTCCGCTTGATCCGCAGCCAGGGCAATCAGCAGCCCTCCGGCCGTCTGAGGGTCAAAAAATATATCTACGAGCCAATCCGGGAAGTCGGTCGCTCGATCGATCATGGACATGCGAAAGTTCCGATTCCGATGCAACCCGGCAGGGATGACCCCATCCTCCACCAGATCGCGGATTTCCGCAAAAAAAGGCACGTCGGCCGCGTTGATCTTCATGCCCACGCCGCCGTCCACCATCATTTCACAGGCATGGCCGAGGAAACCGAAGCCGGTCACATCGGTGCAGGCATGCACGCCGGAGGTCGCCGTCATGAGTTCCGCAGCAGTTTTATTCAGGGTTGTCATACAGCGGATCGATTTTGCCAGCAGTGCTTCGCCGGCCATGTCCGCCTTGAGCGCAGTGCTCACAATCCCGGTGCCGAGCGGTTTCGTCAGGATCAATCGGTCGCCCACCCGGGCGCCCCTGTTTTTCAGAACCTTTCCCGGATGGATGACGCCGGTCACGGACAAGCCGTATTTCAACTCGTCGTCTTCCACGCTGTGCCCGCCCACCAGGAGCACGCCGGCTTCGCGCATCTTGCTGAGCCCCCCCAGCAGGATCTGCTGCAGGATCGCAATGTCCATTTTTTTAACGGGGAAACAGACGATATTCATGGCCGTCAGGGGCTGTCCGCCCATGGCATAGATGTCGGATAGGGCATTAACGGCCGCCACCTGGCCGAAAGTATAGGGATCGTCGACAATGGGGGTGAAAAAGTCCACCGTCTGCACGAGGGCCAGATCGTCTGTCAAACGATAGACCCCGGCGTCCTCGGCATGTTCCATCCCCGCGATCAGGTTGGGATGCGAGATAAGCGGCAACGCCTGCAGGGCCTTGTACAGGTCCTCCGGACCCATTTTACAGGCTCAGCCGGCGCCGCGGACGGTTTCCGTCAAACGGATTCTTGTTGGATCGGTCATGGTGAGTAAACACGCTTCTTAATTTATTATGTCTTTTAATTGCAGGGTCTGTCCGGCAACCGCCGTAGAACGGCAGCCTGCTTATTGTTTGCTTTGAGCCATTTGTCAAACTTTTTTTTGCCATAAGCACACAGCACCCTCCCTGAAAAGGGTTCATGACACAGAAGGGGTTCCCTTCACCCTTTTCTTCATTGATTGTGCTGAGTTGTTGTGTTATTGGAAACGGCAGCGATACAACGGGGATAAATGCATGTCAGAACCTATCCGATATTACAGCACGAACAGGAACCTTGATCCTTCGGGGGAGATGATCCCGTTCGGATCAACCGTGTCATTCCGGGAGGCGCTCATGCTGGGACAGGCGCCCGATGAGGGACTGTTTATGCCGGACAGGATTCCTGCCCTCTCGCGAGAAGCGATTGCCGCGCTAAGGGGCCAACCCTACGGGGAAGCCGCAAGGCTCGTGATGAACGCCTTTCTGGCCGAAGACATTTCCCGTGAGAAACTCGACGCCTGCATCCGGCAAGCCTATGATTACGGCGTCCCGCTGGAGCAAGTCGACGCCGGTAAATATGTTATGCGGCTGGATCAGGGACCCACGGCCTCCTTCAAGGATTTTGCCGCCCGCATGATGGCCCGGCTCATGGGCCTGCTGAAGGGACAGGAAAATAGCCTGAATGTGCTTGTGGCCACCTCGGGAGACACGGGAAGCGCTGTGGGCGACGCCTACCGGGGGGTCGCGGGCATCAACGTCTATATCCTCTATCCCCGGGAAGAGGTCAGCGGCCGGCAAAAAAAGCAGTTAGACACCATCGGCGAGAATGTCCAGGCGATTTCCGTGTCCGGAAAATTCGACGACTGTCAGAATCTGGTTAAGCAGGCTTTTGCTGATCCATTGCTGCACGGACTCAACCTGACCTCGGCCAATTCCATCAACTTCGGCCGGATTCTGCCCCAGATCATTTATTACGTCTATGCCTATGCGCAACTGGCGGCGACCGGCGAACCAATCGTTTTTTCCATCCCCTCGGGAAATTTCGGCAACGCCCTGGGCTGCGAATACGCCCGGCGCATGGGCATTCCAGTCAAAAAAATCGTCATGCCGGTGAACGAGAATGACGAGTTTCCGCGCTTCCTCGAAACGGGCCGCTACGAGAAAATATCCCCTTCGCGAGCCTGTCTGTCCAATGCCATGAATGTCGGGCATCCCAGCAATCTGGCCCGCTTCTTTGATCTTTACGGCGGGACCGTTGACCGCAACGGCAGGGTGCATATCTATCCCGACCGGAAAGCCATGCAGGAAAACATTTTTTCCGTAAGTGTGTCCGACCGGGAAACCCGTGAAACCATCAAACGGGTCCATGAGCGTTACGGCGTCGTTCTGGAGCCGCATGGCGCCGTCGGCTGGCGGGGTCTGGAAGCCTATCTGGACGCGACGGGAGACGACGCCCTGTGCGTGTCCCTGGAGACGGCCCATCCGGCCAAATTCCCCGAAGCCGTCGCAGAGGCAATCGGCCTTGAGCCCGAACTGCCGCAGAGCATGCAGGATCTGGAGAAACAAACCGGCGAGCCGATCCTGATGGACAACGACTATGAGGCATTCAGGACATTGCTGACCGGGCTCATGTAAATTCTGATATGAGAGCATTGCATCACCGGTTAAAAATGGTTCGTTAGCGGCGAATGAAAGCTTTTTCGTTGATGGGGACACGACTCCGTCATGTCCCCATGACTAATTTATTGAATTCAAACATATTTAAATCTTATCATATTTTTTAGCGAAAGAGATTTTGAGCCGCGGCGAAGCCATTTTTCACCGGTCCCCACTCAACCATCCATTTTGACAGGAGGCAGAGCCATGCAGAATTTTATCTTCGAAAACCCCACAAAGATCATCTTCGGCCAAGGACAGATCAGCCGGGTAGGCAAGGAAGTCGCCCGTTTCGGTCGGACGGTATTACTCGTTTATGGTCTCGAAAGCATTAAGAAAAACGGCGTATACGATCAGGTGACAGCCTCCTTGCGGGAAGCAGGTTTGACGATCGTGGAATTCCCGGGGGTAAAATCGAATCCCGTGCTCTCTCACACCCTGAAGGGAATTGCATTGGCCCGGGAGAGGCAGATAGAGGTCTGCCTGGCCGTCGGCGGGGGAAGTGTGATCGATACTGCAAAAACCATCGCCGCCGGCGTCAAGGCCGATCATGACGTCTGGGAATTCTTTACCTATAAAAAACCCATCCAGAGCGCCCTGCCAGTATTGACGGTGCTGACCCTTGCCGCAAGCGCCTCCGAAATGAACGCGGCCGCCGTGATGACACGGGAGGAGGGCCTGCAGAAATTCAGCATTCGCTCGCCCCACATCCAGCCACGCGTCTCCATCCTCGACCCTACGGCGCTCTTTACCCTTCCGGCAACCTACAGCGCCTACAGCGCCGTCGACGCCATTGCCCACATGCTGGAACCCTACTTCAACAATACGGAACCCGACAGCCCCTTCCAGGATCGGCTCGTGGAGGGGACCATGCGGACCATCATGGAAAGTACGGAAACCATCCTGAAAGAACCGGCTAACTATCCCGCACGGGCCAATATGATGTGGGCGACCACCTGGGCCTTTAACGGCTTGACCTCGGCGGGCATGGGCATGATCAGCCTTCCCGTTCATATGATCGAACATTCGTTAAGCGCCATCTACGACATTGCTCACGGCGCCGGCCTCTCGATTGTCCTGCCGGGCTGGATGCGCTACACGCTCGACCGAAATGCCAGCAAACTCGAGCGGTTGTCCCGGGAGATATTCCTGATTTCCGAAACGGATGAACGCCTCGCGGCCGTGGCCGGCATCGAGCGGCTCAAGGCCTGGTTTGCCGCCATCGGCAGCCCAACGTCCCTCAAGGATGCCGGCATTCCCGAGGAGGACATCGACAAGATAGCGGAAAACGCTGCTGTTCTGGCACAGGTCTGGCAGTTGAAGGATTATACTAAGGAAGTCATTGCCGAGATTCTGCAGCAGTGCCGGTAAGACAGCGCTGAATAAAAGACCGTTAACATGGCAATGCTGTTTTTACGGGGCAGCCGCAAGCTTGTGCTTGCGCCGCAGGGTTTCACACAGAACACTGGACGGGCGAGTTTGAAGGAGAAGCATCATGAAAGCAGCGGTAATCGGCATCGGCGGCATCGGCGGATATTACGGCGGTAAATTGGCGGCAAAATATGCAGGAAACGCCCAATATCAAATCATTTTTATCGCCCGGGGAAAGCATCTCAAAGCGATCCGTGAGCAGGGGCTCCGACTGACGACCGTTGAGGGCGATCTTACCGCTGTGCCTGCACTGGCCACCGACAATCTCCGTGACGCCGGGTTATTCGACCTGGTGCTTTTCTGTGTCAAGAGCTACGGCCTGGAAGAGGCGGCCCGCCGGATCAAAGACAATCTCCACGATGAAAGCGTTGTCATTCCGCTGCTCAACGGCGTGAATATTGCTGAGCGCCTGAAGGCCATCCTGCCCAAAGGCCGAATCCTCAGCGGCTGCGTCTATATCAGCGCGCGTATCGAGAGTCCCGGCGTTGTCCGCCAAGTCGGCGGTTCCTGCCAATTGATCTTCGGCCCGGATCAGGCAAATGATGTGGAAACGTACCGTCCGATCGAGGCGTTCCTGCAGGAGGCGGGCATTAAGGCGGAACTGGTCGGCCAGATCGCCCTTCCCCTCTGGACCAAGTATATCTTCATCGACCCGCTGGCAGGACTCACCTCCATGCTCGGCAAACCCTTCGGCGCCATTCTGGACAACCCGAGCGACCGCACCATGCTGGAAGGGCTCATGCAGGAAGTGGAGCTTGTGGCGCGGGCGCAGGGCGTTCCATTACCGGATGATATTGTTCAGGTCACAATCGCCAAAGCCGCAGCGTTTCCGGCGACGACAAAAACCTCCATGCTTCTGGATTTCGAAAAGGGCAATCCGGCCGAACTGGACATTTTTATGGGCTACATGGTAGCCACCGGGAAGAAACTGGGCGTCCCGCTACCCCTGCACGAAAAAATATACAGCGAGCTCTTGAAGAAGGCCGGATGAAGGCAGAGATTATAAAGCGCTCCGGCGTCTTTTCGAGCGGCGAATCATATTCCGGGAACACCGTTTAGAAGGCATTCCATTATTGACAGGAAATGCCGTTGTTTATCAAAGCTTTCAGGCAACTCTCTCCTGCGCGTCTCGCATCCACTTCGCTGACACAAGCCTTTCATTCCGTACTGCACAGGCAAGATCAATGAAAATATCAAGGGTACCGGTTATCGCTGCCATCTACAAACAAACGGATTTCAAGTTTGAATTGAAGTGTGGATTTCCATTCGTAACCTACTCAAGACACGTCAGCTTTCCATCTTATAGCCCTTCTCCTTGAAAAGCCTCAGACAGACAGCCACGACCTCCTGGTCGTACTTCGAGCCGCTGTGGGCTGATATTTCTTCCAGAGCCTCATTTAAAGGAAAGGCATTCCTGAAACTCTTGTGGGTCGTTAAATCCTCGAGGGCATTGGCAACCGCCAGAATCCTGGCCTCAATAAGGATCTCTTCGCCTCTTATCCCCTGTGGGAAACCCGATCCGTCATAACACTCTCGATGCTGGAGAATGATCTCGGCAATTGGCCAAGGAAATTCAATCTTTTTTAGGGCGTCATGTCCGGTTTTGGGGTAGCCTTGATACAGGGTCAATTTGACACCGTCCAACCGTTCGCTATCCTGAAGAAATTCGATGGGGATATTGATCAGGCCGATGTCATAAACGGCAGCCGCCAGTTCGATGCCCTGAACCTGAAAATCGGTCAGTCCCAACTCCCGGGCAATTGCAGACGTTAAGGCCGATACATGCCGATGGTGACCGGGAGCATAGGGCCCCTTCGCTTCAATCGTTTCAGATATGACATCAATTGCGCCCTTCAGGTTTCTCTCCAACCTGGCATGGCTCTCCTGGAGAGCTATCTCCGCCTGTTTGCGCTCGGTGGTGTCTTGTCCAATTGAGAGCAAGCCTACCACGTTACCCTTCTCATCCTTGAGGGTCTTGTCGTACCATTCAATCATGCGTTCATGACCGTCCTTCGTCACGATTGGATTGACATTACCCTGTGTTTGAATGTCATCAATGGCTTTGAGAAATATTTCTCTTGTTGAATTTCGATCACGCTCCGGTAAGAACGTAGAGAACCAATCCTTCCCCTGAACCTCCTCCAATCGGTAGCCCGAGATCTCTTCCAAATAAGGATTGATACTAATAATATGCCCTGTTGTATCGAGGACCAAGACAATGGTTTGCGCGGTTTTAACCAGGCTTTCAGCAAAATCTTTCTCTTTACGCAACTCTTCCGTTCGTTGATCAACAAGTTCTTCCAGATGATCTCTCTCATGACGGAGTTTTACCGACATTTCATTAAAACTGGCCGTGAGTTCGCTTAATTCTCTTCCAAAGGGTTGAGGGATTTGTTCGCCCAGATGATCTTCACGTGTTGTAATCTCTTTCGCCTTGTCCCGCATGACATTCAGTGGTTCCAGAAGGTAACGTCTGTAAAACCAGTATTGAATGGTAAAAATGCAGATAAGAATGCCGATCAGGATGGCGGAAAGCTTTAAGGAAAAGATATTTGCCGCTGCATAGGCTTCTGAGAGGGGAATGCGGAGGGAAACAGCGCTGACCGCATCGCCTGCCTTGCGGTTAAAACTCCTTTCCGAACCGTAATGATCAGTCAATCCTTTCGGAGCATTCTTGGGGAGTACTATGGCACTTCGAAGACAGGATGCCTCCATGACCTCGCCTTTTCTCAAAACAACGAGATAGGGCTTTCCATCAATGTTACGGACCGTGATATCGGATTCCAGTTTCTTGTCCATAGCCAATTTCTCAAGAAATACGCGCTCATATTCATCCGCCTCATTTTCAGGACTCCTCGCATCTATGGCCGCATCTTTAAAGGAATATCCTGAAGGATTGAGAGACTTGAAGTACTTCTCAATCTCGCGTATCGCATAGGTTGAAGACATCCACGTGTGGTCGAAGTATTCCTTTGACCGGAATGGCTCACTCCAGGCGAAAATACTGGGTTTCATAATCTGGGAGAAGTAGGTATGGGTGGCAAGATTCCTGTCGAGGATGATGCGGGCCTTTGCTTGCGCCTCGATGAGCGCTTGTTGGCGCATGCTGTAATTTACGATTATGACAATGATGACAGCAGCAATAATGAATACAATGCCAATGCCTACATTTAGAAACATCCCTAATCTGGGATTGCGAATCTTTCCAATCATTTTAACCCCCATGCCCACGGTTTATGGGCACAATGAGTGCCCATGCTTGATGATCTTTGCTCTCAAGATATAAGCTGTAACCCTTTTTCCCGGAATAATCTCAGACAGGCATCCACAACAACTACATCATAAAGCGTCCCTTTATTTTTCTCAATCTCTTCCAGTGCCGCATCTAATCCCAAGGCAGGACGATAGGGCCGGTGGGAGGCCATGGCTTCCACAACATCTGCAACAGAGAGGATGCGGGCCTCGATGAGAATTTCCTCTCCTTTAAGATTTCTTGGATAACCGGAACCATCCATCCGCTCATGGTGCTGGTAGACAATCTCCGCCAGGGGCCAAGGGGATTCCACATCCTTCAGCATCTCGTATCCTGTTCGGGCATGTTCCTTAATCAGGGAAAACTCTATCTCCGTCAGCTTGGTGGGCTTGGACAATATCTCTGCGGGGATGGACAATTTCCCAATGTCATGGATGGGACCCGCCATGCGGATGGCTTCGATTTTGTCTTGTGAAAGCTCCATCTCCGCGGCAATGGCGCGGGCAATATCCGTTGACCGGACCTGGTGACCGGCCGTATAGGGATCTCTTCTTTCCACAGCGGATACCATGACCTGGATGGTTGTGCCGAATGCCCTCCTGAGACTATCAAGGGTATGATGGAGTTGTCCCTCGGCCCGTTTGCGCTCGGTGATGTTCTGTGAGACGTTGGCCAGGAATTGCAACGTGCCTGTTCCTGGATCGTCGATTTTGAATGTTATTGCATGCACGTCGGTTAGCCCGCCAGTTTTGACGTTGAGGTATTGAAGGTCCCCTTCCCAGTAGCCATCCTTAGTAATGGAGGGCAATACCTCCTGTTGAACTTTATCCCGAAGATGCTCGGGGATAACGTCCATAATATGAGTTTGGGCAATGTCATCTTCGGAAATACCAAGCATCTTCTTCCCGGTTTCGTTCAGAAAGACCATCGTACCGTCGGGGTTTGCCAGATTGACGAGTTCCAGGCTGTGACGGACTACGGAAGCCAGTCTCCTCGACTCCTCCTCCGCCTGCCTGCGTTCGGTGATGTCACTCAGGAAATTCAGCGTGGCTGGCTTCCCTGTCCAGTTTATCAAAACGGCATTCAGTTCTACCCATCTGATGTTTCCGTCTCTGTGGATAATCCGAAAAGGATAGATGTGAGAAAGCTCCTCACCCTTCATTCGCCTTAAATGTCTGTCGATAACCATGCCCCGGTCATCGGGATGAATGAACTCAATAAATGACCTTGCCGTGAGCTCCTCACCGGAATAGCCGACCATCATGGTGGTCATCGGATTGACAAACACCAGTTTACCGTCCTGAGCCACAAAAATGGACTCATTGGCATTCTCGAAAAGGTTGCGATATTTTTCCTCGCTCTCCCGCAGCGCCTCCTCGGCCAGTCTGCGGTCCGTGATATCGCGGACGATCCCCCGGAAGCCGGTGGGAAGGTCTTTTGAATCCCTTAAAACGGATGCGTAAAATTCAAGGGTGCGCCTGGCTCCGTCTTTCCTGATGATGTCCCACTCATAACTTTTAATCGGAAGCCCTGTCTTGTACATCTCATTGTAGGTGCGATAGACTCTTTTCACAATGGCCTCTTCGGCAGCGTAAAGGCTGAAATTCGTGCCCATCATTTCATCCCTGCTGAAACCGAAGATCTTCAGAAACGCCTCGTTGAAATAAGTGAAGTTACCTGCCAGATCAACTTCCTGATAGCCCTCTTCCATTTCATTGAGAATGGTCCGGTATCGTTCCTCGCTCACCCGCAGCGCCGCCTCGGCCAGCTTACGGTCGGTGATGTTGCGGAAGATGCCAATAAGATAATGTATTCCCCCAATGGTAGTGTGGGAAGAGCCTATATCGGCACAGAAGATTGCCCCGTCTTTTCTCAATACCGGCAGGTCCTCGGCAAAAACATTCTCCCCTTTTAGCTGTTTTTCAAACTCATCAAGCACATGGGAGATATCCTCCGGCGGGTGGATATCATTGATGGTAAGATTTTCGATCTCTTCTTTTGTATACCCCAGCATGGAACATATGGTAGTGTTCCCCTGAAGAAACTTTTTGGTTACAGGATCAACAATCAGAATCCCGTCACTGGCCCTGTCAAAAACCGTCCTGAATTTTTCCTCACTCTTCGAGAGCGCCTCCCCCTCCCGCTCGCGACGCAGCCGGTTGACCATCAACACACCCAGCAAAGCAGTTCCCAGTGGATAGATCAATATCACCGGCAGGGTGATGTTTGAAAGTACCCTTAAGGCGGTCTCCCATGGCAAGGTGAGCATCATAGCCAGCATGGCCAAATGGATGACTATGCCGAAGAGGTAGAGGTCGCGCCAGGAGATCTCAGCCGAGGGCCGTCGTTGAAAATGCCGCCAGGCGATCCCGATAACCCCTGAGGTGAGGATCACAGCAACACCAGTCCAGGCTCCTGCTCCTCCCTGATATAAACGAAACGCTGCGGTCATTGTCATCGCTATCGCGGTGGGGAAAAAACCGAAAAAGAGTCCGGATATGCCGAGCAATACCGAACGCGTATCAAATACAATGCCCGGCCCGAATGTCCAAGGCGTCAGCATTACGGTGATGCCGATGGCGCCGAGAGCGAAACCGACAAGTGTCTGCCAGAACGACGATTGCCCTATTCGCCACCGGCTCACGGCCACGTCAAAGAGGAAAGCCACTGCCAGCAACAAAGCGGCGTTTTGAACCAGGCCGAGAAATAATGTATCATTCATACGGTGTGTCCTTGCCCCTGTCTGATTGCGCGTTGGTGTAACGGCTTGCTAATAGCGGGTTCAACCAGCAAACCCCCAATACTAAGGATGGTATTACTCAAACCGGTATTTCTTTTCCTTGTTTTTGATTTCGTGTCGAGGAGACCGGTTTCTCCCGATACCGCCCTAAAACACAAAACCCCGCTCTCTTTTCAAGACACGGGGTTTCGGTAATCAGTCCATAGCACTCTCCTTGGAGTGTCTCGTCATAAATTATTCAATAAATTGCCACATTAGTTGATAAATACTCCTAACCTTAGAAAATTTCAAGGGATTATTATATTCACTAAAAAATAAGATGGAATGTGAGATCATCATTCCCATCTGTAACCTGTAAATCGTTGCAAAAAGTCCGTGTGTGGATTTCAGCTTGCTATACGTAAC